>WJME01000029.1 GCA_014728115.1 Candidatus Zhuqueibacterota bacterium | reverse complement strand
GGTGAATCCTTGCGCGGACCCAAAGACCATAAAGAGGAGAAACGACCGCAAGTGCTGGATGCCCTGGCCGCTTATGACCGGCTGGTTCTGCTCGGAGAGCCGGGCAGTGGCAAATCCACGGTGGTGCAGTATTTGTCCTATTCGCTGGCACAAGCGTTTTTGCCTAACAAGAATGGGACCGAAAAGGCTTTGGGACCCGCTGCCGAGGCGCTGGAAAACAGGATTCCACTGCGCATTATTGTCCGGGACCTGGCGGGGCTTTATAGCGCAGACAGGGAGATCGGACCTGCAGTTTTATCGAATCATATTGAACAGACCTTTATCCTCAACAGCATGACCGAGCTGTGGCCGGTGCTGGAAAAGCGCCTCGAACAAGGTCGGTGCCTGGTATTGCTGGACGGACTGGATGAGGTGGCCGGTGCCGATCGCATCGCCTTTGTGCGGGATGTCATCGAATCGTTTATCGACCGTTATCCGAAAAACCGCTATCTGGCTACCTGCCGAATATTGTCCTATGAGGATGCCATACGCCGTTTGCGTTTGCCGGCGAGTGAACAGCCGGAACACGACAGCAACGAGATCCCCAACAAGACCCTGGCACCGTTTAACGATGAACAGATCGATGCTTTTGTCACGGTCTGGTACAACGAGCTGGAGCGCACGCGTCAGATCGATCCAGGCAAGAGCGATGAATATGCCGCTAAATTGCAGCAGGCCTTGCAGCGACCCGATATGAAAGAACTGGCCCCCAACCCGCTGCTGTTGACCGTCATGACCCTGGTGCATGCGCACAAGGGCGAGTTGCCCGATGCCCGGGTGTTGCTGTACAAAGAGTGTCTGGAGATCCTGCTCTATCGCTGGGAAGTGACCAAGCTGGGCGGCAAAGAATCCAATCCCACCCTGCTGAACGCTTTGGAAGCCAAAGGCCGCAAACGCATCGATCTCCTGGATCTTTTATGTACTCTGGCGTTTCGGGCCAAAGACCAGGGTGAGACCGGACAAGAGACCGAGGCCTTGCAGGATATCCGGGAAATCGATTTACGGCGTGCTCTGGCAGTGCTGGGCAAGAATGACTGGAACTGGGCGGATGAGGTCCTGGAGACCCTGCGGTTGCGCGCCTCGGTACTGATCGAACGCACGCGCGGCGTGTTTACCTTTCCGCATCGTACGTTTCAGGAATATCTGGCCGGAGTGTTTATCACCTCACAGACCGATATGTGGGCGACGCTGGAGCCCTTATTGGACAATCTCGGATATTGGCGCGAGAGTATCTTGCTGGCTATGGGCATTCTGGTCTATGAATACAACCAGTCCGACCGGGTGATCCCGCTGGTCAACGACCTCGCTCCGCGGCGCCCGCCTCAGAGCGAACCGGACTGGCAGCGCATCTGGCTGGCCGGTGAGTGCCTGGAGGTGGTAAAACCGGAACGGCTCGAGGAACGCGAATCCCGTAAAGATGCATTAACCCATGTGCGGCAACGTCTCGTCTCGCTGCTACAGGCCGGCGCCCTGACCCCGGTGGAACGCGCCAGCGCCGGCACGGTCCTGTCAAACCTCGGCGACCCGCGCTTTTGCCGCGATTTCTACGAGCTTCCGGACGAACCGCTGCTGGGATTCGTCGAGATCCCGGCCGGCGAATTCGTCATGGGGGATGATAAGGATGAGGATGCCCGGCCGGCGCATTCGCTTTATTTGCCGACGTTTTACATCGGTCGATATCCGGTGACGGTTGGGCAGTATACCTGTTTTGTCAAAGATAGACCCCATACGCCAAAGGATCCTGATTGTCTGAAAGCGCCGTCAAACCACCCTGTGGTCAATATTACCTGGCACGAAGCCCTGCTCTATTGTCGCTGGTTGCAGGAGAAACTCTTGAGCGACGTACAAACTCCTGAACCGTTGAAAACCATGATGGTCGAGAAAAAGGCACAGATATTCTTGCCCAGCGAAGCCGAATGGGAAAAAGCTGCCAGAGGCAATGATGAGAGAACCTATCCATGGGGGAATGAAATCGACCCTGGCTTTGCCAATTATACTGACGCAAACATCGATACGACCAGTGCCGTCGGCTGTTCCCCCAAAGGCAAAAGTCCTTACGGCTGTCTGGATATGGCGGGTAACGTCTGGGAATGGACGCGCAGCCTGTGGGGAAAAAAATGGGGGGCGTCGGACTATCGATATCCTTATCAACCGGGTAAAAAGAGTGAGAATCTCAAAGCCGGAAATGAGATGCTTCGCGTTTTGCGCGGCGGCTCGTTCGGCCATATTGACAGCGGGGTGCGTTGTTCCTCCCGTGGCGGGTCCGGTCCGGACGACTGGAGCGGGGACTTCGGCTTTCGAGTGGTACTGTCTCCCGTGGAACCCTCTGTTCTCTGAGGCTCTGTGCTCTGGGGCTCTGAGAGCGTGCCCAAGGACGAACGTGTAAAGGTCTCCGTGTTTGATAGCTCTAAACAAAATTGCAGCTAATATACATAGAGATATCGCTCACACGGATAATGACTTTGCTGGATGAGCGGTAGAGTTTCTTGCATTTTGGTCAGCGATAATCGGCATTTTCGATGCGGTAATCACCTTTGGAAAAGGGATATAGCTCTGCTTTGAAAAGTTTCTGCCCTGCACATTTTTTTTGAGAATACAGTCAAGGACGGTTCATCCGTTTTGTTTTAAATCGCCGATAATATATTTGTTATTCTATGGATCGGTGTCAGAAATGATCTGGTTTTGAGTTTAGCATCTCTTTCAGTATCAATCACCATTGAAAACTATGTCTCATTTTTAGCGCGAAACACTCTCTTCCACAATCTTGATCTCTTGCTCGGTCAAATCATACAACTCGTAAACCAGTCGGTCAATCTGGGCATCCGTCGAGTCGATTTGACGTTTTAATTGTTCCCGGGTGCGGGGATCACGGGTTTTAGCAAAGCTTTGTTCTAGTTTTAGCCTCTTCTGTGCCGAGCTGACCAGATGAGTATATATGGTTTTGTCTTTCGGTTTCTCTAAATCGATTTTTTTTATTGGCAACTGTAAAATATCTTTTGGATTCAATTTTGGAAAAATACTTTTCCCAAAATTTGGCAGCAACAATTGACCAAACCAACTTATAAGTTTGGAGTTAACAATAGCTAATATGTATAACGACGAAAAATTGTCTTTAGTTACTTTAAATGGAGTGATACTGTGTCCATGATAGAAAACTTCTTTTTCAATATAGGTTGCTTGTATCCTTTTGTTTTTTCCTGGTATCTCTCGAAATAATAATCTTTCTCCTGTGAAAAATTCTGGAGACCTAGGAGCGGCTAACCAATCGCCGTAGCTTAACCACTCGCCGCTCCATTTACTGAAATAGCGTGAAATATCTTTGCCTGCTAGCCATTTTCCACATGTCTCATCTTTTTTTTTGTCAAAATGAAAAGCTCGTGATTTTATTAACTTATCACTTTGCCCTCTATATTTATCATATGGAGTGATTCCTTGAGTGGCTTTACCAAGTTTTGTTAATTGATCTGACGATGAAATAATTTTACTAATGATTGTTCTGGTTACGTTGTTAATTCTGTAATCGATTCTTAACCCATCTGTACTACTCCAATAATCATAGGATAATTTCCACTCGCTATTTTTAGATTCAAGCAAAACATAATTATTTTGACCATTTTTTCTAACTATAAATGTACAAGTATTGACAATAGCATCAGAAAAAACTTTTTCACCATGGACTAATACTTTGGTCAGAGCTTTGTTGACAAATAGGATTCGGCGGATATTTTCACCCATATCCAATCTTAACCATAATTCTGGAGTAATGTAACTTAAATATCCACCATTCTTTATTAAAGTATAGCCCTTCTCTATAAAATAAATATAACTGTCATATCTATTTTTGTAGGATTTATATTTTATTTTGATATAGTGCTTTTCAGCATTTGTAAATAGAGCTCCATACGGCGGATTCCCAATCACCGCATCAAAGCCACCCTGCTCAAACACCTCGACAAATTCTTTTTCCCAGTCGAATGCATTGACCCGCAGCATTTCTTGTTCATCGAACAGCGCCCCTTGTTGATTATCATAATAATCCGGACCGATGAGCGAATTGCCGCATTTGATATTATTAGCGAGGTTGGGCAGGGCGCGTTCGTGCCAGAGTCCGAGCTGATGGTGCAGAGTCTCGCTGTTTTCATTTTCCAGGACTTTTAACAACAGACTCAGTTTGGTCACCTCGACGGCATTGGCATCGATGTCGACGCCATAGAGATTATTGAGCAGAATGCGCTTTTTCTCGGCTGTGGTGAGTGCCCACTGGCCGTTGGGATCCTGAAAGATCGCCTGGGGATCGCTTTTGCGTTTTCGTTGTCCGGTTGCCGGTGGACTGGTGGGAATCGTGCCGGATCGTTCATATTCAGTTTCATAGGCTTTGCGATGCCAGTCGAGCAGATATTGATAAGCGCCCACCAAAAACGAACCGGATCCACATGCCGGATCGAGAATGCGCAGATCGCTGACCTCTTGGGGTGTCTTGTCTTTGAGCAACTCGCCCACGGTATGTTCGACGATATAATCGACAATATATTCCGGTGTATAATAGACCCCGCCGGCTTTGCGAACCTCTGGCTTTTCCTCGATTTTTGCCCGGTGACCGCCGGTAAGCGTAATGC
>WJME01000294.1 GCA_014728115.1 Candidatus Zhuqueibacterota bacterium | reverse complement strand
GCGACCCCTCCGGTACAATGGAGTGAAACGACAAATATTCGCTGGAAGATTGCCATCCCGGGCAAGGGATTATCCACTCCGGTCGTTTGGCAAGACAAGGTTTTTATCACCACGGCCATAAATCTGAACAAAACAGCAGACAAAGGCGATGGCCGACAAGCAGATCACCCCATGTGGATGCGCGCCGCCGGCATGTCCAAAACCACAGAGAATATCCAGCAATTTATGGTCATGGCCATTGACCGCAATAACGGCAAGATCCTTTGGCAAAAGGCAGTGCATGAACAACTGCCACACGAGGGCACGCACAAAGACGGTAGCTGGGCCTCTGCCTCGTGTGTTACCGACGGAGAAGTCCTGATCGCACCGTTTGGCTCGTTCGGATTTTATGCACTGGCTATGGACGGCAATCTTTTATGGCAAAAAGATCTGGGCGATATGAATATTACCAACCGTTTTGGGGAGGGCAGCTCACCCGCGCTGTTCGGCGATAGGGTCATTATCAACTGGGATCATGAAGGCGAATCGTTTATCATGGCACTGGACAAGCATACTGGAGAATCTCTCTGGAAAACCGAACGGGATGAAGGGACGTCATGGTCCACTCCCCTGGTCGTACCGGTAGATGGCCGATATCAGGTTATCGTGCCGGCCACCAACCAGACCGCCGGTTATGATCTCGAAACGGGTGAGCTCATCTGGTATGTGAGCGGACTCACCCGGAATGTGATTCCTTCACCGGTGCATCACGAAGGTGTGGTTTATGTCATGAGCGGTTTTCGCGGCGCAGCACTACAAGCCATCCGATTGTCCGGCGCCAGAGGCGACCTGCAGGGCACCTCACATATCCTCTGGACCCTGGATGACAATACACCCTATACGCCCTCTCCTCTGCTCTATCAGGGCAATCTGTATTATCTGCGCAGCAACAACGAACAACTCACCTGTACCGATGCATCCAGCGGTAAAGAGCTCTATAGCCGCGAGAAACTGGATGAGCTTGACGGCGTCTATGCCTCTCCGGTCGCTGCCGACGGACGCATCTATATCACGGGTCGCAATGGCGTCACTGCCGTCCTGCAGCCGGGAGCGGAATTCAAGGTACTCGCCATCAATCCTTTGGACGACAAGATCGACGCTTCAGCGGCACTGGTGGGTAAAGATTTGATCCTGCGGGGACTGGAGCATTTGTATTGTATAAGAAGTGAATAGGCTATTTTATTGCGCTCCTCCGGGGCTTGGCTGGGGGGATACACGGGTGCAGAGGAAATTTTATCAATGGGTACGTTCGGGGGGCTGAAAGGAAAATTCTCTCCAAAACAGGACCCGGATGCCGTGATTTAACAAGATCTCTTGTCAGTCATAGCTCTGCACAGCCGGTATGACTATTCAACCCCTCCGGGGTTGAGGGGGGATGGAGGTGCACGCTCTTCCTGGGGCGGGTTGCCCCAGGATATTCTTTTACGCCCCTCCGGGGCTGCTCGGGAGATAAAGGATAATCAGAGAGAGAGAGAAGATTTTTACTGTTTCGGACGTGGGGTGTAGACCTGGTTAACACTTGAGGTGGTCACTTTTATTTTTTATTACTTCACTCCGAGGCTGCAATCGATGGAGGTTTTTTATCAAAAGACCCTGTTTGGAAAATTTCCCCTTGACATTTATAATTATTTTTTGTATAATATATGACCATCGCGGGGTGGAGCAGCCTGGTAGCTCGTTGGGCTCATAACCCAAAGGTCGGAGGTTCAAATCCTCCCCCCGCTACTAAGACAAGGGATCCTGATGACTATCAGGATCCCTTTTTCTATTTTAAAGCAAGTCTGGTGCACGGAATCGCTTGTATTTAAATCTATAACTCTTAAATATTTCCTCTGGCCACCACCCCTTCTCCCAGCCCCGGAGGGGCGGAAGAGAATACCCTGGGGCACACGCTACAGAAAAAGTATCGCCCCAGCCCAGCCCCGGAGGGGCAGAAGAGAATACCCTGAGGCAACCCGCCCCAGGAAAAGCGCCCTCCCCATGCTCTCAACCCCGGAGGGGTTGAATAGTCATACCGGTTGTGTAAAGACTTCAAACCATATCCCTGTATCCCAGCAAATCGGATTTGTAATATTTGCTGATATTCACACAATTGCTCTGATTGCCACCGAGAATCTCGATTTTCCGCAAAGACTCGTCCAGATAAAAGCCGACATGACCTTTATTCACATCCCGACGAAAAACCACGATCGTCCCCTTGCGCGGGGTCTCTACTGATTGACCCCAATACAGCCATGACCGCGCCCAGGCAGAATCTGTGCCTTCATATCCGGCACGTTCCACACACCAGTTGACAAAAGCCGAACACCAGGGCGTCTCGTCACGCAGGGAATAAGGGACTCCGAGATTGGTGGAATGAAGATAGGCCTGAATTCTCGGATTTTCCATATTTCCCGGAAACTCTTTTTCACCTATTTCCTGAAAGGCAATGGTCAGCCAGGAAGGGTCATCCTCGTACAAGTCCTCCTCGACTTTGACCAGATATTTATGCGATGCCCATCCCCTGTTACCGTCCTCTGTGATCACCCGATACCAGTATTTGTCCCCGGATATAGACTCCAGTTCAACGATATCGTCTTTGAAAAGATATCCGATAATCTCTCCCATGATATTGGGTTCTTTACGCAAATGTAAACTAAACGCAACCACCTTGTATCGAGTCATCTTTGGTCTCCTTTTGTGATTATTTTGCCACCAAAGCCGAACACAGGGTGCACCTGATCAGGGATTCTGGGACGCATCGATTTGATATGAGAGGTCTGGATGCCTGTGAGAAATGCTGACGGGTTATTTTCCCCTCTTTAATGATATAAAACAAATAGATCAGGATCAAGATAAATTCTATGAAGAAATAATTTGATCACATTGGGTACAACCCCCTTGAAAAAAAGTATCACAGCGGGATGCATCCATTCCTTTTGACCGTTTACAATAGTATCAGAGTTACCAAATCGTAATCAAGAATCTATCAGGAGGAAGCTAAATGTTGTACACAATTCTTGTTATTTTACTCGTGCTATGGTTATTGGGCTTGTTGACCGGATACTCTTTTGGTGGTTTGATTCATTTGCTTCTCATCATTGCCGTCATCGTTCTTATCGTGCGACTGATCACCGGCCGCAGAGCTGTATAGCTCATTCTGCCAAAAGTCTCATGAAACCTAACGGGTTCGGCTTTGGGACTGAAAGAATACCATAAAAAACGGGATTTCACGCGAACAGAAGAATCAAGAGTAAACACCAATTCCAAAGATAAGGGAAAGCTGATCATGATGCAAAAGCATGTTGTAACATAACTGCATACTATGATCAGATAAAAACTCGACGTTCTAAACACTCTTGAAGTAAAAAATCCATCACTGGGTCGATGAATTGGAGAAAAGTAAAAATCTCCTCAAAAGTATCAGCCTCGGTCACGTCAAGTGACCGAGGTATCTACTGAAGTGAATAGACTAATCGTTTAAACAAGGATGAATAAAAACCCTAAAGGTTCAGAGGTCAACTCAAATACATCAAGGAAGGAATATTGACCCTATCTTCGGATGGAGATCTTGATAGTTCTGATGGACGATGATCGGGGGCCAAGTCTACTGAATATCCTTGAGCAAGTCCTCACCGTTCATGGAATCATAGCTTTCCGGATGAAAGACCTGCCATTCTTTTTGGTGTTGCTTTAGTTTCTGTACAATTCGCTCGAATTGAAGAGCATTATTTTTTTGCTGCCAATAAATGGCTTCCATTTTATCGGTGGTCCCAAGTGCCACAAACTGTTCAACCCGGATCCCGATTTTGAGCGCATCGATCCATTCCTGTGGGACCTCCTCACCCAGCTGTCCGACGAGTCTATGAGCTTTCTCACAAACAGATGTGATCTTTTGACGTCTCTTGTCAAAATCATCAGAGTGGATAAAAAGTCCGGATTGTTGCAGGTACCTCAAATCATCCACCGCATCATCATCCTGCACTCTGGAATGATTAGCATTGTACCTGCTTTTGATATAGTAGATGGTCTCTTGAAATTCAGGAGAAAAGGAATAGAGATCGATCGCTGCCTGACGAGCCGTAGCCGGAAAGGTATGCTCGACAAATTCAGTCAGGATATCCTCAGCAGATCGCAGAGGATCTTGTGATAGTTTCAAAAACGCAAAGATATTGATATTATTTCCCCAGGGCATGGCAAAAATCGGATTTTTGTTGGAATTCCAGTTCAGACGAACTGCAATTCGTTTGATTCCCAGATCCTTTAGCAAGCGAAATCTGGGTGCCCATATTGCTCCCATAAAGCAGGGAAAATAGTTGTTACCATTGTATTCCCGCCAGGCATCGAATTCCACAATGACCCGATGAGGATCAACAGCATGTAAAAAGGTCTCATCTGCAGCATGGATGAGATGAAAATCGCCCTCTGTATTTTTAATCGAGAAAAAGACATTTTCGGGCAGTCCTTCTCCCATTTGCGAGGGATGTTTTTCTTCTTCCAGCTCGCTCATTCGTTGCCAGGTTCGCATTTGTACCTGTTTACCGTGTTCCTCGCAAACCTCTGCAGTCATCTGTGTTAAAAGATTTACACGATCAACAAAGGACATATGCGAGCAGGAATCACAATCACATTCAAGAACAGATACCTGGGTCTCATCACCGGTGACCTGGAATCCGGCGATGCCGGGAAATAACCTCAGAAATTCATCGAGCTTTTTCCGGTAGATTTCCCATGTTGGCTGGCGACCCGGACAAACCGCGGTTCCCCACACCACTGGTTTGATGGTCTTGAGGACTTGATCCGGAAAAATGAATTGATTGCTGTGGAAAAAGACCCGGATATTCCTTTGTTGGGCAAAATCAATAACCTCCCTGAAAGCGGCTCTTAAATATTCGGCTGTTTGACGATGTGTTCCGCCCCGTGGAAAGGATTTTTGTCCTATATGACCAATCCCCTCAACATTAAAATCATAGTTCAGCATGGCCTCAAAGGTTTCCTTGGCAAAAAACAGATAGGTATCGATACCATACTCTGTAGCCTGTTCGATATTTCCTTTGGCTGACCGAACCTGGAATGCAATGGTTTCGGGATCCTCCACATACCGGAGGTTCTGATGATCGATAAAGATCCGCTCATTGAATATTTTTTCGTCAGAGGCAGATTGACAAGCCATCCCTGAAACAATGATCATTAAAAATAATCCCAAACAACAAAAGCAACGAGTCAACTTTACCTCCCGAGGTTATAACCGTAATAAAGCTTACGCTAAGGATATCAGTGCACATCAACACTTGAACATTGCGAGTTGCAAAGATACGCTTTTCGTGTAGCCAAAATTCTTTGAATGGCCAACAGTGCCTGCCAGTCATCAGCCTTAAAACCATCCCCTCAAAAACTGTTCAAGTGAACCATCAAACACAGCTTCTGCCAGAAATTCTGTTCCCCGTTGATTGCCCCAGGAATAATTGATGATCAACCTGTCATTGGTTTCGGTAAAGTCAATATCCGAATTGTTGATATTTTTTGCATCCAAAATGAATTGCCGTTGCTCTGCCGTCAGCGAGGGATTGGCGATCTGTTTGTCTGCTTTGCTGGCTGCGAGTACAGGATTATAGGGGCTGGCTTGCCAATGAACAAGGTCACGGGAGCGAACCACATGTGTTTGATAGCCATCTAGAGCTTCGAGGTAAAAATTGTAAAAATACCCGTCATGATAACGCAGCGCATGTGGGGCTGTGTACCGGTCTTTGGCATAGGTGCATTCTTTGGGCAAACACTGCCAGTTTATCAGATCGACGGACTCGGCAAATCGTGCAGTAAAGCGTTTCCCTGCTTCTTCCGGGGGTTTGCCGATCTCGTACATGAGCACATAGCGGCCATCCGCTTTGCAGAGAGAAGTGTTGAAAATTCCGAATCCCGGCAAGTGCAGTACCGGACGAAAGGACCAATTTTTCAAATCAGCGGATACGAACATGGCAATATGCTCGCCATCCCAGATATCGACAGCCGTCACATAGACCGTGTCGCCTTCGACAAAGGCACTGCCCATATGAAACCCCTGGGCAAAAGACGGCGTCGCTTTTTGGGTTTTATGATCGATGAAGCGAAAGTAGGAATCACCCGTGGTGTTTGGCTTGTATCCCTGCCGCACATACTCGAACCGGTAGAGTCGTCCCCTGAAAACGACTGGCGTGGTTTCGACGAGCCCGATATCGATGGTGCCGAGTTTCTCGATCACTGGGGGCCTGGGTGTTCGATCACAATATAAAGCGCTGATCACCAATACCAGCAGAAAAAGAGTCACCATTTGTCGCATACAAACCTCCCGGAGTTAAGCCAATAATATATCCAGCCAACCATAAACTTACAGAAAAGACTGGTCATTCACAATATTTTATAGACTTTTGGAAAGAAAGAAACCGTAAAAATCATGTCATGTCTCAAATTTTAAAAAAAATTTTAACTGAGGGTTCTATTGCAATATTGCTTTTGATATAGGTATTTGCTATAATTGCTCATGATCGATTTTGACAAAATCAAAAATGATAATGTACGAGAATTTGAATCATTGTTTGATTTGTATTATGAACAATTGGTTGCATTTGCGTGTTATTATTTTTCGGATCAGGATGCAGCTGAGAATATCGTCCAGGATGTCTTTGTCAATATATGGAAAAACCGCAAAAAAATAAATCTAAAATCTTCGATCAAGGTATACCTGTATTCTGCCACCAAAAAAAACGCGTTGCGTTATTTGCGTGACAAAAAAAATCGGGAAAAATTTGTACAGCGCCTCACCCCAGACCTCGATGTACAACACCTCCCTCATGATTCTGCCGAATATCATGAACTTGTCTCTGCTATTGAGAAAGCCATTCAAAGCCTGCCGGAAAAAGGTCGTCTCATCTTTTGCATGAACAGATTCGACCACCTGAGTTATTCTGAAATTGCCAGGGTACTGAATATTTCTGTCAATACAGTCGAAGCTCATATGGTCCGTAATCTTAGGCATCTGAGAAACTTTCTCAATTTTAAATTTTCTTAAAAAATAAAAATGTATGTAAAGGTATGGCCCTCTTTGTGAATCTTATTGTAAAGGCCATCCTATCAGCTATTTTCAAATGTCGTCCAAAGGAGAAAACCTGAATGATCCGGGACAAGAGCAAATTACTTTTGCGATATTTATCAAACGAGTGTAGTGAATCCGAACGAAAAGAAATATTGCATCTTGTAGAATCTGATCCAGAGTTAAAAAAAGAGATCGCAAACCTGCAACAAATATGGTTTACCGAAAGAAAAGCCCTCAGAGTTGACCGGCAACGTGCCTGGAAAGCCATCGAGTCAAAAGCAGAAATCACAAAGGCGACACAAACCGCGAATGCCGGGTTGAAAAAACGGAAAAAAGGAATTCACTTGCCTCCTTTTCCGAATGTTGCAATTCCCAAAAGAGCGATGGCCTTTGCAGTTGTCCTATTGATGGTTTCGATTGGATCGTATTTGGGTATCAGAAAGATGCCTATAAACCCTCAAAACGAGAATCGTATCGCCTTTCAAACCATTAAAGTTCAAAAGGGTGAACGATATACCCTCCATTTGTCAGATGGCACCAAAGTATATCTTGATGCTGGCAGTGAACTCTGTTATCCTACCTCCTTTGCAGAGAAAAGAGAGGTATATCTAAAGGGTGAAGCCTTTTTTCAAGTCACACATGATTCAGAGCATCCCTTTTATGTCATTGCCAAGCAAGCCCGGGTTCGGGTATTGGGCACAAAATTCAATGTCAGAGCCTGGAAAGAAATTCCGTCTGTCGATGTGGCTGTGCAACAAGGATGTGTCTCTCTTACGCATAAAAAAATCAACACCGATACGGTTCTCATCACAACAGACAACTATAGTTCCCTGACGGAAAAAGGCGAGTTGAGCAAACCGGTCAAAGTGGATATCCACACCTATATCTCCTGGATGAACAATGAAATGTTTTTCAAAGATGTCAGGCTTGAAGTCATTCTCTCTCAACTGGAACGGTGGTATAGTTTTCAGTTCATTGTGCATGACAAATCTGTTCTGAACAAAAAGCTCACCATTCATCTGAAACAGACGAATGTCAATGATGTCATCGAGCTCATTTCGGTTCTAACCAACACTCGGGTAATACGAAAAGGTAAAGAAATAAAACTGGTCAAAAACTAGGGTGATCATTATGAAATCATTCAAAGGTTTGTTGATTGTATCGTTTCTTTTATGTATCGTTGATTTTTCTTTTGCACAGGAATCTGACGAGTACAATTATGAGGTATTACAAGAGTTTGGGGGACAAAAAGTACCGGTCAACTTGTTGAACAAAATTTCAGTTGATATTGAGGATGAACCTCTGGAATATGCCCTGGCCACCATTGCCGATAAAAGCCAGCTGCAATTCAATTATCCTACCAATGACCTGCCACTGCGAAAACGGGTTTCATTAAAGATGACGGACACGCACGTGCTCGAGATTTTGCTCAATATCCTCAAACATACAGGCACCAGTCTGAAAATAACAAACGGAGGGTCATTGGCGCTGGTTCCACAAAATGATGCTCCCCGTTCCCGGCCCAGAGCGGCCAGAGGAACCTTGAAAGGAATGGTCATCGATGCGGGTAGCGGAGAACCCTTGCCGGGTGCGAACGTCCTTATCAGCGGAACAAATTTTGGTGCTGCAACGAATATCGAAGGGATCTTTGTCATCCCCAACCTGCCGCCCGGCAGATATGATGCGATTGCCACCTTTATAGGATATAAATCAGACACCCTTAACATCCAGCTCAATCCCAAGCAAACCAAAACCATCGAATTCAAGCTCTCCTACAAAGTCGTAGAAGGAGATGAGATTGTTGTCACGGCTCAGGCTGAAGGTCAGATGGAAGCGATCAACCAGCAATTGACTGCTCGACAAATTGTCAATGTGGTCTCGTCTGACCGCATCGAGGAAATGCCCGATGCCAATGCTGCAGAGTCGGTAGGACGACTGCCCGGAGTTTCGATCAATCGAAGCGGCGGCGAAGCCTCCAGCGTCAGCATTCGCGGATTGTCCGGTGGATTCAATTCTGTCTCTATCGATGGCGTCAAGGTGCCCAGTACCAGTGATGGCCGTGGTGTGGGACTGGCATTTATCACGCCCAATATGCTTGACGGTATTGTCCTGACAAAAGCGCTGACCGCAGATATGGAAGGTGATGCTACGGGAGGTAATGTCAATTTCGTTTTAAAGGATGCACCCTCGGGCCTGAGAGTGCAAGTGGATTTAAAAGGCGGTTATAGCGGTCTGAAAGAGAAAATCGGGATGCCCAAAGGCGAACTGGCGGTCAGCAATCGTTTTCTGGACGAAAAACTCGGTGTGATGGCGCAGGTATCGGCTTACCAGGATGACCGCAGTACCGATTACTTTAACAGCACATATGCCCATGCATCCCAGTATCTTTTGGATCAACCAGGTGAACTGACAATGGATCGATTTTCCCTGAGGGCTGAAGACAATATCCGCAACCGCTTTGGTGCGAGTCTGGTGATGGACTATCGGTTGCCCAACGGCAAAATCGTTTTCAAGAATTTTTTCAGTCAGCTCAATTCTTCAAGCACACAACGGGAAACCCGGGCCAAGCCGCAACGAGGAGGAGGAGCGGTCCGCTTGCGGCACAGCTATCAGGAGGGGGTTTCCGGAAATTACTCTAATTTCCTGAGCGGCAAGCACGATCTCTGGATAGGAACATTCGACTGGATGGCATCGCATTCGTATACCAGCACCGAAACCCCCAAAGACTGGTCGGTCTTTTTTGTCAGCGATTATGAAGCCTTTACAGGAACAGAAGCAGAAAAGAAACTGCCACCTGAAGAGCTCGTCAAAAGATTTGATTGGGATATGTCCAAATCCGAATGGAGCAATCATCAGGTCGACTATCAAACCAAAACAGCGCGCGAAATCGGTGGCAAGATCAATTATGAAATTCCCTTTTATCTGAGCCGCAACTTATCCGGCAAGATAAAGTTCGGAGGTCAATATCGTCAACATGACAGAGATTCTGACCGAGAAAGATGGATTCTGGGGACCGATCTGGCAGGTGGCTATGAGGAGATGGGTCGCATGCTGCGCGATTCTGTATTTGCAGGCAGAGATCTGGAACTCATCCGGGGTATTTATCCGGCCTTTTCCAGCTTTGTGGATAATTCCGTGGCTGTGTCAGATATGCTGCAAGATTACGGATTTCTGACCTATTCAAATCATGATGACATGAAAGTACTTGCCGACTATTTTGATGTGTCGGTTGACTCTGAACTTCCCTATTTTATGAGAGAACAATTGCGGGAAGAGAATAGTGATTATGAAAACACCCACACCTATACGGCCGGCTATATATTGAGCGAGCTCAATATCGGCCGGCGCTGGACCTTCCTCCCTGGTGTCCGATACGAGCACGTAGAGAATGAATTTCATACTTTTTTTGTCAACTCGATCAACAGAAATCAACAGACCAAAGAAGAGCAGGGCTATCTTGATCCGATAGAAGCCAGCCCCTCCAATACGCATTGGCTGCCCATGGTGCATTTGCGTTATAAAATGACCAACTGGGCGGATCTCCGGGTCGCCTATACAAAGACCTTGCGCCGTCCCAATTTCCTCGATTACTCGCCCATTTTTTATATGGACCAGGAATCGATCTCGCGTGGCAACACAGATCTCAAAGTCGAAACCAGCCAAAATTGGGATGCTCAGGTCTCTGTGTATAGCAATGCTTTGGGACTTTTTACTGTAGGCGGATTCTATAAGGAAATCGATAATTTAATCTACAAGGTCACCAAACGAATCCGGCAAGGGGATTCGCTGCAAAATTTGCCGGATCCGCTCTTTTTAAGATATAATCCCTATACAGATCTCAAAGGATTTGAACTCACAGAACCTGTGAATAACGAGCCCACGGCGTATGTACGCGGACTGGAACTGGAATGGCAGACACATTTCTGGTATTTACCCAAACCGCTCGATGGTCTGGTCTTAAATGCCAATGTCGCCTTTATCGAAACAGAGACAAAATACCCGCAATATGTCGAAACAAAGGGAAGTCCTCCCTTTTACCGGGATAAAAAAGATTCATTGATCTACCGCGAGGAGCGCCTGCAGAATCAACCCGATTTGGTGGGAAACGTTTCACTGGGGTATGACAAAGGCGGATTTTCTGCCCGATTATCCTATTACTATCAGGGAAATACTCTCAATTCCATAAGCCGGATGTTCCCTATAGAAGACAAGTACAAGGCCGAGTTGAGCAGATGGGACCTCAAAATACGACAGAATATCACCCGTAACCTTGCACTCTTTGTCGATCTAAACAACTTTTCAAATGATAAAGACGAATTGTATTACAATATCGTGGATTATCTGCAATACCGGCAGAATTATGGCTGGCAAAGCTCGTTGGGTATAAGGTATATTTTTCGCTGATAATCTTTTTAAAAAAAGGAGGTGATAATCACAACTTAGATAAGGACATTCTTTATGGGGGGGGTAAAACAATTCGGGAATAGTCGAGTATTCCAAAAAGACCTAACAAACCTGGAGATTGGCATTATGAATGTTAAATCTACAATCCTGTTTGTCATGATCGTTTTCGTGTCCTCCTTTGTTTTCGCACAAGCGCCTGATACCCTGGTTGTTGAACCGGGCCTTGGCACATTGAATGATGCAGTCGCAAATCCGGAAAATCAGGGCAAAGTCTTTAAATTACGTAGCGGGCCGGCGAGTGTGTATGTTCTCACTGACCAAATCAACAATCTGGGATGGCATTTGCAGGTGGTCGGAGAAGAAAGTGACGATATTCCACCACTGATTTTTCGGGATACCCAAAGTAACAAAGTACCCTTATTTGTTGCTGAAGGAGATATCACACTCCGAAATTTATTTATTGTTTATGTCAATCCTGCTGGCGAAAAAATCAGAAAAGAAGTCGTCAAGGTTACTGTGGATTCGGTCAATGTGGTTGTTGACAAAGTAATCTGTACGGGTGGTAGAGGCTGGTTTGTAAGTCTTGAAAACTCGAACATGGTCAATCTCAGCGTAACCAATTGTATCGTTTCCGATGGGTACAAGCCGGATTCCTGGTACAGAGAAGGGGTTTTTGTATGGTTGCAAGGCGATCTGACTGGTAATTATTATATTGCCAACAACACAGTATTCAACATGGACAACAGAACCCTCATGAACCGTCGCGGCAATCCTCCGACACCGATCGATAATCTGGTTGTCGAACACAACACCTTTTATCTGATCACCAAAGAAGTGTTTGAGAGAATGTATTACAAGTCCATTGAAGTGAAAAACAATCTGTTTATCGATTGCTGGGCTGCCGGAGTTGCCCAACCGGGTAACTATAAAGGTGTCGATTATGCAGGAGATTTTATAGAACCCTTTGATCCTGATTTTCCTGGCAATGAAGCCGGTGCGTTTTTCGAGGTGGATACTCTGCCTCCGGAATGGGGTATCGACGAGAGTGAACGGGATATCAAATTTCACCATAACCTGCGGCACGATACCCAAAAAATGATCGACTGGCGCGAAGAAGTGAATGCCTTGTATGTTCCCTTTTTGTCTGCCAGCGGTGAGAATATGTTTGAAGCCTATGATAATTTCATCTGGGAAAGCAATATCACAGATGTACCGATCGAATTCACACAGCCCCTACCAGAATCCCTGTATGACAAAGTGATTGCCTGGGCAGATGCTGTGCGCATGGCTGCTCCTCCGGTAATGCGGGAATGGGATCCTGACAGCGATGAAGATTCCTTTACCAACCCCTGGCCGCTGCCCATCGATTTTTCTTATGATTATGAAAAAGTATTTGCTGAACGCGGCTATCACATTGCCGGTGATGATGGATATCCCCTCGGCGACCTGAACTGGTTCCCGGAATTGAAAAAAGACTGGGAAGCCGGTAAATCCGGTCCGCTTACTCCCATCACGACAGCTGTGGAAAAACAGGATGGTGCGGTTGTGGATGAATTCAAACTGCAACAGAATTACCCCAACCCGTTCAATCCGACAACCACCATCGATTATAGCATGAACGTCACGAATGATGTCACATTGTCGGTTTATAACATGCTGGGACAAAAAATCAAAACCCTGGTGAACCGCAGAGTCACAGCAGGGAACCATTCGGTCACATGGAATGGTACCGATCAGCATGGCAATAATGTCGGCAGCGGAATATACTATGCACGAATCGCCACCAGCAATGAAACCAAAACTATCAAAATGGTTCTGATACGCTAGTCTCAAAGGGCGGAACCGGGAATTTCCTGGTTTCGCCTGATTTTTTCGCAGCCGGGATGTGAATGACGAATTCTGTTTCTGCCGCGCTATTCTTTCCATCAAGCCAATTCGACTGTCAAAAAAATCCAGAACAAAAGAGCCACTGGCACAAGGGCTCTGCTGATAAAAAAAACACAACATCTATGCATCGAAGAACCTTTATCAAAAAAACCTCAAACAGTCTGGGAGCCGTAATATCTGTCAACCTGACGGGATTGTCTCCAAAGAGCTCCGGCGCTAAAGTCAAACCGACGGGTAGGCCGATAAAATTGCTGGCAACCACGGATTATATAGACAATCTTTTTGTCAACCTCAATGGTTCGTCCTATGAAAAGCCGGTTCCCCGTTCTAAAAAATTTTGCGACCAACATCGCTATTTCATGACCAGAGAGCAACTCGATGATCTTCACAAGGCACTGGTCAAGCTGGGGGTGACCCGGCACCAATGGATGTTTAGTCCCATGTTTGGCTCTCTGTATGAAAACTATCCCCATCAGTTCGATCTGCTTGCAGAGGCAGCAGATTCTGCCCATGCGCATGGACTCGAATTTTACGCGATCATTAAACCGTTTGAAAGCGGAGGCTATGGCGATTTTTATCCGCATACATTGCCATTCCCCCCAAAAGCGCCGGCATTCAAAGATATTCGCGGCATCAATCCCTTTGCCGATCGATTTGCATCGGCTCATCCCCATTTGAACATGAAACGTCGGCCCGGTACAAGTCATTGCCATGAGCCTGTGACCGAGATACGTCTGATCAAGCGAGATGACAACCCTACACGAATCGAATCCCGGCATCTCTCTCTCTGGACCAGTGCGACCAACAATCACTTTACGCGCTACACCGGGCCGCTTTTTTTTCGAGAAATAGTTGAACCGCGGTATCGCTTTCCCTATTGGAAAAATTGCCGCATCCTGTCTTTGAGCGGTCTGGAGCTCCCTCAAGACCACAAGTACTTTTTGATCAAATGCTCTGTGGCAGATAATGAGGGTACATTCGGCAACGAGATGGGCAGCATCCTCGAGCTGGTGGGCTCTGGTGGTCAACTCTTGCCCCATACGCTTGGAACAGAAAAAACCGGACTGGAAGAACATCATAATCGATTATTCAAGAATACGGTCCATGTGGCAACAAATCGCTATCTGCAATTACCCGCTGTAAAACAGGAAATCAATGATGCCCGGAAAATGCAAGAGCATTATCAGGATTATTATAATTTTGGCGAATATGTCACTAATAAATGGAAAACGCTGGATCAGGATGGATACCTTGTAACTGCCTGTGGCAAACCCGAGTATATGCTCGGTACGCTTCACCCCATCTACCCGGAGGTCCGGGAATACTGGCTCGACCTCACCCGCTTTTGTCTGGAGAGAGGGGTCGACGGAATCAATTACAGGGCCGGCAACCATACGATTTTTCCAGATTTTTACGAATATGGTTTCAATGAACCTGTGCTGAAAACCGCGAACGGAAAGACCGATTATCCGACCATCAGCAAGATCAATGGAACGGCTTATACCCAATTCCTGCGACAGGCAAAAAGTCTGATAAAGAGTTATGGCAAGGGAATGACCCTGCATCTACATACCCATATGCTGGTGGGAGATGAACGCAAACCCAAAAATCCGCTTCCTCCAAATCTTGAATGGCAATGGCAAAAATGGATCGATGAAATCGCCGATGATTTTGAGTTGCGGGGTATGTTTTCGCTGCGTCCGTGGAACCAGAAAAAGGTAATCGATATTTTTAGCGATGCAACGCAAAAAGCAGGGAAACCTCTTTACTATCAATCAGATTTTCATGGATACATTGTCTCTTTTAACGGATCGTTTTCTTCTACAAAGCATGAAATCGAGGTGGTCAAAAATCATCCGGGTCTGGACGGACTGGTTTTATACGAGACAGCGTGCTATACTCTGTTGAATGACGAGCATCGAATCGAGCTGAGCCCAAACCTTGAAAACGTGATCAAAAAAGGATTTTGATCCGTATGACTCGCAATTATCGCAAGTCGTTTATTGTACCTGACAGGGTCTGATTAAATAATGGAATAGTAAATGAAAGTCATACAGCTAATTTTATTATTGGCCATTTTTGCTTCCTGTTCTTGCAAGAAAAGCAAGGCGGTTGGGGATCAGAAACAAGATTCCGTGAATATCGATACCACGAGAATCATTTCCCCGGACGCACCACACGTACCGGCGTATGCTGTCAACGCCCGGGGAAACAGAGCTGAGCCCATGATCGCTATCGACAATGTTTGTGCTTGGCCGAATCTGACGCAAATGCAAGACGGTACCCTTGTTGCTATGATACATAATGACCCCAGTCATTTGCGCAATCCTTCGGATGTCGAGTGCTGGGCCAGTACCGATGGCGGCCTGACCTGGAAAAAGCGGGGTACCCCCGCCCCACGTGACAATGCCAAAGCAGGCAGAGCCAACCATGCCGCCGGCCTGGCAGCCAACGGCGATCTGATCGTTATTTGCAGTGGCTGGTCCGACCCCGATGCCAAGGACAGAGGTCAACTCTTGCCAGTGATCGTCAGCCGGTCATCAGATGGTGGATACACCTGGGATATAGACAGAGACGCGTTTTTAACCCCGTGGCCCGATAGAGCCCGGTCCAAAGCATCACCCGAGGGGTATCTCGTGCCTTTTGGTGATATCTGTCAGGGCAATGACGGCACCTTGCGAGTTGGGATGTATGGTGGCCCCGCCGGTGTCACTTTTGTTTACAAAAGCCGGGATGACGGCAGAACCTGGGGAGAACCGGCTGTGATCAGTCATGACAAGATCGTTCTCGAGCCGGCACTGTTTCATCTGGGAGATGGCAAATGGTTATGCGCAGCGCGCAACTCTGGCGCTCAAGACGATTTCGGTATGGATCTCTATATATCAAGCGATGACGGCAGGACCTGGACACGGCGAGGCGGATTGGTGCCACCAAAACGTCTGCCCGGCCATTTTTTGCGTCTACAAGACGGACGCATAGTCCTCTCTTATGGTAATCGATGGGAAAAATCAGGTGGCTCTGTCCCCAGAACCGTTGAAGTCATGGTCAGCAAAGATGAGGGCCGCACGTGGAGCCGACCGATCCGTGTTGCCCAGTTTTTTCGCGATGGTGGATATCCGTCCAGTGTCCAGCGCCCTGATGGCCAGGTTTTCACCGCCTATTATGCACGAGAAGGATTGGAACATAAATCTTATCATATGGGCGCGGTGATCTGGGATCCCAATCAAACCGGGAACTAGGATGCGGGCGGTGATCCCGCATCGATGACCACGGGTAACCATTCATCCGTACGCCTATGCTTTAAACCTCGCAGTTGGCTCTCACCCGTAAATACAGCCTTGACCCGATTTACCCGGTCTGCTTTCCCCCCAAATTCCAAAAGAGGTTGTTTTTTTTCTATTGCAACTTTTACCTGTTGGCCCTATCTTTTAGCCTAACGGCATAATCGGAGAGGTTATAATGAATCGTGTGCTATGGATACTTTTATTATTTTCTTCACTCTTTGCTTCCAAACCGACATCCTATTTTCTTGGTTCTCTAGTAAACTATCAGTCAAATATACCTGATCCCAGTGATTTTTATGAAAATTCGCTCGGAACCAAACATTTATTTCATCACCAGATACTGGGCTATTTCGATCATTTGACAGCTCTGTCTGGAAGAATTAAATCTGTACGTATCGGAACCAGTCACGAAGGCAGGCCATTAAAGCTCTATATCATCTCTTCTGCCAAAAATATAGCCCGCATCGACGCCATACAAGAGCTTCATCTCAACCTTACCAATCCACGATTTTCAGATGAACTGGATCTTGAACAGATGCAGGCAGTGGTATTTATGGGCTATTCGGTACACGGAAATGAAGCCAGCGGAAGTCATGCAAGCGTAATGCTTGCCTACCATCTCGTCGCAGGAATGGGGCCGGAACATCAGGAACACCTGGACAATCTGGTGGTCATCATCGATCCGTGTTTAAATCCGGATGGCTTTGATCGGTTCGTTCAATGGGTCAATCAATACCAGGGCAAAGTGACCATTGCAGACCGGTACCACAAGGAGCATAATGAGGCCTGGCCTGGGGGGAGATCCAACCATTATTTTTTCGATCTTAACCGGGATTGGTTGCCGGTACAACAGCCTGAGAGTCGTGCAAGGGTTCGGTTTTTCCACGAATGGAAGCCAAATGTGCTTACCGATTATCATGAAACCGGCACCCAATCGACCTATTTTTTTCAGCCCGGAGTGCCCACTCGCAATCATCCGCTGATCCCGAAATCGGTTTTTAATTTGACAGAGACATTTGCAAAGTATTATTCCAATGCCTTGGACGAAATCAAAGCAGAATATTTTAGCCATGAAGTGTTTGATGATTTTTACTTTGGCAAAGGATCCACATATCCCGACATCAATGGCGGAATCGGAATTCTTTTCGAACAAGCGTCTTCACGTGGTCAAATTCAAGAACGCTATAACAGTTCTATCGATTTCAGCTTTGGCATTCGCAACCATGTGCGCACTTCTTTGGCCACTATTCATGCGGCTTTTGAGCGGCGTCTGGAATTGCTCCAACACCAAAAATGGTTCTTTCAATCCTCGGATCAACTTGCTAGAAAACAAAAAACCGGCGCGTTTGTACTCAAATGCGAATCCGATTTCAACCGCCTGGACCAATTCGTTCAAATACTCGAACTGCACAACCTGCAATCATTTGTTCCTGGTAAAGAAATCATCCTTGATAGCCATGTATTGGACAAAGAAACCGTTGTCGTACCCGTGGCTCAGCCGGGTTACCGACTGTTGCAAGCCATATTTGAAGAGCGCACTGAATTCCCGGATAATACCTTTTATGATGTTTCGGCCTGGACCCTCCCCCTCGCCTTTGGCATCGAGGTTTTTCCTCTCAGTCATGAGCAACTGGAGAGAATAGAACGTTCTGATGATCCTCTGACCGAACAGCCGGGACGGGCATTTAAAACAGGACGTGACATTTTAGCTTTTGGTTTCAAGTGGTCAGATTCGGATTCGCCTAAACTGGTTTATGAACTCTTGAGCAAAGGATATGTGGTCAAAGTAGCCACACGCACTTTTTCCGTTGAACAGGCGGGTGAATCCCTGCTTTTTTCTCCGGGATTTATCGTGGTGATGCAAACCGACTTTAGTGCAAGAAGACAAGCCCTGGATTCTTTGCTTACGGTTCGCAGCCAGGAATACGGACTGGATCTTTATGCCTTTTCCAGCATGGAAACGACGTCTGGCCCGGATTTAGGGAGCGGGGCATTTATGCCTCTACAGCTCCCTTCCATTGCCATGTGTGCCGGGTCCGGTGTCAGTTCGGGCGCCTTGTCAGGTCTCTGGTATCTTTTGGATTACCATTATCGGTTCCCGGTCACTCTACTCGAACCGGAGATGATCAACAAAATCAATCTTTACAGGTACAATGTCCTGATCTTTCCATCGGGTTCTTTTCGGCAAATCGATGAAAAGGGACTAAACCGACTGAACCAGTGGCAAAAGGACGGGGGCATCATCCTGGCGACACAAGGCTCCTTGAGATGGCTGTCGAATAAAGAGATCATCACTATCGATTATAAAACCAATGATGACCCGGATGTTCAAGATAAGGAGAATGATTACGATTCCCGAGGCAAAAGCGAACATTCTCAACGCATTAGCGGAGCCATTTTCATGGCAGAACTCGATCCCACCCATCCCATCGCCTATGGTTATGACGATGTGCCGGTTGCTGTGATGAAAAGAGGGACAATGGCGGTCAAGAAATTGAACAATCCATATTCTATGCCGCTATTATATGCTGACTCGCCTCTTTGGAGCGGATATGCATCGGTGGAGAATCAAACGCTTATCGCCAATACACCTGGCATCCTCACATTTGGCTTTGGAGAAGGTCGTGTCATCGTTTATCTGGACGATCCCTTTTTCCGTGGGTTTTGGTTTGGCACGAGTAAATTGTTTCTCAATGGCATTTTCTTTGGTCACATATTAGACGACAAAGCCCTTGACATGAAATAGAGATCAATATCAGGAGGTTCTATGAATGTGCATTGGATCATTTCAGGTGCCAGTCCGAAAGGATTTAAATGGCATGGCGGACCAACCGTGAACCGCGATTGCGGGTTATTGGTCGAGGCGATTATCGGCGAGCCCAATTTCACTCACATCTGGTGGATGGAAAAGGCGATTCAGGCATCTCGGCATGTGGCCCGGGTCAAACTGCCCAATGGATCTGCAACAGGATTTTTAATCGCACCGGACATCTTGATGACCAATAATCACGTATTTCAGAATGCCCGTGATGCGGCCAATGCTGTCATTCAGTTCAATTATCGTCTTTTACCGGACGGCAATGCCGCTCCTGTAGATGAGTGGCTGTGTGATCCCGACAGTTTGTTCAAAACGAGTGTCGAACTGGATTTCAGTATCACACGACTCAAAACCAAAGAAGGCAATAAAGCGGGTGATGTTTGGGGATATTTTGACGTCCGACATGGGCAAACTGCCCATGAAAATCAGCGGGTCAATATTATCCAACACCCGGCCGGAAGATATCTTGAAATCGCCTTTCGGGATAACCAGGTCAAAGCCATTAAAGAAGACACTATCCAATACCTGACCGATACCGATTATGGCAGTTCGGGTTCACCGGTATGTGATGACTTTTTCAACTTGATTGCCCTTCATAACCAACGCGTTCGCGATCCCAATGATCCTTATCGATGGTATCGTAACCAGGGTTTTCGAATAGACGCTATTTTGCCTGAAATCGAAACCTGGATTCCCTGAGGAAATCTCTCCAGCCTATGATGATCACAATCTGAAACGTGCGCATAAAAAATACCAGGGGGTCATTTCGATTTATTGGCCCTCTGTTCATTACATTCTGCTATACCTGGATATCAAAATACCATGTTTTATCTATTGTTATCAATCCTTTGTTCGGTCGCCATCGCTCATATTTTCAAGTGGGTCGAACAAAAATCCTTTCCGATCTTTCCTATTTTTGCGATCAATTATGCTATGGCAACACTTGTTGCCTGGATAAACGGTCATCCTGTATACAGCTCGCTCACCCTGGGTGCCGGATTGCTGGGTATTGCAGTGGGCATTTTATTTATTTCGAGCTTTATCGTATTTATGATCGCTGTCACAAAGTTAGGCGTCACCATACCCGTTTCACTCATGCGTCTCTCTGCAGTTCTCCCCACCCTGGGATCGATTCTTATCTTTCAAGAACAGCCTGATTGGCAGCAGATTACGGGACTTTTTCTTGCATTTTCCATATTGCCCCTGTCTCAGCATCAGGCCATAACCCGTCATACTTTACAAACCATGATCCACGAGGGACTGGGATGGTCTCTGTTTTTGTTTATCATCTTTGGAGTCACCGATTTTTCACTCAAGATCCAGGTCGAAGTTTTTCCTATAGCCAATGCCTCTGCATTCCTGACCGTGGTATTTGCCACCTGTTTTATCATCGCTGCGGTGATGTGTCTTTTGCAGCGTCAAACTATTCGGATAAAATATTTGGGAACCGGTGCATTACTCGGGATATTTAATCTCTTATCCACGCTGTTTTTTCTCAAAGCGTTAGGGGTGCTGCCCGGAATGTTGGTCTATCCTTTTAATGGCATCGGTATTATTTTACTCTCTGCCTTGACCAGCATGATGATATGGAAAGAACGACTCGTCATACGTCAATGGATCTTTATTCTTTTGGCGTCTGTAGCCCTGATTCTCATTCGATAGGTATGTTATGCAGGACAGAATCCTCTATATTGACAACCATTTGCTGGTTATCGCCAAACAAGCGGGAGAGCTGGTGCAAGGTGACCGCACCGGTGATCTCTCTCTGCTTGACAAGGCAAAAGCCTATCTTAAAACAGAGTTTTCCAAACCAGGAAATGTTTTTCTCGGACTGGTCCATCGTCTGGATCGTCCGACGTCGGGAGTGATCGTATTTGCAAGAACATCCAAGGCAGCCAAAAGGCTAAGCCAGGAATTTCGGGAACGTTCTGTAGAGAAAATCTATTTGGGACTGGTTGAAAAAAAATGCCCTGCACGAGGATCTCTGCAAGATTACCTTTTCAAAGACAGAGCAGGCACGGTGCGGGTTAAAAGTGCACAATATACCGGGGCTCAAAAAGCGATCATGCATTATAAACGACTGGCTTTTAACGGCGAATTTTCATTGGTGAAAATAAGCCTTGAGACCGGCAGGGCACATCAGATTCGTGTACAGATGGCGAATCATGGATTTCCACTGTTGGGAGACTTTAGATATGGAAGCAAGAGGACGTTTGATCAGCGAAATCTGGCTTTACATGCGTTATCTATCACTGTCACTCATCCGACACTTTTAAACAGGCAAACCTTTGTCGCTCCCACGCCCCAAAGCTGGCTGCGATATTTCCCGGAATTGCGTACATCTGAATTCGATTCCAATCACCAAACGAATTAATCAAATAATCTTCCGCAGCCCATTAAAAATGCAGTACTCTTTGTTGGACATTCAAACAGAGGAGCTTTGCGTGCAGGCAGAACTGATAACAACTGATATACCGGATGTCAAAATCCTTAAAGTCGCTCGTTTTGGGGATGAGCGTGGATTTTTTGCCGAAACCTTTCATCAATCCGTATTTGAAGACCTGGGATTACCCACACAATTCGTTCAGGATAATCACTCACGATCATGCAAGGACGTCTTGAGAGGTTTTCACTATCAGGATATGCGTGCTCCACAAGCAAAACTGGTTCGTTGTACCCTCGGAAAAGTACTGGATGTGGTCGTGGATTTACGCGTGGATTCTCCTACCTTTGGGCAGACTGTTTCGCAGGTACTCGATGCTGACAATATGCTGCAACTTTATGCACCGATTGGATTCGGACATGCATTTCTCACGCTCACAGAGGTTGCAGAGGTTCAATATAAATGCACCGAATTTTATGATCCCAAAGCAGAAGGAAATATCCTTTGGAATGATCCGGGCATCCAATTCGAGTGGCCTATAACATCTCCGATACTCTCGCAACGGGATGAAAAAGCTCCCACATTGTCAGAATATTTACAAAACCCGGCCTTTCGCTGATCTGAAAACGTTTTGCTTTATTTGGTTTTCTTGGTTATCTTGTGATCGACTAATGATCAAGGATTAACCGTATGAAAAAGATACTGATAATACTGCTGCTGCTCACAATGGCATCAGCTCAGGAAAGAATGCTAAGCCTGGAAAATGCTGTACTTGACAGCAGAACCTTTCTTGCCCCCCAGAAATTGAGTCATATTCACTGGTTTACAGATCAAAAGTTCTGCTTTGCAGATACAGTACCTGGAGATCGCATCATGTACCTTTATGATGCCGCCTCTTTGCAAAAAAAACCTTGGTTCGGACTGCAAGACATCCGGGACCAGATAAGTACCTTTGGAGACAGTCTGAAAACCCTGCCCGATTTAGAATGGTCCGGCGATTCTCTTGCCTATTTTTGGCGTGGCAAACAGTGCTACACCTTTGCTCCTGAAAACAAAAGCCTCAAAAAATTCTTGAAACTCTCCTCATCCACCGGCGACAAAGCGATTCATGCCAATACCGGACAAATCGCCTTTGTTCAGGATGATGATCTGTTTCTTTATAAAGAGAAAACAGGGTCCTTACGGATCGCCGAGTCGTTTCACAAAGACATCAGTTATGGCCAGGGAGCTTATCGCAATGAATTTGGCGTATCAGAGGGCATTTTTTGGTCACCCGGGGGACGCTATGTCGCTTTTTATGAAAAGGACGAGCGCAATGTCACGGATTATCCGATTATCGACATCGACGCCAGGCCGGCAAAGCTAAAAATGATCAAATATCCCATGGCAGGCACCTCGAGCGAACGTGTTCGGGTCATGGTGTATAACACGCAGACAGCAACCTTGTCCGTTATGCTTACCGGACAGCCGCTCGATCATTACCTGACCAATGTCACCTGGGATCCTGAAGACAAATCAGTCTATATCGTGCATCTCAATCGGGCCCAAAACAGTCTCCGGCTGGTGCGCTATGATCCCCACAGCGGTGAGCCAGTGGCCACACTATTGCAGGAAAATGACGAAAAATATATCGATCTCCAGCATCCCCCCTATTTTTTGCCTGACCAAAGCGGTCGTTTTATCTGGCTATCCAGCCGTGACGGCTACAGACATGCGTATTTATATGATAAAACCGGCAGGCTATTGAGACAGCTCACACATGGAACCTGGGAGATCACCGATTTTGAGGGATTTGACCATCAAGGGCGATTTGCTTTTGTCACAGGTACTGCCAAGAGTCCACTCGACCGAACCAGCATGCGAATCGACCTGTCCCAAAAATCGGTCACGGTGCTGCAAAAAGAATCCGGATGGCATAGCCTGTACCCTGCGCCCGATGGTATGAGAGCCATAGAGTCTGTAGAGTCACCGGCCATTCCTGCAAAATTCACACTGGTGAATTTTCAGAACGACAAAAAGAGTGTATTGTTATCGTCAAATGATCCGCTCAAAGAGTACCAGATGCCACCCGCAAAACTCGACTCGTTCACAATTCAGGATGGCACATTGCTATATACCCGGACGATATATCCTCCTGATTTCGATCACACCAAAACCTATCCTGCCATTGTCTATGTATACAATGGTCCTCATGTACAGTTGATTACCCGCAAATGGCTCTATGGTGCCAAACTATGGGACTATTATTTGGCGCAGGAAGGCTATATCGTTTTTACTATAGATGGTCGTGGATCGGCCAATCGGGGTCTGGAGTTTGAGCAGGCCACGTATCTGAGACTTGGCAGTATCGAGATCGAGGATCAACTCGCCGGAGTCCGGCAACTCTTGGCCAAAGGATTTGTGGATTCGTCGCGAATGGGAGTTTATGGATGGAGCTATGGCGGCTTTATGTCTACCAGCTTGATGACACGAAAGCCTGGTGTTTTCAAAGTCGGTGTTGCAGGAGGTCCGGTGATCGACTGGGCCTATTATGAAGTGATGTATACCGAGCGTTACATGTCCACTCCCCAGACAAATGAAAAGGGATATCATGAAGCGAATCTCTTGAATTACGTAGATCAATTGCAAGGTAACCTTTTACTTATCCATGGCACAGCTGATCCGGTTGTGGTGTGGCAACACAGTTTGCTCTACCTGCAAAAAGCTGCGGAAATGAATCGGCTGGTAGATTATATGGCTTATCCGGGATACGAACACCATGTGACGGGTGATGATCGTCTGCATTTGTACCATACAATCACTGAATATTTCAACCGGAATCTGTGAGACCAATCCTGAGGAAATGACATGTTTGGAAAATTAATCAAGAGCTATCTGAGTATCTCTTTGATTCTGCGTATTTTTGTGGCTTTTATTATCGGTTCTGCCATTGGCATCGCTTTATGGTTTATCTCTGCACGCACCGGCAGGCCTTTAATCGAAGAGTTGTTGCCTGTCATCTCACCCTTTGGCCTTGTATTGATCAATATGTTAAAAATGATTGTTATTCCGGTGATATTTTTGTCGCTGATCACCGGTGCGGCCAGCTTGCCTCTCAAACGATTCGGACGTATTGGGGCCAAAGTCATGGGCTGGTATTTTCTCACTTCATTGATGGCCGCTCTGGTAGGGGTCGTTATTGCGCTCATTGCCAATCCGGGTGGCGGAGCGGATTTGCAAGGCTGGGAACGACTGGCTGCCATGCAGGAACAAACGCAGGCTGCTCAGGATATTACCGTCACCAAATCACTTTCTGATTTATTGGTCAACATGTTCATGAACCCATTTAAAGCCCTCGCGGCCGGTAATTTTCTGCCCATTATTGTCTTTGCGATCATGTTTGGACTGGCTTTGAGGGTTTCTCTTGACCGCGATGCTTCCAACACCTCTTTTCAAAATTTGCTGGATCTGATCGCAGCGGCGCGTGATGCTATTTTTACGCTTGTCGACTGGATATTGGAATATGTGCCCATTGGTGTGCTTGCATTATCGATCATGAATTTTGGATTGTACGGACCCGAAATCGTCGGGCCTTATGTCAAGGTCGCCATCGGTATCATTGTCGGAATATTATGCATGCTCTTTTTGGTGTATATGGGGCTCGTCGCCGTGATTCTGAGAGAAAATCCCTACAAAGTATTAAAGCGCTTGCAGGAACCCATGATCACCGCCTTTATGACCCGAAGCAGTGCTGCCACGCTGCCGGTCTCGCTACGCACAGCAGATGAAGAGTTGAACATACGCAATGAATTGAGCAGTTTCTCTCTTCCCCTGGGTGCGACGATCAATATGGATGGGGTGTGTGTTCATTTGCCCATGTTTGCTGTTTTGGCTGCCAATCTGTTCAATATGCATATGACTCCGGTGTCTCTAATTATCTTGGTGATGACCACCGTGCTGGCGTCCATTGGTGCAGGAGGTGTTCCGGGGGGAAGTTTGATGCTGTTGTTTATCATTCTCGAGGCAATGGGCTTGGGAGCCACCCAGGTTTCCGTTATCGTGGCCATTGCCCTTGGAATCAACCCGATACTGGATATGTTTGAAACCGCAAACAATGTCACCGGAGATCTGATTGCGACGTTTGTGGTGGCAAAGAATGAAAAAATGCTTGAATCAGAATCTTTATAAATACAGAGGAGCCACTTTGCTAGAGAAACAAACCAAGCTTACTCTGGTGGGACGCCTCAAAAGCTTTGGCTATGCAGGCAATGGCATCAGGCTGATGCTTATCTCACAACAGAATGCCTGGTTACATGCCCTGGCTACTCTTTTGGTGGTCGTTCTGGGCTTTATTCTCCATATCACTTTTTTGGAATGGTGTTTGATCACACTGGCGATCATCGCGGTATGGACAGCTGAAGCCATGAATACAGCTCTGGAATTTTTGGCAGATGTTGCATCGCCTGAATTCAATCCTTTGGTGGGCAAAGCCAAAGATGTGGCTGCCGGGGCAGTCCTGATCACTGCCATGGGCGCATTTTTTATCGGAGTACTTATTTTCGGACGCCACCTGCTAGCCATGTTCGCGTAACCTGTTCGGCAGTGGTTTCTATTAACCAGGCAGCATTTTCAAGAGCTTCTTGCAGACTCGTCGGGGAATTACAGATCGAAAACATCGCTGTCATGCCTTGCTCATAAAGAGAATGGGCAGAATCCGTAACCGTACCCGCCAATGCAATCACCGGGATATTTTGTTTTCTTGCTCTGGCAAGCACTCCGCTGATGGTTTTACCATGAGCTGTCTGTTCATCAAGTTTTCCTTCACCTGTAAACAGTAACTCTGTATCAGAAATGAGGTTATCAAAATCTACGGCGCCCAGCACAATATCGATCCCTGATCGTAATTCAGCGGGTGTAAATGCCATCAGACCGGCACCCAATCCGCCGGCAGCACCGGCACCCGGTTCATTCCGAACGCGTTTATTTATTGTATTTTCTATCAACTCAATCATATGAAATAAATGCGTTTCCAGGATGTCAATATCTGAGGGTTGAGCGCCTTTTTGAGGACCATAGACCGCTGCAGCACCCGATGGACCTAAGAGAGGATTGCTGACATCACATGCAACCGTGACATGACAATCACGCAACCGGGGATCGGTTTGAGATACATCGATCCTGCTCACTCTGACGAGGGTGTCACCCGTCAGAGGTTCTGTGATCGGTTGGTCATCTTTATCATAAAATTGTACACCCAGCGCCTGGGCCATTCCACAGCCACAATCGGTTGTGGCAGACCCGCCGATACCCAAAATGATTTCCTTGCATCCATGATCCAGGGCATGTATGATCAACTCACCTGTGCCAAAAGTCGTGGTAAACCGGGGATTTCGTTTACTCTCCGGGACCAGAGGAAGGCCGCTGGCTTGGGCCATTTCAATGACAGCAGTCTTTTTATGGCCCAAAATCCCCCAGCGTGCTTGCACAGACTCGCCAAGGGGGCCAGAGACATTGGTATGATAGAGTTTACCTCGTGTTGCCGTTACCAGAGCATCGACTGTACCTTCACCGCCATCAGCGAGGGGAACCTTGGCAATGCGGCAATCCGGTGCAGCCCTGAGAATACCTTTTGCCATGCAATCGCAGACCTCAGGTGCTGACAAACTGTCTTTAAAAGAATCCGGGGCAAGTGTAATTTTTATCACCGTTGACTCCATTTTTTGTATTGAATGATAAACAATATTTTATAGAGATTCCAGTGATAAATCTTGAACATTTGCCAAAAAGATGCTAATTTAGCCTACCACATACGATGGATACCCTATGAAATGGACACCTGATAGCTGGCAAAAATTTCCTTTCAAACATCAGCCTGTTTATCCGGACGATACAAAAGTTCAGAAAGTATTGGCGCAACTACAAAAGTTGCCACCCCTGATTTTTACCGGAGAGATTGATTCTCTTGAGGATCAAATCGCTCAGGCCGGCCAGGGACAGCGCTTTATTTTGCAAGGCGGAGATTGCGCAGAACGCTTTATCGATTGTAATGAAAAAGCCATCAAAAGCAAGCTCAAAATCCTATTGCAAATGAGCGTTATCCTCACCTATGGAGCACGCGTCCCGGTGACACGTATCGGGCGTATTGCGGGTCAATATGCCAAGCCGCGTTCTGAAGAATTTGAAACATCGGGTGAGATAAGGATACCCAGCTATAAAGGTGACCTCATCAATGGCTATGAACCCTCTGCAGATTCCAGAATGCCTGATCCGGAGCGCTTGTTACAAGGGTATTTCTATGCTGGCACGACCTTGAATTATATACGTGCCATGCTCAAGGGAGGGTTTGCAGATTTGCATAATCCTTTTCAGTGGAATTTGCACGAGATTGAAAAGACTAGCAAATGGCCCGAGTATAAAGCTTTTCTCAACAGAATACTCGATTCCATCGATTTTATCGAAGCGCTGGCCAATACGCCTATTGCAACACTGAATACCGTGGATTTTTTCACCGCTCATGAGGGTCTGGTTTTAAACTATGAGCAAGCGTTGACCCGATCCACTCGCCAGGACTTTTATAATGCCGGTGCTCATATGTTATGGATCGGCGAACGAACCCGCCAGCTGGATGGCGCACATGTCGAATATTTCAGAGGAATCCGGAATCCCATCGGCATCAAGATCGGGTCTTTGGCAGCGGCTGAAACCATCACAGAGTTGCTAAAAAAATTAAACCCATCCAACAAATGGGGCCGGATTGTCTTGATTACGCGTTTCGGTGCAAACAAGGTCAAAAACACATTGCCGCGGATCATTGAAGCGATTTTGCAAGAAAACCTGAGGGTTACCTGGTGCTGTGATCCCATGCATGGCAATACCATCCAGTCATGGGACGGACAAAAAACCCGAAATTTTCAGGCGATCCAATCCGAGATATCCCAAACCTTTGACATCCACCGGGAAATGGGATCCTATTTGGGCGGTATCCATTTCGAACTTACCGGAGAAAACGTATCCGAATGCCTGGGCGGAGCCATTAACTTGCGCGACCAGGATCTGCAGCGCAACTATCAAACATGGTGTGATCCCCGGCTCAATTATGCTCAATCTCTGGAAATGGCTTTTCTATTGGCACAAAAACTCAAAGGGGGAAATGTATGACCATTGGTGCATGGATCACATTGATGATCCTGGCATTGATCGTCACGGCGTTGGCGAGCACGCGAATTGCACCAGACCTGATTCTCCTATCGGGACTCGCGGTGTTGATCCTTGCCGGTGTCGTTTCCATCGAGGATGGATTATCAGGAATGAGTAATCAGGGTATGTTGACGGTGGGCGTGCTCTATATCGTTGCCAAAGGACTGGAAAGAGCCGGTGGCATGCAACTGATGGCACCACGCTTGTTGGGGAATTTCAAGTCAATTGTTCGCTCCCAGATCAGAATCATGTTTCCGGTCACGCTTTTCAGTGCCTTTTTAAACAACACGCCGGTCGTTGCCATGTTTATTCCTACCATTTCGGAATGGACCAAAAAGCATGATCTATCCTTGTCCAAATTCATGATTCCCCTTAGTTATGCAGCGATTTTCGGCGGGGTATGTACGCTTATCGGAACCAGTACGAATCTCGTGGTGAACGGCTTGTTGATCGATCAATCCTCGCATCCGCTTTTGGGAGAATTTGCCAACGGTCTGGGCATGTTCGAAATCACAAAAATTGGATTGCCCTGTGCCATTGTGGGAATGATGTATGTCCTATCCAGCGGTCGCTGGTTACTCAAAGACCGGGTCTCCAGTTCCAGACTGTTTGCCAATCCCCGTGAATATTCCATCGAAATGATCGTCGAACCGCATAGCCCACTCGTGGGCAAGACCATCGAACAAGTCGGATTGCGCCATCTCAAAGGCATGTTTCTCATGGAGATCGAACGACAGGGTGAGCTGTTGGTGGCGGTGTCTCCCCAGGAAAAACTGCAGGCAGATGACCGGCTGGTCTTTGTCGGGGTTGTCGATTCTGTAATCGATTTGCAAAAAGTACGCGGCCTGACCCCGGCGCCGAATCAAATTTTCAAGCTGGATGTACCCCGTTCGAAAAGAATGCTGATCGAAGCGGTGGTCTCTGACAGCTTTCCCTATCTGGGCAAGACCATCAGAGAAAGTCAGTTTCGAACGATCTATAATGCCGTGGTCATCGGAGTCGCGCGCAATGGCCAACGTATTCATAAAAAAGTCGGGGATATTATCATCAAAGCGGGCGACACGCTTTTACTGGAAACCCTCCCCTCTTTTATCGACCAACAACGCAATTCCAGAGATTTTTTTCTCGTGAGTGTGGCCAGCGATGCCGCACAACCTCACTATGAAAAGGCAGGGATCGCCTTTACTATTCTTCTGGGAATGGTCACAATCGTCGCACTAGGATGGCTGAGCATGCTCAAAGCAGCCATGCTTGCTGCAGGCTTGCTGATCCTGACCCGCTGTCTCACCTGGAGCGAAGCCAGAAAAAGTATCGACTGGCAGGTATTGCTCGTCATCATTGCGGCCTTTGGTATCGGACGCGCTCTGGATGTAACCGGCGCCGCATCTTTTATCTCTGAAAATCTCATCGGTCTTGCCGGTGACAATCCCTGGCTGATCTTGATTCTTGTTTATGGGGTGACCTCACTTTTCACAGAGTTGATTACCAATAATGCTGCCGCAGTATTGGTTTTCCCAATAGCGATTTCTTCAGCTGTTCAACTGGGGGTGAGTCCCATGCCCTTTATCATCGCGATAATGGTAGGAGCATCAGCCAGCTTTGCGACACCTATCGGCTACCAGACCAACCTCATGGTCTATGGACCCGGAGGATATCATTTTTCAGATTATTTGCGAATCGGTATCCCCCTGAATTTGTTATTCTGGTTAATGACGGTTATTTTGGCTCCGATTATTTGGCCTTTTTAGACCCAAAGACCGACCATAGCCAGTATCCGTAAATATCAAACATGGAGAAAGATATGAAACGCTCATTTGCATTCTTGTTTGTCCTGGGATTTTTTCTGTCGTTAAACGCCCAAACCATTCAGGATATCGATCGCTATATCGAGAATCCCCAAATGTTTGCTGAAAACCAGGAACCGTTTCATGTCCCCCTGGTTCCGTTCAGCACTGAGACGCAAGCATTGTCTCAAAACTGGCAAGACTCACCATGGGTTCTTTCGTTGAATGGAACATGGAAATTTCTCTGGGTCGCCAATCCCCGGGAGGTCCCTACGGGATTCGAGCAACCCACGAACCCCCTGAACTCCTGGGATGAGATCACAGTGCCCGGTGTCTGGCAAACCCAGGGATATGGTCATAACATGTATCGCAACATTCCGCAAGCTCTGGCACCCTTTGATCCTCCTCACGTGCCGGATGACTGGAATCCTACAGGATGCTATAAAAGAACCTTCACCGTCCCTGCAGAGTGGTCAGGCCGGCCTGTGTTTTTGCATTTCGAAGGGGTTAAATCAGCTTCATTTGTGTGGATCAATGGCGAATATGTAGGGTACGATCAGGGAGGCATGACTTCAGCCGAGTACAATATCACCTCGCATTTAAAACCGGGTAAAAACACCCTTGCTGTGCAGGTTATGAGATGGAGTGACGGCAGTTACCTCGAAGACCAGGACATGTGGCGGTTCAGCGGGATTTATCGCAATGTCTATCTCTATTCCACCCCTTTGCTGCATATTCGGGACTTTTTTGTGAGAACCGATCTGGATGAAAATTTTGAGGATGCAATCCTGCATATCGATTTGTCACTCAGGCGTTATCTCGATACCGCACCGACCCGTGCCAGGGTCTCTGCAAAGGTTTATGATGACCAAAAGAATCTGATCAGCGAGTTTGATGAGGATCGTGATGTACAGGGCACAAAGGATGTCATTCTCAAAATGTCCGGGGAAATAGAAAATCCCAAAAAATGGTCTGCAGAAAAGCCCAATCTCTATACGTTAATTTTAAGCTTGACCGATGACAAGGGACAACTTTTGGAAGTTTTGGAAGAAACCATTGGATTTCGAAAACTGGATATTGTCGACCGCCAGGCCAGAATCAATGGTGTCGCCGTCGATCATATGGGGGTGAACAAGCACGAACATCACCCGCAGTATGGCCGGACCATGTCAAAAGAGATGATGATCAAAGATTTGACGGTCATGAAACAGTTCAATGTCAACAGTGTCAGGCTCTGCCACTATCCCAATGCTCCGCTATGGTATGATATGGCTGATCTGTATGGGGTTTATGTACAGGATGAAGTCAATGCCGAATGTCACTATGCAGAGGAATGGTTAGCAGACGAACCCGGCTGGGAGGAAGCGTTTCTGGATCGCTTTGTCGGAATGCTCGAACGGGATAAAAATCATCCCAGCGTCATCATGTGGAGCACCGGAAACGAGTGTGGATTGGGACGTGCTCACGATCTGATGGCCGATTATATGCGCAAGCGGGATCCGCGGCGTTTTCTTTACCATCAAAGCAATTCCCCGGATGGCACTGCGCCTTTTGCAGATATCGATGGTCCCCGCTATCCACACCCTGCGGAACTGCGCAAGCAAGCTGAACACACCACACGACCTATTGTTATGGGTGAATATATGCATGCCATGGGCAACAGTGTAGGACTCTTTGAAGAGTTTTGGCAATTGGTCCGGGAAATCCCGTCTTTGCAGGGCGGATATATCTGGGATTGGGTGGATCAGGGTCTTGAATCCCCATTGATTTCTACACCGGACCGCTCGAGCCTGGATAATATGGCCACCCTGATGGGAAGCCCCAAGCATGTGCAAGGCAAGAAGGGCAAGGCTCTTTATCTGACAGGTCTGGATGACTGGGTGACCGTCTATAATCATCCCGAATTTGACACCATCGACCGGGCTCTCACGCTTGAAGCCTGGGTGATGCCCAAAAAGTGGTTTGGATCAAATACGTTTATTGCCAAAGGCAATAGTCAATATGGTTTGCAGCAAACAACCAAAGATACACTTGAATTTTTTGTGCAGGGACCAAGACAAAGAATTTCGGTCAAATCCCCCACTCCAGGAGATTGGTATTTCAACTGGCACCATATCAGTGGAGTTTATAATGGTTCAGAACTGCAATTGTACATCGACGGCGAACGTCTCGCGTCAAAATCCTTTAACCAATCTATCCAGAGATGTTTCTTTCCCATAGATATCGGTCGCAATTCAGAGGTTCATCGCGAACAATATGCGGGATGGACTGCCCATACCTTGATCGACGAGGTACGGGTCTATCGTGCGGCGTTTACACCGCTGGAAACCCAGACATTTGAGGACCCCGCTGAGGAGTGCTTGCTTTGGCTGGATTTTGACACTCTGTCGGAAAAAGGAAGCTATTTGTCCTATGGTACGAGTTCATTCTGTATTAATGGGACCGTTTTCTCGGATCGCACACCCCAGCCTGAAATGTGGCAGATAAAAAAGAACCATGCACCGGTGCAATTCAAGGCGATCGATCTCAGCAAAGGTCTTGTAGAGATAGCCAATGAGCACAATTTCACCCATCTCGGTGAACACCGCTGTACCTGGGAAATTGTCGCAGACAATCAGGTGCTGCAGGAGGGTCTTCTCGATCTCGATTTGGCACCCAAAACGAAAAAAGAAATCCATATTCCTTATCGTAATCCCGTTGCAAAACCCGGTACTGAATTCTGGTTAAATATCCGAGTGCAATTGGCCAAAGATCGAATATGGGCCCAGGCCGGGCACGAAATCACGTCTGCACAGTTTTTATTACCGAACAAGGCCCCGGCCAGAGTCGCTTTGACCGGCCAGGCGCCTAAAGTAGAGGAATCCGAAGATGAGATCATTGTCTCTGCTGAAAATTTCGAGGTTGTTTTTGCAAAAACAACCGGGGCGTTGGCGCAAATACAATTCAATGACAAAGATATGCTTTTGGACGGCTTGAAATTCAATCTATGGCGTGCCCCTCTCATGAATGAATTGTACTCTTGGGGACGGGCTGAATTTCAGCCCTGGTGGAGGATGCAGTTCGATCGGATCCAGTCGGAATTATTGGAATATAATAAACGTCTCACTGACAGTACGGTCATCATCGAGTTCCGGCTGTTGTCGCGGGCGCCGGGTGAAATCCAGGGGTATGACAATCGCTTTACCTATACGGTGCACGGCAGCGGGGATATGATTGTGCGCCATCAGGCTATTCCGGCAGGTGATTTCGATCTGGACTGGTTGCCACGTATAGGATGGTCCCTTAAAGTAGATTCTGTGCTGAACAATGTAACCTGGTATGGCAGAGGGCCTGTAGAGAACTATCCGGATCGTAAAAATGGAACGCCTGTTGCGATCTATGAGAGTTCCGTCGAAAATATGTATGTGCCCTATGTTGTGCCTCAGGAACATGGCAACCGCAGCGATGTACGATGGATGGCTTTGGCCTCAAACGAGGGGCCCGGACTGGCCTTTTTTGCCAAACCAGTGATGAATTTCAGTGTTACAGAATATGGCAATATCGATCGGGCTATATACGCTTTTCAATTGCAAAAAAACGACGGGATTATTGTCAATATCGATCACAAAGTCACCGGTGTGGGAGGCACACCGGTCTCTACACTGCCGGCATATCGCACATTTCCTGATGCGTATGACTATGAAATTCGCATCCGACCGTTTGATTCAGCAACAGAATCACCCATCGAACTGAACAAGACATTATGGTAATGGCCCAGCCATGGCCGTAAATGGAATTATGGCCATGGTTGAATTTATTGATTTCCGAATATCTAAACAGAGAGAATGACGTATGATTCCGACGCAATCAGAACTTGAAAGCCTGACAAACGAATTCCAAACCGAATTGTTTGAACGCGTTCTCCCCTTTTGGATGGAATACTCGCCCGACTATCAATATGGTGGTTACTTTAATTGCCTTGACCGGGACGGATCACTCTATGATTCGACAAAACATGTCTGGTTACAGGCGCGTCAAGTCTGGATGTTCAGCAAGCTCTATAATGACCATAAAGCGGATCTGCAATGGCTTGAAATGGCCGGATGGGGTATGGATTTTTTAACAAAATATGCCAGACGTGCCGATAACCGCGTCTATTTTTCTCTCACTCGCAATGGCGAGCCCATTTATTTGCAGCGTAAAATGTTTTCGGAATGCTTTTATATCATGGCATTGGCCCAGTACAGCAAGGCCTCTGGTGAACATCTGGAGAATGAGATCAAAGACATGTTCAAGACCATCTGGGAACTTGCCTTTGTGCCCGGTGCAACGGGAAGACCGGTGATGCCAGGCAATATGATCGAACAAACACTGGCCGTCCCCATGATCCTGTTAAATGTCATTGAAGAAATTGCTGACGACAACAAGTCCTTTTATGACAGCGAGATTCACTATTGCATTCAAGCAATTTCCAAGCATTTGATCGATGGTAAAATGTATGAAAATCTTGTCAAAGACGGTAGCCAGTCAGAGACCTCGGCAAGCCGGTTATTATCGCCGGGTCATGCGATCGAAGCCGGCTGGTTCTTGCAGCACTGGGCACTGGAATTGCAGGACTCGGCATTGCTGGAGACCTCTGCGAACATTATTCGGAATGCCTTTCATCAGGGGTGGGATAATGAGTTTGAGGGATTGTTTTATTTTATCGATGCAGACGGCAAATCACCGACGCAGCTGGAATGGGACATGAAGCTGTGGTGGCCCCATTGCGAGGCCATGTATGGTTTTTTGTTGAATTATGCCACGTTTGGCCTGCGAGAGGATTGGGAATTGTTTCTCAAAGTCAAAGCTTATGCATTTGAGCATTTCAGTGATCCGAAAAACGGCGAATGGTACGGATACCTGAACAGACAGGGAAGATTAACCCACTCGTTCAAAGGAGGCCCATACAAGGGGTGTTTTCATGTTCCCCGGGCCTTGTATTATTGCTATAATGTTTTGAAGAGACTTTAAGAAAACTTTACATTGATGGCAACGATTTGTTCAGAAATGGGGATTTTTTTACTTTTAATCACTGCTGTCTAAAAATGTCAAATACTCTACAATTCTGAAAGTATAAAATGAACAGACGAACATTCTGTCGCTTTCTCGGAACATCCCTTTTTGCCCTGCCTTTATTGAATCAATGTCATCGAATGCCGCAAAAGCCCAATTTCATTCTCATGGTCGCCGATGATATGGGATGGGATGATCTGGCTTTGCATGGCAATCCAGTCATCGAAACGCCTAATCTCGACAAACTCGGCCAAGAGTCTGTTCGCTTTGAGCGGTTTTATGTCAATCCGGTTTGCGCCCCCACCCGTGCTTCACTGCTGACAGGACGCCATTTTTTGCGCACGGGGGTCTCTCATGTACACGGTGGAAAAGATTTTCTGGCACTGGACGAGGTGACCATCGCCGATGCCCTAAAAAAAGGCGGTTATCATACCGGAATGTGGGGCAAATGGCACAGCGGCAAGACCGAAGGCTATTTCCCATGGCAGCGAGGATTCGATACCGCTTTTATGGCAGATCTCTATAAACACGAGAATTCGAGCGGTGAATTGAATGGTGAGCGGGTGGAGCATCAAAAATGGACCACTGCGGTGCTCATGGATTATGCTCTCGACTTTATTGAAACTCATCAGAACGAACCCTTTTTTGCCTATCTCCCCTTTCTCTCATGCCATGCTCCGCTCAAAGCAGAGGACAGCCAAACACAAAAATACATACAAAAAGGCATCAGCCAACCGCTTGCCACCATTTATGCCATGATCGGACGGATTGATTGGGAGGTGGGCAGACTCTTGGGCCGGTTGCAAGAGCTGGATATTGCAAAAAATACAGTTATCATTTTTCTCAGCGATAATGGTCCGGCTGTTCTCAATGCCGATCTCACGGATCAGGATCGCGAGACGAGATATGTCAACGAGTTACGCGGACACAAAGGCAATATCTGGGAAAATGGTGTGCGCTCTCCCCTGTTTGTGCACTGGCCGGGTCATCTCAAGCCGGCGGTGGTGACCCGCCTGACAGATGTTTGCGATCTCTATCCCACGCTTTTGGATCTGGCCGCCATAGAAAACCCTCATTCCAGGCCCATGGATGGTCGCAGCTTCAAACCTTACCTGTTTGGAAAAACGGATGAATTGCCCCCCAAACTCTCGTTCAACTGGGCCAATCCTGCCTGGCCGCCGACCGAGAAACCCTGGAATCCACAGGGAATCAAAGATGAATACAGACCTGTAACACCAGGGCAAAAGAAAGCTATGGACTATCGAGATCAGATCCTGTCGGTGCAGAATGAAACCTACAAACTCTTGCTTAATCCCGGTACGATCGACCCCATGCCTGAATGCGCAGAGCAAGGGCTGTGCCTGTACAATATGGAAAAAGATCCTACTCAGCAACACTGTATGGCCCGGGATCATCCTCGAATGGTTAAGAGTTTGCAAGCCAGCCTGGCAGACTGGTGGCAGAGTGTTCTGGAGGAAAAACATTCATTCAGCATGCCGGTCTTTTGTGTGGGTGCAGGTAAAAATACAGTGCTGGCCTATGCGCCCTATGACACGAGTCCGGATGTAAAAAGTGCTTTTAACTATTCCTATCATTGGACCCATCCCGGCGATTTTGCAGTCTATCGTATCCGGGTCAGGGAATCGGGTAAATATCGTGCGAGTCTGCACTATGTCTCTTTAGCACCACAGAATGCACTGGTTAAACTCTCCAGCGAGCCCAATAGTGTGGTCGGGCATATCACGCATTCCAGCAGGGCCTACCTGGGCGAGTTGCATCTCAATAAAGGCGATCAATTGCTGACGCTTAAATTATTGGATGCGGGCCAATCGCAACTGTCTGTTTTTGACAAACTCTATACCATAGAGCTGCAAAAGGGTGAATAGATTTGTTCTGAAAACTTTTTTTTTCTATTGCATGATTGACCAAAAAAGCCCTAATTACATACAGGCACTCATTTATCTTGAAAAGGTGAGCATAATCGTCCCTTTATAAATAACATCAAGTTAAACGAGGAAGGTCATTATGGGAAAACAATCCAGGCATCCATCTTTATGCGCGGCGGGAATGAATCGCCGCAGATTCATCTCTACCTGCGGCTCGTGTGCTGCACTTTGCGCAGCCATGCCCGTAACCGGTCTCAACTGTTCCAAACCGGCAGAAAAAAAGACCCTTCGTATTCTCTATTCATTACATGCCGTGGTACAACCCAGGCCTGACTGGCCAAATGTAGGATTCGATTTTGAACCGGTGATGCAACATTTCAATTCGTCATTACAGCAGGCTTTTCCCTCTTTTACCTTCTTGCCCACCATGGCGACGGGTGAAGAGGAAGCGAAAAAGATCCTCACAGATGACAGCGCAAAGGACATCGATGGCTATATCGTGTTTCAGATGAATTGCTGGAACAGGGTCATCCAAACCATGGCGACATCGGGAAAACCCGTGCTTTATGTGGATTTTGCCTATGGCGGCAGCGGTGGATTTTTGGTCTATAACGGCCGCATGATTCAAGAAGGCTTGAAAAATGTAGGGTTTGTGTCGTCATCGAACATCGAGGATCTGATCGGGGCGGTCGAGTGTTTTGGCAAAATCAATTCTGCAGATGAATTCGCCGCCGCCACAACCCAGGTACGGATCAAGAATACCCCTCAGGCTGGTGATCTCTCGTCGGAACCCGATCCTCTCTCACTTGTTTCTGCCCGGGAATGTTTGTCTCGACTGAAAACCTCAAAAATCCTGGCCATCAAAAGCCAGGAAAGTGGTCCTGCCGAGTCCATCATGCACATCCCCATGGAATGGGTGGCTTTTAGCGAAGTAAATGCGGCCTGGGAAAAAGCGGACAGAGACGAATCCAGAGCGATCGCTGAAAAATGGCAGCAAGCAGCGCAGCAGGTGATCGATGTTCCCATGGATGTCCTGGAATCCAGCGCAGCGTTCTATTTGGGCATGAAAGAGGTCCTCAAAGCGCATGAGGCCAATGCCATTACCATTAACTGTCTCGGTGGTTTTTATGGGGGACACATTCATGCCTATCCGTGTCTGGGATTTCACGAGTTGTGCAATGAGGGCCTGATCGGGGCCTGTGAATGCGATACGCGATCCACAGCCACGATGGTGGCGTTTACGACCATGACCCAGGGGCGTCCAGGATATATTTCCGATCCGGTGATGGACACTGCCAGGCGCCAGATCATCTATGCTCATTGTGTGGCGTCGAACAAGGTATTCGGTCCTCAGGGGCTCGAGAATCCCTATCTGATCATGACCCACTCGGAGGACCGTCAGGGAGCCTCGCTGCGGTCGATTATGCCGGTGGGGTATTTGACCACCACATTGGAGATCCAGCCTGACCGCCAGGAAATCATCATGCATCAGGCCAAAGCCGTGGACAATGATCCCAATGACCGCGCCTGTCGTACCAAGCTCTGTGCCGAACCTGTCGGAGACATGGAAAAACTGTTCAAATACTGGGGTCAATGGGGCTGGCATCGTGTCACGTTCTATGGCGATCTCAAAGAGCCGGTTTATGATTTTGCCGATCTCATCGGCTGGAAGGTGATTGAAGAGGCCTGAGACGGATATTTGTGACAGTATACTCTCTGGCAGAATGGTGATTTTATCATTCGGCACGCCGGTCTTGACAGGCAGGCGTGCCGGTAATTTTATTCAATCCGAATCACTTTGGCCCTCCTGAATCCTTGAATGAGCGGACAATATCTCTTGCGTTCCGGTTTAATTGCTTTGAGAAAAGACTTGAGATTTTCTCTTTTACTTTTTAGTTTATGTCGTTGCTGTTCAAATATATAAGAGCTGGTTCTTTTTATTTTAGACCATGCTTTACATCTTTGCATCGTGGCGTGAGATTTATTAGCGACTTGATATTCAGGCCAAGAGCGAGTTTATGGAAATATTGTGATCATATCGCTTGCAAATCAAAAGTTATTCTAACAAGGAAGAGAGAATGGATAGAACACAACAGAGTCAACAAATGAATTTTTCGCGGCGTCACTTTTTAAAACTCGCAGCACTGGCCACCATGGCCACTCCCCTTTTGTCTCATACAAAGTCCGGAAAACGTCCCAACATATTCTTTTTTTTCGCAGATGACTGGGGCCGGTATGCGAGTATCTACGATGCATTCGAACCCAATTCAGCTTTTTACACACCGGTTCTCGACCGGTTTGCAAAGGACGGTGTACGATTCAACAATGCCCATGTGACCTCGCCTTCCTGTACCCCCTGTCGCAGCTCATTGCTTTCTGGGCAATATTTTTACCGCACAGGTCGCGGAGCGATCTTGCAGGGAGCGGAATGGGATTCCAGCATCCCCACCTACCCCCTTTTACTGCAAAAAGCGGGTTATCACATCGGATTTACCTATAAAGTATGGAGTCCGGGTACGCCCAAAGATGCACCTTATGGTGGTGAGGCCAATGAATACGAACAAGCAGGCGGACGGTTCAATGCCTTTTCACAGAACGCCACCAGGCTGGTACAATCGGGCATGACGCCGGAACAAGCCAAAAACGAAATCTGTGACGAAGCCATGCAGAATTTCGAGGCGTTTCTTCAAGATCGTAAAAATGATCAGCCGTTTTGTTACTGGTTCGGTCCTACCAATACCCATCGCAAGTGGACCCAGGGTTCGGGCAAGGCGCTCTGGGGACTGGATCCGGATGATCTGAAAGGCAAAATGCCGAAATTCCTTCCCGATGTGCATACGGTGCGGGAAGACATGTGCGACTATATGGGTGAAGTGCTGGCGCTGGACCGGATGCTGGGCTTATTCCTCAAAAAACTCGAGGACATGGGGGAGCGGGAAAACACGTTTTTTGTGGTGAGTGGGGATCACGGCATCCCCGGATTTCCGCGGGGCAAGTGCAATCTCTATGATTTGGGAACCCAGGTGTCTCTGTTTGCCCAGTGGCCCTCGCGCATGGCCGGTGGACGCACAGTAGAGGATTTTGTCAATCTCATGGATCTGGCGCCCACCTTTTTGGAGGCTGGCGGAGAAGCACCCCCGGAGGTGATGACCGGACGCAGTATCATGCCCTTACTGTTAGCCAACAAAAGCGGATGGATCGATATCAGCCGGGATCATGTCATCACCGGGCGCGAGCGACACGTGGCCAGAGCCCGTGAAGGCAATCTGCCCTATCCGCAGAGAGCGATTCGCACACAACATTTTCTCTATATCCGCAATTTCAAACCCGACCGCTGGCCCATGGGGACGCCAACCGGCATGGATGACCCGGCAAATGAACCCGCCTACGAAGAGCTGCGCGAGGATACCTTTGTATCATTTCCCGATCTGGATGCCAGTCCCACCAAAGCCTGGATGGTCAAAAACCGCAAGGATCCGCAATGGCAGATGCACTGGCAGCTGGGATTCGGCAAGCGTCCGGAAGAAGAGCTCTATGATCTGCGCCAGGATCCGGATCAGATTACCAATGTGGCCGATGATCTTGTCTATGCAGAGGCAAAGGCTCAATTGTCAAAGCGATTAATGGATACACTGCGAGCCACAAACGATCCCCGCGTTCAAGGGGATGGGCTGAGGTTCGAACGGCCGCCGTTTGCGCCCTGACCTGAATATTTTACCGAATATTGACTTTCAATCCGGTTATATCCATAGACCAGTCGATCAGAGAACGTTGGAAGAATGGAGAAAATGGTGGCCAGAATCAGGTCAAAAGTTGCCATTATCTCAACTCTAAGCGACCGTTCAGTCGCTACCCTTGCTCACCGTCGCATAATTGATTTGGTTACATTGGCATATGCTCGGGGGTAGCATGGGTCTTTATCAAAATTGCTTATTTGCGAAAATGAAAAAATTAATTACATTTGCAATCCGACAGGATCAACAGGAGTCAGGATGCGAAGTCACGAACGAAAGCAGGGATTACTCAAAACGCCCCTGCTGATTTGGAATATCCTTGCCAGAGGCTATTATCCGTTTGTATACGATCAGATGCCGATTCATATGCACAAGATGCGCTGGCGTAAGAGATTCAATCTTTTGAAATCGGGTGCAAATCTGATACACAGGAGATTGAAACTTCATCGGCACCACTCCTGCCCAATACCCAATCAAGTGCAAATCTGATACACAGGAGATTGAAACCCTGGAGCATGCCTCTGCATATGCAATTTGAAATTGCTAATTATTGCAATCTGCAATGCCCGGTTTGTCCTACCGGTATTCATGCCATCGACCGCAAAAAACAAGTCATGCCTGTAGAGTTGTTCGAAAACGTGGTCGATCAGGTCGGCCCCTCTCTTTTAACGGCCTCTTTGTGGGCCTGGGGTGAGCCTCTTTTACATCCTGACTTGAAAGGAATCCTGAAAGCATCGCGCAAACATCCGTTTATCAAGTTTTTATCCACCAACGGACAATTTTTGAACAAAGAACGAGTGATCGACGCCTTGATTAGCGAGCCCCCTGATTTTTTGATTGTCGCCATCGATGGACTGACAGATGAAACCAATACCAAATTTCGTTCAGGTGCCACTCTTGATCCGGTTCTCGAGGGCGTCAAAAAACTAGCAGAGCTCAAAAAAGAGTTAAACCAGGACTTGCCAGTCCTCCACATGCGCTTTATCGTTATGAAGCACAACCAACATCAAGTGCCTGATCTGGTTGATTTTGCCAGGGATCACCACTTTGATCTGCTCACGATACGCACCCTGTCCATCATCGACACTGATGCGCCCGATTCCATCCATAAAGATCTGATTCCAGACAGCCGTTCGCTGTGCGCGTATCAATACGCAGATCAGACGCGGGTTGAACGGGATGACTATTATTGCCTCTAGCCTTTCTGGTTTCCCACCGTGTTTGCGGACGGCACTGTTGTTGCTTGTGAACAGGATTATAATGCCAAACTCGCCATGGGTCGGGTGACTGATTCTCTACGATTCAAAGACATCTGGACCAGTTCCCAGGCAGCAGCAGTTCGTCAGCAGATACGCGACAACTATAAAGAGGTCAGCTTTTGTCGCAACTGTCCCTATAGGGATCGCGAGACGACCGATGTGAGTATCCAGGCTCATTACATCAATAAAGATATCGACTATGAAACTCTGTTTTCCTGATATGTTCTTTTCAGCACTTGCCGAAGCAAAAAAGAAAGGCTGATCATGCAAAAAAAAGACAAAATCAAATTGGGAATTATCGGGTGTGGCAAAGTTTCACATGAACGACATGTTCCGGCATTAAATCTGATCCCTGAAATAGAGATTGTCGCTGCAGCGGACACACAAGAGGATCGGGTCAGATCTTTTGCAAGCAAATACAATGTTCCCAAGCAAAGTACCGATTATCAGCACCTCTTAAATGATCCTGAAATCGATGCTGTGGGCATTTTGACTCCCACCTCATCCCACGTTGAAATTGGTCTTGCTGCCCTCGAGGCGAATAAACATATCTTTATGGAAAAGCCTCTGGCACTCTCTGTTCAAGACTGCGATCGGTTAATCAGCAGCAGCAAATCCAGTGATGCAAAGGTTTTGCTGTGTTTTAATCTTCGGTGGCACAGGCTGATCAAATTGGCGAAAAAGGAAATGTCTTTGAACAAACTGGGAAAAATCAAAGCGATTCGCAGTGTGTACACCCATTTTCGCGAGGGTCAATATGCGCCGGATTGGCACCGGATTCTCGATGCTGGAGGAGGGGTAACCTTTAACGAGAGCGTGCACCATTTTGATCTGTGGAATTATTTTCTCAATGACAGAGTCAAAGAAATCAAGGCCCTGCACACCTCGGATCAATTTTATGAGGACGAATCGAGCGTCATCGCCGCTATTCACGAGAATGGTGTTCTGGGCAGTGCATTTAATACCTTCAGGACGAGTCCGAACAGCGAAGTCGAAATCTATGGTGAAAAAGGACGGCTCTATATCAATATGTATCGCTTTGATGGCCTGGACTTTTTCTCCTCGTCCCAATATCCGGGCAGCATTCCTGATCGCATTAAAAAAATACCCCAGACCCTAAAGATGTTTACCCAAGCACTCCCCATATTGAGACGCGGAGGAGATTTTCAGGCAACTTTTTATAATATTTGGAGCCACTTTGCTGATTGTATTCGCGATGACAACGCACCGGAATGTACACTCGAGGATGGCAAATTAGCGATCGCCACTGCTTTGGCAGCCATAGAGGCCTTTAAACGTAAAGAGGGTGTACATATAAATGTCTGAGCAGCAGCCGAAAGTGAAACACGGCAAGAATTTTTTGTTTTCATTTATCATACCTACTTTTAATCGTCCGTTCGCCTTGAATCGTGCATTACAATCCATTGCCGAACAGAAAGAGCAAGAGGAAAAGATTGAACTCATTGTCGTCAATGATGGGGGTACAGACATATATAACGACATTATCACAAAGTACACAGATCAAATACTGATTATTTACCGATACCAGAAGAATCAGAGGCCAGCAAGAGCCAGAAACAACGGCGCAAGACTCAGCCATGGAAAATATCTGGTATTTCTCGATGACGATTGCAGCTTGTCGTCAGATTGGGTAAAATTTGCCAAAAACAGAATCAGACCCGATCGGCTCATAGGCGGGAAAACCGTCAATTGTATCCCTGAGAATATTTATGCACAAGCCAGCCAGGATTTGATCGATTATTTATATACCTATTACAACAGAGAATATCAAAATTCAGAATTTATCACCTCAAATAATATGATCATACCCAAAGCCATGTTTAAGGCTTTGAATGGATTTGATACAGATTTTACCGATGCCGCAGCCGAGGACCGTGATTTTTGTGATCGTGTAAAATATGCGGGATACGAAATCTATTATGCACCCGATATTATCATATGCCACTGGCATCAGATGAACTTTATACATTTCTTCACTCAACATTTTAAATATGGATTTCGAGCCAAACTCTTTCATGAAAAACGTTCACTTCGGAATGATACGCAATTTAAGGTCGAACCTCCCTCCTTTTATGTTCATTTGATTTTTTTCCCTTTAAAAACCATTCCTTTCTGTTGGCCTTGAGAATTTCATTTCTTTTAGGGATCACACAAATCGCCAATACCATTGGGTTTTTGAGGGCCAAGGTTTATTAGCAGATTTATGACAAAGCAATAGTCAGACAATCAAGAGATTGTTTTACTTTATATGTTTTCTTTTACTATACTATATTTGGCCAGTTATAAATAAAAGTTGCCACGATTTTTTTATGGATTTTTGGAATCATCATGTTCATCAATGGACTGGGTCATACATTAATAGTGATCAGAAAACAGGGTATTTTCCAGGTGGATAGAGTGCTCCGTTTTTGATCATTTTCTCCGGATTTTTGATTTATATTCTGTATTGTTGTGAAAACACTAACCTGTTTATGATCTATCTGAAAAGTATCAAAAATTCAATCAAAAAAAATCGAAAGTAAATGATGATACGAACACATCACTTTGTTATTCTAATTTGGTTATTTGCATATTTACAATCTGTAACAGCACAATCTCCATGGGACAAACAGACCTACCCGGATGAATCAGGATTTTCACAAAGAATGGCTCCCATGCTGGTGCGCATATCAGAAAAGGGATATGGGGAGAGATCCAAAGCAGAATCTGAATGCCCGGATACCGGATTACCTGTCCGATCCTGGGCATTGGAAGGCGAAACGATCATTTCTCCCTACACTGGCAGAGCATACATTCAAGGACCCACAGGTTATTTTGGCCCAAAGGCGCGTAACAAGCACGGAGAAATCATTGCGTTTGGGGGTGATCCCCTAAAGTACGATCTCCCTCCGGCCACTGCGGCTCTTCTGTTGAATCCATCGGATTCAAAGGCAAGAGCGTTTCTGAGTATTCCTGGAAACTTGAGACAGCAGTACCATTTTGCATGCAAAAACTGGGCACGGTTTTACCCTCTGTTACATGAAATCATGGGCGAGGAATGGAATAAAGAGTTTCAAAAGTGGGTCGGGGTTTATACTGAATCCAGGCGCCCGTCTGATGGTGCAAGAGAATTGCTCCCCTTGTCAAATGCCCATAATCTCGTTGGTGAACAAGGCGAGTTGTTGGGAGGCAATCCAAAAGATGGCGGAACAGAGAATCACAAAACCATGTGGCGCACCAGCGCCCTGGTCTACAGTCAGCTCTTTCCGGATACTGAAAAAATATCAGGATATACTGCAAGTGCCGCCAAATCATTAGTGGTAAACATGTTACGAGAATATCTTGAACAATTACTTTTAACGGGAAACGGAGAATATGATTCACAGGTCTATTATCCGCATACCATTGAAGCCTTTATGAACCTGTATGATTTTTCAACCGATGCGGAAATAAAGCAGCTGGCCAAATTTGCACTTGATTATTATTTTAGTACATATGGACTCAAAGTGGTCAACGGCGCGATTGCCGGGGCTCAGAAGCGGGGCTATCTGACAGGTCACGATCCCGGTGAAATGGAAATCATGCTTTGGGGTTATTTTAATGATACCAGCAGGGATATGAGCAAAGCCGTTGCCTCTATACAACAAGCAACGACCACATATCGACCGAACAAAATTATTTGGGATATTGTACGTAAAGATATTCCCCTGCCCTTTGAAGCAAAAATGAGTCGTCCATTCTATCATATGGACTATGCCCATGCATTTGCAGAGACGTTTTATGCTTCCCGTTCATATGCTATGGGCAATATTCAGATGACCATTGTCGACAATCCCAATCAACAGATGGTCTGGTCTGTGGTGGCAAGAAGTGATGGAGGTCCGCTCTGTTTTAGCGGCGGACATCCGATGCGTAAAAGTACGTCCGGTCATAGCCCTTATACACAAACATTGCAGTCCAAAGGCACCCTGATGTTAATCACTGCACCGACGAAAAAGCTCGAATCGCCAGACACCACAATCGCGCCGAACTATTCAAAAACAAACCGGCCGAATTTATGGCATCTTCCTGCCAGTGAACAACAAAGCAGGTTTGAAATTCGCCACCGTCAGAAATATGGCCAGGCAGAGCTCGGGCCAATGATCTTGCCAGCATCCGACTCTGCCAAATCAGTGAATGATTTCTTTTACAACAGTATGCGCACTGCCGGGTCCTGGTTTTACTATCCTAACCCATTGCAGCCTGTTCAATCGGGGGGAATCTGGTTATTTGATGCCGGGAATACATTTTTGGCTGTGATTCCACTGACAGAGAAATCGTTCAATATTCATCCCGGGCCGGAACTTGCGGCCGAGATGGACAAGCAAGCATCGAGATTCTTTACGGATTACAGCATTTTGGTTTTTCCGGGTACCGTTTCCGGTTATATTGTGGAAACAGGAGAGCGAGACCAATATGGCACGCTCTCAAACTTTGGCTCTATGATCAAAAAGAAAACAACACTCGATAAATCCAAATTAAAAAGCCAGCGATTGTTGCAGTACAGGTCCCTGTTTGGTCATAATCTGCTCATGCAGTACAATTCTGTTGGTTTGCGTTGTCAGGCAACCCTCGATGGCGAGCCAATCGATTGGGATCATTTTACAGAAGGAAGGGTATATCAAAGTCCGTATATCACCGTCGGAAAAGGAAAATTAAAAATATCTAACGGAACGGATGGATATCAGGTAGAATTCAAGAATGGAATACCGGTCTATTCCCGTATTTGTTCATATCCCGAATAATTTGCTGCCAGGATCATCTTTGTTCATGAGCATTTCTATACACAGATTTTATTTTTAATGGCCAAGAGTGTTATATATTCAAAAATAGCAATCTTGTTCGACACACAAATGCAGGCAGGGATACATCAGATCCAGTGGAAAAATGAATCCCTGCCTGCAGGTATATATTTTTGTTGTTTGATGATGGATGGTAAACTCTACATCAAAGATGATCAAAACAACCAAACCCCTATCCAATAGTAACACATCGGGGTACAGACTCAGACATCGAGTTCATCGAATCTTTCCGTAATTCGGGCGATCTGGTGGAATTTTGCCAGAACTTTATTCGACTCTTCTCCCATGCGATAGGTATCCTTGTCCAATCTGCCGGACGGGTCGAGTTCACTGAGAACATTTTCTTGTTCGAGATTGACCTTATCCTTGGCATATGGCCAGAGTCGAAAGGATCCCCCGGATATTTCATCGATAAGGGTCACCTGGCCATCGATAAGGCCATATTCCAGCTTCATATCGATCAATTGCACTTTAAAAGCTGCGAACGCTTTTTCCAACGCCAGAAAGATTTCAGCGTTCATTTCACGCATTTGCTGAAATTCTATGGCATTTTTCGCTTTGATTATATATTCGATATACCCCTCATCCAGCATGGGATCATGCAGGGGATCATCCTTGTAATGAAACTGCGTAATCACCGGATCAAAACGCTGTCCCTCGGTTATACGCCCCCATTTGAGAATGGATCCTGCAGCGATGCGGCGCGTAACCACCTCGAGATCGATTTTATGATCCAATTTTTTGACCAAAGCGACTTTTTCTTCAACAGTATCCACATAATGGGTACGAAATCCGCAACGGTTGAGATAATTAAAAATATCTCTGTTGGTCTGCCAATCTACGACAGCTTTCCCCTCGATTACATCGTGTTTAGCGCCATCGCCTGCAGTGATGTCGTCTTTAAAAACCATAAAAACGGTTTTATCATCATCGGGATTAGGGTAAATTATTTTGGTTTTACCTTCGGCGATGGGATTCTGTAAATTATCGTCTACCTTCATTACACCTCCATGAACGTTGTTTATACCAAAATAAGAATTCTCTGGTAAATATTCAATAAAATGGTGCATTCAAGGCTATTTTTTCATGTTTGCAAAGGCAGATAAGGATCGAAAATGGTCTTTGAGCTTTCCTTTCGCATATCAGAGGCTCTTGCTCTTAGCATAAAAAGTCTGATTTGATGTGAATGCCATGTATAGGAAGGATATAATTTACAGAGTGTAATCAAAGCTGTCAGGCGACGACGAAAGATAAACCAAGTCATCGGATTAAAATTTTTAATCTTGATCAAGGATCTGACAGCTAGAAATAAATTTCGGCTCATTAGAGAAAACTTTTCCCACCAGATCTCGGAATATTCTAATGCTGATTTATGAAAATGATAGCATTCCAGAATCGGGTCTGCTTTGCCTTCGAGATGATAGCATTTTAAATATTTTTTGTACAATCGTTGATATTCTGCGGATTGTTGGGTCAACAGTTGTGTGTCGAATCTCACTTTCCAACCACAGAGCTTGATCCCGGAGCATAGCTCACGATCTTCAAGAATAGAATGATCGATATGGGCGAGATGCAAAAAGAATCCGTTTTCATATATTTCAAACCAGGCTGCTTTTCTGATCAAAATAATATTCAAAATGGAAACATCGGAATCATCGAACTGGGTGTCGGTTCTTTCTCCTGGAGACGAGACACATACGGGTGTTAATCGGAAAGGTTCATTATTCAATTGCAGTTTCGTTGCATAGGCTCCGAGGTTTAGATCCTGGGCCATGACAGAATAACCTTTTTGAAGAGCATCCTCAGGTATAGGTGAATCTGTTCGAAGCAAACAAATCAATTCATATCGCGCAGAGCGAATGCCGCTTTCTCGGGCAAATGCCTGGGACGATCTGAATTCGGTAATAAAGCGAATCTCGACTCTGGGGAGAAAACAGTTGGCAAGAATTGCTTTACAGGTGTTTTGTTCCCAATGGCGAGCAACCAATAATAATTCAGTTTCAATATCTGAATCGAGACGTTGCTCGGCCATCAATTCGGTGATGTCATTCATCTGCTGTAAAGGATTTGACAAGTATAGGATGATAGATAACCCGGTATGCAAGCGCCCCTCCTGCATCGATAGTGAGAAACTAGAGATTTACCATTCCCTGGATTAAAACTCTTGTCACTGAAAATGGTCTGCAAAGATATGGCCTCTTTGAATGACAACCGGTTGTATTTTGTGACAATTCGCTGAACCGGGGAATGCGCTAAATCACAGTTAAGAGTTTGTTTTTTAATTGACTAGTATTGGCCTCTAAAGTATTCTAGTCTGTTCCAAGTGGCAAACAGGCAATTATAATGCCATTATGGACCTCTGCTGTCCCAAATAATCAGCAAAATAAGAGTTCTAAACTGAAAAGACGAAAAAGTCCTTGAAAATCTTTTCTAAAACGGGTCAATAGCATTCCCACAGAGCAGAGATCACGGCGAGAAACTCTGAAAAAAATAGAGGTATCGCACCATCAATTCATTGCAACCAAAAATTTCCCCCCCAAAAAAATTCTATTCTTTGTTTTTGCTTGCTTTGGTGTAAACTGTTCATACCTGTTTTTATCGAGTGAGAATAAAGTTCTAGCTCTCATTTCCACTGCGGTTATCCTTCAGATTAGATAAAATCTATTTTGGACAAGAGTACTATGGACACAAAAAATGATAGGAATTGATTATCAAATTGTTTTATTTATACTAGAGTTTCGAGTTAATAAGGCATAAAATTCCGCTGGCTCTCTGTAAGGAGCCTGATGATCTTATGATTTTGGTATTGTAATACCAATATTTATTAAATATTATCGATCTGAATCAAGATCAGGTCGAAAAACTGTT
>WJME01000293.1 GCA_014728115.1 Candidatus Zhuqueibacterota bacterium | reverse complement strand
GGCGATGGAGGATCCTGATTTCAATCTGGAGGGCAGGCGATTGCGCCAGCAGCTGGGGCGTACCATTGCCGAAACGCTGGCAGACGAGCCCGGACTGGACAAGCGTTCCATGGGTCCGGCTCCGGCCCGGCCCATCCTGCGCGGCATGGGAGGTGACCGCTTGCTGGTCCTCGAAGACAGGCAGCGAACCGGTGATCTCTCGGCCACCTCTGCTGATCATGCCGTTGTGGTAGAACCCATGACCGCAGAGCGCATCGAGGTACTGCGTGGCCCGGATGCGCTGTTATATGGCCCCAACACGCTTGGCGGCGTGATCAATGTGGCGCGGGGATATATCCCTACTACCCATCTCGATCATATCCACGGCACTGCCACCTATCAGGGTGAGAGCGTCAATAACGGTCATGCTGGCGGCATCGCCATTACCTCTCCCATCGGTCCGTTTTCGGCCCGCCTGGATGCCAGTGCCCGCTCTGCAGAGGATATCGATACTCCTACAGGCCGTCTGAACAATTCTTCTCTGCAGACCCTCAATGGATCAGTAGGACTTGCTCTGGTCAAATCGTGGGGATTTATCGGCGTAGCGGCCAGCGAATACGAATCCGATTATGGTATTCCCGGTGGCTTTGTGGGTGCGCATCCCAATGGCGTGGATATCTCGTTGGAACGCAGCCACACCGAACTCAAAGCCGAGTTTTTCCCGGCACATGACTGGATCCGCCATATCGAGGTGCATGGGTCCCGCAGCCGCTATTATCACCAGGAGATCGAATCCAGCGGCATTCTGGGCGTGGAATTCGGACTCTTGACGTATAACGGCACTCTGAATGTCTTTTTCAATCAGGAAGGCTTGTTTCGCAACGGCATGATTGGCGTATGGGCCGAACATCGGGACTGGGCAGCAGGTGGGTTGGTCTTTGCTCCACCTACCATCGAGCGTACCCTGGCCGGGATTGTGCATCAGGAGATGGTGTTGGGGAAATGGGCCCTGAAAGGGGCGTTTCGCTGGGATTCCCGACAGGTGACGCCGGAATTTGAAAAAGAATCCAATCGCATCGGATGGATTCGGGCACGTCGTTTTGGCAACTGGTCCGCTGCGGTCGGAACCTTTTACCAAATCACCTCCAGGTTGGTGATGGGCTCTCATATTATGCGTTCGTTTCGTGCACCAGGGATCGAGGAGCTCTATTCAGAGGGGCCGCATCTGGCCGCGTATTCGTTCGAAATCGGTAATCCACGCCTGCAAGAAGAGAGGGGGGTGGGGATAGACATCATTACCAGTTATCAGAGCGAGGCCTGGCAGCTCGACTGGGCCGTGTTTCGCAATAGCTTTGATGACTATATTTTTCCTCGCAATACCGGCCAACTCAACTTTCGCACACTCTTGCCGACCTACCAGTTTATCGGACTCGATGCCGTCATTCAGGGTACTGAGGTCAACCTGGACTGGCGGATCTCGTCCCTGCTCAGTCTCAAAGCGGGGATGAGCTATGTCTATGGCGAGCTGACGGATTCCGGCGAGCCCCTGCCCTGGATGCCTCCCCTGCATGGCAAGTTTGAGGTACGATTTTCCCTATCCGGTTATCAATTCGGCCTTCGTACCCGAACTGCAGCCGAACAGAATCGATTGGGAGAATTCGAAGAGTATACTGCCGGCTATAGCATCATTGACCTGTTTGCCCAACGCGTGTTTCAGTCAGGACCCTTTCTCAGCTCTCTGGATCTGGGAATCGAGAACCTTTTTGATCAGGAATACCGCCGGCACTTGTCCAGGGTAAAGTCTGTCATGCCCGAGCCCGGCCGCAATATCAAGCTGCTTTTTCGGATGTATTTTTAAAGTGCGTGAGAACGTGAAAAATGTTGTAACGTGAAAACGTGATTTACAGAGGTGTACTATGCAGGCAGTCGTGAAAACGCCCCCTATTAGTATAAAGATCGAAAGATCCCCAAGAGTCTTCTTTTATTGTTGAAAAAAGAGTATGGGATGAACCTCGTGATCACACCGGATGAAGAGGTTGTCAATATTATCGACACGGAATGGGTTCAAAACATTATAAAGGAAATCCGCCCTGGTGACAATCTGAAAATCTATCGTAAAATGCGGGGCTGGACCCAGGCCAGACTCGGAGAACTGTTAGGAGGCATTCTGCGCCAGCACATCTCCAATATGGAACACGGGTCAAGAAAAATCAGCCTCAAAACCGCAAAGCGCCTGGCAAATTTGTTCGATGTTTCGGTCGAGAGATTTGTGTGATGAATGGGAATGAAGCATAGCGCATAAAGCAACTCTATGTAAAAAACAGGGTTTCGAGTGTGCTTTATGCTTTTCTGTTTTGATTTTCAGATTTTCCGGTATCTGACCTCCTGTATCCTGTTGACAAAATCAAAAGTTCATTCTATTTTGATTTTATTCCTCCTAAACCTGCCCATTTTGCACGAACCTATGTGTTTATCCTTCCTTATCTTTTTCACCTGCTAGACTTCCTGTCCGAGTGCTGTTAACCACATCTCTTAACAATTGTTTTTCACCGTTATTATCTAGAGTTTGCATGAAAAAAAGTTTAATGTTCAGTGAAATTGAATTTTTTTTGAGAACTTGAGTCGAATGATAAAAGCCGAGGAACCCTAACATGCAGTTAACCTCATGGGGAATATTTATTTTCTGTATATACCTGGTTGTGGTGATGGGAATTGGATTTTATTCCGGACGTAAAGGAGGAGAAAGCAAGGCCAACTATTTTCTCGCCGGACGTGGATTGCCGTGGTATGCAATTGGATTTTCCCTCATTGCTGCGAGTATCAGTACAGAGCAGTTTATCGGTGAAGTTGGCTGGGCTTATCGGCATGGGTTGGCTGTTGCGAATTGGGAATGGCTTTGCTGGCCTGCACAGGGTCTGTTGTTGTTTTTCTTTCTCCCCCTTTATCTGAAAAACAAGATTTATACCATTCCGGAATTCCTGAGAAAGCGATTCAATACACTCACGGGTACAACGTTTTCTGTCATCTTGATCGTCATGTATGTGGTCATTAATCTTCCCCTGGTTCTCTATTCCGGTGGATTTGTGATGAATAAAATATTCGGTTTGAATTTATTTGTTGGGATTTGGATTCTCGCCTTGACTGCCGGAGCGTATACGATATATGGCGGATTGAGCGCTGCAGCCTGGGTGGATCTGTTCAACGGTGTCTTGCTCCTTGCCGGTGGACTATTGGTCTTTGTCCTCGGTCTAAAGGCTGTTCCTGGTGGCTTTTCTGCGGTGATTGGAACAGGGGAGAGAGCTCAGCTGATGCTTCCGGCCGATCATCCGGATTTGCCCTGGACCGGAATGATTGCTGTGGCCATTGTAACCAGCGGATTTTACTATACAACCAATCAATTCATCACTCAAAAATGCCTGGCTGCCAAGAGCGAGTGGGACGGAAAAATGGGTATCGTTCTGACTGCATTTCTTGCCCTGCCTCTCGCCCTCTGTGTAACGTGGCCCGGCCTTATTGCCTATGCCCTGAATCCCGCCCTGGATCATCCTGATTCGGCATACCCCTATCTGATCAGCACACTCATCCCTGTCGGCCTTCGGGGCTTGATGTTTGCGGTCCTTTTCGGGGCACTTATGTCAACTATTGATTCTCTTCTAAGTTCAACCAGCTCCCTGGTGACGCTGGATATTTATAAACAAGTGATCAATAAAAAAGCATCGGATCGTGCTCTCGTTCGATTCGCCCGCATTTTTGGCTCCCTGCTTTTGATTTTTTCAGCCTTGTGGTCACCGATGGTCGGCCGCTTTGAAACGATATTCGCCTATGTGCAAGAGTGTTGGGCTTTGATGATGGCTCCTTGTATGGCTGTATTCATATTGGGTATCTTTTGGAAAAGGGCCAACAGTACCGCTGCCGTAATCACTTTTTTTTCCTCCTTGCCCATGCTGATCCTCGTCTTTATAAGAGAATTCTATGGGATACTGGATGGCATCAATATATTCAATCTTTCAGCCTTTGTGTTTTTGTTTTCATTGGGTTTTATGATATTGGTCAGCTATGTAACCAAACCCTCCGGCGAAGAAAATACCACGACGACGATTTGGCATCCATCTGTTTTGGGGTTTTCTGCACAACAATCCTCTGCTCACTTTCCTTTATATAAACGCATTGCCTTTTGGTGGACCATAGTGGTCATGCTCTTTGTGATCATATACATTAAATATTGGTAATAATCTCAGTGGATGCTATTTATTTAAATCATCATGACTTGTTACTCGACTTTATGGAGGAATATCATGCCAGGACCTGGATCCTATTGGATTGGCGATGAAGAAAAACATCAAATAGATGAAGTGATGGCAACGGGCTATCTTTCTCGATATGGCCGATTGGAAGATCCCAGATTTAAACAAAAAGTCTATACCTTTGAGAAAGAACTGGCCGACTATTGCAATGTGAATCACGCTTTGGCAACGAGTTCAGGAACAGGATCAATCATGATTGCCTTGTTGGCCCTGGGGATAAAGCCCGGTGATGAGGTGATTGTTCCCGCCTACACTTTTGTTGCGACCTATAGCGCGGTCATTTTTGCCGGTGCGGTACCTGTCTTGACAGAGATCGATAAAAGTTTGAATATGGACCCGTCACAGATCGAAGAAAAGATCACGCCAAAAACAAAAGCGATTATTCCTGTGCATATGTTGGGTAATCCATGCGATATGCATGCAATTATGAGAATTGCTGAAAAACATCACCTGGCTGTGCTTGAAGACGCTTGTCAGGCCGCTGGTGCGTCATTTCAGCAAAAAAAAGTCGGCTCCATTGGCCACATGGGCGCCTTTTCGTTGAATATTTTCAAAACCATCACTGCAGGAGACGGAGGGGCTGTCGTCACTAATGATGTTGATTTGTACGAACGTGCATTCGGGCTACACGATCAGGGACACAAACCGTTACGAGCCGGACTTGAAATCGGTGCCCGGAGTATACTGGGCCTGAATTTTCGTGTCAACGAACTGGTCGGCGCTCTGGCATTGGCACAACTGCACAAAATAGATCGCATCACCTCCACGTTGCGACAGAAAAAGAATAAACTCAAGGCCATGATCTCTGATATCGAGGGCGTAACGTTTCGGAAAATTAATGATTCTGAAGGAGAGTGCGCTACGCTTTGCACGGTAATCTTTGAAGATGCACAAAAAGCAGCACTTGTGGCTGACCTATTGGATACGACTACGGTCGATAAGAGTGGGTGGCATGTATATGCCAATATGGAACATATCAACAGATACCTGAAGGAAAAGGGTCAACCGTATGGCAAGGGGGCTTACCCTATCACCGATGATCTGCTCTCGAGATCGATCAATCTTAGTGTCGGTGTCGTTGATGCAGGATTGGGTTCTGGTTTTGGAATCCATATCAACTCTACCGATAAAGAAATTGAAATCATGGCGGGTCAATTCATCTGTGCCTGTAATAAAGTGGAACAAAGGAGTCTCTAAATGTACGAGAAGAAATCAACTACATCAAAACAACAAAAGGAAATTCGTGTCGGATTGGTTGGCCATATGTTTATGGGAGTTGCTCATTCCAATGCATATAGAAATGCCGGGATATGGAATGATTTACCTTGTGCTGTCAGCATGCAGGCCGTATGTGCAAAGGATACTGAAGAAAATCTCTCAGCTTTTGCAAAGAAATTCGGGTGGCAAAGCTATGAACGAGAATGGAAGATCCTTGTGTCGCGTGAGGATATCGATCTCATAAGTGTGGCTGTCCCTGGAAATTTGCACAAACCGATCGTGCTTGAAGCATTAAAGAACGGGAAACATGTTTTCTGCGAAAAGCCACTGGCCAATACCCTTGCCGATGCAAAAGCCATGTATGATGCTGCAATAGATACCTCTCTTGCACATTGCTGTGGATTTTCTTATCGCTTTTGTCCAGCGCAGGCCCTGGCAAAAGAAATGGTTAACCAGGGGCGTATCGGCAATGTCAACCATGTTTTCGCTCGCTATGCGCAAGACTGGCCATCGAGTCCGGATTTCCCAATGGTTTGGCGATTCGACAAGACGGTCGCCGGTTCAGGTTCGCTCGGTGATATTTGTGCACATTCAATAGATGCAACTCGCTTTATCACCGGTCTGAATTTTTCTAAGGTGATCGGCCAGATGAAAACAGTGATTAAAGAACGGCCCCTGTCTGCCGGGCAGTTGAAAGCAAAACAACCCGTAAGCGTGGATGATGTGGCTCAGTTTCTTTGTGAATTTGATAATGGTGCTACCGGATGTTTTGAGGCGACACGCATGGCTCCAGGACGTAAAAATTATAACTATATCGAGGTCAACGGGGATGCCGGTTCATTGTTCTGGAATTTTGAGGAACAAAATTATTTGTATTATTACGATAAAAAAAAGCCGGTACCTGAACAAGGATTTTCCAAGATCAACGCCACTCACGAATTGCATCCTTATGGCGGTGGTCCTTGGCCTCAGGGACATGGTATTGGTTATGCCGATACATTTGTCATAGAAATTGCGAATTTTTTGACGGCTATTGCTAAAGGAGAATCTTTTCAACCCAACTTTTTAGATGGTTTAGAGTGCCAGAAGGTTTTGGATGCCGTGGAACGTTCAGCGAACGAAAATAGATGGATTGATATCTAGAAAATAGTTATTATTCTACAGAATGATGTCTTTTTGAGGAGGTCAATCCGATGAAAATCATGATAAATACATGCTTGTTGCTTTTTGGGCTGGGATTGTTTTTTACAACTCGTTCCGGAGAATTCAAGGCTGCCTGCATAGAGATCGATATCACCCCAGATAAACCCGTATGGTTGTCTGGATTTGGTAGTCGTGATAAACCCTCCACAGGAGTTCATGATCCGCTGTTTCTCAAGGTTTTGTGCATGTCTGATGGATTGACCTATTTCTATTTGATCTCGTCCGATATCGTAAATGCTCCCTATGATGAACAGTTTGTTTCTAAACTCGAACAAGAAGGCATACCAAAACGACAGGTTATGTGGACAGCGACTCATACCCACTCTGGACCGAGTTTTCGTAAAGAGAACGACGGTTATAAAGAAAATATCCAAAACATTTGTATACAGGCCATGATCAAGGCGCGATCCCGGCTCATACCTGCCAAAATTGGATATACGAGCAGCATTGCTCTGGCCAACATGAATAGGAGGGTACAATATCCAGATAGGTTTTTTCTGGGCAAAAATCCCAATGGTGTAATGGACCGAGAGCTCGGCGTGATCAAGATCCTTGATGAAAATGATACCTTGATTTCGCTTGTTGTCAATTATGCGATGCATGGTACCACGCTATACGGAAAGAACTATGAAACAAGTGCGGATGCCATGGGCGTCGTGACTGAATATGTGAAAAACAAATTGAACGCTCCGGTTATGTATGTCAATGGCGCCTGCGGCAATTTGGATCCGATTTATGCCTATCGAGATACCTTTCAGCAAGAAAACCATTTTGATATAAACGCTTTTCAATTCCTGTTAGGTAGAGCTGTTTTGACAGCACAACAAATGGTGACAAATGCCACAGCAGACGTATCTTTGCATACAGGACTGAAAACTATTTCTCTTCCGCGGGATACGACCAAGAATCCAAGAAATCCCCAGGATAGCGGTGAAAATATCCAGGTTGATGTTCAATTTTTAGGTATCAATAATCTTTTAGTCTTTAGCGCACCTCTTGAACTGTTTAATGATGTCGCCATGTATATCAAGGATCATTCGCCGTTTGATGAGACATTTTATTTCGGCTATTGCAATGGCAGCAAAGGCTATTTGACCACTAAAAAAGCTTTTGAGGATGGTGGGTATGAAATCAGAGTGACTCCATATACAGCTCGAGCTGAGGAACAGTTTTATGAGGGAATCATGACACATATACAAACCGTCCATGAGACCTGGTCAAACTCTTCAAATCAAACAAAATAGTCAAGGTTCTATTTGGGGTAGAGGAGAAAAAATGATAACCAAAATAAAGTTGTCCCTTTTGATTCTATGTTGTTATGCTTTTAGCTGTTCAACGAATTCGATGGATAGCTTAAAAGCCTCCGTCATTAAAGTGAATATTACACCCGATTTTGAGGATCCCGTATGGTTAGATGGATATCCGGAACGAACACAACCCTGCGAGGGCGTACATAATGATATTTTTATGAGAATCGTGGCCCTGGATGATGGAGACCAGACGATTTTTATCATTTCAGCTGATTTGTATGCCATTCAAGATGATTTTTATGATTCTGCAATGGATGAATTGGAGAAAGCATCTGAATTTAAAAGAGAACAAATTTTGTGGACCTGTACGCATACCTATTCTGCGCCAGAGGTTTCTTTAAATGGGCGAAATCCCGAGTATTCAAAGTTTCTCAAAGAGACACTGGTCCATGCTATAAAAAAGGCGTATACACAGCTCGAACCGGCCACGATCGGCAGTGCTATGGGCCGATCTTTCGTGAATATGAACAGACGAGGAGAATATGCTGACGGATCCATTCAGATTACCAAAAATCCATACGCTGTTGTCGATAGGGAAGTAGGTGTGATAAAAATTGAAAAGGCGAATGGCGAGCCGTTGGCAATATTGATCAATTATCCCTGCCATGGCACTGCCCTGTATCACACCAACATGAAAATCAGCGGAGATATAGCCGAATCAACCACCCGCTATGTCGAACAGCAGTTTAATAACGATGTGGTCGCGCTGTATTTAAATGGGGCTTCGGGTGATGTCGATCCGGTTTATGCTTATATGCGTGATATCAAGGATACCAATTTTGAATTGGATATTCTCGGTATTATGCTAGGTAAAGATGTGCTCGAAACGATGGAAAAAATCCAAACAGTCGAACCTGTTGAGTTACAATCTGTGTATAAAGAAATTCACGTGCCGCGTAAACAAAGTGAGAAAAACACGGTTGGACCGGTGTTGCCGGTGAACATATCTATCGTACGAATTGGTGATGTCATTCTGGCTGCTTCTTCGGCAAATGCATTCAACGAAATAGGAATGGCAATCAAACACATGTCGCCCTATGCAAAGACATTTTATATTGGTCATTGTAACGGATATGCCGGCTATATTCCCACTGAAATAACATTTCAAAAGGGGGGATATGAAGTGGAAAGTTCACATACAACGACCGAAGCAGAATGGCTCTTTACGCATCATATCGTTGAAGAATTGCGTAAAATGAAAAGCATGAACGATAATTAAAGGAATACCAATGAATTCCGGGTTGAGAATCTATCTATTCTGTCTATATCTTATTATGACTACTCTCGTGCCTGATCATGTGTTCTCAAAAGATAAAATCGATGATCAATTGTCATACCTCGATCCATCGCAACCTATCGAAAGAAGAATCGATGATCTGATTGCACGGATGACACTGAAAGAAAAAATTGGCCAGCTCAACGTACCGCGACCGAAAGAGCTTGGAAGAGAGCTGGACGAGCAATTGAGTGCCTGTAAATTGTTTGCCCGGGGAGATTTGCTTCAGGACATCGGCCCGGCAGGGGGATTTTTTACAATGGGGTTGATGCTGGAACAAGGGCCTCGTCAACAGGCAGAATTCATGAACGAATTACAGAGAATAGCCGTGCAAGAAACTCGGCTGAAAATCCCTTTGATCATCGTCGAAGAAGGAACGCATGGCTGTATGACATCCGGTGCCACAATTTTTCCGGAAGGTCCCGCTCTCGGCAGCACGTGGGATATGGATCTGATCGAGGATATTTATCATGCAGCCGCCAGAGAAACTCGCGCCATTGGTTCGAATCATCTCTGCACCCTGGTGATAGAGCCAATCCGCGACCCTCGTCTGGGTCGAAATGTGGAAGCCTATAGCGAAGATCCTTACCAGTGTGCACGAATCGCGGAAGCGATTGTGCAGGGAAATCAGGGCGATGATTTGTCCGATAATGATCGCGTGGTTTCTGTCCTTTGCCACTTTCCCGGTCAAAGTCAGCCTTTTGGTGGCATGGAACGCGGCACCATGGAAATCTCTGAGCGAACCCTTTATTCGGTCTATATGCCTGCCTGGGAAGCCGGAATAAAGAAATGCGGGGCATTGAGTGTTATGGCGACCTATCCGGCTGTTGATGATGTCCCGGTTCATGCATCTCCAAAGTATCTGACCAGGATTCTACGTCAAGAGTTGGATTTTCAGGGACATGTGGTCTCTGAAGGAGCCGGATTAAACACTTTATTGTATGAAGGGGTGGCCGAGGATATGAAACAAGCCGGACAAATGGCCATCAATGCCGGAGTGGATGTAAGTATCTGGTATGAAGAAGGGTTTTTAGCCCCTATGGTGTCGAGTGTTCGAGAAGGTTCGGTTTCGATGCAGACTATTGATCAGGCGGTACGACGTGTTCTCAGGGTAAAGTTTTTATTGGGACTGTTCGAGCAACCGTTTGTGGATGTCGATCGAGCCGAAAAGATCGTTCATTGTCAGGCACACCAGGAACTTGCCTTGAAAGCAGCCAGAGAAGGAATTGTATTATTAAAAAATGAAAACAAACTGTTGCCACTCGATCGAGATATCCATTCCATTGCCGTTATTGGTCCCAACGCAGATGCGGGCAGGAATCAGCTGGGAGATTACGTCGCAAACAAGGTTTTGCAGGATGTTGTGACGGTTTTGGAAGGAATCCGGAGTACAGTATCATCAGAAACTCGAGTCAGATATGTCAAAGGGTGTGAAATCATGGGAGACACGGTATTAGAGTTGAATGCCGCACAAAAAGCCGCGGGTGAGGCTGATGTGGCCATTGTCGTCGTGGGTGAAGATGAACACACTGTGGGCGAACCCAATGATGTGGCCAGTCTCGATTTATTAGGTCATCAGGAGGAGCTGATCAAAACCATCTACGAGACCGGTACCCCTACCATTGTCGTTTTGATCAACGGCCGTCCTTTATCGATAAACTGGACTGCAGAACATGTTCCTGCAATTCTCGAAGCGTGGATGTGTGGCGAAAGAGGAGGGCAGGCCATTGCAGAGATTCTGTTCGGTGAGGTCAATCCTTCAGGCAAGCTCACCTGTACCTTTCCCCGACATTCAGGACAACTGCCCATGTTTTATAACTATAAACCCTCCAAGAAATATTGGCTGGAGAACACCTGGGCACCTGCCTATATCGACATACCACCCACACCTTTGTTTGAATTTGGCTATGGTTTATCCTATACGACTTTTGAATATAACAATTTGAAAATTTCACCCGAATCGACAGGCCCCTATGGTGAAATTCAAATAAGCCTGGAGATTCGGAATACCGGCCAAATTGCAGGAGCAGAAGTGGTGCAGCTCTATATCAATGACGTCATTAGTTCTGTTACGACACCGGTTCGGGAATTGAAAGGATTTGAAAAGGTGTGGCTAAACCCGGGAGAAAGCAAACGAGTAGAGTTTACCCTGTCGTTTGAGCACCTGTTTCTCTATAATCGTCATATGGAGCGGGTGGTTGAGCCTGGGACATTTGAGGTCATGGTCGGCAGTTCCTGTAATGATATTCGGCTTGAAGACATGTTTATCATCGTAAACTAGGCACTGTACAGGTTTTTATAAAAGCGACAAAAAAATGGAGATTTTTGAATGCAAACATTTAAAAATAAATGTCTGACTATAGGATCTTTATGCCTGATGATCTCGTTGATTGTGTTGTCATTTACCTCTATGGGCTTTTCAGGTCCTTTTAGGGCCTCTGCGATCAAAATCAATATCACGCCCACAGAGCCTGTATGGCTTTTAGGATTTCGCAGCCGGGAGCATCCCTCCACGGCGGTACACGATTCGCTTTATTTAAAAATACTATGCCTCGATGATGGTGAAACCCGATTTTTTCTTGTCTCGGCTGATATTTGCGAGTTTGATAGAGGTTATTTATATGAATCCTTGCTGGATTCCATCACGAAAACACTTGATATTCCCAGAGAGCACTTTATATGGACGACAACGCATACCCATTCCGGTCCGTATGTGAGTGAAAAGAACAGGGAATATCAAGCATGGCTGGAAAGGACCTTGATACAGGGACTATTAAAAGCTGAAAACGCATTGGTGCCGGCACGATTCGGTTATGAGAATGGAATTGCCCTGGCGAATATGAACCGAAGGGTGTGGTACCCCCATGGTAAGGTGGGCCTTGGTAAAAATCCTGCCAAACCCATTGATAGAAGCTTGGGAGTCATCAAAATCGAAAGGTCTGATGGCATGCCTCTGGCCCTCGTAGTCCGTTACGCCATGCATGGCACGACCATGTATGCTCGAAATTATCAGATAAGTGCAGATGCGATGGGAATCACTACTCAATATGTCGAAAATCATTTAAACATTCCGGTGTTATTTATGAACGGAGCGGCGGGTAACCTGGATCCAATTTTTTCATATCGAGACGAGTTTCAGGCAAGGCATTTTGATATGGCGTGCTTTCAAAAATTGTTGGGAGAGCCGGTTCTGACAATACAGAGCATGATCAGTACGAATACTCGGGTAAAGATGCAGACGACCAGTACTCTTATCCCTCTGCCTTGCAAAAAAAAGTTTATCGATCAAAATGGCGAAACCCTATCAGTGCCGGTGCATTACTTGAAAATTAATGATTTGATGATCTATAGCGCACCCCTGGAATTGTTTTGTGAAATCGCCATGCAGATTCAAGATCAATCCCCTTTTAAATCCACATGGTTTTTTGGATATGCCAACGATTTTCTGGGATATCTGGCAACCGCTTCAGCCTATCCTGAGGGAGGATATGAGGTGGGGGATGCAACCTTTTATGATAAAAGAGCGCAAGCTGTTTTTCAACGTAAAGTTTTGTCAACCCTGAAGGAGCTTTATCCATAGATCCGTCTGTTTTAAGGGTTGCATAAATGGCTTACTTTACAAATGATAAAAACGTTTCATTAAAATGATCTTTGGGAATGGGATTACTAACTATTCTTTGTTCTTCTATTATCGTATCTCTGAACCCGCCTACCTCGAATAGCATTTCAAAATACCCGGTGCTTGTTATGTCTGCTTTGACTATTTCGTCCAAAGTGTCAAGAGAAAAATCGCCAAAATACCTCGTGGCCGCATCGACGCCGATGGCATAAAACCCGGCAAAGATAAATATATGGTTATTGTTGGGTCCGGGAATCAGGGCTGTAATGGCATAATCGCGATTGTAATTCTTTTTGGTTGGGTCCGGTTTCAAATCGGGATTCAGAATGGAATCACCAAAGCTGTTATAGGGATTATAATAGGCTGACATGGATTCGGTCGTATCATCAAAGGCATCGACCCTATAAATCATATGCGGATAGAAACTGTATCGAAAATGTAGCTTTTCCATGAAACTATCCATCTTGTACAGTGTTTTGAGGCAGCCTAAAAAAATGATATTGTTTTGTCTGATATCTTCCCAGGTTACTTCCGAGGAAGATTTGAACTTTAATTTTTCGGGCAATAAACTACAGAGATTGGGTAAGAGATTCCACATCCATTGGATTTCCCTGTCTCCCAGCATTGTGGTTTCTGAAATATTGGCATTTTTCAGTAATTCCGGATTCGCTGCAACGAGTTGTTGAAATTCTGCAAAAGAGTTGATGTGACCATTTCGTACAATAAGCTTGTTTTGCATACTTTTAGGGTACATGTGAAAGGTAAACCGGTCCCCTAGAACGATCAAAGTGGGGTGGTCACTCTTGATAAATCTAGCCCAAATAGGATTCTTGACCAGAGTTGTGACCTGATGATAATGAGGGTCAATACTGTTAGGGGTTTTGCTTTGGCTTTGAATGTGGAAAATCAGTGCCCCGATAATGATGATCAGAAAAACTATGATAGACAAGTAGATTTGATTTGAAAAAAGCGGTGGCATTTGAGTATCTTTTTTTTGGCCATTAAATACCAACTCATATCTGCCTTTTGGGATTGTAAGATAAAGATTATCATCTTTACCTTCGGTAAGGTAATATGTTTTGAGCTTTTTTCTGAGATTATAGATATGTACTCTTACAATCGTGTCTTCGGTTGAATCGAAATCTTTTCCCCTGTTAAATACGTCCATTGCAATGGTTGCTTCTTTTACTTCCTTTCCGGATTTTGTGGCGTCAAAAAGATAATATAATAGATCCTTGTCATGCTTGGTAAAATTTATGGTTTTACTGTCCAGGATTTTTTGCATCATTGTGCGTTGAATGTTTTCTGCGATCATATTAGGTCTCCTGCCGAGGAAGAGATCGTGCAATGTTTATTCGTGCATGAATCATAAAACAGGCAATAGAAACTATTATTTATGGTAATATTTTACTAAAGATTAAATATAAAGTCAAGATTAATAAAAATATTCCCAAATTCGATCGTCGTCATCATTCATTCAAAAACAGTGAGGATTCCACTGGTTAGCAGAAATTGGGGTTAAACACATTTCTTAACAATTGTTTTTCACTGTTATTATCTTGGATTAGAGGTCGCCAAGTTTTATATATCAATTACCTTTTCTCCTGTTCGTACAGATTATTAAACAAATCTTGTGTTTGATGTCAAAAACAAATTTTTGCTTTACGATGAGATTGGAACATAAAAGATAACATACAATGTCAGGGGCTTGATGATAGTACAGGGTTTCAACACTCTTAAAAATGCGCTTTGACTAAACTTTTTCCATCCGATACAATTCAGCGGATATTGTCCAAAGTATGGCCAGAGTCCGATAAATTTATCAGATTTTTGATTCGGGAAGCAATATTGAACTTTACCAGCCCAAAGCCTTTGATTGCTGGTAAGCCTCAGGATGGGGTTTAGAGATGACGCCTGAGGTTTCAGACAAGCTTTACCATTGGCTAGTGGGACGGTTTATTAAATGAAACAGATTATAGCAGAGGAGTGGTTATGAAAAACAACAAAATGTCTCGCCGAACATTTATGAGCCAAAGTACAAAGGGTGCGACCGGCTTGATGGCTGCGGGGTCAGTGCTGCATCTTGCCAGTTCAAAAGTGCTGGGCGCGAATGATCGGGTGAACATGGCTGTCATTGGTATCCGCAGCCGTGGAAACGAACATATTAATGAATGCCCCCAAAAGATAAAATGTTCTGGCGGGTATTATGCATTTGATTCAGATCAGGAAACCCCCAATACCCAATCTGCAACGTTTGAATATAAAGATGGCAAGATTCTGGATTTCGATGTCCGAGGATTATATACAAATACCGAAGGCTCTATTGGTATAGGTAACTTGATCTATGGTAGCAAAGGATGGATGGAAATCGATGCATACTCTGCGGCATGGAAAACATTTTTTGGCAGAGATGATGAACCCGGTCCGTCCCACAATGGGACAGACGATGCCGCAGATGCCGCTAACCTGGCAGGAACGGGCGGATCCGGACATTTTGTGAATTTTATAGAGACTGTTCGCTCTGGTGATTGGACAAAATTAAATTGTGATGTCGAGCAGGGACATAAATCGACAGCTCTTTGTCATCTGGCCAATATTTCCTATCGACTGAACAGAGAACTGAAAATGGACGAGTATTCCGGGAAATTTATCGATGATGAAATCGCTAACGAATATCTTACCAAAGAGTATCGTCAACCATTTGTTCTTTCATCACAAATATAAATCCTGGCCAGGGATCTATGACTCGGGTCCCTGGTTGATTAATACCCAATATTAAGGACTTTTAAATATGCAGGATGTGTCACAGGACATGCAATTGGCAATCAAAGCCGCAATAGCAGCAGGTGATTTAATCGTAGATATGTTTAGTTCTGATATCAAATTCGAACGAAAAGGTGATATGAAAGGTTTGGTCAGTGATACGGATATCCTTGCCGAAAAAGAAATTATCCGAATCCTTAACGCATCCGGATATACTATATTGGGTGAGGAGAGCAAATCGACAACTGACCCGAATGAATTGTACTGGATTATCGATGCGCTGGACGGAACCACAAATTTCGTTCGAAATCTACCCTTGTTCGGGGTCTCTTTGGCGCTAATGTCCCGTTATGATGTCTTGCTGGGCGTCATTTATAATCCCTGGACAAAGGAATGCTATTATGCTGAAAGAGGAAAAGGAGCCTTTTTAAACGGTAATCCTATTCAAATAACACAAAGTATTTCTCCTGCCGCTTCTATATTATTTATCAATCATGGGTATGACTTTGCCGATAGAGAGCGGTATGCACTCCTGGCAGATCGACTCGCAGTAGAGTATTCGGTTCGAACACTGGGGTCTACTGCCCTAGAATTATGCTATGTGGCAAAAGGCGTGGCCGATGCATTTATCTGTTCAGGCGATGAACTCTGGGATTTTGCTGCCGGCATACTCATCGTTTGTGAAGCAGGGGGAAAATTAACAGACTGGAAGGGTTATCCCTGGAATGGCTCTCATTCATTTGTGTTTGCATCAAATGGAGCTATTCATAAAACGTTGGTTCCCATGATACAGGACCTGCAGCCTGTTGATTACTCGAAACCTAAATACAACAGGGTGAGTGCTGTAAAATAAGGAAACAAATCCCAACAGATAATGATCAGCTGAATGTCACAAGGCGAACTGTTTCTGGTTAAGGTGGCTTTACCATTATTTATTAATCAATTGACATTGAATTTAAATGAGGAAATGACGATGAAAGTGTTGACTTTATACCTTTTACGTATATGGCTCACAAGCCTGATACTTGTGACCGTGTTACACTCTGCTTTTGCCTCGGCAAAGAGTTACACCGATCCCACTCTGCCTGTTGAAAAACGAGTTGAAGACCTTCTTTCCCGTATGACGCTCGAAGAAAAAATCGGACAGTTAAATATGACCCAACCGACCCGTTTATCCGATGGGGAATTTGTGCTTTCGGCCTGTAAAGATTTTATCATGGGAGAATCGTTTGAAAAGGTGGGTCCGGCTTGTGGTTTTTTTTCAGCCATTTCAGATATAAAAAAAGGGTCCCTGGAACAAGCCCGACTGATGAATGAATTTCAAAAAATGGCCCTTTCAACCCGGCTGAAAATTCCTTTGCTCATGGTAGAAGAGGGGACGCATGGAGTTATGGCGCCGGGATGTACAATGTTTCCCGAGGGCCTGGCCCTGGGCAGCACCTGGAATATGAATATCATCAGAGATGTCTATTCATGCACAGCCAAAGAAGCCAGAGCCCTCGGCATCCATGCCTTGTGCACTTTGGTCATTGAACCCAATCGAGATCCCAGAATGGGAAGAAACATAGAGACATATAGTGAAGATCCTTTTTTATGTTCCACGATTTCTCAGGTTATGGTTAACGCGATACAAAAGGATGATTTGAGAGCTGATGACTCTGCCATCGCTATTTTGTGTCATTTCCCGGGACAAAGTCAATCGGTTAGCGGTCTGGAAAGAACTCAGCTGGAAATATCGGAGCGCATGCTCCGAAATGTGTTTCTGCCACCCTGGAAAAGCGGCATCACAAAAGCAGGAGCTCTGGGTGTTATGGCGACCTATCCCAGCATCGATGATGTACCAGCACATGCATCGAAAACATTTCTTACAGAGATGTTGCGCAATGAAATCGGCTTTGAAGGCATTGTCGTGAGTGAAGGTTGGGGAATCGAAAACCTCATCAAGGAGCGGATTGCAAAAGATCAAAAACATGCCGGACAACTCGCTATCAATGCAGGGCTGGATGTCTGCATCCGTCAGGAAGAAGGGTTTTTGACATCTCTGACCACGAGTGTTCAGGAGGGATATGTCTCCATGCAGACCATCGATCAGGCCGTAAGCCGTGTGCTCTGTATAAAATTTCTGCTCGGATTGTTTGAAAATCCATTTGTTAATCTCGAAAAGCTGGATGACCTGATCAATAGTGAACATCACAAAGCGATTGCTCTACAGTCTGCGCGTGAAGGGATTGTTTTACTAAAGAATGAAAATGATATTCTACCTCTCGATAAATCCATAAAACGAATTGCAGTGATTGGCCCCAATGCCGATAATGCAAGAAATCAACTCGGCGATTATTTGCCCGACCACATTATTCAAAATCTCGTCTCAGTCCTCGATGGTGTAAAGGCAAAAATGCCAAAAACAACCCAAATCGACTATGTCAAAGGATGTGACATTATTGGAAAAGAATTGAATGAAATTGATAAAGCTCGTGCCGTGGCGAAAAAGGCGGATGTCGCCATTGTGGTGGTCGGAGAACAGTGCTGGCGTGATGAACAGGGGAATGTCATCGGTACAAACGGTGAAGGATGCGATGTAGCTAGTCTTGATTTGACCGGCTTGCAATTGGATCTCATTAAAGCCGTACATAAAACAGGTACTCCAACGATTGTTGTTCTCATTAACGGCAGACCCCTCTCGATTCGTTGGTGTGCAGAAAACGTACCGGCAATTGTAGAGGCCTGGATATGTGGAGAACAAGGGGGACATGCGATTGCAGATGTGTTATTCGGCGATTATAATCCTGATGGCAGGTTGCCCATAACGGTTCCGTACCATGTAGGACAACTTCCTGTCTATTATAACTATAAACCGGGGAAAGATAATGTCGTCAATCGCCGTTGGTGGTTCCCGGGATATGTAGATATGCCGTTAAAGCCCTTGTACGACTTTGGATTTGGTCTCTCGTTTAGTACGTTTAGTTATAAAAATCTTAACATTACTCCCGATGAGATCGGACCTGAAGGGACGATCAAAGTAGAGTTTGATATACAAAACACCGGGGAGGTTAGGGGAAGTGAGATAGTACAACTCTACCTCAATGATGAATACAGTTCTGTTACCACACCGATCCGTGAATTGCGCGGGTTTGAAAAAATAGCTCTGGACCCGGGAGAAACAAAACATGTTCAATTGGAACTGGGTCCTGAACATCTTTCCCTGCTCAATATTCACATGGATAGAGTCGTAGAGCCCGGAGAATTTTCCATTATGGTAGGATCGTCCTGTGAAGATATTCAACTCGAAGGACAATTCCGTGTCAGATGAAATTCAACAGCAGAGTGAGATTTTCGTATGCATTCGTCCCTTGCATCAGGAACTAGAGCCTGGAATTAAAAGTTCGGCCATGCTTTGGAATCCAAAAACCGCAAGAAATGCATGAGTGAATGGAATGGTGACTTGAACAGTGCATGAAACTTGACCTTTTAATACTCAATCAGAAAGGATAGGATTTGTATGTCATTGATGACTCGAAGAAATTTTATCAAAGTCGGCACCGCAGCATCTGTGCTGGCAAGTGGAACGCTGGCGAAAAGCATAGCCAGAGTTAACGGCGCAAATGATCGGATACGTATTGGTATAGCAGGGGTACGCAGCAAGGGAGCACATCACATTGAATTGTTTGGTGCATTACCACAAATCGAGATCGCTGCCCTATGTGATCCCGATCAAGATATTCTCGAACGCGAAAAGAAAAAGTTGCAGGCGAACGGCAGTCAAGTGATGGGTTTTGCTGATGTGAGAAGCATGTTGGATATGAAAAATCTCGATGCGGTTGTGATCGCCACTCCGAATCATTGGCATTCATTAATGGCGATTTGGGCTTGTCAGGCTGGTAAAGATGTCTATGTGGAAAAACCGATTTCTCATAATATTTGGGAAGGAAGAAAGCTCGTCCAGGTAGCCAGAAAGTACAAACGTATCGTACAAACCGGGACGCAGTCCCGCTCAGATGAGGCGCTGCATCAAGCATTTGCCTATGTGAACGAAGGCAATTTGGGGCCCATTAAGCTTGTCAAAGGGTTGTGCTATAAGCGGAGGAAAAGTATCGGCAAGGTACCGGGACCACAGCCTGTTCCCGGCTCTATTGATTACAATCTGTGGGCCGGGCCCGCGCCTATGGTGCCCTTGAGGCGGTCCAGGTTGCACTATGACTGGCATTGGCAATGGGCCACCGGAAATGGCGATATCGGCAACCAGGGAGTGCATGAAATGGATATGTGCCGGTGGGCTATTGGCCAGGACCAATTACCTGATCATGTCGTCTCTCTTGGGGGTCGTTTTGGGTACCTCGATGATGGTGAAACTCCCAATACTCAAGTTACTTTTTACGATTACAAACCCGTACCTGTCATTTTTGAGGTTCGAGGATTGCCGAGTCGCAAAGATCAGAATTTTATGGATAGTTTCAAGGGGATACGCATTGGTATCGTCATTGAATGTGAGGATGGCTATTTTGCCGGGGGGGCAGGAGGCGGCTGGATGTATGACAAAAAGGGCGCCAAAATCAAACAATTTTCGAGCGAGGGCGGCAGTACTCACCATATCAATTTTATCAGTGCAATGCAAAGCCGTAAGGTGTCAAGCCTGAATGCCGATGTCCTTGAGGGACACCTCTCTTCCGCACTCTGCCATCTGGGAAATATTTCATATCGATTGGGTAGAACGCTCGATCCCTCAGAACTGCAGGAAATGATCAAGAATTATTCAGGCATGCAAGAGACATTTCATGGATTTAAAGATCACCTCTTTTCCAATTGGGTCGATCTCTCATCACAACAACCTGTTTTGGGACCCTGTTTGGAGGTGGATACCGAACAAGAGAGGTTTGTCGAAAAAGAAAATTATGATCCACAATATTGGGCAAATCAGCTTGTGAAAGAAGAGTATCGCTCTCCTTTTCTGGTCCCCAATAATGTATAATGTGAACGGGCATGTTTACATGCCCGTTTTTGTTTATTGTGAGTTTATCCTATTCGGGATCTGCCACATAGTCTATTACATTAAATTCCTTCAAAGGCGTATAGTGAATAATTTTTGGCTCTATGGCAATGTCGCGAAATCCCCCAACCTCGAATAGCATTTCAAAATATTCATGGCCTACCTTATCTATATCAGTTGAATCATCTATCTTTATAGAGTATGGCGACACGAAATACTTTATCGCAACATCAATGGCAATCGTATAAAAACCAGTAAATATTAAAACAACATTTTCGTTTGGACCGGGTGTCAAAGCAACCAATGCATAGTCTCTGTTGTAATTTTTCTTGTCCGGCAAAAGTTTTGTTTTTGATGCCAGCGCCTTATCGCCAAAACTATTGTTGGGATTATAATATGCAGAAAAGAGCTGTGTCGTATCTCCGATATCATTTGTTAAGGCCAGCCTGTGCGGATAGAAACTGTGCTTGAGATGCAGCGGCTCTAAAAAGACTTTCAAAGTGTACAGGGTTTTCAAACTCCCCAGGAATATAATATTGTTTTCACGGATATCGTCCCAGGTGACTTCTGAAGCGGCTTTGATTGACAATCTATCGGGGATTAAAGCAAGCAAAGCCGGAAGGATATTCCAACCCCATTTTATTTCGCGATCTCCGAAAAGGGTAACCTCGGAAGCGATCGCTGTCTTGAATAACTCTGGCTCAAGCTTGATCAGTTGATTCAAATCGGATATAGAGTTGATATGTCCGTCTCGCACAATGAATTTTCTGTTCAATGTTGACGGATACAGGAAAAAGGTGAAACGATCACCCAATACAATTAAAGTCGGTTTCTCACTTTGTAAAAAGCGTGTCCACATCGGGTGATGGGAGGGTACAGTCGAAGGGGACTTTGAACTGTTTTTCAAATCAATGCTTTTTTGCCAGAAATATATATTTGATAATAAAAGGATGAAAACTAGAACAAAGAGTATCATGAGGTACTTTTTTCCGTATACAGTCTGCTTTTTTGGGGTGGGGGGGGCCAAGTGCTCAAAAATGAGCTCATATCTGCCCTTTGGAATCGAGAGTCGGATTTTGTCATTTTTGCCGTCTGTGAGATAAAAAGTATGCAGCTTTTTTCGAATATTATAGACGCGTACTCTGACAATAGGATCATCTGCTGAATTGAATCCAATGGTGCGCTTGAATACATCGATTGCAATGGAAGCTTCTTTAATTTCTGTTTTGTTTAATGTCGCTTTGAATAAATACTCCAAGAGTTCCTGCTCGATCTGTGTAAGAGCAATGGCATGACTGTTGAGGATTTTATCAAGGGTTTCACGTTTGGCTCGATCGGTAATCATACTCGGGCTCTCTTTCATAAAAGGTTTACCCCTGCAACCTAAATCATTGCCGGTTGAATGATGTAAAATCTCACACGGCTATCATATTATAACGATGCTTAAAAGCGTATTAAATGTTTGTGACAATTACAAGTGCTTTTTACGTGCGATTTTTAACCTGCATTAGTGGAAAGATTATAGCGTAATCATTTTTTTAGATCCAGCAATCAAGGTGGGATTCGTGAGGCCATTGTGATCTCTGGTGTTCCTGTCCCTATGCACATGCACGTATTTAATCGGATATCTATGTATACGATGACTTTTTGCTGTTTTGCATCCTGGTCAGTCAAAAAAGCCCTTTGCAGTGATCTCAACAAAATGTAATAGAGTTATTCACATTCTTAACAATTGTTTTTTACGGTTATTATCTAGGGATTGCCTCAAAAAGTGGTTATTTAACAATCGAATATTACAAACGGGTCTAAACTTTTTCACAGATAAGCAGGGTGGAAAAGGTTGAGCATCGGATTTTGGATGGATTGAGGGTTGGTTTACAAGAGTTAAATCGCCCTTTGATTTTTTTGGTCAAAGTACAACAATGGAGGCAAGTATGCATGGCAAAATAAGAATTTCACTTTCACTGGTTGTATTATTGCTTGTGAATATAATGTATGCTCAATCCGGTACAATAAAAGGAATTATCATCGATGAAACAAACGGCGAGTCTTTACCCGGTGCAAATATTATAATAACGGGAACCTCGATCGGGGCCGCCTCGAATATCGATGGCGAATTTATCATCCCCTATGTACCGGCCGGGAAATGTACACTCTTGATCAGCTATATCGGTTATCAAAAGAAGGAACTTGAAGTTAAAGTACAACCAAAGATTCCAGTGAAAATGGAAATAAAACTAATGCCGGTTGTCATGAGTGGTGAGACTGTTTCCATCACTGCCCAAGCCGAAGGACAAGTCGCAGCGATTAATCAACAATTAACAGCAAAGACCATTATCAATGTTGTGTCTGAAGAGCGGTTGCAGGAATTTCCGGATATCAATGCCGCCGAATCGATCGGAAGATTACCCGGAGTTTCCATCAAAAGATCAGGCGGCGAGGCAAACAAGATCGTCATTCGGGGATTGAGTGACAAGTTTGGAAAGATTACACTCGATCACGTCCAGATTCCTGCCACCGATTCAGATGCTCGTGGTGTAGACCTCTCTATGATTTCTCAGAGCTCTCTGGCAGGGATTGAATTATATAAAGCGATTACATCTGATATGGATGCCGATGCTACAGCCGGTACAGTGAATTTGGTCACAAAAAAAGCTCCTGAGAAATTGGAATTTATACTTGATTCCAGAGGGGCTTATAATCATCTCGAAGGTGCTCTTAAACAATATGATATTTACAGTCGGGCGGGCCGACGATTTTTTAACAACAAACTGGGAGTTCAGGCATCCTTTGATCTCGAGAGAAAGGACAGAACGAGTGAACAGTTTGGCCAGAGCTGGCAAATTCTTGCAGACAGCACCTATGAATTACAAGAACTCGGCTTGACCTACTCTCCGGAAACCAGAACGCGATATGGGGCAAGCCTGATATTGGATTATGTATTGCCCGGTGGGGGGCAGGTTAAATATAATAGCTTTTTCAGCCGTACCGACAGAGATCAATGGGTCTACAGTCGAAATTATCCGGCGCAGACCACGGTGACCTATTCCTTTGGAGATCATGAAACACGCATTCACACATTTGTCAATTCGCTTCACGGCGAAAAGATTTTATTTGCATCCTCAGGACCTAAACTCTATTGGGGCATCTCACACGCAATTTCTCAAAAAGAAAAGCCCTATTCCTATCGCATGGATTTTGGGGAACAGCCGGGAATGGAAAACATTACCAATCCCGATATCTTCAAGGGGCCGGGTGAACGATTGATCCCTTTTGCATTGAATGATTTTCGCAATGCAACGCTGTCCAGTGCGAGTTTCGAAACCGGGACTAATAAAGAAAAAGATCTGAGCTTTAGATTGGATCTTGAGCAAAATTTTGTGTTTGGTAAATTCCTCAACGGTGTGATTAAAATCGGTGGAAAATACAGAGGCAAAGATAGATCGAGAACCGTGGATAGAGATCTGGGGCGCTATTGGGTGGTAAAACCCCTGAATTACCAATTAGATGGCAATGGAAATCCTCAATTGATAGACTTTTCCGGCACCCCCTTTCAAGAGTTGTTGATGGTTGGGGGAATCAATGTTTCAATGATGAATTTTCTTCCTGCAAACACGGAATCCCGTGATCTTTTTGAAAAATATTCCCTGAATCCTTTGATCGATAAAGATCTTGTCCGCACCTGGTATGATTTTCATAAACATGCTGTAAATGAAACAGGCACAATGCGGGAATATGTCAATGATTATAGCGTCTTGCAAAATATTTATGATATAGATGAACAAATTTCAGCTTACTATGCCATGATCACGCTGAATCTGAGCAAGAGGATCACTTTAATCGGGGGACTCCGGTTCGAAAATGAATCCAATGAATATTTTACCAAATATGTTCCCGAGGTATCCGGGTTTTTGACGCAAAAAGTTCAGGTTCGCGACACAACTTCCACGTACAGCTCTGGCCATTATCTGCCCAATTTGCAGTTGAGATTTCGTGCGAACGATTGGTGGGATGTCAGGTTGGCAGGATTTAAGACATTAACAAGACCCGATTTTTCCATGCGTCTGCCCAATCTCTATATACACAGAGATGGAGCATCGATTGTTAGGGGAAATCCTCAATTGAAATCTGCAGTCTCGACCAATTATGAATTGAACACGTCACTTTATCATTGGAAATATGGCTTGCTCAATCTTGGCGCCTTTTATAAAAAAATTGACGATATGTTTTATAACTTGAATAATATTCGTGTGGTGTCAAGAGATTTTTCTGAAAAAATAGGTTTGCCGCAAAACTATGGCTCTTTGGTTGGATTTAACCTGGATGAACCCCAAAATACAGACCAAACAAAAGTATGGGGGTTTGAAGTCGATTTGCAGGCTAATCTTGGATTCTTACCAGGAGTGCTAAGCCATTTTGTTGTCAATGCCAATTTTTCCCATTTGAGATCCGAGACGTTATACCCCCGTTTTCGTGTGGTTCAAGATAATTCCACCTTTCCACCAAAGCAAACACCAGAGTTTTTTACCTCAAAAGATAAACTGCAGGGTCAACCGGAGAATTTCGGCAATTTTGCTTTGGGGTATGATCTCAAAGGTTTTTCTGTGCGACTGACCTATTTTTATCAAGCCGACTATTTAAATAGTATCAGCACTATCAGTTTGTATGATCGGACGATCAAAGGATTTGGTAAATGGGATCTTGCTCTCAAACAACGTGTGAGCCAAAACCTTGCTCTCTTTTATAACCTAACCAATCTCACCGATTTTTATGAAGGTAGCTATTATAATTATAAACACCTCGATAATGGTAGTGCACGCTATGGTAGAATAATGGATTTTGGCATCAGATATTCATTTAAATAACATAACCCCGTGGACATGCTAAAGGAGAACATTCAAATGAAAAGAGAATAATCGATTGTCATGAATTCCAGAAAACAAAAACCGGTCATTTCTTAGGAGGTAAACATGCGTTTTAGTACTCTCTATTTAAGCCTTGTTATCATGACGCTCATTTTCGCTGGTGGAGCTTGTTTTGCAGATGAATTAATTGTTGAGCCCAATCAGGGATTTGTCAATGAAATTATCAATAGTGATACCACTGCTACAGGCGAAAGAACAGATCCCAATCGCGTTTACGTTCTTCGGCGAGATGCACAGTATTATTATAATGGTCGTGTCGTAAACCTGGGCTGGAAATTGGCCATGGCAGCCGAACAAGGTCAGGGTAGCCGCCCACTCGTAACACCCTTTCCGGATGAAAATGGCGAAATCCCATCGCGATTTATCAACGCCTCGGGAGACCTTGAACTCACCGGCCTGAGTTTCGATGGTGCATATGAGGATTATTTGTTTCCGGACTATTTCTGTGTGGGGTATGCCACAGATTGTAATTTTATCATCGATGATTGTTGCTTTTGTAATACAGCCCAGGGTGTCTTTCGTCTTTCAAAAGGCGCGAAAACCATGAAGGTAACTAACTCTTTAATGCTCAATATGGGAAATGTCGGACAGCAAAATATGGGAAATGGTCGGTTTGCCGATATGCGTGATGCATCTTATGATACCTTGATTGTCAGAAATACCACAATGATCAACAACTATGATCGTATCTTTCGGCATCGCGGTGGCTCGGGCGTTTTCAAGTATGGCGTCATAGATCATTGTACCATTATCGATAATTTGGCCTATCACGGGATGTTTGAGTTGGGCAATACAGGGGATTACTTTCAATTAACCAACACCCTTTTTATTAATCCCATGATTATGGGAAATGACCCCACTGATAGCGAACGGTTGACAGAATTTGATGCTCACGGTGAAACAAACGCAGACGGTATCCCCATTATGTATTGGATCGCCAACATACCGAATGATTCCACCGAGTTTCAAATACATCATAACTATTTTTCATATTCACCCGAACTCGAATCCTTTTTCGAGTCGCAAGCAAATATCGACCCGGCTGCTCCTGTTTCCGATCATATCAAGTCAAGGTTGGACGATCCTGATAATGCCTTTATCCAAGAAGCGATCACTCTAAAGAATCGGACGGATTTTGGCAAAATTTTAGAGTTGCTGAATTGGTATTTTAGTTCCGAAGGAGCGAACAAATCAAAAGTAACCACAGATGCTTTTGATTATGATCGGGCTTCTCTGGCCTTTTTTACCAATGACCTGGATTGCAGCTATGATACATCGTTGGGTGCCTATACAGGAGCCGAAAAACAACTTCCTGTCGGGGATTTGAATTGGTTTCCTGAAAAATTTGACGAATGGATAACTGAGGTCAAGGATACTCGTGCTGCAGTTGCCGATAACTATAGTCTTTTGCAGAATTATCCGAACCCTTTTAATCCCAGTACTACCATTCATTTCTCCCTGCAATCACCTGCCAAGGTCAGTCTTGTCGTATACAATACATTGGGGAAAGAGGTCAGAACACTATGGGCCGGTAAAAAACAATCCGGCAGCCATAGTGTTCATTGGGATGGCAGAAATGATAAAGGCCAAAGTGTTGCCGGAGGTGTCTATTTCTACCGGTTAATGAGCGACGAGGTCATGATGACAAAGAAAATGGTTCTGCTGAAATAGGGAAATATTTCCAAAATGTGAATAAACGCTCTGCCATTTAAATACCCCTTTGATGACATGAGCACATTCTGGGAGATCCGGGCTTGGGTCCGGTCTCCCAGAAGCTATTTCATGCCGACAATCGCTGTACAATTTGGACTTGGGAGTAATCGATGCTTATACTATCTAAGGATAATAACGTGTTTAAAATTTTTGCAAGAGCATTTTCCTTCTTTTTTATTCTGTTATTAATTACCTCTCTACCTGCAATATGTCGCGAATACTATGTTCGCCCATCAGGAAATGACCTCGGAAATGGAACACTAAATGATCCTTTTGCAACGATTCAAAAAGCTGCAAATGTCGTCGTTGCCGGTGATACCGTTTGTGTGGGTGACGGGGTGTACAAAGAAATGATCACCCTATTGCATGACGGTACAGATGAGGCATGGATCGTTTTTAAGAATATCCCGGGTGAATATCCTGTCGTGGATGGTGAGCGGGTTCATCGATACGGATTCAACTATAGTAATCGCACCTGTATTGAAATCAATGGCTTTGAAATCAGAAACAGTAGCGATATGGGATGTGGCAATAGATATGTAGGGAAAATTATCGTACGAAATTGTATTCTGCATGGTCACGGTAGTGCCGGGATCGCTGTGAACTATCCAAAAGATGGCGCACAGGTTATTGCAGAAGATAATATCTGTTTTGAAAACGGATGGGGTGTGGGCTGGGCTAGTGGAATCCATATCAACAATAAACGGAATGGCAACGAAACCCATCACATTATTCGACGAAACATCTGTTTTAATAATTATGATGGCTCATCGCATCATACGGATGGCAATGGTATCGCTTTTGATATGGGAGGAATTGGCGGTTATTGTCTGATCGAGAGTAATCTTTGCTTTAATAATGGTGCTAGCGGTATTATTGTATTATTCGGACGAGCCGATATTGTTCATAATACCTGCTTTAGAAATGGGTGGGACACCCAAGGTCAAACTCATGCTGAAATTAAAATACTCGACCGAGATAATCCGGAAGCTGCTGATTGCAGAATCTTTAATAATATTGTTTGGGCAAATAGTGACTCGAGAGGAGCGCCGTTTTCTACTTCAATAGACATTGATCGACTCGAAAATAATCTCGTATGGTCGGATAAGGGAGAAAATGACCCTGTGATGTTTTATCATCGGGAGAAAAATTTTGTTGCTAAACCCGAATTTGTGAAAACTGTTATCGATAATGAAATCAAAAGTGTGCATGGGGGAAAATTCCTGGACATGAATGTAGACGATTATGATTTTCACTTGCAGAACAGCAGCCCGGGTATTGGCATGGCTATTGACACAGATTTATCAGTCATTGACATTGAGAAAAAAAACAGAAATTCAGGGTCTTGTCCGTTGGGTGCCTATGAAACCGTTGTGCCTGTCACATCGGTACAGTCCAAACATACGAATGTACATTCTCCCTTTATGATGTATCCCAACCCTTTTAATGAAAAGCTCAATATTGAGGTGCCGGTGACAAGGGCTGGACGGGTTAGGGTAGATATTTATAACATTTCAGGCCAAATTGTACATCGGCTGGTCGATGAGCACTTGCCTGAGGGCATGCACTACTGTACCTGGGATGCAACCCATCAGATGTCAGGGTCCTATTTTGTTCGCTTTACGTTACCCGGTCTGGAATATACTCAAAAGTGTTTGTGCCTTAAATAGATAATGTTATCGTTGTTGAGGTGATTGTTTTGCATAGAATCCTTTAAGCGGGTTTCGCCAGGACAGATTTAGCACCAGATGATAATTGATCAATAAATTCAGATTATATCAAGAATTGTTCAGAGTATTTGTTATATTGCATGAGCAAGACGTATCAATTTTAACCAAAATGTTTGATGGGGATAAATTATGAGATTTTACTCTATCCGCCCTTTAGTTTTCTTACTGCTCTGTGTATGTGTGCAAAAGACCGCGGCAACGGTACCCGATTCTTCCTCGAACCAGCGTCAAAAACACCTTGATCGATTGTTGTCGTTTTTTGAAATCAATGACGGCGTCCCTGGCAATCCCCATGCCATACGGGTGTCACCTCTCGATTCCAGCTGGATGGCCTGGTTACATCGAACAGGAGAATTACCTCCTGATTTTGATTCCATGCCCGGCCATCCTACCATGCCGGATCCCTTGGTGATGAATGATGACGGTCAAAGTATCCCGGTGCGCACTGTACAACAATGGCTGGATCAGAGAGAGAGGATGAAAGATCAGATACAGTACTGGATTACCGGCACCTGCCCGCCTGCCCCTGACAATCTTGAGGCAAAGGTGTTGAATGAAACCATCACAGACGGCATCACCAGACAACAGATAGAGCTCTCCTTTGGGCCACAACATAAAGCCCGCTTGAGTGTTGAACTGTTTATTCCACCCGGTAATGGACCGTTTCCTGTATTTCTGACACAATCGAACCATCTTTCCTGGGCCAAGCTGGCTGTTCGTCGAGGCTATATCGCCTGTTTGTATGCAGGGAATGACAGGAATGACGATGCCGATGCCTGGGCAGAACTCTATTACCCTGACTATGATTTCAGTTTGCTCATGCGCCGGGCATGGGCTGCTCATCGGACAATAGATTATCTCTATACTTTGCCGGTCGTTGACAAGAGTAAAATCGGTATAACGGGCCATTCAAGGAACGGCAAACAGGCGCTTATGGCTGCTGCGTTCGATGAACGCATTACCGCCTGTATTCCTTCAAGTGCCGGTACAGGAGGGGAAATACCCTATCGCTATGCCAGAGAAAAATATACGGTCGAAACCCTCAAAGTGCTCACAGGCCGAACAACATCATGGTTCCATCCACGATTGAGGTTTTTTGTCGGCAATGAGTACAAATTACCTGTGGACCAAAACTATTTGATGGCCCTGGTTGCTCCCCGCCATCTCATGTTATCATCGGCTTTTACCGAGCCATATGGTAATCCGTGGGGAATCGAACAGATGTATCATTCGGTTTTCAAAGTGTACGAGTTTTTGAATGCAAAAGACCATTTGGCTCTTTCGCTTCGATTGGGAGGTCATGGCATTCTGCCATTTATTATCGAAGAGTATCTTGATTTTTTTGATTATGCCTTTGGTCTGAATAACATGAGACCACGCACTGATTCATTTTGGCATTATTCCTTTAAAGAATGGCTGACACTCAGCGGTGAAAATATCGATCCGCGAGATTTTCCTGAAAAAGATTTGGACGATCTCTTGGTCAAAGCAAATGACTCGAAAATTTCCTCTGTTAAAGAGTGGGAAAATAAAAAGAAAACTCTATACAAAACAATCCAATGGAGCCTGGGAAAGGCCCCGAAAGGAGTTGAAGAACGATCACCTCAATCCCTGTCACAATATCATGATAGACAGGATTATATGGATGATATCGTTGGCAGACCCGGTGCAACCGAGTCTATGGGACGAAAAGTGATCAACGGGCTTGGGGATTTGCAACATGGATTTTTGTATTATCCCAAACATCAGAACACGGGCAAATTACCTGTTCTGATTTGGTTGCATGAATATTCTTTTTCATCCGGCTTTCAACCCACCTGGCCCTATACCAGCGCTTTTTCTATTGAAAAACTGGTAAATCAAGGGTTTGTAGTATTTACATTCGATTTTATTGGCATGGGAACCAGAATAAAAGAGGGCAAACGGTTTTATCAACGATACCCAACGTGGTCTAAAATGGGTAAAATGGTACATGATGTTCAGGATGCCATCACCCTTTTGCAAAATCTCGACGATATCGATCCACAAAAGATCGTTGTGGCGGGATATGCTCTGGGTGGAACCATTGGATTATATGCCACAGCTCTGGATTCCCGGATTCATGCCACAGCAGCTTTTGGTGCCTTTACTCCCCTGAGACGAGCTACCCATGAAAAAGGTTTGCTTGGCCTGAAAGAATATTCCCATCTGCATGGCTTGCAACCGCGTTTAGGTTTTTTTGTGGGCTGTGAAAAGAGATTACCCTATGATTTTCATGAAATCCTCGCGAGCATTGCACCTCGCCCCCTTTTGCTTGTCTCTCCAAAATATGATCAGGATATTTGTTTTGCGGATGTTAGCGAATGTGTCTCTTTGGTAGGGCAGGTATTTGAATTGTATGAAAAGACAGAAAAATTAACCTTTCTAGCCCCCGAATACTATAACCAATTCATTCCGGAACGCTTTCAGGAGCTTTGTCGTTGGCTCAATAGCCTTGATCTCGTTTCGGCCACGCCCTGACTGATGCTGTTGAAAAGCGGGACAAGGTGTTGTGTTTTATCCGTTTTTATCTCTTTTTCGTTCCTCTGAACTTTTGCTAAAGAGTGTTGAAAATCAACATTTTTTTTCAATGCAAAATGAACTTGAAATGTGACACCTTGTTTTCGGTATTACTATCAACCCGATATAGTCCGCTCTTAACTTCAAATTCCCCTTGAATTTTACCTCTCCAACACCTAGATTCCAATCTCAGATCAAAAGGAGAGAGAGAAATGACACCCAGAATCGTCCTTGTTATTCTGGCGCTGGCTGTATCTGGTCTTGGCCAGTCCCCGCAATTTCCGTTGCAGCGGGGTATCAATATCTCGCACTGGCTGTCGCAGAGCGACAGGAGGGGAGATGCGCGCGAGAGCTTTTTTCAGGAAAGACATGTACAGCAAATCGCCGGGTGGGGATTCGATCATATCCGTATTCCCATAGACGAAGAACAAATGTGGGACGAACAGAACCGTGCTCACCCCCGGGCATTTAGGCTCTTGCAATCGGCCCTGTCCTGGTGCGAAAAATACGAGCTCCGGGCCATTGTGGACTTGCATATCCTGAGGTCTCACCATTTCAATGCCAAAGAAAAACCCCTGTGGACCGACCCAACTGCTCAGGAACGCTTTTTTCAGTTATGGGTCGAGCTGTCCGATTCATTGCAACGCTGGCCCACGTCTATGGTCGCTTATGAGCTGATGAACGAGCCGGTAGCTGATCATCATAAAGAGTGGAACAAACTGGTGGATAAAGCCACCGCTGTCATTCGCGACAAAGAATCCGAGCGTTTTGTGGTCATCGGCTCTAACCGCTGGCAGTCTGTTCATACCTTTGATTCGCTTCGGGTGCCAGAGAATGATCCCTATATCATTCTCAGTTTCCACTGTTATCATCCCATGCCCCTGACTCACTATAAAGCCTCATGGACCGGAGTAGGGCGCTATACCGGTCCGGTCAAATATCCCGGTCTCATTATCGATCCCACAGATCTGGCCAAACAACCGGCTGATATCGTGAACATGATGCAAGGCCACATCGAGGTTTGGAACCGGGCCAAACTGGAAGCGCTGCTGGCCAAGCCCCTGGCTTTGGCAAAAAAGACGGGATTATCGTTATATTGCGGCGAGTGGGGCACGATTACAAACGCTCCGCGGACGGATCGCCTGCAATGGTACCGCGATATGAAAGTCAATCTCGAAAAACACGGCATCGGCTGGGCCACATGGGATTTCAAAAGCAATAATTTTGGATTGATCGGTTATGATGAAACTGTGGATGAGACCTTGAAAACTATTTTGTCGAGTCACTGAAAACAATGATCAGGGGTTTGAGCTCCTGGGATGGTCCATTTTATCCATAAATTTGTTTTAAATTGATAAAATTTTTTGTATAGTAGGCCCTGATGTGTTAATTGTCCAGACCATCAAGGATAGGATTAAAGTATTTCTGGAATCTCGTTCCTATGGAGTCTGGATGTATCATTACTTGAATCATTATCAATATTCCAATCAGCATGTAAATTCATAGCCGGTTTATGATGAAAAAACACTCTCAATGGTCGATCGTTATTGTTTTTATTGTTTTGGTGTTGGCGATGGGACTGGCTGAATCGCTTTTGCGCGATCACCCGGTATTTTTCAAACCTGCCAATCTGTCCAACATCCTGTTACAAACCAGCATAAACACCATCATTGCCGTGGGCATGACCCTGATTATCATCACAGCCGGTATCGATCTCTCTGTGGGATCGTTGTTAGCCCTTTGCAATGTGGTTATGGGACTGACCATGCTGCATGTCGGTGCCGAACTTGCGTCGTTTCAGATCATCCTGGGGTGTCTTATGGCGATCGTTGCGGGGAGTACGGTTGGATGGTTCAACGGCAGTGTATCCCATCGCTGGAACATTCCGCCGTTCATCGTCACCCTGGGCATGCTGGGCGTGGCCCGTGGACTGGCGTTGTGGCTCATCGACAGTCAGACCGAGAATTTGATCGGACAGGTGCCTGCCGGATTTTTTGCCCTGGGCAACCAGACTCTGTTGGGTATTCCGATCTCTGCCTGGATCGCACTGATTGTCGTGGGCGCTGGACATGTGATTTTAAATTATACTCCACTGGGCCGTTATGCCATCGCCATCGGTGCCAATGAGCAGGCTGCCCACCTGGCCGGCATTCGTGTCGGTCGTATCAAAGTGCTCATTTATACCTTGGGGGGGCTCCTGGTGGGTGTGGCTGCAATCATTCAAACCAGCAGGCTGGGATCCGCCAATCCCACGATCGGAGCCGGATTCGAACTCTTTGCCATCGCTGCAGTCATTATCGGTGGTACCAGCCTCATGGGAGGGCGGGGCACGATCATCGGTACACTGGTGGGCGCTCTGATTATCGGTGTGCTGAATAATGGGCTGACGCTGCTGAATATCCCGGATGAAATCAAACAAATTGTGATCGGATTGGTCATCATCCTGGCCGTCCTCATTGATCGAATACGACAAAACGCGAAAGGTGCATCATGAAAAGAATAGGTTTATCTTTGATATTGTTTTCCTTTTTGATAGGATGTCAATCATCGGGTGAGCAATCGACCCGGATCGCTTTGGTCATGAAAGCCAGCAGCAATCCGTTTTTTGCGCGCATGGAAGAAGGAGCGCGCAAGGCCGCGGATTCACTGCAGGTGGAGTTGCTGGTCGCATCGATCACCCAGGAGACCGATATCAATCAGCAGATCTCGTTGGTGGAAAACATGATTGCTCAGGATGTGGATGCGATCCTCATCGCGCCTGCGGATTCCAAGGCCATCGTTAATGTATTACTGCGTGCCAAACAAAATGGCATTCACGTGATCAATATCGACAACCGGATCGATCCCGAAACCGCACAAGCAGCCGGATTACAGATCGACTGCTTTGTCGGTGTCGACAATGCCGAGGGCGGGAGAATGGCCGGCGAGTATCTCGTCGCGCTGCTGGGTGGCAAAGGCCAGGTGGCCATGCTCGAAGGGATTCGCGGCGTGGATAATGCCGAGGCCCGCAAACGCGGTTTCTTGCAGGCGATCGAGGATACCGATATCACCCTGGTCGCATCACAATCCGCCAACTGGGCACAGGATCAGGGCCTCGATGTCTTTTCAAATATGCTGCAGGCCCATCCTGAAATCGATGGATTGTTTTGTGCCAACGATATGATGGCGTTGGGTGCAATTCAGGCCATCGAGCAGGCAGGCAAGGCTGGCGAGATCTATGTCACCGCTTATGACAATTTAAAAGCCGCCCAGGAGGCGATACGCCAGGAAAAGTTGCATGCCACCATTGAACAGCACCCGGAACTCATGGGTTATGAGGGAGTGGTTTTGGCAAATAAATTGTTAATGGGTATAAACATCGAAAAAGAAAAGATGGTCAGACTCGACCTGATCACCAAATCCTTTCTGGAACAATAACAGCTAGAGCCCGGGTCTGACTGCTTTGGGTCTCTCTATGGCTCACAAAGAGGTTAAAATGTTTGGATGGCACGAATTGCCTGCAGAAATTCCTATCGGAGGAGAGCGATTGGCATTTGAAACGCTCGATTCCCATTGGCTATACAAGCGCATCAAGGATGATAAAGAGACAGAGCGAATGATCCTTACAGAAAAAATCGAATGCTTTTTGGCGCCTGTCGAGCCGTTGTTGACACCCAAAGAGCTGACGTCACTCTTGCTTTTGGAATTCGAGTCTCCACTTTGGCTGGAGCCTCGCAAGGATAAACGTATATTTGTCAGTGCTCCGCTCGAGGTAGGTGTTTATGTAGGCAATCGTCATTCTTTGCGTTCCCTGGATCTGCTCGATGTCATCAGCTGTTCCAAACAAAAATTTACCCTGTATGGTCAGGTACATGATGGGATGATTTGCAAATATTTCAATACCCCTGTGTGGGTGCAGGAACCGGAATCTGAAACCCCCGATCGCATGTTGGTCGAACTTTTACTGCAAAACCGGACCGGGACCTGGGTACAGGTTACTCAAACCCTTCTCAGCGCCTTTCATATGACGATCTTTTTTGGGCAGCAAAGCGCCATGATGCGAGCTACAATGACCATTACCCAGGAGGGCCTCGCCGAGACCCAAATGAGCGACTCTCCTTTGTATAAAGACACTCAGAAAGCGATACAGCAATTTCGCACACGACGGCTGCCCGGCATCAGCCAGAAATTTGTCATGGAATGGGGGATCTGATGGATCATATTCTCTACAAGGATGTCACGGTTCTGGATGTCATTATTGTGCTGGGTGTTTTTCTGGCTGCTTTTTTATTGGAACGTATGGTCACCCTCAGCTTGCGACGCAATCTTAAAGACAAAGTCAAGGCCTATCACCTCGATCTGCTTCGCAAGTTGATCAGCTATACGATCATTCTCATTGCGATTGCCGTGGCCCTGCCCATGCTCAGTATCAAGCTTTCAGGTCTGCTGGTTGCAGGAGGAATTACCGGTCTGATTCTGGGCTTTGCCAGTCAGAATATTGTCAGCAATCTGATCTCCGGACTTTTTCTCATCGCCGAGCGCCCCATTCGTATCGGTCAACAGGTAAATATCGACGGTACAGTCGGTTTTGTCGATGATATCCGTATTTTATCCACCATTATACGGACCTATGACGGATTATATATTCGTGTTCCTAACGAACGCGTTTTTACCAGCAATATTATCAATCTCACGGCAAACATTGTGCGTCGATTCGATTATAACATTGGCATTCGCTATCGCGATGATGCTGACAAGGCGATAAAGATCATCAAAAACCTTTTAGACGATCATCCTCTGGTTCTCAAAAATCCGGCTTCCCAGGTGTTTGTGGATACGTTGGGGGATAATTCTGTCAATCTTGCTGCCCGAATCTGGTGCCCGGTGACAGAATGGTACGGGGTGCGGATGGAATTGTTGTGGAAAATTAAAACCACTCTAGAAACTCAGGGAATTCAAATCCCCTTTCCGCAACGGACAGTCCATTTTGAAAGCGATCTTAACATCCGGCATGAGCAACCCTCCGGATCCTCTGGTCAGGAACCCCATTCTTCCAATCTTTGAACGAGGTTGTGAAGCAATGCTCTGTTATCTTCGGCAATATAGTGTGTTTTGCCTCCCATACGGTTAAAAGATTTGAGGAACCGCAGATAATAATCCGGCGAGCTCTTGGGTGGCTCGCCTTGCGTCCAGTCCCATACCGATTCCTGCAAGTCATCCACCAGAATATGAAAATCGTGCAATATTTGTTTTCCCTCTTGCAGCGCAAAATTGTTGGCCAACGAAACCGATTTTTCAAATACCTGTGGCGCCATGATCGCGGATCCAACAGAAAGAAATACACCATTTGTCAAATTACCAACAGAATTGACAAAAATTTCATAATCGATATGGGCTCCCCGGCCCAGGGCCGCGCCATTGGCAAAAGGATGGTTGTAGATAATATCATAGCCGATCCCGGGGTGGATGGTCGCCGGTACACCCAGACGGGCGGCCTGGCCAAAAATAGAGAGAGCTTTGTTCGGATGGGGAATCGTTCTGATGCCGGATGCCAGGTCGAGACGTTTCAGGCTGTCCAACGCTTCGGCCAGAGGAGCTATGTCCCGGTCAGAATGTTCCAGATATTTCAGGATGTCTTGTTCAAGAGAAGCGCGGGATGGGATCGTCAATTGTTCATCGAGAATCAATCGCCCCAGCGATTCACCGTATCCCATGCCTTGCATGGCTCCGAGAAGAACAGCAAGATTGATAAAGTATCCGGTTTCGTTCCACGTTCCGAACGAACCGGTTTCGACGTTGGCACGCACATCTTCTTCCGAACGACCCAAATACGCGAATTCCCAGTCGTGAATACCACAGGCACCATTGCCTGCTACATGCGTCACCCATCCCCGCTCCATCATGCGGATCACCAGGGGAGCTGCGCCATTCTTGACGAGATGAGCACCAAACGCCAGCATTACGGATGCGCCTCTTTCTCTTGCCTGCAGAATATACCGCGCAAAATCATCCACATGTGTCTGATTCTTGTCCGCTAGTTTTGGTGCCGGGGTATCCGGATTTGCAGCTACCTCGAGGATCTGGGTCTTGCTCTTGCGGTTCGCTATTGGATGCACGAGGATATTCTTGCTGTCGATTCGATCAAAAGGCATGGCAACTCCCAATATCATTTTTCACGATTGAACGGGTGAGGGTAGATTAATAACCTCAAATATATTAAAAAGATATTGGAATTTCAAATTGATTTGGTATTTTTAAGTAATCTTGATTTCTACTCTATATCACTGCTGTCCAAAATAGTCAGGAAAATCAGAATTCCAAGTTGAAAATACTAGACCAAGTATTTGCAGATAAACCCTAAAAACAGGTCAAAAGAATTCACCACAGAACAGAGAGGGCACAGAGAATATACTTAAAGATATCTCATCATCATATCATTAGCACCAAAAATTTCTAAGGAAACAAGCTCTACTGTTTTCAAGTGCTTTGGTGCAAAACTGATAATGCCTTAGTTTTATCGAGTCAGAATTAATTTTTAGTTTTTTTTTATTATTTTCTCAGTGGTCCTCTCCGATCTCTGTGGTTATCACATAAGGGTCTATAAAATCTATTTTGGACAAGAGTGACTCAATATAATGTTTCGGAAAAGGAATGCTTTGGAATGAAACAAAACCTGAAAAGGAGTTGCTATGCAACGACGAACATTTTTGAAAACACTGATGGCCGGTTGGGGAACCGGTATGAGCGGAGTGATGAGTGGGATGTTCGCATGTTCCGGACCGGCGCGAAACCCCAATTTCGTGTTTATCCTGGTGGATGATCTGGGATGGCCGGATCCCGGATGTTATGGCAATACCTTTCACGAGACCCCAAATATCGACAGCCTTGCCAGCCAGGGCATGCGATTCACCGATGCTTATGCCGCTTGTCCGGTTTGCTCGCCCACACGAGCGAGCATTTATAGCGGCCAATATCCGGCGCGTCTGGGCTTGACCGACTTTATCCCGGGTCACTGGCGACCCTATGAAAAATTGCGCGTGCCCGTAAATGAACAGCAATACATGCCCCTGGAAATCATGACCCTTGCCGAATCACTCAAAACAAAGGGCTATGCCACTGCTGCCTTTGGTAAATGGCACTGTGGCCGGGGACCAGAGTATAGCGGTGATAAACAAGGCTTTGACGATTATATCGAATTCTGGGGTGGTCATTTTGGTCCCAGGAACTCGGCCTCATTGGAGCTAGATGAGAATGATTATTATGCCGAGGTCATCACCGGACTGGGTGAACAATTTCTGCAGGAAAATACAGAAAAGCCTTTCTGCCTGTTTCTCAATCATTATGCCGTGCACATTCCATTGCAGGCCCGGGAGGCATTGATTCGTAAATATGAACAAAAAGCTAAACCCGAAACCGGGGTGAACAATCCGGTTTATGCAGCCATGGTCGAGCATGTGGATCACAGTGTCGGCCGGATCATGAATAAACTGGATGAACTGCAACTGACCAGGGATACGGTGCTGGTGTTTTTTTCCGACAATGGTGGATTGCGCCAGCGGTACGACGAACAAGGGCCGGTCGTATCTACCAATGCTCCTTTGCGCGATGAAAAGGGCACGCTATACGAAGGAGGCATTCGCGTTCCGCTGATCATTCGCTATCCACGGCTTGTCGAGGCAGGCAGCGAATGTGCGGTACCTGTGACCAGCGTTGATTTTTATCCGACATTTTTAGAGCTGGCAGAGTGTGAGCCACCGCAAGACCAGGAATTGGATGGCCAGAGTCTTGTGCCGTTGTTGGATCAGTCGGGTGAACCTGAACGGCAAGCGATTTTTTGGCACTATCCGCACTATCACCATTCTGTACCGGCCGGAGCCGTGCGCCGGGGCGACTGGAAGTTGATCGAATTCTATGATGACAATCATATAGAGTTATATGACATCCATAAGGATATGGGCGAAAATCAAAATCTGGCATCCAGTGAACCGGCCAAAGCCAAAGAGTTACAGCAACTCCTGGCAGAGTGGCGGATTTCTGTGAATGCCAGCATGCCAGTGCCGAATCCCGATTATGATCCTGAGCGGGCAGACGAATGGGGCAGGCATCCGGATCGAAACTAGGCAAAGTAATACTTAAAGTTTTCTATTTTATATATATTTCTCGCGATCATAGGAGATAGTGATGTCTCAATTAGAAGTGAAAAATTTCGGTCAAATTAATCAAGCCCATTTGAATTTTGGCGATCTTACAGTTCTCGTTGGTCCTCAAGCCTCTGGCAAGAGTATTGTCTTACAACTCTTGAAATTGCTTTTAGACTATGGACAAATTCAACAGGAATTGAACCGGTATGGTCTGGATTGGGAACGAGACCTGAATAAATTTCTCAATGTCTATTTTGGTGAGGGGATGCACTCTCTATATAAAAACAATACCCAGATTCAATGGAGGGGTACCACGATCGACTTGTCAAATAAGGCGGCTCGTATGCAGAAAAGCAAGCACGAATCTCTGTTTTTTATCCCTGCTCAGCGTGTGTTAGCGCTACGGGATGGCTGGCCGCGGCCTTTTACAGATTACTCATCAGGTGATCCTTTCATTGTACGCGAGTTTAGCGAAAAACTAAGAATTTTGATGGAACAGGAGCTGAGATCTAGTGATAATCTTTTTCCTCAACAAGGCCGTCTTAAGAAGGAAATGCGTGATCTGCTGCAAAAGCATATATTTTCAAATTACTCTTTAAATATCGATAAATTGAGATCACAAAAACGGTTGGTGCTTGGTGCTGAACAAAATGGAAATGCTTTGCCCTATATGGTCTGGTCAGCCGGTCAACGAGAATTTGTACCTCTTTTACTGGGGTTATACTGGCTGATGCCTCCCTCTAGAGTAGCCATGAAAAATAAAATAAAATGGGTGGTTTTGGAAGAAATTGAGATGGGACTCCATCCACATGCGATTTCCGTCGTACTGCTTTTTGTCTTTGAATTATTATTGCGTGGCTATAAAGTCTGTTTGTCCACTCACTCGCCCCAAGTTTTGGACGCGCTTTGGGCGGTAAAACGACTCGCTGAAAATAGTGCCAGGCCTGAAGCCTTTTTGCGCCTTTTTGATGTAAATCCTTCTCAACCCATGAAGGAACTTGCCGAAAGTATGATGAATAAAGTTTACAACGTCTATTACTTTGATCGTTCTTCCGGATACACTGTTGACATTTCCAATCTCGACCCTGCGTCGGATAGAGATGCAGAATCCGATTGGGGGGGACTCGTGGAATTCAGTGGCCGGGCAAATGAACTCGTGGCGCAAGCGGTTAATGAGGCAAAAAGGTGAATATATGGATTTTAAGCAGGCGGTTAGCACTACACCACACCTCGAACAATCATGGCAGGTTGGCCTTCAAGCGCTCAAAAAAAAGGACAGAGCTCGCATCGAGTCAGCTAATACCTTCGATTTAAAAGGAAGCGTTGATATTGACACGAGCTTGAAAAAGTGTGAACCTAATGCCTCACGGTGGGATTATGTTATCGCATATAAACACTCTAATCGAAACCGCGAACATCTCTACTGGGTGGAAATTCATCCGAGTGGTGATAGCGAAATAAATGTGGTTTTGAATAAATTAGAGTGGTTAAAGAATTGGCTAGATCGTCAAGGAAAACGTCTAGTTGTCTTTCAGGCTGATTTTATATGGATCCCGACGAGTGGAACAACCTTTACGCGAAATGCAAAGCAAATGAAAATTCTCGCTCAAAAAGGATTGATATACAAGGGGGCCGGACTAAAGATTCCTGCCAATCGTTCGGATTGAAACAAACTTATCCATTTTCAACTTTTTCACGAACGATAACCCGCTTGTAAATTTTTGAATTTATCAGAATGATTAGGTCGAATTCATGAAAACACGCTTGATAATCCTCTCCGGACTTTTTTTGATCCAGATCCCCCAACTTTATTCAACCCAGGCCTTGCAGTTCAGCGGTATCTATCCCCATCTCGCTTATTACAACGATGAGGGAGAATGTGGCACCGGGGCTGTGGTGACGTGGGCCGGACAGTTGTGGGTCATTACCTATGGTCCGCATTTTCCCTATGGCTCTTCTGACAAGCTCTATGAAATCACTCCGGATTTGCAGCAGATCGTTCATCCACAAAGTATCGGCGGTACGCCGGCAAACCGCATGATTCATACAGAAAGCCGGCAGCTGTTTATCGGCCCTTATGCTATCGACAGGGACGGCAGCGTCCGGGTTATTCCTTATGAGGTGATGCCGGGCAGACATACCGCCAATGCCAGGCACTTGACTGATCCTGCAAATAAAATATATTATGCCACCATGGAAGAGGGGTTTTACGAGGTGGACGTCCGTTCTCTGGAGGTCAATTGTCTTTATCGTGACAATCATATCCAGGAAAATGATCCCAGGCAAGATTTGGCTGAGAAACCCCTTGCCGAACTGCCCGGTGCCCATGGCAAAGGCGCCTATACCGGCCAGGGGGTGCTTGTCTATGCCAATAACGGTGAAAAAGGGGAACAAGCCCTGAAACAGTTTGATGTCGAATCCGGTTCGCTTTCGGAATGGGATGGCGTAACCTGGACGCTTGTCCGCCGCAACCAGTTTTGTGAGGTTACCGGTCCGGGGGGCATCTATGGCAACAAGAATCCGGCGACCGATCCCATCTGGGCCACTGGCTGGGATCACAAATCACTCTTGCTGGGGGTTCGGTATGAGGACGAATGGTCATTTTACAGACTGCCCAAGGCCAGCCACAGCTATGACGGTGCGCATGGCTGGAATACCGAATGGCCCCGGATTCGTGACATAGGAACACCTGACCGATCTGAATATCTCATGACCATGCATGGCATGTTTTGGACATTTCCGGATGATTTCACACCCGATCGCTCTGCCGGCATCCGGCCGTGTTCGGCCTATCTCAAGGTCATCGGAGATTTCTGCCGCTGGAACGACCGATTGGTTTTCGGTTGCGATGATTCGGCACAACGAGAGTTTCTGAATAAACGTCAGGCCAAGGGAGGTGTCAGCGGCCCCGGACAATCCAATTCCAATCTATGGTTTACCCCAACAGACATGCCGGATCAACTGGGACCCATTACCGCTAACGGCGCGGTTTGGCTGGAAGAACCTGTCGCTGCCCATCAGCCTTCCGAACCGTTTCTATTTGCAGGCTGGCCCAAACGCTGTGTATGGATAAAAAGCGATGCAGAGGGACCCGTGAATTTCACCTTTGAACTCGATCGTTTGGGAAACAACACCTGGGAGACTCTTGAAGCTTTGACCGTATTGCCCAATACGACTGGTTGGCTGCAATTTGACCCTGAAACAAAAGGAGAGTGGATTCGGGGCATCCCCGACAGTCCCTGTACAGCCACGATCCATTTTTCCTATGCAGATACAGAGGGTCGGCTATCTGAACCGGATGAGCTCTTTGACGGATTGGCATCGGTACAGAATCCGCTCTCACATGGCGGATTGCTCTATGGACTGGGTGATGATCGCCGGGCATTGGGCATGGCAGCCATGCATTTTGATCACGAGTCGGCAAAAGATCTGGGATATTACGAACTGGATGCTGAAATGAATTTGGTCAGGAAACAGGATCCTGAAACCCACTCGTTTATCCAGGAAAAATTTGCTGTTCCGGAAAAGGTGATCGAGATTCAAAAATCCTCTGTCCTGATCATCGACGATCAAAATCGGCGCTGGCGACTGCCTCTGGGCGATCAGGCGTTCACTCCCCTGGTCAATCAAAACCGTGTGCGGATCTGTCGCGAAGTGGCCACCGAACGCGATCTGTTCAATTGTCACGGCACCTTTTATGAGCTGCCGGCGGAAAATGCCGATGGCTATGCCAAGATTCGTCCCATTTCTTCGCATGATTTTCGCATCCATGATTATGCTTCGTATCGCGGCATGCTCATCATGACCGGCCTCGATCCGCAACAGGCAAACGAAAATTCTCATATCATACACTCTGAGGATGGCAAGGCTGCGGTCTGGGCCGGGGTGATCGATGATTTGTGGAAACTGGGCAAGCCCACTGGCAGAGGAGGACCCTGGAAAGAATCCCGGGTGCGGGCTCAAGAGCCCTCTGATCCCTATCTCATCGCATTTTATGACCAGCGCGACTTGACATTGTCGCATGATGCTTCAACGCCTGTGGTGTTTACCCTTCAGGTCGATCCATCCGGACACGGCCGCTGGATGGATTACAGACATTTTACCGTTGCTGCAAAGCAAACATTCGAATTCAGCTTTCCGGAAAATATTCAGGCCCGCTGGATCCGGTTTATCACAAACCGCGATTGCCGGGCCACGGCGTGGCTAGAGTATCGCTAGCATGCCTTACTGCGGCCTGAGGAATTATTTTTTCTCAAACAAGGTCTTTTTTGTGGTCTCCAGATGATAGCGGTGCTCGCCGGCCAGATGGATGAACGGGATATGCTTGCCACGCCACCAGATTTTATCCTTGGGTTTGGGACGTAAGGGCTTGCCCTGAATCGTCGATTTGTCAACAACGTCCGTTGATCTCTGATCGAGTCTGAAATCCGTACTATAAAAGGCAAAGGGCTGACTCGTTCCTTCGTTCAGGGTCCATACGCCCAGGGTGAACACCAGACGGTCGATGTTCAGGTCATCGAAATCGCGCTCAAGTTCTGAGGTGTTGAAATCGTCTTTGATATTGATGCTCACCTGCTGCCAGTCGAATCCGGCCGGCAAATCAAAATGGTGAATCTCGTGGATCTTTTTTGTGCCCTTGTCAATGGGATTGCTAAAAGCCATGCCTATGCTGTACACCAAATTACATTGCCGAAAAGAGCCTTCATAACCCTCGATCCAAAGATAACCCCCACAATACCCTTGCAAATCACAATGGTCGCGATCCAGTTTGACCTTAAAATAAAGGACCGGTGTCGTGCCGGTTTGAACCTGTACAGCCTGGGAAATGCGGTTGATGGTCTGCGGGAGCCTGTCCTGCCCGGGAGCCTGATACCCCCGGATGCGGTTGTATAAATACAAGGCATTGCGTCCATCGATGCTGCGGCTGGTACAGATGACAGAGGGATTGTCGTCTTCCTGATAAATATATTCCGGACTCCACTCTTGCAGTCCCTTGCTGAAATTGCCGTTTCTGATGGCGGGTTTGGCCTCGATTTGCCACTTTTCGTTAAACCACAGGTTATAACGCTCCAGATCCAGCTCGGGCAAGGGATCCGGATAGGTCAGTTCCTCTTCCATCACGGTTTTAAAGGTGACGGTGGCGTTTTCGCTCTCTATCCTGACGATGGCGATACCCTGTGTCGGTCCCCCGAAATAGTCCTGTTCACCGAATCCCCGCGGACGATAGCCTGCAGCAGGCAGGGTAATGAAATTCGTCCCTCTGATATTGTGTGCGGTTTTTAGCGAAGATTTGACAGGAATATGGATATGACCGCTCAGAACATATTTGACATTGCCATGTCTGGTGACAATATCCACGAATTTTTTGCGTATAGAGGTAAAATCGAGATAGCCTTGAAACGGACTGATGCCTATGGGATGCACTGGCACATGCTGAAACACGAATGTGGGTCGATCTTTATGTCTTTCCAGATCCCTTGCCAGCCATTCGAAATAGTGAGGATGATTGTCCCAGAAAAAAGCACGCAGCGGATCGGGCCAGACCACAAAATGCCATTTTCCGACATTAAACGAGTAGAGAATTTTTTCCATGCCGTTCATCTTTATTTGGGCGTTGAAATAATTTTGCAGCGCTTCCATGTCATATCCCGGCTCGAATGTGGCCGCATAACGGGACTCGTGATTGCCCAACTCATAGAACACCGGAGAATCCAGCCTGGATAAAAAATCATGCATGATCCTGAAATTCTCTGCTTCGCCCTGGGAATCCACGATATCTCCCAGAATCAGGGTGAACAGGGGACGTTCGGGCAGAGCATTGGCGAGGATGATGCTGTCCTCGATAAAGGCATTGTGGATTTTCATGCGCGTAGGATGGTTGGCCGGGTGCTCGGGATCACCGCCCTGGGGATCGGCAAAGACATGAAACGTGAAATCATCCGGATTCGCTGTAATGCCCAGTTGGCTGAGGTCTATTGCGCCGATCTCTTTGTCCAGCAGAAAATTGACATCGATTTGTGTGCCGGGTTGCTCGAACTGCAAATACCCTTTCTCCAATATGTCGGTCAGCCTGAAGGTGATCTCTTGCTCATTGTTGTTGATCCTGATCGAGGTCTGTTCACTCACCCGTCGCAGTCTCAGCATAACTATATCGGCATGATTAACATCGGCGACGATTCGATATGAACGATCTGTGGGATCGAACAGATCATCAGCGGATTCAAAGTCATGCGTGGTCATGGCGATCAGCTCGGCGTTCTCTATGCTGATTTGTCCGGTATTCAGCGTTGGTGCTTTTTTGTTCTTGCTCGTGTATTTGATCCGCACCAGTGTTTCGCCCTCTATCGTTTTGACATCCTCCAGGGTATTTATGTTTGGGTACCGGAATGTTATATCCGGTTGCTGTCCGGCAAGGGCTTTTCCTGCCGAGGCCAGGGGCACGGCCAGTCCGAGGTGTTTTAAAAACGATCGTCTTTTCATCATATGTTATCCTGTCGTTTTCAATCATGCGTTTCCAAACTCAATAGCCAATCCTGCAGAATCGGGGCATGAGGGATTGTCCAGTTCGAGTGTAATGTCTGCAAACGGGTTTTCAACCTCGAGGGATGAGAGGAATTCGAGTTCGAGTATGTTGTTTTGTTCAATCACGCGGGGGGTGCTGTGCAAGAGATTGAAACCCAATAAAAGAAAAATGAATGGTCTCATTGTCTTTCCGTTTCGACATAAAGGTTGTTCTTTGCATTTTCAGACGACTAGCCATTATATTAAATTTGATGTATAAAGAGGCAACATTTTGGCAATAATGCAAGATAATTATCATCAGGTTTCCTAATAACGATAAATTGGGATACATGATCAATTATAATGATTTTTCAAAGACATATAGTAGAATTTAGATTTATGAGCATCCAGGCACTTTATTTTCTTGGATATGGAATACGAAATAGTTAATTTTTCTTATTGATAGTTGGAATAACATACTTGAGATATTGGTATATTGGAAATTAAAGCGGAGTTATTCTGATGCCTGGAAGGGTACCACTAGAAAAGATTTCCATTCAAGGTTTTAAATCCATAAAAGAGCTGAACGAATTTGAACTCGGCAATTTGAATGTCATGGTCGGTGCCAATGGAGCGGGTAAAAGCAATTTGGTGAGTTTTTTCCAAATGCTCAGGGTTATGGCTAACGGAGGATTGCAAAAGTATGTTCTGAGTAATGGGGGAGCTGATGGTTTCTTTTATAATGGTCCAAAGGAAACTGAAAAAATTAAAGCCCATTTGATATTTGGCCAAAATGAATATGTTTTTCGATTAGAGTCAAGCATCGCAAGTGAAATGATAGTTGCCGGCGAATCTACACTTTATAAAGGTGGAGACTATTCAAGTGAGTGGCGTCATTGGAGCGGGGGAAACAAGGAAGCTCGGCTCTCAGAATGGAAACGTCGCCGTTCTAGCTGGGGAAATTATCCTTCGGTAGAAGCTTATGTATATGGCGCAATCTCAAATTGGATGGTTTACCATTTTCACGACACAAGTTCATCAGCACCTATTAGAAGAGAAGGATCAGTTCGTGATTTTCGTGAACTTGGACCTGAAGCGGGGAATATAGCTGCTTTTCTTTTTCATCTGAAAGAAAATTTTGAAAAAAAATACATTCGCATACAAGAAACTATTCAATTAATAGCTCCCTTTTTTGAAGATTTTCTTTTAGAGCCATATAAAAAAGGTGAGAATGAATTGATTAGGCTCGAGTGGAAACAGAAAGGCAGTTCGATGCCGTTTCAACCCTGGCAACTCTCTGATGGCACTCTGCGATTTATTTGTCTGGCAACTGCACTTTTACAACCCATAAAGCCATCGACGATCATCATCGATGAGCCAGAGTTGGGCTTGCATCCCTATGCATTGCAGGTGTTAGCTGCGCTAATGCATGAAGCCTCTGAGCGCACTCAATTGGTAGTATCTACCCAATCGACAAACTTTATAAATCATTTTGATCCGGATAAAATTATTGTGGTCGATCGGAAAGATGACGCTTCAGTTTTTAGGCGACTTGATCATTCTTTACTTGAACAGTGGCTGGAAGACTATGCAGTAGGAGAGTTGATCCAAAAGGATATTATTGAAACAGGGCCCCGGTATGAATAGAATCACCGTAATATGTATTGTTGAGGGACAGACTGAAAATGCATTTTTAAAAATATTGGTGGCACCCTATTTGGGATCTCTGGGAATCGATTTTTATGCGCCTATTGTTGGGGTAGGCTCCGGTAAGGGAGGTGTAAAATATTTGCGTGCAGAAAAACTGTATGGTCAGATCCATAAGCATCTATTGGATCCCCGGCAACCTTTTGTGACCATGTTTTTCGATTATTATGCTTTTCCCTCCGGGGAATCTAAAGGGTGGGGCTTTGTAGATAAAATAAAGTCTGAGGCGAATTTTCGTTCAGCAGAATTTATAGTGAAAAAGATCGAAGAGGAACTGAAAAGGCAGGCTTTAGAAAAGTGCTCCATATCGAATGCTGCCATTAGGTTTTTACCCTACTTGCAACTATATGAAATGGAGGCACTCTATTTTTCTGATCCAGAATTATTAGCTGAAACGTTTGGCGATCCATCATTAGAGAAAACGTTTTACAGCATTGTCCAAGACTGTAAAGGATGTGAACATATCAATGATAATCCCGTTACTGCTCCCTCTAAAAGGATACAAAGCCTCTATTCGGGGTATAAAAAAGGTCGCAGTGATATGGCGCATGCTCCTCGAATTGCTCAAAGGATAAAGTTGGATAAAGTTCGTTCAAAATGTCCACGTTTTAATCAGTGGCTTGAGAAATTAGAGTAATTATCCTCTCATCCAGTTCCCTGACTGTGTCTTTTGGGTAGCTCCAATCCTCGAAAAAACTTGTTCGCTTTTAATAAAAAATCCAGAGACTGCCCGAGCAGCCTCTGGATTCATCGGTCTAACATCCCAATTTTTGCAAATCAGGATATTGGAGGAGAGGTTTATTGTGTCAATACCATCTTGCGGGTGAGGCGGGTATCATCAGCCTTGAGCTGATAGAGATAGATACCGCTGGGCACCCGAACGCCGCTCTGATCACAGCCATCCCAGGTCAGCGTATGCCAGCCGGACGTGGCTGGAAGGTCGAATATTCGAATGGCCTGCCCCAAGGTATTGTATATGGACATCTGTGCTGATTGGGTTTGTTTGAGAAAATAAGAAATTTGGGTCGACGGATTGAAGGGGTTGGGATAATTGGCTTGCAACAAATAGCCTTCCGGAACGGATTGGCCGGTTTTGGTGCGCACTGCGGTACTGGGATCATTGCCTTTCTTCCAGATCAAAAGTCGGGCATGCAGTGAATCAACCCCCACGCTGTCGCGCGCCACAAAGGCGGTCCAGGTATCCGGATCAGCCCAATCCAGCTTTTTGGTTTTGGCAAACAAGTCGATAGTGATTTTTTTATCGCCTGTGCGTTCTCTTTCCAGGACAGCCGGATCCAGTTCTCCGCCCCGATTCCACCCATAATGGGTGCGGTGTTTGATGGCCCCTTTTACTTTGTAGCTTCCGGTATCGCTTTTCAAGGTAAACAGGGGCTCGATCCCCAGTTCTGCATCAAAATTAGGTATGGGAGCCGTATTCCAGGTTACGGTGAATTCATCCCAATCGTCATCCGGACAAAAATAGGTGCCAAAGATCATGGAATCGAGTCCGGTATCCACCGGCTTGCCGATATTCCACATCTTTAATTGCACCGTTCCGATTTCTTCTTCAACAGGAGACAAGTCAAATCGCATGATGGATTCGCGGTAAAATCCATTACCTGCCACAGGTTCTCCTTCGTTTTTGACCACCAGGTATTCTTTTTCCTGATTATCAGCGGCCCCATGTGCATCATTGCCATTATTACGGCCACTGATAAAGGCATCTGCTTCAGTGACAATCACATAATCCGGTTCCTGGCCGAAAACCTGCATGACATTTGCGCTATGAACGATCACGATTATGCCCAAAATCAAACTGTAATATCGCATAGTCATCCTTACTCCAGAAAATATATTGTTTAAATATACATTTCAGTGGGTGCGCGAATTGAATAGTCAGGGATGGTACAGGTTAAACCCAAACTTAATGTCCGAATATTTGCTCAAAATACAAATGCAATTGTGACAAGATGGTCTGTAGTTGGGATAAGAGGGGTAAGATCAGGGATTTTTGTGGAAATCATAATCAATATTGCTGTTTTAGCCGAATCTTTATTACAAGATATTTTTGCTCCTATTCAAGCTTTTAGTTTGCTTTGAAATGACTCGATTTCGTTTCTGTGCGGAGCAGAGGGTTGAGCGCCCAGCCGGGTGACTGAAAGAGCTGCAGCTGCGTTGGCAAAGCGTACGGCCTCGTCCAGCATTTTACCCAAAGCCAGAGCCACAGCCAGTGCCCCATTGAACACATCCCCGGCAGCGGTAGTATCGATTGCCTTTACCTCAAAGCTCTTGACGAGTCTTTCGCCGTTTTCGTCAACGATCAATGCGCCCCGGCCACCCAGGGTAACGATCGCGGTTTTTACCCCCTTGTCCAGCAAGGCTTTGGCTGCCTTGCCTGCATCGATGTGGTTTCTTACCGGTATGCCGGTCAATAGCTGCGCTTCGCTCTCGTTTGGGGTGAGGATGGTGATCGTTTTGAGCAAGTCCTCACTCAGTTCTTGTGCCGGGGCCGGATTCAGGATGACCGGTATGTTTTTCTCATAAGCCATAGCGGCAGCGGTCTCTACGGTTGCAAGGGGAATTTCCAGTTGCATCAGTAGAATATCTGCCGAATCCAATGCGGATTCCGCTTTCATCAGGTCACCCGGACTCAGATTCATGTTTGCACCGGATGCCACGGCAATGCTGTTTTCGCCATCTTTTGCGACATAGATCATGGCAACACCTGAAGGGGCAGTGGCATCACGGATGATGTGAGAGGTGTCGATACCGTCGTTATGGTATCCTTGCAGGGCATTGTCGCCAAACATATCCTTACCGAGGCGGGTGATAAAGGTGACCTGGCCACCCGCCCTGGCTGCAGCAACAGCCTGGTTTGCTCCCTTGCCGCCGGGAGCGGTTGAAAAGGTTCCTCCCAGGATGGTTTCCCCCGGCCTGGGGATATAGGGAACCTGAACGATCATATCGGTGTTGGCACTTCCGATGACGAGTATTTTACCGGACATTGTTCGCCTCGATTATTCAAGATTCATTTGGTTGTATCTGTGCCATCTCTTGGTTTGTAAATTCAATATCTGTATTTACTGAATCAGCTGTCCAGCATTGTTCCAATGCACCTGGCTTGGGTGTGAGGATCGGGATGATCAGCTGCTCAGTACCCTGGTCATCGGTTGCAATTCGTCCGCCGTACTTTTGCACGACCTCCTTTGCCAGATTTTGGCACGTGTTAATCAGTGCCGGAAAAGTATAGGGAGTATGGCTGAAGGTCTGATCAGGATCGAGAGCGGATTTGAACTTTTCGGGAATGTTTGCATAGCCCATGGCGGTAAAGAGAATACCGGCGGCGTTAGATGGATTGCAATCGGAATCCTGGCCACACCGGGTAGAAATGATAATCGTTTGATCCGGATCACCGTTGCCATACAAGAGTCCCATGACGATATAGGCACCATTGATTTTGGCATCGATATTAAAGTCGCCCTGCGGGCCGGAACAGGAGAATTTGCGATTTTCCGGATTTTGGTGATATTTTTCATCGATCAGCTGCCAGGTTCGCTGCCAATCCTCGGGATAGTCATGAAACCATTGCAGTACATCACGGATCGTCTGGGCATAAAGACTGCTATCCGGGATGCATTCCAATCCGGCCAGCACGATTTTTTCGGGATCGGATTCGAAAAACGCAGCAGCATACATGCCCCCGACAAACTGGCCGCCATAGAGACCGTCGCCATAGTTCATCAATCGACCAAAGGTTTCACCCAGATCGATTGCAGCCTGCGGCAGGCCAGGGGCAATAAGACCGGAAAAATCGGCTTCGATCTGATAATCGATATCATCGGCATGATTGTTGAACTGCGGATGGCCGGAATAGGGGGGAGCGATACCGGATCGCAGATTATCCCGTCCGGTCCGGTTGGCATGCCAGAGCCGGTAGCCGCTGTTGGCAAAATCGATGCCTGCCTGGCGGATAGAGACATCGAGTCCGTATTGCTCGAGAGTCCTGAGAAACGTCATTTCGACATAGATGTCATCCTGATTGAATTGATTTATCTGTTCCGGTTGCCATGGCGGCATCTCTTCCTCTGGAATAATTTCTCCCTTCCATTTGAATTCTGTGGGCCCACCCCAGCCGACGCCGGCCATTTGTCCGATCCAGCCGGCAATCATTTTGTCTTTATATTCATTGATGGATATTTTTCGGACGGAAGTACCTTGTTGGCACGACGACAAAAAGGAGAAACAAATCGCCGTAGCTAAAAAATAGACTATGGGTTTCATAATGATTCTCTCTCTTTGAATTCACTATTTCCGAAAGATTAAACCAACATACTGAATCATACGAAAATATAAAAGCAAAAAATAAACCATTAACGGGATGCGAGACTTTGATGATCCGGGCCAGGTGTACTTTTGCATAGAGTTTTGTACTTAAAATACTTGGAGGTTTCAAATATTTAGATATATTAAGAAACGAGACCATTACTGTTACTATACAGCGGGGCAAAATTGTGGATAGACGAACATTTTTCAAGAATACTATGGCGCTGACAGGC
>WJME01000292.1 GCA_014728115.1 Candidatus Zhuqueibacterota bacterium | reverse complement strand
GTTCAAATGATTGATTTATTTTTATTTGTATAGATAATTCCGTGAAAAATCGATACGAGTCGGTTAAATGGCAACATATCTGGTCATATCCCGCATCAGAATGACATCGCATTCAACCGCATTGCCAAGCCGAGAATCACACGTCGCAAGCGGATTCTTCAATCGGACTGCGTCTCTGAATTCATCTGCAGGGCGCACCAATCAATGTAAAATTCATGCCGGGTTTTGTGAAAATAGAGGTAAAAAGCGATCAGACGACCTCCCCTGGCCGCGTTTGTTGTTCATTTAGGTACAGAGCAGGGGAGAGGCAGACCAGGGCCAGTATAGCAAAAATGTGATACCCCAAAAAAATGCCCGTCCTTTTGGACGGGCTTTAAGTGGAGCTATGCGGGATCGAACCGCAGACCTCTTGACTGCCAGTCAAGCGCTCTCCCAGCTGAGCTATAGCCCCAAACACATTTTTCAAGAACGAAAGTTAATATAATTGATTTTGGTTTGAATGTCAAGATATTTTTTCCTGGCCAGAATCGATGCTGCCGTCACGAGTCAATGCAGAGCTTTAGAAGTTCCTCTCCCGCATCGAGATCACGGGGCACGGATGCCCCGTTCGAAAGGTTGCACCAGGGAGGAATCCCTGGTGCATCGTGCCCGATGTCCTTGGGACTCTTCCCAGGGCCGTCCCCTGGAGCCGGATTTCCAATCCGGCGATCTCGAATCGCGGCACTGACGTCTCATCCTGCACAGATCCCAACCCAAACCCATCCCCAACGCCACCGCGGGATTCACTCTCGCGGAGCGATGACTGTCGGCAAGGACAGCAACCACAATCCTTATGCTAATCGAAAACAAAAAAAGGTTAAATGACACACCAAACACTACTACTCGTCAATCATTAGGAACACCACGAGCAGCAGCAAACTAATGGGGAATTCAAAGGCGGGCAACAGACCAAAGCTTTGTATGCCTGGTTTACGTCCAGTCAAGCACCCTGAAAAAAAGCTGGAGGAAATTGAAAAGAGTTGATCACAATTTATTCAGAACCAGAATCACCACCGTCCTTTTTAGAGGATTTATTCGAATTCTGGAGCACACTTTGTGCCGGAGGTTCAGAATTCGGCCGCGGAGTTTTTGGCGGACCAGAATACCGACTTCCTTTGAATGATGATCCTTCTTTTAGCGCTTTATTTTTTGACATAGTTTTCCTATCAATCATGATTCGTCTAATGCGTAAAATTCTAATGTTATGTCATCATTCGGCCTGGTGACATACATACCGGATACATTGTACAGATGAGCACCCGTGTTATTTAAATATACTTTTACATCTCTAATAAACAACTCATTTTCTTTGAATGTTTCAGAAAAAGCCTCGATCCAGCCTTCGTAGCAAAGATTTTTTTCATGATCTCTTACTCTAATCCATTGTTTGGCATCATTCTCTGAATTCAATATATAGCTCCAGACATCTACCTCAGCAAATTTTTCTGTGACACCCAAAGATTGAGCTATTTTGTGCAAAAATTTCTTATTCTTTATAAATGACAAAATGTATCCATTAATAATTGCGAGAATGGATACCCAAATAATTTCATTAAAATTAATAGTACTATTTGGCTTTAGAAGCGAATCCAAAAAAGTTAGATGTGAATTGATTTGCCAAAATGGCAATGAATTGATTAACCAAGAAATCATTGCATATAAAGCATAAGCGAATAAACCGAATAAAAATGAATATAAAATGAAATAAAAATGTCGTTTATCACTACCTTCTGTTAGTTTTTCCAGCAATAGTTTGGTTATGATACCCGGACAAAACAGTAACAATAGACGAAGAGTTAATTCAGTAATGGCCATATTGATTTTTTAAAAAAAAGTTCGATGTACAAGAAACAGAATACTAGAAATGTTTATTAATTTACCCAAATTACGAATAAATTATGATTAATCAAACATAAATTGTATTCTTTGTGATAAAAATTTAATTTTCGTATGTGCCGTTGTGGCGCAAAGTCATAATTCAATAACTTATTCATTTTATGGGATTAAGACTCTCAACAGAGCAAGGAATGAGCTATACCGAATCGTTGACCATTTCGGTTCAGACACTGTATAAAACGGCGTACCGCCAGTAGGAATCCCAGGACTAATACTGGATTGCAGAATGATAGTGACAGGTAATAAGGTGGCGGAATAGCCGGTCGGGAGGCAAGGGTAATTCTTTTGAATAATCGGGCACAAGGGGGGTAATAGGAGATATACCTTACAGAACCGAATTGCCAGAACCATCCATTACTTTCACTCATCACCTGCATATTCATAAACTGCTCCCATGCCGGGTAAAGCCCGTTAGGGCTGCAATCCAATAGCACTGGATTGCTGAAAAGATGCTGATAGATTTAGAATGAGCGGGTGGAGCTGTGATAATCCCCAGTTACAGTTCCGGGAGCGAAGAGTATATGTGATATGAAAGATTTATCTATCTTGAGAATATACAGACAGCAGTTAGAGCAGGAGAATGGGTGTGGGAGGTGGTCAAATGGGATAAATTTGAACGGTGGCCAATAGGGATGCAAATGACCCAATCAGGTGATTCGATGGCGGTAAATAGGGTTGAAGGCTATTATCGATATTCTAAAAGAGATCAGAAACGGTTTATGCAAATTGCGTTGGCCTCGACAAAAGAGACCCGGCTATGGATGTAGCGTGCCCACAAGAGAGGTCTTTGTATAAAGGAATGATCCAGACAGTGCTGCCGTCGCGAGTCACTGCAGGGCTGTCGCAGTTTCTCTTGCGCATCGAGATCACGGGGCAAGATGCCCCGTACGAGCGGTTGCACCAGGGAAGAGTCCCTGGTGCATCGTGGCTGATGGCCCTGGGACTCTTTATGACCAACCCCGGAAGCCGGATCTCCAATCCGGTGGAGGTGGCATTCCGGGAGGGGATCAGGGCATCGATTCCACCGTATCCTTGACAGACCGATACCATTCGCGCCAATCTGCGATCATGGATTCGAGTTCTTCCGGGCGAGTGGCAGCGAGGTTGTTCGTTTCGTTGCGATCCTGGTCGATGTTATAGAGTTCCCATTTTTCGTCATAAAAGACGGCTTTGGTGTCATCATCGCGCATACCGCCACCCCGGCGCCATTTCCAGTACAAGGGCTTGTCGCGTTGAAGAGGTTGATCTTGCAAAGCGGGCAAGATACTCGTGCCCTGCATGGGGGTCACGGTCATCTGGTTAAAGGTCTCTGGATAGTGTGCCTCGGTGAGGTCAACAAACGTGGCCATCATGTCGATAAAATGCACCGGCTCGCGATAGAATCCGCCTGTCTTTTTGATATGATCCGCCCAAAACGCGACCAAGGGTGTGCAGATACCGCCTTCATGGGTCCAGTTTTTCCAAAACCGCAGGGGGGTATTCTGCACCGTGGCCCAGTCTTCACCCACCACCTCATAGCTATCGGCATTCCCAAAATCCTCGATCTCTGTTGACGCAAACTGGGCACTGGCGCCTTCGGCGCACGCTCCATTGTCAGACGCAAAGAAAATCAACGTGTTGTCGAGTTTACCTTGCTGTTCCAGCTTGTTCAAAAGACGACCGATATTCTGGTCGACCCGGTCCAGCATGGCTGCATAGATCTGCATCCGCAGGATCTCTTTTTCGCGCTCCACACCGGTGACTTCATCCCAGGGTTTGGGCACCGGGGATTCCGGCAGGGGAGCTTTATCCGGATCGATCAGTCCCATATCGATCTGGCGCTGATAGCGCTCTTTTTGAATGGCCTGATAGCCTTTGTCATAAACGCCTTTATATTTTGCGATATCTTTTGGCCAGGCATGCAAGGGATAATGGGGAGCGGTATAGGCTAAATAGAGGAAAAACGGGTTGTCCTGTGCTTCAGGTTCATCCAGCCACTGCAGAGCCTTGTCGGTAAAGACATCGGTGGTATAGAAATTTTTGTCCTCCGGAGTATACGGATGATATTGTTGTTCATCATCACACCAATGACGAGTGCGTTTGCGTGCGGGTTCGGGTTCACCCGGACGTTTTTCACCCGGATTCCAGAAATTGCAGCAGCCATCGCGCAATCCGTAATAATGATCAAATCCGCGATCATACAAGTTTTCAGTGCCGTGATGCTTGCCCGAGGCAAGGGTGCGATAGCCGGCGGTTTTCAGGACTTCGCCCAGGGTCACGGCGTTTTTGATTTCCCCATGTGTATCATCCATCCCGCATTGTTGCGCATATACACCACTGAGTAAAGTGGCTCGAGAGGGAAAACATTTGGCGGTATTGTAGCATTGGGTGAAGCGCAGACCGTTTGCCGCCAGTCGGTCAATATTGGGCGTCTGAATTTCACTGCCATAACAGCCCAAATCCGACCAACCCATATCATCCACGAGGACAAAGATGATATTCGGTCTCTCAGGAGATGATTTTTGTGAGCAGGCAAGTGGACCGGCAAGACCCGCAGCTGTAACAGCCAGAGTACTTTTCCCTATTTGTTTGAGGAACGATCGACGGCCGATTGATTGATGCATAAAATCCTCCGGTTTCTCGTAAAGCCAAGAATTAGAATTCAGAGTTGACTGATTCGTGCGAATTACAAGGATTCATTTGATGTTGTGTTGTCAATTTACAAAATATTTTTGTAAAATGCCTGTATGAAATAGTCTCATTTTTTTCTCTAGGCCAAATGGATTTACCTGATGTATTTCATTCCATATACGAAATAAATCTGACGAGGCTAGGACGGGTTATCAGAGGGCGCCCAACCAGACCATCGCATTATCCCAGGATAGATATTCCTTGACATTGAATATAATATATGATACTATGGGAAATCGATTGTGTAAATGAGAGAAAAGCGTGGCTGTCACTTTAAAAGACATTGCGAAAAAAGTCGGCGTGCATCCGTCTACCATATCACGGGTTCTGAGCGGGGATTATGAGAACTTTAACGTCAGTCCGGAGATACGTGACTCGATTTACAAGGCTGTCAAAGAGCTCAATTATGTTCCGAATGAAATGGCGCGGAGCTTGCGGCTGAAAAAGACGCAAATGGTTGGTCTCGTCGTTCCCAATATATTGAATCCGGTTTTTGCCGAATTGGCCCATAGCATCGATCTGGCTTGCGATGCCCAAGGATATGGGTTTGTCATTTGTAACACCTTTGAAAACCAGGAAAAGGAAACAAAATATATCAATATGCTGAAAAGCCGTGGGATCGACGGCCTGGTGATCGTTCCGGTGCAAGAGAAACGCGCTTTTTTCGATGATCTGATCAAACAAGATTATCCTTTTGTTTTGGCTCTTCGCCAATTCGATGATATTCAAGCCGATGCGGTTGTTACAGATCATTTTCAGGATGTTTTCAAGGCGGTAGAATATCTGATTAAATTGGGACACCGGCATATTGCGTTCATCGATGCGAGCCAGTCCGGATTTGTGAACAAAGCCGGAGAAAAGGGCTACAAACAAGCTCTGAGCCGGTATAACATGAGGTTCGATCATGATCTGATACAGAGTACGGGTGCTACGAGCGACAGCGGTTATGAGGCGGCCAGACAGATTTTTAATTTGCCCCATCGCCCTACGGCACTGATGGTCACCTCTGATTCGCTCCTGGTTGGCGTTCTCAAGGCAGCATTTGAATCCGGACTGTCCATTCCCGAAGATCTTTCTCTGGTCGGATGCAGCAACTCGACATTGAGCCCGTACATGCCCTTTTCCCTGACCGCCATTTCCCAACCTGTGACAGAAATAGGAGAAAAAGCAGCAGAGTTGCTGTTCAGACGCATCGAATCAAAAACAGATGCGTCGGTTAAAAAAATTGTATTACACAGTCAATTCAATGTCGGCGATTCTACCTTAAAGGCATTTGGCAGCTAACAGGTTCATCTCTTTATATTGTGGTTACATATGGAGTATTAAATTGAGTATTCTTGGCGTTATTCCTGCTCGATATCATTCTCAACGACTAGAAGGAAAAATGTTAATTCCTATTGCCGGTAAACCCATGATTCAGCGAGTGTATGAACAGGCGACAAGAGCCGAATGGGTTGACAAGGTGATTGTCGCCACAGATGATTTGCGCATCAAAACATTCGTAGAGTCAATAGGGGGCACGGCAGTGATGACGCTGCCGCATCATCCGACCGGCACCGATCGGGTCGCTGAAGCCGCCAAAGAATTTGATTTCGATATCGTATTGAATATACAGGGAGATCAACCCTTTGTCGATCCCAAGATGATCGATGAACTTGCTCAGGTGATGAGGGAGCGGAAGGACGTGCAGATGGCCACGCTGGTTAAAAGAATCCGCAAAGCTGACATGCGTAAACCGAGTGTGGTCAAAGTCGTCATCGATAACCACCATAACGCATTATACTTTTCGCGCTCTCTGATCCCTTTTCCGCTCGATAAAACAAACTTGACCATCTTTGAACATATTGGTCTGTATGCCTATCAAAAAGAGTTTTTAAAGCTTTATTCTCGACTTGCTGTGGGAAATTTGGAACGAACCGAATCCCTGGAGCAATTGCGTGTGCTGGAAAACGGATATGATATTTTTATCGTTGAAACTCGATCCGATAATCCTGATTTTCATGGCTTTGGTGTCGATACCCAGGTCGAAGTTGAAAAAGCAGAGGACATGCTCAAAAAAAGGTCCACCTCGCCGGAGTAATCTACTCTATTTTGATCAGATTGTCTAATTATGGCTTGACAGAACCCCTTTTTTTATCTATTTTAGGAAAACGTTTTCCTGATCATAAATATCCAGTCGGGTGTTTCCTTGTTGAGAAACCGTTGATCGTATAGTGGAGAGGGATGATTCTAATATCGTTTTGTTCTTTTTACTCTTGTCCGGAATAGCCATGGTCGTTGTCAAGCCCCAGGTAAAGAGAAAGAGCCTCAACAATGAGCGTTTATGGCAAAATCATTCTTAAATAAACCTTTGGGGTTTGTTGTACAAGCATTTTCTTGACAAACCTCTAGAGATGCACAACAGATACAAGACCTCGATGCTGTATGATATGTTTTTTCTCTGCTTGGGAAAACGATTTCCTGCTGACAGCAGTTGTGATACTGAACCGGGGTTGCATGCGAATCCTTTTCTTGTATGGTTATTTTTCGGTTTGGTTCTTTCGATCATTGAAACAAACAGCTAAAATAATATTCACAATCACCCTTGTCCAAAATAGACAAAAAAAGATAAACGCAGAGGACTCGGAGAACCCGCAGACGTCGCAGGGGAAAGAAAATGCAAAAACCAAATGTCCGAGTGCATCGGTTCTCCGGTCACCTGACTGAATGCTATTCAAACATTTAGGCTCTTTAAATGATTTAAAACCAGCACAACATATCGTTTAAATCCGTAGGTGGTCTTTTGTTGCGAGTTTTATTAGAGTCATTGAAATTATTCTGTCTCTGCGTTCCTCTTTCTTGTCGTTGCGATCTCTGCGATTCCATGAAACTTTACGTAAAAACAATCAATGTTTAAAATTATAAGGAAAATCTGACAAATGGAAAAAACAAGCAAAATCATCGGAGTGATTCCAGCGCGGTATGGGTCATCGAGATTCCCCGGCAAAATTTTGGCCAAAATCGACGGAATCCCCATGATCCAACGGGTGTATGAACAAGCGCAAAAAGCATCGGTATTGGAAGAGCTTTATGTCGCTGTCGATGATGAACGGGTTCAACAATGTGTCGAGGACTTTGGGGGAAAAGCGGTTATGACTGACCCTGATTTCAAGTCCGGTACCGATCGAATCGCCTGGGTCGTTAACGATATTCCGGCAGATATCGTCGTCAATATTCAGGGTGACCAGCCCTTGATTCATCCCAAAATGATCGACGATGCAGTGCTGCCAATGATCGACAATCAACAAATCCTCATGTCGACATTGAAAACACAAATCCCTGAAGAGGATTTTCAGGATCCAGGTATCGTCAAAGTGGTTGTGGATGAAAATGATTTTGCCCTCTATTTTTCGCGATCACTGATTCCTTATCCGCGTGAACATTACGATTTAAAGGTCTATGAGCATATCGGTACCTATGTGTACCGCAAAGATTTTTTGATGAAAATTGCCAACATGCCTCAAACAAATCTTGAAAAAATAGAGTCTTTGGAACAGCTGCGGGTCCTGGAAAAGGGCTATGACATTCTGGTTGTCGAACCCGAGATCGATAATCTCCGGATCCACGGTATGAGCGTGGACACCCGGCAAGACCTTGAAAAAGCCGAACAACTTTTAAAACAATTGCAATGAAAGGAGAGAGTATGGCCAAAAACAAAGTCATAGATGATCTGTATGATCAATTGCCCCAAGATACCCAAGAGATGGTCGACCGCACCATTTCCAGTATCGTTCAGACCAAGAATAAAGGCGGCAAAGTGGTTGTCGTCACCGGCAGCGGTCCGAATCTCCATGAAGGGGTCACGACCCTGATCGCTGAATTGATCAACAAGGGCGTGATCGATGGCATCACCACGAGCTCTGCTGTGGTTGCGCATGAAATGGCAGGAGTGCTGGATAAAGTCAAACGCGTGGATGGCAAAAAACTGGGATTCACATCCGACCGTCTCCCCAGAGGCGATATCTTTGAGGTGACGCTCATGAGCGATGACCTGCTGGAACAGCTCAAAAAAGACATGGTGTTGGATATGAAGCTCATCGAAAAGACCCTGGCAGCTGACGGCAATGTGATCATCAAAGCGGCCGGAAATATGGCCTATCCCATGGGCTTGTGGACGGAAAAATTGGCCAAAGAGCTCTTGTTTTACTCTAAACATCTGGGTATTTCCCTTGAAGCTGCTGCCGGCAAAGGCGCTGATCCGCGGACGATGCTGGGAGCTGCTGCCAAACGAAATATTCCCTACCTGGTTACGGTGCCACAGTTGGTAGGAGGGGGCATGGTGGGAATCGCCGTCGCCGATTCCATTTCGATTGCAGCCAGAACCTCCCAAATCGCTGAAATGTTAGGCAGTGCTGATGTCATTATTGAATCCGCCGTGGCCCTGACCCAGGAGATCCATGACGGTCCCTTTGAAACCTATACCGGACATGGGATCTGGTCAGAGTGGGATGGCTATTCGGTTTACCGTCTGGAAGGCAAGACCCTCGTTCGTATCGATCTCGATCCAAACCTGAAACGCGCCTGGGATCTCGATAAACGTTCCAGTGACGTACAAAGAGCCATCGATGAAGGAGCACCCAAGACAAAAATGTTTGAAATTCCTTTTCGTATGGAAATGTCCGGATTTGCACGCCTTGAAAACAGCATTCCGGTTGTGGGTGATATCGGCGTGATCTGGCCGATTATGGCGGACCGTATTGCAAACGAACTGGGTTTGACTCTCGACTTTATCTCTTTTCCACAACAAACACCAGAGGGACAAAGCATGAGAGAGTGGATTGTCAACGAGATCAAACCCATCGATACCACCAGGCTTTACGGAAACTAGGCAGACCATTGCCGCCATGAATCTTTTATGGTTTCCACTCAAAGATAAAATCAGGATAAGAGTGTTGCTGATCCCTGATCATCCTCGAGGGCCTGGCTGTTGATTCGCAGGCTTTCGCATCGTGATGCATGCTTGCGGCTATTGACTGTTGGACTAGAAAAGTAAAGGAAAGGAACGTTATGAAATATTTATTAAAGGGATTGTTATTGAACGCAATTTGGGTCACTGCTGTGTTGGCGCAAGTCTCTTTTCCGGGCTCTTTTATTTTTACTCCCGATAAACAACTGCATGGCCACACCCATGCGTCATCCATCGTGGAATGTCCGAATGGCGATCTGATCGCTTGCTGGTATGAGGGCGAGGGGGACAAGAGTCGGGATGTCCGTATCCAGGCCGCACGCCTGGTTCATGGGGATAACGAATGGTCCAAAGATTTTCTTTTGGCGGATACGCCCATGTTGTCCGACAACAATCCCTGCCTGTTTGTCGACGACCAACAAAGGCTGTGGCTTTTTTATTATACCTTGTTAGGCGCCCCTGAAGAACCCTGGGATACCGCCTATTTGCGCTACAAGATATCGACCCAATACCAGGATGCTTCCCAGCCCATTGTGTGGGATATTCAACGCGATTTGCCGATCATCCCAAATGAATTGGATGAAACCATTGAAAACCTTTGCAACGATAAAACGCTGGTCTCACAATCGGAGATGACAGAGTTGTGTGCCAGGGCAAAAGAGAAACTAAAAAGTCAACTGGCACGGCGACTGGGGTGGACCACACGTGTGCCACCTGTCACGTTATCCAGTGGTACGATTTTGTTGCCCATGGCATCAGAGATTTTTGGAGTTGCAGCTATGGCCATCACTCCCGATGGCGGAGAATCATGGAGTTTTACAAAACCCATTTATGGTTACGGCGTGGAACAACCCACTGTGTTCGAACGAACCGATGGCTCTCTAGTTGCGTACTTTCGTGATTTTAGTCCGGCCGGCAAAATCCGCAAAAGCGAATCCTTTGATTCCGGATTAAACTGGACTCCCATCGTTAACACCGAATTCCCGAATCCCGGGGCAGGTATTGCAGTCCTGCGGCTTCAAAACGGAAATGTGGTGCTCATTTACAACGATTGTGAGGACGATCCGCGGAACAGTTTGGCTATTACAATGTCGGATGATGATGGAAAAACCTGGAAATGGAAACGACATATCGAACGCGTCGACGGAGAAGGCAGATTCGATTACCCCGCGATCATTCAATCTCAAGACGGCAGGTTACATGCCACCTATAGCTTTAATCTCAAAACCATAAAGCATGTGGTCTTAAATGAGGAGTGGATTAAAGCCGGAGATCAGTAATTCTCCTTTATCGAGTGATTTTAGAACGGGCAGACAAGCATGGCAACGGTGTTGAAATCAATCAGAGCTTACTCAAACAGATGCAAACAATCAAATCTATTTTGCTTAAAGTGGGGATTTCGGTCCCCCGTTTGTCCCTGTTGACCTAATCATTCCGTTCAAATCATTGAACAAGCTTATCTTATTATTTCACCAATTCATTTAGGTATTCTTCCAGATTGGTATAACCATCCTTGTCTATATCTCCGTTTCGGTCTCGAGGATCATCAGGATCGAATCCGTTTGCTTTTTCCCAGGCGTCTGGCATGCCATCGCGGTCGGTGTCCGGGGCAGGAGGGATGCTCCTGAGCAGCGGCCAGCCTCCGACCTCGTCCTGCGAGTCGATGAGACGGTTGGTGCGGTCTCTGATACCGCGGATGATGCGCCTGTCCGCAGTATCGCGCACTTTGGAGGCACCAGCATGCGCAAGAACCAGGACATAGGCTTGTTGGGCGGAGTGGGTTTCGGGTTTATCGGCATCCGAGACCACCTCGGCCGGCAGCTCGAACAGTTCACGGCTTATACTTTGATAGTTTCCGCCATGGGTATAGCTCACGGCAGCATAGTTGTCGTGGGTAAAGGCTATATTGTTTTCGATGAAATTGCCCTCCAGATAGCCACGCGTCTTGGTTTTGGCATATTCACCTTTGACCTTGAATGGTGTGGGAAATTCAAGTGTATAACTGGACCCGGGACGGTAATAGTTGTTGATGATATTCATGTTGCAATTGCCAAAGTTGGTGGACATGCGGCGATTGAATATGACATTGTTGCGAAAATCAACAATACTCGCGGCCATCGTGCGATCGCCGCCACCAAGCGTGGGGTGGCGATCCCGGCTGCTGAAAAACAGATTATGATGCAGGGTGATATTGCCTTTTAAATGCCGGAATGAAGAGAGCATGGCGTGCGGATGATGGTCCCGGTGCAGGCTGTTGTTGAGGCTTTCGCCATACATGGACCATTGCAGCGTAAAATTGCTACCGTCGGCCATATCCTGAGCCGCATCGATGCCCCAGCTCACAGACAGATGATCGAAAATCACATGATCGATGTCGTTTGTGGTGATGGCATCCAGCCCGCTTTGCATTTGAGGAGATTTGTTCTTGTCTCCAAACCGGATTCTGAGGTATCGTACAATAATGTGATTCGCGTTTTCCAGGCGAAATGTATGATTTTTGAGCGTGATGCCGTCTCCGGGCGCAGTTTGTCCGGCGATGGTGATATAGGACTTGCCGATCACAAAATCGGATTCCAGCTCGATGGTGCCAGAGACATCAAAGACAATGGTGCGGGGACCGCTGGCGGTTTCGATGCCGGCACGAAAAGAGCCGGGACCGGCATCGTTCAGGTTGGTGACGTGATATACATCCCCGCCACGTCCGCCTTGAGCAAAGCGTCCGTATCCTTCGGCTGTGGGAAAAGCGAGTTGCTGGGCAGAAATAGCCGAAATGATTAATGTATTACATAATATAAAGTTTATAATTAATCTCAAGGTCATGGGTTACTCCATTTTATAAAAAGAAGCGGGTCTGACACAAAGCAATTCACAACGCCAGGCTGTAACGAAAATTTTAACCTTTGGCGCCCTTGCATCTGTGCGAGACTATTGTTTTAGCGATCTTTGACGCACCGGATCGACAGGCCGCTGCCTTTATGGTATTTATAGTGGCTCACATCGGCATAAAAATGGCGCAGCGAACGATACCATGACCGGAAAACGTTGTGTTCGGTTGCCGTCCAGTAAAAGGCATAAAACGCTTTGCGACTGAAATATCCGGTTTCATCGCGATATCCACCCGGCAGTGCGGTGAATCCGCTGGCGTTTGTAGCGCCGGTGTTGGGATCCTGCCATTTCTGCGCATCGATGGCTTTTAGTTCACCCCCGGCGTTTTCGATTCCTCCGAGATTATCGACCAGAGATTGCCATTCCTCGTCAGAGGGGATATGCCAGCCTTCAGGAGCGAGGCCGCGGCTGTCATTGACCGCATACCAGTTATACAACATGCCATACGGCTTGATATTGATGCCATTATTGTCGTAATAACAAAAAGCACCGGATGAAACACAATTCCAATCCTCTTTACTCTCTATATAGGTAATAGGATCGCCATTTCGGTAATGTGTAACTTGCAGATTTTCAGCCATCCACCACTGATCGCCGATTTTGATGGTTCGATACGTATTGCCATCGATATCGGTCAGGGTGCCGGTTTCGAAGGTGTTGGGTTGGCATACACCTGGTTCAGGGATAAATGCCAGAGCTATGATCATAATAAGGGTATAGAAAGGGAATACTTTTTTCTGCTGGATCATTCATGTCCTCCAAAAATAGTGATGATACAATGTTGGCAACAACAAGAGTGGCACCATAGGTTGGGTGGTAGACTATCTTGTGGTTGGAGCGGGTCATTATTTGCAAAAGTCTTTCTTAATAAAAGAATTTTCTCTCAAAAATGCAAGACTTGCCGGACATCCTATCGAAAAAAAACATCGCACCAGGTAATAAACCGATAAAGTGCATGAGGGTTTTAATTACCCCCCGGCGAATTCAAATAGCTGCTCTTGGGTTTCTCTTTCAGCAGTGCTTTCGCCAAGAGTCACTGCAGGCTTGTCGCAGGTTTCTCTCCCGCATCGGGTTCAGTGTGCAAGATGCCCCGTTCGAGAGGTTGCACCAGGGAGGAATCCCTGGTGCATCGTGGCTGATGACCTGGGGCGCTCTTTGGGGATCAACGATGGCACCCATCTCTGATCCACTGGAACAATTTGGATTGAATTTATTTGCATTGTTGGTTCAGGATGAATATCTTTTATCAACCATGCAGATCAGGGCGACCCCCGGTTCAGATAAAGGAATACCGCTTATGCAAAAACATCCCCATCTATCTCGAAGATCATTTCTCAAGAATACCCTTACCGCATCGGGTCTGATTGCCAGCAGCAGCATATCGGCTCCCTTTATGCCGTCTGCCACACAAAAGCGAAACTCTCCAGTGACAAAATCGCTCTATGCCACTACAGACTTTTTTGTCAATAGCCTGCTCAATGATCAATTCATGAACCGATCTCAGCTGGACGATTTAAACGAGCATCTGGTATCGATAGGCGTTACCCGCCATCAATGGATTGTGGATACTATTTGGAATTTTTACGAAACTTATCCGCACCCTTTCGATTTGCTGGCACAAGCCGTTGAATCCGCGCATGCGCACGGATTACAGTTTTATGCCCAGATCAAACCGTTTGAAGCCGGCGGCTTTGGTGAACTGTTGCCCTTGTCGTTTCCTTTTCCGGACGGTGCAGCGGCTTTTCGAGATCTGCGCGGAATCTACCCTGTCGCACGGCCTTTTGCCGCACAACATCCGGAGATGTGTCTGAAACGCAAAGCCGGAACCTATAAAGCCACAGTACCGGTGACCACCATACGGCTGGTCAAAAGCAATGACAGACCCACTCGACTCAAAGCCGAACATCTGAGCCTGTGGACCAGTACCTCGAATAACCATTTCACCCGCTATACCGGGCCCATGGAGTTTAGAGAAACCATAGAATGGCGGTTTCGTTTCCCCAAATGGCGTCCCTGCCGCATACTCTACCTGGACAATCTGCAACTCGGTGCTGATCAAAAATATTTACTCATCAAATCCTCGCTCGCAGACGACCACGGGGATTTTAGCAACGAAAACGGCAACATCATCGAGTTGTCCGGTGAAAACGGCAAGGAAATTCCCTTTATCCTAGGTAAAGGGCCTGTGTCGCTGGATAAAAGAAAACTCGAGTTTTATCAAACCAAACGCAATCAGCTTTTACGATATATGCAAAGCCATAAAGTAAAAAGATTGATTGACGATCCGGTCGAGTTGCAGAGACATTATACAGATTTTTATGATTTTAACCGGTACCACCTTACCGATCATGTCACTCTGGATACTCGGGGATATCTTGCTGTGGCCTGTGGCAAACCGGAATATTATCTGGGAACTCTGCATCCCATCTATCCCGAGGTGCGCGAACATTGGCTGGAGCTCGTCCGGTTTTGTCTGGATCGCAACGTTGACGGCATCAACTTTAGGGTGGCCAATCACACCCGTTTGCCTGAGTCGTGGGAATATGGGTTCAATGAACCGGTCCTGCAAGCATCCGGAGGTCGAACCGATTATCCGGTGATCAGTCGCATCAATGGCGATGCGTACACACAATTTCTCCGTGAGGCACGTGATTTGATCAAGAGCCGTGGTAAATCCATCACGCTACATCTGCATGCAGGCATGCTCGCGTTGGATGACCGGCGCCAGTTTTCGCTACCTGTATTGCCTCCGAATTTCGAATGGCAATGGCAAACCTGGGTGAAGGAAATTGCCGATGAATTGGAATTCCGGGGCGCTCATACGCTGAGGCCCTGGAATTTATCCAGAGTGTTAGAGATCGTGAGTGCGGTCACCCGGTCAGCAGACAAGCCTTTGCATTATCAAAGCGACTTTCACAGCATGACAAATGACGAGGGCAGAAAGATACAGAAACTGCAAGAGATCGAGTTGGTCAACCGGCATGCGGGACTGGATGGGTTTGTCCTGTACGAGACCGCCAATCTCACCAGCATAAATAGCGAGGGCCGTGTCGTCTTGCGCCCTTATGTGCGAGAGATCTTTGACAGAGACTGAATCGTCACGATATTGGCTTTCAGTGGGACATGCGGGCCATATCCTGCATCGAGATTTCGGGGCAAGACTTTGATTTGAAAGGGTATATAAACAGTACAATACTGCAAAATTCTCAACTATCTCAAACTTTTCATTCAGCTGCTATTGACAATCACTCTTTTTTATCTTTCATTGATAAAATAGTCTGCTTTAGTTATATTCTTACAGGATATTGCAGGAGATATCTGACTGGCAATTTCGTACTCTAACCAATTTTAAATAATGTATATATTCGACAATACAGAAAGTTTTGAATCCTTTTATAAAATGTATTGCCATGATTTGGTAAGATTTGCCTATTATTATGTTCATGATGTCAGCATTGCTGAAGATATTGTGCAAGATGTATTTCTCACATTATGGAAAAAGCGATCGAAATTCAAATCGCAGAATCACCTGCAAGCCTATCTTTATAAAGTCACCAAAAACGCCGCCTTGATGGTACTTCGGAAAAGAAAAATTCGGCAAAAATTTAAAAATGAACAAACTGAAGAGCTTGCCAAATCACCTGCAGATGAATTATTTGAATCCGACCTGGATAAAGTTTATCATCATGCCATATTCACTCTGCCTGAAAAATGCCGGGTGATATTTTGTATGAGTCGTATTGACGGACTCACCTATAAAGAAATTGCCCAAACACTTGGAATCTCTATTAAAACTGTTGAAACACAAATCGGAAGGGCTCTTATAACGCTTCGAAAACGACTGTCTGCATATCTGACCTGATTTCCCTCAAATTCATATCCTCTTTGTTTGATTTTTTCAAAATATTCAGATCCCATGTCAGGGTATTTCATACCTCAATCATTATACTATTAAAAGCACACTATTCAATCATACTTTTCAAAGGATTATACTGTGAACAAAAAGATTCTTCGACGGATAGCACGTTACCTGGATGATAAAAATCGTACACAGAAAGATTTGCCTGCAAAAAAAGATTCAAATTTTGACAAAGAACTAGAGCAAATAAAATCGATATGGCACCACAACTATAAATCTATCGATCCCACTCCTGTCGATCAAATGTGGCTCACATTTAAACAGAAAGTACGTCAAAACGAAGCGACTCGTGCCAGGCGGTCCCGCAAACCTTATTATCGTCCTGCTTTTGCTCTCAGATTTGCCATAGTCACCCTTTTGTTTGTTTTACCTGTTATCTATTTTGTTTCCAAAAATGTGCAAAATACCCGCAAAGTCACATTTACGGATATACAGGTTCCAATGGGCCAGCGAAAAACCCTGCGACTGAATGATGGAACCAAGGTTATTCTGGATGCCGGCAGTTACCTGAGTTATCCTGAAAAGTTTACAAACGACCGAACCGTTCACCTCAAAGGTGAAGCCTATTTTCAGGTAACGCATGATCAACAAAAGCCATTCAAGGTGATTGCAAATCATGCTTTGGTCAAAGTGTTAGGAACCAAATTCAATGTTCGCGCATGGCAAGACAATCCTACAGTGTCGGTCGCTGTTATCGAGGGAAAAGTTTCGCTAGGCTGTTCTGAAAAAAATGTGGAACAGTCAATCCTAACCAAAGGATACTATAGCTCGCTTTCGAAAAACGGCTCGCCGGAAGAGCCCATCCGTGTGAATGTGCAACAATATTTGGGTTGGATGCATAATGAAATCCATTTTCATAACGCAACGGTCAAAGAAGTATTGTCCCAACTAAAGCGCTGGTATGATTTTAACATACAGATCGATGATCATGCGATGCTGGAGGAGCGGGTGAATGTGCATTTGCTCAGAACCAATGTGGATGATGTCCTTGATATTATTGCGGAAATCACCAATACCCGGGTTGAGAGGAATTCAAACATTATAAAAATCACCTCAAAATAATCAGGCTTTCATTTTATTTTTGCGAGGGTTGTATGCATAAAAGGATTTGTCTTATCGTTTTGTTTACGCTTTTCTTTTCTTTCAGCTATGCAAAAGAAGACCTGAAAAAAATTGATCTGGAACCGTATTATGGTAAAAAAATCCCGGTAGCATTACTGGAACCTGTAGATGTCGATTTCAATGAGGTGACCCTGGAAAATGCGCTGGCCTCATTATTCAATAATAATGATATTATGCTGAATTACAGTCGTGAGAGATTGCCGCTTGATGAGACAATCACTTTGAAAATGGAAAATGCTTATGTACTGGAGGTGCTCCTCTCTGTTTTGAAAAAAATGGATGCAACACTTTACATCTCTAAAGCCGGCCAATTGGCGATTAAATCAGGACATGGGGCTTCCGGAGGGAGTTCATCCCGAACCAATAAGATCAGTTCAAGAATTGAAGGAAAAGTGATTGATGCGGCAACAGGCGAACCGCTACCCGGAGCAAACATTATTATAAAGGGAACAAGTATAGGGGCTGCCACTGATCTCGAAGGTAAATATGTCATTGCAAGAGTTCCGCCTGGCAAGTATACCCTGAATGTGACATTTATTGGGTATTATGCTGTTGAAATTCCTCTGCGAGTGGATCCAGGAAAAAAAATCGAACAAAACATTGAAATGAGTTATACCACCATCCAAGGAAAAAAGGTGACGGTTACAGCCCAGGCTGAAGGCCAGTTGCTTGCCATCAACCAGCAACTTTCTTCAAATACCATCAAAAATGTCGTGGCCGCCGACCGTATTCAAGAGATCCCGGATGTGAATGCAGCCGAATCTGTTGGCCGGTTGCCGGGGATATCTATTATCCGCAGCGGAGGAGAGGGACAAAAAGTTGCCATACGCGGGCTTTCACCGAAATACAACACTACTTTAATCAATGGCATTCGCATGCAATCAACGGATGAAGAAAATCGAAGTGTGGACCTCAGTATGATTTCATCCAACATGCTTTCCGGAATCGAAGTTGTTAAAGTCTTGACACCGGACATGGACGCGGATGCGGTCGGAGGGACGATAAATCTGAGATTGAATGAAGCAAAGGAAGGATTTCATACACATTTTACTGCCCAGGGGGGATACAATGCTCATAAAGAGATCTATGACAATTATAAATTCACGGGAAATGTGAGCAATCGATTCTTTACGAATCGTTTTGGGGTATCATTATTTGGACATCTCGAGCGCGTTGACCGCAGCTCGGATCGTCTTTTTGCTACATATCTTACAAATGACCAGGGAAACGTCGAGCAAGGTCAATCCCCAATTTTTAATGATCGCGTGAACATGCGGGATGTAACATCCCTCCGGAATCGAAGAGGTGCCGGAATTATCTTTGATTACCGGTTGGGGAACTATGGCAAACTGATGCTGAGCAACTTTTACAGTGAACTGGACAGAGCCGAATCAAGTCAGGGATTGTTTACCAGTTCGAGCGAAGGAAGATTGACGTTTCGTCATACATCAAATGATTTAACAAAGTCGGTGTTGAACAATGCCTTACAAGGTGAATATAATGTATTCGGTGTCGGAATTGATTTTGGATTCTCCAATTCTACCTCCAGTCAAGATATGCCCCGCGGATATGAAATGGTTTTTATTCAACAACGTTCCGGACTTGAGAAAGGGTTCACTGGTTTTATTCAAAAAACACCAAAAGAGATCGTAAATGCCGTTACGTTCAGTGATTCAATCGCCGGCGGACTGAATGCCTCGATTAATGTCCGCGATGTTCAGGAAACAGCACGGTCTGCTTATTTGGATTTTGATATTCCATTTGGTATTTCAAAACAAATCAACGGCAAACTGAAATTAGGCTATAAATTCCGCTATAACCGCAGGAAAAATGAAGAAAATCAACTCGGCGGTGAATTCAATGCCGGAGTCAGAGGACTGGGAATGAGTTTTTCCGAATTTGTCGGAGAATCGATTCCCGACTGGGATTTTAAGCAGGGCATCGATTATGGAGTCGAGCCTTCACCTCGTGCCTTTTATTTTGAGGATTCGAATTATGACTATGGCACATTTCTGGACGGAGGTTATACCATACCCTGGGCTGTTTCAACCTATTGGTTGAAACGGACTGTGGATATTATGGAGCCGTATGCCTGGTACAAGGCCCTTGAATCCTTTCGAAGAGATTATGACATGAACGAACAAGTGAATGCCTTTTATCTCATGTCTGAAATAAATTTCGGCAAGCATATCCTGTTTATCCCCGGTGTACGATATGAACATACCAGAACCCATTATGAAACCTTTGGTATCGGGCCTGAATTGGCACATTGGGTAGATCATCCTCAAAGTGTTAGAGAATTAACATCAGAACGTAACAATGAGCATTGGTTCCCGCAGTTTCAACTCCGCATCAAACCCGTAGATTGGTTTGATATTCGCCTGGCCAGCACAAAATCACTGATTCGGCCGGATTATCGATCGTTTTCCCCTTTTTATTTTTATCAAATTAAAACCAACGAAATCAACATCGGTAACCCCACCATCGTACCGCCTGTAGCACAAAATTATGATGTGTATGCATCGGTATATTCGAACACTATTGGATTGTTCACCGCAGGCGTTTTTTACAAGGAAATCGATAATATTGTTTGGGACCATATCTTTAGCACCAAAGATTCAGATGAAATCAACAATGCCGTGACCTTGATCAATCATACTTTAGTAACGACATGGGATAATGTCGAAAATACCAGTTATGTACGCGGTATCGAACTCGACTGGCAAACCAATTTCTGGTATCTTCCTTCATTCATCAGCCATTTGGTCATGAACATAAACTATACCCGCTTATCTTCCGAAACGAGATATCCGGATTCATTTTTTGCACCTGTTCCGGGCAAACCAGCCTTTATCAAACAACGAGTGGATACCACTCGCACGGGCAGAATGCTCAATCAACCCAATGATATTTTAAATCTGACATTGGGATATGATCTATCCGGTCTTTCTCTGCGCTTATCCTTTTTATATCAGGGTAACACTCTAGACTTTCTCGCACCCCGTTCCGAAGAAGACACTTTTACAGAAGATTATTATCGTTGGGATTTTACCGCCAATCAAAAATTACCCTGGAAGGGGTTTGAACTGTTTCTCAATGCAAGCAATATTTTTAATGAACCCGATAAAGCATACCAATCCGAATTGGGATTACTTTCGGGCTTGGAATATTATGGGGCGACAGCTGATCTTGGAATCAGATGGCGATACTAAAAGACAATTGTTTTAATAACAAAAAGGAGAGAGGAGGCTTTTATGATTGTTGATATATACCCTCTATGAATTGAGAAATGCGATGGGAGGTACAGTTATCACCAATTCATTTTGTCGAGCACATTACTCGGGAAGGAGATTTTTATGAAGATGAGAGAATTAACGAGTGGATCTGTACTCGCGGTTATCTTTATCTTAATAACTCAATGTTTTGCGCAAGCACCGGATACCTTGTGGCTGGATCCCCTCACAGGAATCACCGCACAAATCGCTGGCGATACAACGGCAACCGGTGAACGAAACAACCCCAATCGGGTTTATGGATTAAAAAGAAACAATATCTATTTTTGGGATGGAATCCTTCAAGTCGACCAGTACCATCTGCAGCTCGTTGGAGAGTATGCAGGGGTACCCGTAGTTCAGGAAAATGATCCCAATTCCGTTCCCCCGGTTTTATTTCAAACTTCGGATTCCGAAGGGAACGCCAGAGGCGCGGTGACTCCCTTGGATAGTTCATCAGTGACGATGAAAAATCTGATTACCACGGCGGTGAATGAACTGAATAATTGGTATCATTTTATTACCAAAGGCGCTGCCGGCAATGATTGCCGCTATGTCTTTGATAATTGCGTGTTTGTCGGTGCGAACAGTAATATTATTGTCTCGAATGCTGGATCAAAACATTATTTTACGGATTGTTACTTTCAAAATACGCATCGCCCCGCGCAATTTGCTCTGGGCAGAATCATCAATACTCGGGGCGGAGCCGATAGTTCTGTCATTGAAAACTGTACACTCGTAAATGTCGGCACTTTACAGAACAAGCTATGGCGGGTCAACTATTTTCGAGCGAATCACAATACTCTTATGAATGTAGGTCAATTGTTCCAAAGCAGTGCTAACAATCAAATCTATACCAACAATATCAATTATAACGTGGAATATCCGGGTGTCACTAAAGGGGCGCTCGAAGGGCGTCCCGATTGGATGACCTGGATTCCGTCCATATTCGAAATCGACACATCATTCACTGAAATCGATTCAATTGAATTCAATCAACTTTCCGGGTGGAATTCCTGGTTTCTTGAGGATGGCATTAAAGATCACTATGCCCAGACTCTGGCCGATTTTGCAGGAACCGAGGATTCAATGCGTATCACGTATGAAGAACCTTTGATCGACGATTTTACCAAATCTTTATATGAAAGCAGAGATTTTATGCATTGGCAAGTCCAGCATATGGATACAGATCCACAATTTACCACGATTTTGTATAATCTGGACAGTTTGGTTCAATACACATCGGATATGAGGAATCCTGACGTTGCCGTCCCTGCAGACCACACAGCCGGTAGTACGCCTATCGTTGACTTTAGTACCGGACAAGGGTATCCGATCATTAATTGGCCGATTGCAAATGATTTGACCTATACGAATAATGCCCTCATGACAGCCGGCTCAGATGGACTACCATTGGGCGACTTGAACTGGTATCCTGATAAAAAGGCAGACTGGGAAGCCAATAAGGATCAATATATCGCAGCCCTGCATGACATCATCAATAATCCGACTGCTGTGGCCGCTAACAAAGCGGTCGCAAATCAATTTGTGCTGGCACAAAATTACCCCAATCCTTTTAATCCCACCACAAATATCGCGTTTAGCCTGGAGAAACCTCTGGAGGTAGATCTGACGGTTTATAACATGTTGGGCCAAAAAGTGAAACAGTTGATTAGCAAAAAAATGACTGCAGGATCCCATTCCATAAAGTGGGACGGCACCAATGCAGTCGGTCATAAAGTTGTGAGCGGTGTCTACTTTTACAAGCTTGAAACAGAGCTACAATCAGAAACCAAAAAAATGATGTTGATCAAATAAAATCCGGCAAAAAATGAGGTCAACGTTGTCCTGGGCAGGATTTATATACCCCATGAATTGCCGGAATAAAGATAATTAAATTACGAACTGTTTGTCTTTTATTCAACAAAAACCTGACTGTGCAAACGGTCAGGTTTTTTTAAAATGCCGTAAATAAACAAGAATATCCAGCGATATTACCTGAATTAACTGTCGTGAAACCGTGATTTAAGGATGAAGAAAATAGGGGATGCGAGATATAAATGGTAGCAATCAATATCGCACAAAACAGAGAATGATAGTAATAGTGAATGAGGTCTCTATGAAAAATCGCTCAAGGCAGACAACTGATATAAAATATCGATTTACGGTGAGGAGGATGCGACTATTATGGCGTATTTTCTTTAACCCTGTTGCCATATTCACCCTTTTGGTTGTTTCAAATTCACTCATGCTGACGAATGGACATGCCCAAACCCGTTCAGACAAGTATTATGTCATGGTTACTGGATCAAAACAACCGGTTCCCCGCATTAATTTCGAACCAGGGCCTGAATATGCAGATAGAAATCGCTGTTTCGGTATTGCATCGAGCATTACGCGCACACCAAAGGGGAGGCTATGGTGCGGATTTTCAAGTGGCGGAACCGGTGAGGGACATGAAAATTACTGTATCGTTGTTAAAAGTGATGACAATGGGGAGACCTGGACGCCACCCTACATTGTATTTGATACGGATGGCGATGGTCCCATCCGTACCGATCATGTGACCGTCTGGACTGCACCGAACGGACAGCTCTGGATTATGTGGAGCCAGTATCCCTGCGGATTGGGAGGACCGCATTCATCCCTTTGGTGTATTACCTCAGAGAATCCTGATGCAATTAATCCGCAATGGTCAAGACCTCGCAAAATTGCAGATGAACAAAATCTGCTAACCACCCCCACAGTCTTGCAGGATGGTACCTGGATATTCCCAACCGGTTGCTGGAACCGGAAAGCGCATCCTTCACGTCCCCTAATATCCCGTGACCAGGGTAAAACATTTGAATTGGGTGGTCCGTTACATGCCGAAAAAAATCCGGACTTTGATGAGTATATGGTCGTGGAACGTTCCAATGGAACTCTCGTTATTTTCAATCGCCATTCAGAGTCATTTCTGCAATGCGAATCATTTGACCAGGCCAAGTCATGGACACGTCAAAAACCGAATGACATACCCCACACCAATGCAAGATTTGTATTTATGAAACTGAATTCGGGAAACTGGCTTCTTGTGAAACATGGAAGTTTGGACTCTATTCCCGATGTTGCTGAAACCAAATTTAAACAAAATAAAGGACGTTCTCATTTGACTGCTTTTCTTTCCAAGGACGAGGGGAAAACCTGGATTGGCGGTTTGTTATTGGATGAACGTCCTTGTTCCTATCCATATGGTTGGCAGGATGGGAATGGCACGATCTATATTTCTTATGAACGCAATCGCTGGAACAAACCCGAAATTCTGATGGCACGATTTTCCGAGGCCGATGTGCGAGCAGCAACACCGGTTTCCAAAAATATGCGCTTAAAGATATTAATCAACAAGGCTACTTGCAAAGTTGGTAAAGGGCCGGAGAACTGATATGCGCAAACCAGTGAGATAAAAAATGATTCCCCATATCAGTGCATCTGTCGATCAACTGCCACACCCGTGATTCGAACAAAAAAACGTTTTCAATTCACATTGTTGCCAGGATAAACAGAATTGACGATGACTCTAGAGTAATACGCCTGGAAAATGCAAAATTCAATAAAGTGGATTTTCAAGTGGAGGCTGACAAGGCATGTTAAATCGTAGAACCTTTTTGAGAAAAAGCGGTCAAACGCTTGCAGCAGTGATAGCCGGACAGTTGGCCTGCACCCGGAAAAAACGGACCGGCCCCAATCTGTTATTCGTGTTTGCCGACCAGTTCCGCAAGCAAGCCATGGGATTCATGAACGAAGATCCGGTAATCACACCAAATTTCGATCGATTCGCAGAGCAAAGTCTCACGTTTACCAATGCGGTGAGTACGACCCCGCTTTGTTCCCCCTATCGTGCCATGCTGATGACCGGCCGTTTCCCCATGTCCACGGGCGTGATCTGCAACTGTGCGGCTGGTATCGATTTCGGGCTGCGTAAAGAAGAGGTGTGCATCGGCGATGTGCTCAAAGCGAGCGGCTATCAAACCGGCTACATCGGTAAATGGCACCTGGAAAACCCGTCTGTAAACCTGTCGAGAAATCCCATAGATGGTGCAACCGGCTGGGATGCCTGGACACCACCCGGACCACGACGACATGGTTTTGATTTCTGGTATGCATACAATACCTCCAATGATTTCTGGCATCCCCATTACTGGAAAGACAGCCCGCAAAAAATTGAGATCGAAAACCAATGGTCCGTAGAGCACGAAACCGGGATTGCGATGGATTTTATCCGCAATCGAAAACCGGATCAGCCGTTTGCGCTATTCGTGTCCTGGAATCCACCGCATCCGCCTTATGTGGCACCGCAAAAATACATAGACATGTATCAGGATAAAGAACTGCCGGTGCGGCCCAATGCTACGGAAACAGAACACCGTCTACCTTATTATGCCGCTGTCACATCATGTGATGACCAGTTTGGCCGGTTAATGCGATTCCTGGATGAACAGAATCTTGCAGAAAACACAATCGTAGTTTTTACTTCTGACCACGGTGAGTCCATGATGTCGCATGGTCTTATGAGTAAATCCTGGTGGTATGAGGAAGCCAACGGCATACCATTCATGATTCGAATGCCTGGCAAAATCAAGCCCCGAAAAACGAATATGCCTTTTGCTGTGTACAATTTTATGCCAACTTTGTTGGGAATTATGGATTTGGCTGTCCCAAAAACTGCGGAAGGAGATGATTTGTCTGGATTTGTTTTGGGACGTGATGACAAAGAAACAGACTATGCGTTCATTGCTCATTACCCACAACCCGGAGATCACCGGGTGATCGATCGGCTTGCGGCCAGCTATGTACAATTGGCCGATGATATGAAAAAAGAAGGAATCGACTGGCGGAAATGGGGATACCGTGGTCTCAAATCAAAACGGTATACCTATGTGGTTGACCGGCGTCCGGATGGTATTCAAGAATATCATCTTCGTTATCAAGATCGCTCTCTGGGCACAGAATATAAAGGTAATGGTGAGTTATATACAGTACGATTGTTGTACGATAATATCAATGATCCATACCAAATGAATCCTGTCGTTGCCAAAGAGGCGGATGAACATCCTGTCATGCAGCAGCTTGACCGGGAATTGCAAAAATGGCTGAATCGATCGAATGACCCGTTTCCATTGTAATCAGGTTATTCTAAAACCATTAGTTGAATAAATGAATCCATAACTCCACTTTTGATGAATTGCAAAAGCGGTATAAGTAGAGACAGTATCGTGAAGATAAATTTTGAATCTATCATTACAACGCTTGTGTTATTCATGACAATTTCCGGATTAACACAATTATGTATTGCGACCTCGGTGCTAGATTCACCGGCATCTATTGAGTTTCGCGGACCCGGCGAAATAGATGTATTCGAGCCTGGAACCAAGCTCTTTTCAGACCGGTCCTTTACACTCTCGGATCAGGTGCCGGAAGAGCTGGTGGGTCAATATTTTCTGAGAAACAGTTATGACTCACCAGAAGACTGGTTGGTGATCGAATCGGGAACACTGGTGGTTCTGACACCGGTTCCAATCAAGAAAGCCAAATCCCGTGTGGAGGAATTGAAAAATGCCGGTTTTGAACAGATATCCAAATTTAATTCCTTTCAGCTTTTTGGAAATAATAAAAGCAATCAGGTCAAAATTTTTCAAAAACATGTTACCAATGGGGAACGTTATTCATTTGGGAGATATGTGGTGGCATTGGGATTAAAATTGGCATTCCAATATCAAGAAAAGCCCTGGAGCGAAAATAGCGGAGAATTGCTGTATAATGGTATCCGCCTTCCAAATGAATGGCCTCCGCGCAATATCGACCCGGCGGATAAAAACCCGATGCCGGTACCCTACCTCGATCATCCACCCGAGGTCATTCCGATAGACGTGGGCCGCCAGCTTTTTATTGACGATTTTCTTATCCAGGAAACTATGCTGGAGCGAACGTTTCACCGGCCTGTAAAATATAATGGCAACCCGGTGCTAAAGCCGGAAACGGAACTCGAACGCAACGCAACTCGCATGGCTCCCTACCATCAGGGGGAACCGGGCAATGCTGCTGCGGTTCCGAAAAGCGGCGGCATCTGGTGGTGTCCGGATCAGCAGCATTTCAAAATGTGGTACGAAGCCGGATGGATTGGTACGGTCTGTCTGGCCATTAGCACTGACGGCTTGAATTGGCAGCGTCCAGAGTTTGATATACGTCCAGGTACCAATCAGGTATTACCTTTGGACTTGACCGCGGATTCCTGGACAGTGGTGCGTAATTGGGATGCGACTGTTTCTCAAGAAAAATGGACAATGTTTATTCAACCACCCGGGTCTATGCGGTCGGGAACCAGTCTTGTTTCAGCGGATGGCATCCACTGGACGAAACGGACAAGATCCGGAGACGCGTTAGATCGCAGCACCCACTTTTATAATCCATTTCGAAAAAAATGGGTTTACAGTATTCGGGCTGGTTTTGGTAAAAGAGGCCGCACTCGAAAATATTACGAGTGCGATGATTTTATAAAGGGAGCCATGCGAAATGATGCAAAAGAGGTCATTTGGCTGGCTGCCGATGATAAAGATGGAATGGATTATTTGACCGGCGAGCATGCCCAACTCTACAATTTTGACGCCGTCGCCTATGAGAGCATCATGCTCGGCCAGTTCGAACTGCATTGGGGGCCGCCCAACCCGATATGTGATGCAGCCGGGCTCCCCAAGATAACCGAACTTCAGTTCGCCTACAGCCGGGACGGCTTCTATTTTCACCGCCCGGACCGACGTGTCCATATCCCGGCCGAGCGAAACGATGTTTGGGACCGCGGCTATGTGCAGTCAATCGGCAACGTCTGTATTGTCATGCACGATGAACTCTGGTTCTATTATTCCGCATTTCGCGGAAATCCGTCAAAGACTGAAAAGCATATGCTTCAGAGCGGTATGTATGACTATGGGGCCACCGGTCTAGCCACCCTTCGTCGCGACGGCTTTGCCTCCATGGATGCAGGACAGGAACCCGGCATGCTGACCACCCGTCCGGTAATCTTTTCCGGTAAGTGCCTGTTTGTGAACGTGGATGCGCCAAACGGCCGCCTGCGTGCAGAGGTGTTGGATGAAAAAGGCGAGCCGATCGAGCCGTTCACTCTTGGCAACTGCCGGCCGCTCTCTACGGACAGCACGCTGGTATCGATAACGTGGAACACCGGTTCCGATCTTTCAAAACTATCGGGCCGTCCGGTCCGATTCCGGTTCGAATTGAAAAACGGATCGCTGTACGCCTTTTGGGTCAGCAGGGATGCCACCGGGCGCAGCGATGGCTATATCGCCGGCGGTGGCCCCGGTTACATCGGCCCGACAGACACGGTAGGGAAAAAAGCGCTGCAAAACAAAAGTCGGTAAATAAACCGGAAACGGTTTCAGAACGAAAAGTTACCGCGTTATTTTTCAACTAAACAAAGGAATTATACTTGAACACACTCTCTCTTATCGATTATTTGGTTATCGCCTTGTATCTTGGTGGCATTCTAACATTGGGATTTTCCTTTACCAAACGACAAAAATCCTGCAAGGATTATTTTATTGCTGATAAACGCATACCGGGCTGGGCAATGGGTATAGCACTTTTGGCAACCCTTGTAAGCAATATGACATTCCTGGCAAATCCCGGAGTGGCTTTTAATGGGGATTGGCGTCAATTTTTTAATTCGTTTATGGCCCTGATTGTGATTTTTCCCATCGCTCTCATCGTCATTCCATTATATCGCAATATTGTTGGTATGAGTCTCTATGAATTTTTTGAAACCCGTTTTGGATCGCCGGTGCGGGTATATGGTGCTGTGGCGTTTATCTTTTATTATCTCGCTCGTATGAGTGTTATTTTTTATGTTTTGGCCCTGGCCATAAACACAATGACTGGATGGCCTTTATATTGTCTTATTTTGATCATCGGCATGGTCACCATACTCTTTACATTTTTAGGGGGGATGGAAGCCGTGATGTGGACGGATGTCGTTCAAGGTATATTACTCATTTCCGGCGGCATCATTTGCCTGGGGATTGCGTTATTTAGTGCGCCGGGTGGTCCCTTGAATGTCATTAAAGTTGCTGCTGAAGCACAAAAATTTCAATTGGGTGAGATGAGTTGGAGTCTTCGGAGCGACACTCTTTTAGTCATGGCGCTGTATGGCCTTTATCAGCATTTTCACAATTTTGGAACGGATCAGACACAAGTTCAGCGGTATCTGACGGCCAAATCGACGAAACAAGCCACAAGAGGCGCCTTGATCAGTGGTATCGCATGTGTACCGGTATGGGCGCTCTTTTTTTTTGTTGGCACGTCCATTTGGGGATATTATCATTTAACAGGTACAGAATTACCGCCTGAAATTATGGCAAAACCAGATCGTATCTTTCCTTATTTTATCATGAACCAATTGCCGGTCGGAGTGGTCGGACTTGTCCTCGCAGCCCTCATTTCCAGTGCCATCTCCACATTATCCAGTGGTCTGAACAGTGGAGCAACGGTTTTTACGAATGATATTTTAATGAAAATTAAACCCCAACTCAGTGACCGTTCCGGATTAAAATCCGCAAGAATCGTCGTAGTTTTGACGGGCTTTATTTCTATGAGTATTGCAGCCTGGCTGAGTACATTGGGTGGAGACGCGCTCGTTATTTATTTCACAGCGTTTTCAATTTTTGGTGGAGGTATCCTGGGACTTTTTTTCCTGGCCTTTCTCTCCAAAAAGGCAAATTATAAAGGCGCATTAGTGGGGATAGTGGCAACATTGCTCGTTATCACATGGGCCAGTTTGACCAAAAATGACATTATTGATTTGGGTCGATGGAATTATGACCTTCATCCTTATCTCATCGGCCTGATCGGCCATTTGACCGTTTTTATCGTTGGGTGGATTTCCAGTTTTTTCCTACACGATCCGAAAAATGAAAAAAAATATATTCATCCGCTATCGGCATAGATACGTGTTATCAGTAAACCAGGAGCAACTACCGTAATGGAAAAGGGTCTTGTTTATGAAAAAAGATGTTTTGCAGTGGGCAGCAGGCCAGCGGGTCACTAAACTAATTCGTAAAGAAACATTGAACCATACCGATTTAATTGAAAAAATATCAGGTTTGGATGTATACAAGGATACGCAAGAAGCGTATTTAAAGGCATATGAACATTTGGGTATCGATATCATCAATCGTGTTCCATTGGAGAATGCACCACCTCCAACACCCGCTGGACAGACAAAAATGCATCCCACTCTTCCATATCAGGTTGCCCCACTGGGCGTTTATGATACAGTCATGCGACATACCTATGCCTGTAAATCGGTTGAACAAGTCTGGACACTGGAAATGGATCAAATATGCTACCAAGATTTGATGACTCCGGTTCCTCATTCTTGTAAGCCGGATGATATCGCTTTACGGGATCAGGCAATCGGTGACATTGGGCTGTATTACCCTATGCTTTACACCACACTTTTCATGTGGCCGGTGGAAGTTCTGGGATGGGAAATCTTTATGCTTGCAGCCATATCTGAACCCGAGCGATTTCATGATCATTTTTTGATCCCATGCATTAAAAAATCCAAAAAAATCATTGCAGATATGCTAAAAGGATCGGAATCCCCCTTTTTATTCCTCCACGATGATTTAGCGAGTCACACCGGGCCCATGTTTCCACCTTCCTGGTATGATGAGTATATTTTTCCACATTATCGGGATATTTGGGCTAAAGCCAAAGAACAAGGTCGAAAAATTATTTTTGTGGCAGACGGCAATATGTCGCATTTTTTGCCTAAACTGGTTCAAGCAGGTGTGGATGGCATCATGTTTGAAAATCCGGCTACGCCCGTCGAATCTGTGATTGAACACTTTGGCAACGCCGGTCAATTCATGATCGGCGGCGTGAATACGCGCATTCTCACAACCGGGTCGCCTTCGGATGTGCGCCAAATGCTAAATGATCTCATGCAAAAAGTCAGGGATGTTCCCGGTTTTGCAATCGCCAGTTGCGGCGGATTGCATGAAAATATTCCGATCGAAAATCTTGAAGCGTATTTTGAAATGCATTGATGAACAGGGAGCGAACAGCCAAATTTAGGAGCATGACCATGTTTCCGGAATCACTCGAACGCCATTTATCGGAGGCCGGCGTCATTGCGGTGCTGGTCATCGATGATGCCGATCATGCCATTCCACTGACCCACGCCCTGCTGGAAGGCGGTGTCACAGCGATGGAGCTGACCCTGCGCACGCCGGCTGCCATGGAGGCGTTGTCCCGCATTCTCGAAGTGCCGGAAATGACGGCCGGTGTCGGAACAATTCTCACGCCGGAACAGGTATCTAAAGTGTCATCGGCTGGCGCGGCATTTGGCGTGGCGCCGGGTCTGAATCCCCGGGTGATTGAGCAAGCGGACCGCCTTGGCTTTCCGTTTGCCCCGGGCATCGTGACCCCTTCGGAACTTGAAAAAGCCGTAGAAATGGGATGCCGTACCTTGAAGTTTTTTCCGGCGGAAGCAGCCGGAGGCATGTCGTATTTGAAAAGCATGGGCGGACCTTATCAGCATTTGGGGCTTCGATACATACCGCTCGGTGGCCTGAACCTGAACAACGCGCAAACCTATTTGGAAAGTCCTCTCGTCAGCGCGATCGGCGGCTCGTGGATCGCGAGACGCAAGATGATTCGAAACCAAGCCTGGAAAACCATTACCCGAAACGCATCCGATTGTATGGAAATCATCAAACAAGTGAGAGGAGCCTGAGATGAAAGTTGTGACGTTCGGAGAAATCATGGGTTGCTTGAACACCAAAGGCTATCTAACATTTAAGCAAGCCCTGCCCGGCGGAATGAACATGACATTCGCCGGTGCAGAGACCAATATCGCGGCTTCTCTGTCCATGCTGGGCGCGGAAGCCGAATTCGTGACGGCCTTACCCGGGCATGATGTTGCGGACGCATGTATCGCCGCCTTGCATGCTGTCGGGGTTGGCGCTCAATTTATTGTCCAGACGCAGCAGGGGCGGCTGGGATTGTATTTTGTGGAAACCGGGGCCAATCAGAGGCCCAGTAAGGTGATTTATCATCGCGCAGGTTCATCGGTCTCCATGACCCGGGCGGATCAGTATGCCTGGGATGAAGCGTTTAAGGATCCTGGCTGTTTTCACACCAAGGGCATTACGCCGGCGCTTTCGGAAATCGCGGCGGAAGCGGCGTGCCATGCCGCAAAAGCGGCAAAAGAGGCCGGCCTCATGGTGAGCTGCGATCTAAATTTCCGGAAAAAGCTGTGGCGTTGGAAGTTGGGTGTGTCCCAGGGAGCATTGGCCGGACAAACAATGCGCAGGCTACTGCCGCATGTTGACGTGGTGATCGGCAACGAGGAAGACGCCGCGGATGTGCTTTCTGTTCGCGCCGGTGATATGAATGTATATGCTGGGCATCTTGAAATCGATACATATCCAAAAGTCGCGGAAAAAATCATCGAACAATTCCCGAATGTGAGCAAGGTCACGATAACCTTGCGGGAGAGCCTGTCCGCCAGCCACAACAATTGGGGGGCGATGCTCTATGATCGTGACAGGGGACAGGCATGCTTCGCCCCTGTTTCCGATGGGAAATACCGGCCGTATGCCATAAAAAATATTGTGGACCGCGTCGGCGATGCCTTCGGCGCCGGGTTGATTTATTCAGTGAATTCCAATGCCTATGCAGATATGGATAAGGCCGTTGCGTTTGCAGCGGCGGCCTCGTGTTTGGCCCATTCCATTGTAGGTGATTTCAATTATTCAACACGCACCGAAGTCGAATCTTTGATGCAGGGCTCCGGTTCAGGGCGCGTGGTTTGTTGAAATTTGAATACATTCCTGATTAAGGGAGCTGAAAAATGATCATGCATGGATGGTATAACGACATATTTAAGGTGATTAACAAGGATCTCAATACGGCTGTTGTGGGCGATATTATGGATAAAATGGGTTTATATCACCAGTTTTTGCCTCCCCAAATACGTCCTTTAAAACCAGGGATGCGTGTTGCTGGACGTGCTATGACTGTATTGGAGGCCGATACTTTTGAAGAGCTTTCTGCAGGTGGACAAAACCCTTACCTGGAAATGCCTTTTGGGCTCATGCTGGATGCTCTGGATGACCTGAAAGAAAATGAAGTTTATTTGTGCAGCGGTTCATCTCCAAATTATGCTTTGTGGGGCGAGTTGATGAGTGAACGTGCAATAAAGTTGAAATCGGCTGGCGCTGTGGTCAATGGTTACTCGCGTGATTCGCTTGCAATATGTAATATAAATTTCCCCACATTTTCTTATGGTCCTTTTGGGCAAGACCAAGCGCCAAGAGGTAAAGTTATTGATTTTCGTTGCCGTTTGGAAATTGAATGCACGGTAATAAATGAGGGAGATATCATCATTGGTGATATAGACGGTGTATGTATAGTACCCCGAAAAATTGAGTTGGATGTAATAAAACAAGCATTGGAAAAAGCACATGGAGAAAATAAAGTCAGGAAGGCTATTCAATCAGGTATGAGTACCAAGGATGCTTTTGATAAATACAAAATAATGTAACGATATTAACTCGAAAGAGGTTTCTTTTACTTGTAAACTTATTTTGACTATAATTCAAGTTTTGATTGGTCAGTATGTCTAATTTGACTGGAGAAATGATGTAATGCAGAATCGAAGAACATTTATCAAAAAAGCCGGTCTTGGAATGGCCGCGATGCTGTTTTCTCATACGATGCTCAGATGTTCCAAACAATCCAGGCCCAATATCATCTGGATCATTGCCGACGATCTGAGTCCGGATTTGGGTTGCTATGGCCATCCGCTGGTTCAGACACCCCATATCGATCGGATTGCCCGCGCGGGGGTGCGCTTTACTCATGCCTATGCCACGGGAGTCGGTTGTTCCCCCAGTCGGTCTGCCTTGAATACCGGCATGTATCAGACGACTCTGGGCGCACATCATCATCGCACCCTCGATAAAAAGCCTTTACCTGATCATGTGCAACTGGTCAGCCAGTATTTCAGCCAGGCCGGCTATTTTACCTGTAATGGCTATGGCACACCAGACAGCAGGCCGGGTAAACGTGATCTGAACTTCATCCCGAAAGAACCGATCTTTGACGGCTCTGACTGGAGCCAGCGGCAGGAAGGACAGCCTTTTTTCGCCCAAGTGCAAATATATGATCCGCACCGGCCGTTTGAACGGGATCCTGAGAATCCAATAGACCATTCAAACGTTGATTTGCCGCCTTATTATCCGGATCATCCGGTAGCCAAACGCGACTGGGCTAATTATCTTGAAGCGATTCAAGTGCTCGATCGTAAAGTCGGGGAGGTTTTGACTCGATTGGACAATGAAAACTTGACGGACAATACGGTTGTGTTCTTTTTCGCCGATCAGGGTCGTCCGCATTTGCGGGGTAAATGTTTATTGTATGAAGGCGGAATTCAGGTGCCGCTCATCATTCGATGGCCAGGCCATTTACAAACCAATACTGTGAACAATGATCTCGTCAGCCTCATCGATTTGGGGCCCACATGTTTAAAATTGGCAGGTATCGATATTCCGAATCATATGCACGGGATCGATTTTTTGAGTTCATCTATAGCAAAACGTGAATTTATTGTTGCCGCGAGAGACTTGTCAACCCGTAATTTGGACAGGATTCGATGCATTCGTACAAAGCGTTTTAAATATATACGGAATTTCATGCCGGAAAAGGCTTATCTACCCTATAATCACTATCACGCCTATCGTTATCCTGTTCGCACATTGCTTAAAGTCCTCGAAAAAAAAGATGCGTTGCCCCCTGAGCAAGCCCGGTTATTGCAGCCAACCAAACCCAAAGAGGAGCTTTATGATTTGAAAACGGATCCCTTTGAATTGCATAATTTGGCCAGGAAAGATGAATATCAGGACAAGCTTTATGAAATGCAATCCATACTCGATGCCTGGATTGTCCGGACTGATGACCAGGCTGAAAAAGGCGGATTCGGCGCGACGAGTATGGAAGAACTGATCGCCGTGCGAGATAAGAAATACAAACCTTTATGGGAAAAACGAGGCTTTAATCCGGATGAAATGGATTATAAAGCTTATTTAAATTGGTGGAAAAAGAAATTGGGTATTGATGTTGAAAAAATGAGTGATGGGATATAGATCTATCGGACTCTAATTATGTCAAAAAATACAATCTTATTAACGTTAATCGTATTGTTCTTTTATTGTTCTGTTACAGCTACTCTAATCGTTTATCCTTTTAAGGATACGAAACATCCTGATTATCTGAATATGGTTAGAGATTATGCTGATGCCATGATCCAATATGGGCGAGACACTTATGGCAGCGAGCATTCCCCTCTCTTTGCTGTTGCATTGGACCGTAATACCATGAAAATCGGATGCTTTAATAATATACCCGGTATTAGAAATATGGATCGTACTCTGGGTGGTGCAAATCCACAGAGGAATACCCATTTTTATGCTATTCTGTATGAACTGACTGAGCTCACGGGAGAGAATAAATATGCTGACCACGCCGATAAGGCCTTTGAATTCTTTTTTACACACTGTCAAAGTCCTTTAACCGGTCTGATGGCCTGGGGTGAACATCTGTATTGGGATTTTGCTCTGGAACAGGTAGGTGGAGACGATAGAAAACATGAAATCTGTGGTGAGTGGCCCTTTTGGGAACGTTGTTATGCACTCGCTCCAAAAGCTTGCTGGAAATTCGCTATCGGCCAATGGGATCATCAGATCGCGGACAAGCAAACCGGTGATTTTAGTCGGCATGCACGCTGGTCGGGTCATGAACCGGGAAAAGGAGCAGAGTTTCCTCGTTATGCCGGACAGTTGATCCTCAACTGGGCTGATGCTTACGGTCGTGAAGAAAATGCGAATCATAGGAGGAGACATGAGCTGGTCACGGCCATTGAGCGCCTTGTTTATCGCATGGAGCAAAACATGAAGCGAACAAAAACCGGCTACCTTCAGGCCCGCACTAAAAGACACCATCAAGTCTGGCCAGCGAGCAATCTGGAACTCGCCCGATGTCTATGGAAAGCGGCTCCTTTTCTCGATATCGCCCTGGCGCAGCGTTTAAGGGAATTGGCTCTGCAGCAAGACATTCACTTTCTTCAAATGCCGCATAGGATAAGTATAGGCGGTGGCTTTGTCCAAGAGCTTGACAGCGAGACAGGTAAACCCACGGCACGCAAGACGCCAACCGGTACGCGAAAGCCCTATACAGCTCTCTGGGAAACTGTCTCCGGGCAGAATATTCATACGTCCATGGCAAATCGCTGCTTTTCAAGATTTATCCAGATTAAGCAAGATTACCCTAAACTCGCAGAAAAATATGGCAAACTTTTGCATGCAACGGCCGAGCAGTACATGCATTTCATGCCGGATACGAGCATTATTCTCACTCCGTCCAAATTTGCCAGCGTCACGACTCTAATGATTTCTATGTTCGAAATAACAGGAAACCAAAAGTACCTCGATCGAGCTCATGATTTCGGTAATCTCGGTATTCAACTGTTTCTGAACGATGGTTTGCCATTACCCAAAGCGACCAATAGACATGCTCATTATGAAACCATTACCGGAGGACCCGGCTTTATGCATGTGCTACTGGCATTGCATAAATGTGAATCAAACGGGTGTACAAAGAGGCAAATTTCTAAAGATGATGCCCAGAGAACAGTTAACTGAGGAGAAATAAATAGATGATAATAAGAAAATTAATAATTCATAAACCAATACTCTTTTCGCTAATTCTTTGGCTATCTTTACCAGCTATTTTGCTTGCTATTGATCAAGTATCAAATTCAGGTCAAGAGAATATCATAAATGTGCCAAAAGATACCGGAATTTTTGATTTTTGCAACGGAACCCTGCCAAAAGCCTGGACAGAGGCCCCCTTTGTTGCAAACGGATTATTGAGTGCCGTCGCTTATATCGATTTCACTGAATCGAATTTCGATTGGCAAACCCGGTTCGATCCAGCCGAAAACGAGATGACAGGTATTCAAATCGTTCTCGGCAGAAGTGATGTCTTTGACCGTGGCACTGCTTCGGCCAGACCCCTTTGGTCTGCTCCCAATCGGATACCTATTGCCAAGCTAATCCTGTCATACCCTGAGGGGACACTGCACGACGGTCACATGTCGCTCAATACAAAAAAGGCAACTATAAATGGAAAGATATTGTCTGACACTGCTAACTTTTCCTGGTATTGCTATGTACATGCTATACAGCCCATCATTGTGGTGAAGCTTATTGGCGATCAATTACCGGATCTTGAGGTTGCAATGGCTGAAAAACCAAGGTGGATCGGAGGACCCGGGACGTTACCGGATGATGAGCGTCTGGCCGAATCAAAAGAGTCAACATGGTCGATACCCAAGCAAGAGATTTTGCAGGAGGATGGAATTCATCTCAAAAGTCGTTATCTGCTCGATGGTACTCGAGTCGCCGTTGCCTGGAAAAATGTGTGGAGATCTGAGCGTGAAAAAATCATTTACATCTCTATCGGCAATGATCCGAGAAATAAGCAGGACGCTCTGATTACACAAAAAGCAGGCATGTCAGCCAGAGAAGAGGCAGTGAGCAATATTGATGATGCTAATGCCCAGGGTGAAAAGGTATTAAGAAAGAGCCATATTCAGTGGTGGGATTCATTTTTATCCCGCAGCCAGGTCACATTACCGGATAAAGAATTTCAGTATTTTTATGATTTGCAAAACTATAAACTGGGTTGTATGTTTCGGGAAGACGGTCCATTACCCGATGAAGCAGGTCCATGGTCAATCGATACAAAATATCCTTGTCATTGGTGGGATTTGAACGTTCAGGATTTACACAGTATCCATTTAAAAGCAAATTATCCGGAATTTACATTACCCCTCGCCAGACTTTTGATACGTAACTATTATGAATCCGTGGTCAACTGGCGGGATGCGATCGGCAGTCCCCGGGTTACAAGTTTTCGTTTTAGTTTACAAAAACATCTGCCTAAAAAGGATCCGGATCCCTATGCTAAACCGACAACTCCGCACATTATTTGGCTCTGTCACCATCTGATGGACTATTATTTTTATACACAGGATAAACGTTTTCTGCCATTCACCCATCAACTGTTAAAGGGTGCCATACATACCTATCTTTTAGAGGAACGCGTTGTTATGGGGGATGATGGATTTTTTCATCTGGTTCATTGTCAATCACCGGAATATCCGGGCGCTAATCATGACGCAGGCATGGACTCGAATTATGAATTATCATTGTTCAAGTGGGGATGTCAAGCGTTTGTTTTAACGTCCCAATTGACAGAGGACAATAGTTCTTTTGTAAAAAAAGTGAAAAACATTTCAAAAAAATTGGCCCCTTTTCCTGTTAATGAGAACGGATATATGATCTCTGCATCGGTGCCTGTGGAATCTGCACACCGCCACTATTCGCATTTGATGATGCTCTTTCCGCTTGACTTGCTCCCCACCAGAGATGAGCACGAGATTGCACGCAAATCACTTCTTTGGTGGATGAGTGATGAGGTAAAGCCAGAACGAAAAGGTCGTTCCGGTTTTACCTACACCGGCGCGGCCTCGATGGCAGCAATGTTGGGCATGGGTGAACACGCTTTTGATTATCTTGCATACTTTCTAAAGCACGGCCGGGAGTCGAGCGGAAATTTTACCCGATCCCGGATTTGGCCCAATACCATGTATACGGAATATGGCCCAACGGTCGAAACCCCCATGGCCTTCAACCGAGCTATCCACGACATGCTGTTATTCACACGGTCCGGTGAATTACGGCTTTTGCCTGCGATTCCTGCGGATTGGGAGAGTGTCTCATTCGAGTCATTACGTATGCATGGTGGGCATCTGGTGAGTCTTGACTATGCGGACAATAAGCTGAAAAGGGTCAAGATTGAATGCCAATCAGACGATCAGTTTACCGTCTTTCATCCGCAGATTCATTATTTGGCCCCCGATTCCACTGAAACAAAACCTGGTCAACGACATTTTTTCGTCAAAGCCGGAGAAACGATCGAGCTAAACATGAAATGAAAGGTCTGAAGGAATAAATCACTCTCAACAAGAGGTAATGGTCCTTTAAGAATTTCGAATTCAATTTTTTCCTATAATTATACATCTCGCAACATGAAAAACCAGATCGGCATTCACAGTGATTAAGACCACATAAATTTTTAAGGAGAAAAACATGTTACGACTCGCTATCCTGTTCTTAATATTTCCATTGACTGTCTTGTGGGCTCAGGTGTCATCTTTTGAACTACGATATTTCACAGATAATCAGGCAGCGAATGGCATTACTGATTTTAAAGGGGAAACTGCCGTATTCGATACAGAAAAAAGGGTCGAATTTCTGAATCAATATGCCCATGTCGCAAAATCATTTTTTAAGGATCCAGCCCTCAATACACAGGTGGTAACCGCTGATGAGGTAAGAAAACAACTCGAAGGGTTAAAACAGCAACCTTTACCCGAGGTACGTGAACGAATTTTGCTAAACGAGTGGTCATGGCTGGGTGATAAAAAGGGTCAGCATGAAAAATCACTTGATGCATTGAAACCCTATCAGGACTGTGAATCTGTAGATATTCAGGATGGGAGAATGCTTTTTAAGCACGATGATAGTGAATTTCAGTGGCAGTTCACTGATCAAGCCTGGAGGTCATCTGTCGAATGGCGTGTCAAACTACCCAATGTAAATCGTAAAGTAGAATGGCTATTCAGTGATATGGGTAAAATTAATGCTGCGACGATTGGGATTCAAAAGGGACAATTCTATTACAATACTGCCGGCCAAATAAAATGGGGCCCCCCGGTCAAAGCGGGAATTTGGTATACGATAAAAATTGAATTTGACTTTGCGGCCAGGGATCGTTCGGCGCTGACGAGCTATAATTTATATATTAATAACGAATTGATTGCGGATTACGTCCCAATGCAACGATCAAATAGTCAGGGATTCGCATATATGAAATCATTCAATAGTATTGGAAAATATAATACACTATTTGTAAACGCTGATTCTGGAGTGGTCATGGATGACCTTTGGGGAGTAGGTTATCTCTCTACAGGTCGCACAAGATATCCCTATCTGCCAAGTACCTTTTTGGACGAGGATTTCCAAATCACGCCAAATCTTGCCGATTGGACGACCTCAACATATAATGACAGCTGCTGGAATACCGGCAAACTTCCTATCGTACATGGGAGTGAGCGGTATGAAGGTGAGGATTTATTCCTCAGAAAAATTGTCGACTTGGGAGATTTTGAGCATGCCAGACTGAATATTGAGACATTGGATCCAAGTGGTGTTATATGGATTAATGGTAAAGAGGCTGCTGTATTACCTAACCGTCATCCGGCGACCATCGATGTGACAAAATATTTAACCCCTTTTTCTTCCAATATCATTGCAATTCGAGTCGACCATTTTTATCTGGACAAAGATGAGGGCGAAGTTATGCCCCATTCATATCTGGATTTTAATTATGGCTGGTTTAGCGGACGAATATCACTTGATCTTGTTGCTAAAACCACAGTAAATGATATTTTCGTTTACACAGAGAAGGTAGGAGATCCAGCCACCCTGCATGCTCAAGTTGCCATCGAACATCGGGGATATGTCTCTTTTCGTGGCAATGCCAAAATTCAGGTTTTTGAATGGTTTCCCAATGAATCGAATATGCCAGTGGCAGAGAGCACAATTCCGATTACCATGGGTGTTAAAGAAAAGAAATTTGAAACCGATATTGCCATTCCTTCACCCAAATTATGGTCACCAGAGAACCCACAATTGTACAAGGTCCGGGTCGAGTTGCTGGATAAGAAAAACAAACCAATAGATGATGTCGTAATTACAACAGGGATTCGAACGTTAAGCCAGAAAAACGGCACGTTTCATTTAAATGATCAGCCAGCCATGTTGAATGGTGCCCAAAATATGGGTTTTCGTACTCCGATTGAAAAACTTGCCACTTGGCTACGTTGTGCTCCGGAAGAGTGGCTGATGAAAGAATTGCTAATGATCAAAAATATGAATGGTAACCTCCTGCGCATCCATGTCCATGGCTGGGAACATCCGGCGCGGAATGTTAATGATCCCCGTTTTGCCGAGATAGCTGACCAGCTTGGTGTCTGTCTGATATGGCTAACTCCAGCCTGGATTCGAACCGGTTTGGGTTGGGGGCATATTGATATGAAAGGCTACCCTCTTTATATGCGTCAGGTACGCAATCATCCGAGTATTGTTATGTGGGAAGCTGCAAATCATACTCAAACTTTTAAATCCATTGATGTTAAAGAGTCAAATATTTTTTGCGAACAAATTTATAATATGATCTATAGCGTTGATCCAAGCCGTATCATTTCCCTAAATTCCTATGTGCGACACTTACACTATGGTAATGATGCCGGCACCATCGATCAGCAGGGAAATCCAATCGTACCATCACCGGCCTGGACAGCTCCGGGGGTAACGCGAGGCAATCAGGATTCTCCGACAGGGTATGGAAAAGATTGGTCTGTTCTGCGTAATTGGCCTGGAGAATATCGCCAGAGCTTTCTAGATAGTGATGAACGGGCCTATTTTAATTTTGAACACGAAGAGTCTATTGGCCAGCCAAACTGGAATCTTGTAAAAGGCAAGCCCTGGTATCATTTGCAGTCTTATGAATGGGATTACGATACCGGAAGTATAGGACGACGCTTGACCGTGAAAGAATGGCAAGCAAGTCAGGCCTGGCAGGCGTTTTCTGCCTGGGAAGCCATGAAAAAACAGCGTTTGCTGGATTATGACGGCTTTTCCTGGTGCTGCCTGCACGGCGGTGCAAATGCGTGTACATACAAAAAGCCGATAATCGATGCGATGGGACATGCCAAACTGGCTTTTTGGGTGAATAAAATGATATTTCAAAATACAGTGGCTGGAAGCAATAATGTAGATGTGGTTTACGGACCAGAGGATACTATAACACCTGTCGTTATGAATTTGGGGCAAGAACAAAAGGTAACCTTGACCGTTGCAATCAAAGATCTGGATGAAAAAGTAATACAATCTAAAACATATTCTGATATAGATCTAAAGCCGGGTAGAACGAATCAGGTATTGTCTGCTTTTGCTCCAACAATTGAAAAACCGGGTTATTATCAAATCGAATATATGCTCGAATATCAAGATTAGCAACCTTTTAACCAGGTGGAACCCGGTTCGTACCTGGTCAATAGGGTATAACCACTGATTTGAATTTTTTATAATCACAAAGGAGTTTTATCGTGGCTAGAGTCATTATGGGTATCCTGCTTTTGGCAAATTTTTCAATTGCCATGAATGATTCTCCCCGAATCATCCAAACCATAAATAATCACTGGACATTCAACTATTTTCCACACGAAAAACAGGATACGAGGTTTAAAGAAAAGTCGTTCGATGATTCCAAATGGCAAGCTATTGCTATTCCACACACCTGGCAAACCTATGAAACAACAGGTGATGTTCATCCGTTCATTTCAAGTGCATCCGAGCGCGACGATCCCTATTGGTGGCATGGTTGGGGGTGGTATCGGAAACATTTCATTATCCCTGAGAAATTCAAGGACAAAAAAATATTCATTGAATTTGATGGTGTCCAAAAGGGTTGCGATGTTTGGATTAACGGTCAGAAATTGGGTTCACATCAGGGCGGTTTTACGACTTTTTATTTTGATTTGACCCAACACATTCGTTTTGGTCAAAAAAACGTCATTGCAGTGGCTGTAAGTAATCGAAGAATGGATCCTTTCCGAACTCCCCCTATGACCGCGGGGAACTGGAATGTTTATGGTGGCATATACCGTGACGTCCGGCTCGTGATGAAAGAAAAGGTACATATTCCATTTCAGGGATCCTATAAACACGAGGGGGGAACATTTATCACAACTCCTGTGGTGAATGATACCAGCGCCAAGGTACATATCCAAACCTGGGTTAAAAATGAACAAAAGAGCGCCAGAAATGTTACGCTCATTTCTACGATTCTGGACTCGTCCGATCAGATCATTACACAAATAAAATCAACTCGGAATATTCAGCAAAATGAACTGGCGCACTTTGTTCAAGAATCTGCCAATATCGAGTGTCCACATCTTTGGTCACCGGAAAATCCTTACGTTTATCAGGTGGTCTCCAAGGTTTATGTAGACGATACTAAATTGGATCAGATGAATAGTCCTCTCGGTTTTCGATGGTTTTGGTGGAACTATACTGATAATCGTCTATATCTCAATGGGGAGCCCCAACATATTCACGGCACCTGTTTGATACCGGATTATCCCTGGCTGGGGGAGGCCATGCCCCGCTGGTTGCTGGAAAAAGATTTGTATGATATACGGTATAACTTAAACCATAATGCCATTCGCCCCCATGTGGCGACAGCCGCGCCGTATGTGTATGATTGGTGCGATCGCCATGGATTGCTCTCGGTGGAAGAGGTTCCTAATTTTAAACGTATCGATTTTTCTGAACAAATACAGAAACAAATGACCCTCGAGATGATTCGGCGTGACAGAAATCATCCGTCAATTTTTATGTGGAGTGTTGGCAATGAAACCACCGATGCTTCGGATACTAAATGGGTTGTGAAACAAGATACCACACGCATTGTGCATGCTCGAAATATTTATAACGATTCTGCTGGTGATTTTGTAGATCATACCGGTCAAAATATGAATCTAGAAAATTTGCTTCGTTGTACAGTTCGCGGTTGGACCCATAAAGATGTCATGGACCTGGAACCAGAGATAAATCAACACACCGGGCATGAAGAACATCAGCATCGCATGGCACGAATCATGGGCAAAAGTCAACGTGGCCGGATTGATATGATAAGCGGATTGATGTTTTGTTATAGTGATTATGGTTGCGACCGGGAATATAAAAATTGCCCTCTAAAGCATCTCAATCCCAAAGGTTGGGTGGATGCTTACCGCATCCCCAAATATATGTATTATTTATATCAAGCCAATTATGCAGAAAAACCCATGGTCTTTATTCACCCTCATTATTGGCAACAAAATTATATTAACAATCATCAGGATATCGTGGTGGACAGCAATTGTGACCAGGTCGAACTGTTCATTGATGGAAAATCCATGGGAGTTAAATATCCTTCATGGCAGAATTTTTTCACAGTGACATTCCGGAATATCCCCATTCAAGGTTCTGTATTAAAAGCCATTGGAAAGAAATGCGATACTACTGTGTTACATTCGCTTCCCATTCCTGGCAAACCTGCTCAGCTGTTGTTGGAAAGCAGTCACGATTTTATAAATGCTAACCGGGCTTCTGTGGTTGTCGTAAAGGCAGATATCGTAGACCGAAACAGACATCATATATATGGCGCTAACAATACACTTTCCTGGAAAGTGGAGGGTCCGGCATCATGGGTTGGTCCTACCATTTATACATCAGATCGTCAAGATCATGAAAAAATGCAAGGTGTGATGTATATTGATGCCCCCGTATCAAATATTGTTCGCTCTAATGGAATAGCTGGTGAAATAATAGTAACCGTTGAATCTCCAGGGCTGGCTGCCGATTCGATTCGAATCTCAGCGGTGAAATCGTCAGACGTCGACGAAAAACCCATTATAGAAATTCCCCTTGTCACAACAGGCCGCCAGAAAACCAAGCGCGATCCTGCTTTTCTTGTCGCTCATTCAAAATCTGTTTCCTTATTCAACCCCATTGATCATGATATCCAAATCACCGGGCAGGATGTTGCCTGGCAATTGAGTAAGAAACTACAGCAATTGAACCCAAATGTGGATCCCCGAAGCTCTGAATTCAATGCGCTTCATAAAGCATTATTGCAAATTCTTGGATCGAATCAGGGCCGGGTAGTGGCAGATGATTATAATTTTTTGATTAAAACAATAGCACAAAGAGAATGAACCGCATAAAAGGGCTCTAAAAAGGAGATTTTGAAATGTGCAAACGCTTTTCATTATTATTCCTTATTATATTTGGCGTCGGTATGACACAGTGTGCAAGAAAAGAAAGAGATATCGTCGCACGGGTGGATAATGCTGATTTTCGTTTTAAACAGTTAGAACAATCCTTTTCAAGAAAATATTATTTTCAACAAAAAAACGAGACTCCTGAAAATTTGACGTTGCATCTCCATCATATGATTCATCAGCACATTAAAGAGTTGGAAGCGAAAGTAAAAAGAATGGATACAGATAGCGTTGTAATTTCGGCACTTGAGCCAGAAATCAATGCGGCCCTGATGCAGCGGTTATACCAAAAAACCGAAGCCGAGGTAGTAAATGATAGTCTGATAAAAAGTATTTATGCTCAGCTGGGCAAGGAGATACAATACAGACAGATTGTCATCCACAAATCTACTGATGGATCCCGAGAATCTAAACATTCTGTTGTTGAAGAAATTTTCAAAGCTCTTGAACAAGGAAAAGATTTCGGGCAATTGGCGCGTCAATTTTCTGAGCACCGCGCATCGGCTAAAAGGGGAGGGTTGATGCAACCGATCCGCTGGCAGAAAAGACTCGATCCAAAACTGGTCGTGCTTTTTCGTATGCAGCCAGGTCAGATATCTGGTCCGCTTGAAACTCGAGAGGAAATCACTATTTTTAAAGTCGATAAAGTTGAAAAAAAGGATATTGAACCCTTTGAAAAGGTAAAAGACGATATTTCAGCTTTATTAAAAAAACATTTCAAAGGAGTCATCAATCAGCGTTTTCAAAATATAGTCGCTGCACAAGTGAATACCAACAGGTTTGAATGGAACGAGGAGGGATTAAATCACCTGGAACCATTGGCTTATGATGCCGATATCAAATATAAAAATTTCGCGACCGCACTGAAACACCATATCGACTTGGGGAATTATATCACTCTTTTGACCTATGATGAAGGCAAAATCAATCTCGAGAGTTTGCTGGAGAAATATCTGAAATTTAAAGAAATACTGGGCGAAAATTATCCAGCGGATATCAATTCACAAAAAGAGTATATTACAAAACTGATACAATATGAACGAATGATTAGACTGGCTAAACAAGCCGGTTTAGATCAAAATATTATGCAAGATGATCGTGTAAAGAAGGCAATATCCAAAACGTTGATTGAATATTATGATAATAAAGTTATCGCTTCCAAGATACCTGATTTTAATGAAAAGGTGTCAAAACAATTTTATGAAACTCACAAAGATTCACTATTTTATCAAATCCAAAAGGTTAGAATTCATGTAATTCTAGTTTCGAATAAAAAACAAGCAGACAATTTGATGCGTCTTTATAAACACGGAACGCCCTTTGAAAAACTGGGTTCAAACAAGTTTTTAAGAATCTTTATAAAAAACCTTGATGGATCGATAAAGCCCCTTCAAAATTCGCGCACCCCCCAATTGGCCCGAACAGCATTCCAACTAGAGGAATCGGAGGTGAGCGGCCCCCTTTTGTATGACGATCCGACATTAAAGTATGCAATAATCAAATGTATTTCAAACATCCCTGAAAAACAATTGTCCTACCATCAAGTGCAAGAGCGGATTGATTTGGAATTTAAAAAATTTCATATGAAAAAGATTGAAAACGAAATAATGGAATCTTTGTATAAAAAATATAATGTTCAGATTTTTCCGCATACAATCAAAAAAATGCTCGACAGGATATAAACAATTCAAATTCAACTGGATGCGGCTGTCCAATGCAGCAAAATCGATGGACTGTTTTGGCCTTTCATTCCAGATAGTGCTTGCGTCAAGAGAAGGATGGACATTCATTCTTGGTGCATCGTGTTCTCATTCTTTGGATAAAATTCATGGCCCTGGGATTCTTCCAAGGGACATCCACTGGAGCCGGACTTCCAACCCGGCGACCTCAAACAGCGGCTCAAAAGTTTCACTGCAGGCGGTGCTCACGCCAAAGGGCAATGCAGGGTTGTAACAGATCTCATCCCGCATCGAGTTCACGGGGAAAGATGCCCCGTCCGAGAGATTGCACCAGGGAAGAATCCCTGGTGCATCGTGTCTTCTTGTATCACTGCAAGTCCTGGATTCAAAAGCCAACTATTTCTTGACCAAATTCCTGACATCCCGAAAACGAACTGCTGGAAAATCGCTGGCCGGCTCTTTGAGCTGGAGGTTCTCAAGAAACAGGGTATCGATGTCGTCGAACATCATGGCCGGTCGCTCCTCTGACTCGGCATAATCGAGCTGAATATCGCGAAATTTCAGATTGTTCACGTGACGGCAGTAAAATCCATAGGCCGGCAGGGTGCCGAACATGCTGTGTTCGGGATAGCGATCGATCTGTTCGGGCACTTCCCAGGTCACGAGGTCTGTTTCTCCTCCGCCGACAAACGAGAGCCGCAGGTTTTCCAGCGTGATGTTCTCTGCCGAGCGTGCCGGAATACCGGTGATGGAACATCCCACCTCGCTGATGCCTGTGGCGATCACATCGCGAATGAGGATATTTCCGAGAGTGCCTACAGGCGGTTTTTCCAGTCCGGCTTCCGGGACGTATTGCTGCTTTGAGGGACCCCCAGCACCGGTCGATAAATAGGGTCGTGCGCGATTGCCCAGACGAACAAAAATACCACCTTTGACGTCTTTCATGGTAATCCCTGAAATGACAACACGATCCATTGTGCCGCCGTCCACCATCTCCAGGGCGATGCCGGAGAGTCGGGTGTCATATATGGTGCTGTTGCTGAACGTGATGTTTTTGAATCCGCCCGTGGATTCTGTGCCGCACTTGAAGGCATTACAATAACTGGAAAGAACACAGTTGGTGATAGTAATGTTTTCACAATCTTTGGGGCCCGTAGCCTTGAGCACGATGGCGTCATCACCGCTATTGATTTCACAGTTGGAAATGCGCACCTTGTTGCAGCAGTCAATGTCAATGCCATCATTATTGTGATTCACAGTGCTATGTACCGTAATCCCGTCGATATTGACATTTTCACAGGCCAGATAGTGTTGCACCCACATGGGCGAATTGATAATTTTGACATCCCGCAAAAGCACATTCCGGCATTCGATCATACGAATCATATACGGCCGTTTTTTATAGTTTGCAGGTCCGCTTTTTAACTGATAGGCCTCTTCTTCTCCCTGACCATCAATGGTTCCGCGGCCCATAATGGCGATGTTTTCTACGTTTTCAGCATAGATGAGACTTTTTTCGGTGTAATTTACATCCGTATAGGAGCGAAAGGCAGGGATCATCGATGGGAAATCCTGCAAATCGGTGCTCCCCAAGAGGGTGGCACCGCTGTCCAAGAGCAGGGTGATATCGTCCCTGAAAAAAATGGTTCCTGACAAATAGCTGCCTGCCGGCAGATAAACCGTTCCGCCGCCGTTCTCGTGACAGGTATCGATCGCCTTTTGAATGGCCTGGGTGTCGAGGGTTTCTCCGTTTCCGACTGCCCCGTAATCTTTAACATCGTAATAGGTCTGCGAATAAAGATGTGTGCAAACCAAAACAAGCATTGTGATAAAGAGATGTTTCATAATACGGCTCCTTTGTTGATAATAAAACTTGCTGGATGGATAAACACTGTCCAAACTAAAGATGAAACTATACTCGGAGGTGCAACGCTTGTGCCGGTTCTGCCGGACGGTCGAGGAATCGGGTTCAAGGTCTGTAAATAGATTAAATATTGCATGGATAATATGCAAGGAATAAAATAGAGGATTCTATTGCCTGCTCCCCCTTATTTCAAGAGCAGCATTTTAATCGTTTTAGAATAATCACCTCCGATAAAGGTACACAGGTAGACTCCACTGGAAAGTTTATGACCGGCCTGATTCGTGGCTGTCCATGTCAACTCGTAAAAACCCGCTCCGAGTTTCTTGTCTACGAGTGTTTTGACATGTTGTCCCAGAGTATCATAGATCACAAGACGGACATGAGCAGAAACCGGCAGGTGATATTCAAAGGTGGTCAAAGGATTGAACGGGTTGGGATAGTTTTGCTGCAAATTGAATGTTGTCGGAAGAGCTGCTTTGGGCTCTTTCGGTGATATGGCGGTTTTATAATCCACCCGAATCTGCATTACATCGGATTCAATGGTCAGAGACGTGTCTATGGCGCATCGGCCCAAAGCCCGGACCTCATAAATTCCCGGCCTTGTCCATCTGTGACTGGCAACTGTATCAGCGCACCACGCCGAAGCCGTCTCATCTCCCCACATAAACCGGTACTCCAGGGGATGACCATAGGTGGTCTGCCCTCCATTCACTGTATATTCACAGATTTGCGAGACATAAATCATTTCAGGCCCGCTTATCTGCAATGATACAGGAATTTGTTCTTTCCGGGTAGCCAGTGTCAAATAGCCGTTATTTTTCAGATTGATAAAGACATGATTCGAATCAGCGTCGCCCGGGAAACGTTGTTGCCATTGTCCCGACTTTGTGGAATAATGGCAGACCCTCAGATTCATGGCATCTTTCAATCCATAGTCTGCCAGGTTTTCGGTAGTATAGGGGAGGCCGATGGCGATCGAATCGCTGTATTGCAGGCCATCGGGCCCGATATAAATCATATCGCCAATGTTTTGCATGTCTGCCGGAAGCATCGGATTCTTGGATATTGTGGCGGTGAGGATGTTCAGTGAATCAGACAAAGTATGTGGCGGAATAGCGATATGAACACCAGAGGAAGGATCTAAGAGTTCTCCCCCAGGGGATCCAAAAACCTTGGAATACAAGGATCCGACGGTTGCCGTACTGGTTTTGAAAATGACCGTGCTTTTCATCGGATTTGGAGAAAGTGCCAGATCCGTACACTCTATCTGGATCTCAACAGAATCTGTCGTATAGGGAGCCTCAGGTTGATAGTAAACCGAGATACTGCGCTCCTGACAATCCATGGTCATATGATTGTGGGTTTGATCCAGACCATCTTTAATGATCGCAGACCCTGCCACAGAGACTTGTAACGATGAGCGATCCAGTCCTGCACCCTTGTCCATAATCTTGAATAAAAGGGGAGCATTGGCCGGCACGGCCAGGCAGGAATCTGCAGGATAACAATAGGCCAGGTATGGCGCAACACCTTCGGTTGAGGCACCGGATAACGAAATGGACAGAGGATTTTCATCCAAGTCATTGCTGAATAGTTGCAGGATTGCAGATTTGACCCCTAGCGAGTGGGGATGAAACCTGATGGGTATCTGCGACGAATCACCCGGAGGAAGGGTTAGAGGAAAAGGTTGACTGGAACTAAAATCGATGCGATCATTGCCAATGATTTCCATAGCCTGAATGGACAGATCCCAATCCCCGCTATTGCCGATCCAAAAGCTAGAGTCTTGGGGAGTATCGGTCAGGACCGCTCCAAACTCTATCGTCTCTGTATTGACAAAAATATCTGCTGCAACGCCTTTTGCGGTGATGGGTACATCCAGCGGTGTTTGGTCTGAATCGTTGCTTTCAATTCGTATAAAGGCATGCTTTTCACCGGGCACCGTGGGAGAAAAGTCGATACAAAGAGAGTGGGTATCTCCGGGTGCCAGTATCATGGATTGGAGCGGACCTGTTAAAAAATGCAGAGAATCGGGTCCCATCAGGGATACGGCAACGATTGAAAGATCGGCAGACCCTGTGTTGGTGATTGAGAGATCCTGCCTGGCACTTGAATCGATAGGGACCTGATTAAAATGCAATCGCTTGGGCGATACTGAAACCACAGGCTCTATAGCCTGTCCGCTCAGATTGACATCCAGGGGATTGCGATCGGCAACATTGTTATGGATCCGCAACAAAGCAGATTTCTCGCCAGCGAGTGCAGGGCAAAAGGTGATCTTTATCTTTTTAGATGCACCCGGAAGCATCGAAAACGCAGTATAGACTGAATCGAGACTGAACTGGGCTAAATCTTCGCCAATAATTTCTATTTTGCTGATTTCGAGTGCTGCACTCCCAGGATTGCTGATTTCAAAGGTCTGGGTTGAGCAAGAGTCCACCTGTACAAATCCAAAATTTTTTTCATGGGGAGAAACAGTCATCGCAGTTGATACACCGGTCCCGTTCAGAGGAACATCAAATGGATTTTCATCGGGATCATTACTTTCAATTTGCAAGGTTGCAGTGTGTGCGCTTTCTGTGACGGGGCGGTAGCTGATCACAATATTGTGGGTTTGATTCGGAGATAAAGAAAAATTTGCGTCTCCTTCATCGATAGAGAATTGATCCGGGTGAGGGCCTGTGATTTGAACAGAATTCACCGAGAGGGTGGCTGTTCCGGCGTTCCGGATCGCAACATTCTGGGCGAAACTAGAACCGACAAGAATATCTCCATAATCTACAGAGTCTGGAGATACAGAGATATCCTGCTCTACACCGCTCCCGTTCAAGTAGACGTTTAACGGATCCTTAACCGGATCATTACTTGAAATACGCAAAATAGCACTTTGTTCTCCCAGGGCAGTCGGCCGAAAACTCACAATCATATTACGCGAGCTTCCTGCAGCCAGGGTAAACGACCCTCCACCGCTATCGATACTGAATTCGCCGGGATCAGTACCTGCAAGGCTAACCGAGGTTACACTGAGATCCGTATTGCCAACATTGCTCACCACAAAGATGTGACTCGTGCTTGAACCCGTGATAACATGACCGAAATTGTATGAGGGAGGAGTCAGAGTGATATCCGGTCCCAATCCTGTGCCGAAAAGATTGACAT
>WJME01000028.1 GCA_014728115.1 Candidatus Zhuqueibacterota bacterium | reverse complement strand
ATCGACCTCCAAGAGCACCGTCTTGTCGCTTTGGACGATCAAAGGGTTTTCTGGTTGGTATGCCATCTGTCCTTGTCTGCTCTCATTTCACAATTCTCCACAGTTACAATGTACCAGTATAGCACAAAATGAGACTTTTTGACAACCGGATCGGGGGCAAAATGGCGACACCAAGGCAACGATTGATCGAGCACGCGGCGGGCATCCTGTCCGACCATAATCAGCACTATCCGCCAATCGAGCCGGGCACCGTGAAAATGAATGAGCTGATCGAGGGCGCGGCCTCTGACCTGGGCGGCGACGTCCTGGACTATTACATGGGCGCCAATGATAGGGCCTATGACCGGCTGGAAACCGCAATCGTAAGGGAGGCGACATGACCAACGCACTGACCACCACAACACAAGGGCCGGACCCTCTGGCGCTGATCGCGGCCTCGGGCCGGGCGGACAGCACGAAAACGCAATACACGCGCGCGCTGGCGCCCTTTGTCGAAAACGGCGGCAACCTGGCGGACGCGCGGGCGCTGCAAGAGTATGCGGGCACCCTGTCCAATTCGAGGCGCGCACACTTGCGCTCGGCTGTGGCGCTTTGGTCGAAAGAAACCGCCAAGCGGATCAAGGCAGCGGTTACACCCGAGAATGTAGACCAGGCACAAGCGGCGCTGATGCGACTTGAGGCGCTCCCAGAGGCGATCACAGTCACGGGCAGCAAGGGCACAAAGTCACACACCTGGTTATCGGGTAAGCAAGTCAAAGAGTTAATGGCGACGTGTGGCGCCGGCATTGTCGGCTGGCGCGATCGCGTTGTCCTGGCGCTGCTTGTGGGCGCGGGCCTGCGACGATCTGAGGCGGCGGGGCTGACCTGGGACGCTGTACGCTACCAACCGATCGGCGACCGTATGCGGACCGTGCTAGAGATTCACGGCAAGGGCGCCAAGGATCGCGTGGTCCCAATCAGCGACAAGCTGGCTAGCATTCTAGATCAATGGTCGACCTGGACCGGCGGCAAAGAGGGGCGGATCTTGCGATCTTTGGGCATGGCGCAAGAGATCGGCGACGACCTGAGCGCCGTACAGATCTTTCGGATCGTTCGGGCGCACGGCGAGCAGATCGGCGTCCCAACGCTGGCACCGCACGACTGCCGGCGGACGTTCGCACAACTTGGCTACGATGCAGGGATCGACATTGCACAGTTGTCGACGCTGCTCGGGCACGCCAGCATAAAGACCACACAACGCTACCTAAACCTGGACGTGGATCTGGACGTGACGGCATCGGACTTTGTACCATTGTAGGCACACATAACAGGAGGGCAAAAATGGAAAAGAGAATCATCGGGCTAGATATCGGGTACGGATTCACCAAGATCACCGACGGCGAGAACACGGCGATCTTTCCCAGTGTGGCGGGGGACGTTGTGCAAGCGGACTTTGACAATGATCTGGTCACGGCGGGCGCCGGGCACGTGATCGAGACGGGACGGCGGCGGTTTTTTTACGGCGAGCACGCACAAAAGCATAGCCGGAACCCTTTGGCGTTGTTTGCCAGAGAGCGGACCGAACAAGCGGACGTGCTACTGGTCTTGTTTTACGCTGCGCTGGCCGAGCTGGGGCACCAGGGCAAGATGGCACTATGCACGGGGCTGCCGGTCGACTGGTTTGGGGACCGTGACAACTTGGAGCGCGCGCTGATCGGCGAGCACCGTTTTACAGTCGACGGCGAGCCGTGGCACGTCAAAGTGTGCCAGATCGCAATCGTTCCGCAACCGTTCGGCGCGTTCTTTGATCAGGCACTTGACGACGCGGGCAACGTCCTAAACGCGGCGTTTGTGCGGGGCAAGGTGGGCATCCTGGACGTGGGCACGTTCACGACAGATCTTGCACTGTCCGACGGCCTAGAGTATATCGCCAAAGGGAGCGGATCGCGCACCGTGGCCATGTCGACCGTGTGGCGACAAGTCAGAGACGGGATCAAAGAGCGATACGGGATCGAGTACGACTTGCACCAGATCGATCACATTGTCCGCAACGGCCGCGCTGTGACTGTCCAGGGGCACGATCACGACGTGGGCGATCTGGTGGCGGCGGCGGTCGAAAACTTGGCGGATCAGGTTATAGCGCTGGCACGGGACCGATGGGGGCGCGCTCTGGACTTTAAGCGGCTGATCGTCACCGGCGGCGGGGCGTACTACCTGGCCAACCAGGTACAGGCAGTCTATCCGCACGCTGTGGCGACACACACGCCGGACTTGGGCAACCTGCGCGGCTTTCGCAAGTATGCTGCGCGCAAGTTTGCGCGGTAGGCTGTGGTAACAACTGTGGTAACGTGGTAACAACTGTGGTAACACTTGAGGGGCGAACCGATGGCACAATTCAGGATGCGGCTGCACGACCAAGAGGATCGCGACTTGATCGCCTGGCTAGATGCGCAAGAGGACAAGACAGCAGCAGTCAAGGCGGCGATCCGGGCTGCAATGGACGGCGGACCCGGCGACACGGGCGCGGTCGAACTGGACGCGGCGAGCCTGGCGGCGATCCGGGCCGTTTTCGAGGCTGTGATTGTCGAGCACGGGGGGATCGCGGCGGCACCAGTCGAGGCGGCGGGCTGCGATCCTGAGCTGGAGACAAAGCTAGATACTATGTTTTGATTGGAGGCGGACGTGAGACAACGATCGACGGACGGATTCGGGGAAATGGCGGGCGTCACCGTCGTGTT
>WJME01000291.1 GCA_014728115.1 Candidatus Zhuqueibacterota bacterium | reverse complement strand
TCACTGGGTTGACCAATCTTCCGAGAAAATCATGGGTCAAGATTAGAGAAATCAGGACTCTCCGTAAAACGAATCAAGCAGAAAATTGACAGACTGGCCCCCAACGAATTGCACGTGATGATTGACGGTTTAAATGAAATCGTTGGCAATTGATAAAGGACTGCCTCACATTGTCTTTGTGTCATTCTCTCCCTAGTTCACCCGAAATCCGATATAAAATCGCCGTCCGAATGTCGGTCCCCAGACATTGGATGAATCAAAATAAGGACTAAAGGGATCATCCCAGGCCAGGATCGGATTTTTTTGACGGTAATCGGTGAGGTTTTCGATGCCGGCATAGATTTCCCATTTTGCAAATTTGCGTTTCAGTTGTGCGAACATGAGCATATAACGCGGCGAGTATTCATCCAATTGATATTCAATGGGATTCATCCTTGTATTCGGCAATCGTGTTTGGCCATTGAATTGGGTGGTCAGATCTACCTGCCACGAGTTATTGGGTGTCGAGTAGGATAGTACCAGCAATCCTTTATAGGTGCTGTTGAGCGGGATAGATTTCAATTCGCCTGAATAGGTCGTTTTTACATCATTATAACGTCCTGCCGCGGTTATGTCGAAACCGGGAAAAAGGGTAGACGAAAGTTCTGCCTGCACGGCGTTAGAGTAGGATTGTCCGTCGAGATTGTAGAGAAAAACATGTCGAGTACTCTGCTCCATATCGACAACCACCTGATTCTGGAATTCGGTTCGATAGACATCAAAGACCAGGGTTGCCGGTCTGTCATTGCCCATGACGAAATCGCGGGTAAACTGCAGTCCGGTGTTCCATGCCCTTTCCGCATCGATATCCTCCTGAAAAACGAGTTCTTTGGAGCTGGCCAGGATAGCCGGATTATCCATAAATACATGCGGATTCCGGTAGCCTGTTCCGGCCGAAAGCCGGATGGATGTCTTGTCATCCGGACGATAATTGAGATGCGCACGCGGAGTGATAAAATCGCCAAAGCGGCTATGCCTGTCGTAACGCAGTCCGGCCATGGCCGTAAAATGATCGTTTGGCTTTACCGTGACCTCGCCGAAAACTCCGGGCACGCGTTCAGAGGTATCGTATTCTTTTGTGAGATAATGTTCCTTCCGGTCGTCATAGAGATAAGAGAGTCCGGCTGACAGGGTATGTACTGACAGATTTTTATTGAATGTCAGGTTGGCATGCATGCTCGATTCATCCCCGGAATAGGTTTTCAATCCCCAGAACGAGTCCATGCTGTGTCGAAAGGCTGAAATGATCAGTCCGAGGCTCGAGCCCTGATCATCGAGAATCATACCGCTTTTAGCGTACACCTCGTAGCGCCGGATCTTGCTTTCTGACCCATAGAGTCCGGTGGATCGTTGTGATTGATCAAAATCAAAATCCATTTGTCCGCCCTGGCGATCGTCATGAATCAGTTTGACACCTATCTGCCCGCGAATTTTGTCTCCGCTATACTTCCAACGGTTCATAAGATTGAACTGTCGTAAAAGCGGCATGTCGATAAAGGTGTCGTCGTTCATATCCCATCTTTTTTGCAGAGTGGTACCGAATGTGAGCAGCATGGTACTGAGTTTGGGATTGAATTGATAAGCTCCCAGCACAGCGACATCGGTTTTGCCCATGGAATTGGTATAGCCGTTCACAGCGATGGGTTTAGAGTTTTCCGATTTTTTCAACTCGACATTGATTTGCCCGGTAATGGATTCATAGCCTGTGGCCACGGATGCTGTTCCTTTTGAGATATTGACAGATTCCATCCAAAAGCCGGGGACATATTCGAGTGAATAGGGATTGACCAATCCGCGCATCACCGGTTTTTTTTCGATCATCATCTGGGTATAAAAGCCGGCCAGGCCCAGCATTTTGATGCGGCGGGCACCGCTGACGGCATCGCTTTGTTCCACATCGACAGAGTTGGTATTTTCGAAACTCTCGGCCAGGCTGCAGCAGGCCAGCTGTGTGAGTCCGTTGCTCGTGATGGATTCGGTATTGACTGCGACATCCATATGATGCATGGTATGCGGTTTTTCCGCACTGACATGGACCTCTTTTGTGGATCGCAGCGTCTTTAAATAAACCACCAGATGATCGTCATGCGGTTTAACGAACAGGGTATCGTTTTCATAACCCACGTAATTAAAAACCAGAAAACGTCCTTTATCATCGGGTCGGGCAATATGAAAGTGACCTTTGGTATCAGTTGTGGTGCCGAGGGTCGTATCGCGCCAGTAGATATTGGCTGCTGCCAATGGTAAGGTATCCATGTGAGCGTCATGGATCTCCAAGCCATAAACATTGCCATGCAAGTGGTCGTGGGGTTGGTGGTCGTGTTCGGATTCCGAAGCAATACAAGTTCCGGCGAAAAGTATTATACATATGAATAGGTTTTTCATCACAATCCTCATCTGTTGTTGGGCGAGTGAAACGCCAGAGATTTTGAACGCTGCATTAAAATGAAAAACATTAGAGAATTTCATTTTTCAGATCAAGCAGTGTTCCTGAATAGAAAAATGGCTATTTCTGCAAGTTTCGGGACGATCGTCCCCAACGAATCAAATGAGAAGAGGGAGGTTGATGTGTGTGGATGGATCCCTGCTGGTCAAAACAGATCCATCCGGGATCGGAGTATAGTGAGGATAATGGACAAGCTCTTTACCCGATCGATCAACGACCTGGCTGAAATCGACAGTGAGGGGAAAGGAAGAGCTGTCCAGTTGAGTGTATTGATGCTGTATTGTGCAGCAGTTGACCTGAATCGTCTTTTCGTCGACCTGGTCTTGCAGCATGGAATCCATTATTCCCGGATAGCATTGTCCTGCCGGAATTTCCGCTGATTCACACTCTGCTGATTGGGTTGCCGAATGTACACAACAGCGCACGCTCTCGTCCGGTGAGTCCATTGACTCGGCATGATGAGTGCAATAGTGGTACACAGTGCCAAAGCCCACGACGGAGATGAGATAAAAAATCGATAAAATTGTAATAAAGGTCTTTTTCATGGTTAATTCCATTCTCGATGGACAAAGATAATTATTTTTTTATCAAAGTCAAATGAAAAACAGCGCGGAAAATGGATGAATCGTTGCATGGGTGATGGCTTTTGTGCAAGTGAAATGACTGACGAATAACGGTTTTTTTACTTGCGTCCGATTAGTCGATTTTTTATCATTGATAATGATTCGTTGCAACTTTTTGTGATCTAGTCCACGTGTATTTTGAAAAAAGACAATTTATATTTCTGTTTCTTTCATTTTCCATTAATCTTTGTTGGATTTAAATTTTAATATCAATATCGTTAGAGGGCATTACTGTGTGCGTTTCACTTTGCCTAAAGATGTACGAGATCTGTGATCACCAAAAAAATTTTGCCTCATTAAACTTTTGACATGTTTATTAGTATGATATTGTATATGCTGTGTGAATTTTTTGTTCTACCGACAGCCACAAGCTGGCTTTCTCGGGTTTTGTGCAGTATTGATGCCGCATTTTATAATCGCTCGCATTTGTGCACTTGATGATGAAACCTTTGCATGTGAATTTAAGGGATACCAAAAATGAACAATCGGCCGAGTTTAAGTTTACTTTTTATGTCTGGTATGATACTCTTTGCTTTTGGGGGTTACGCTAAACAAAGTTCGGAAAAGCCAACACATGTTGTTTCTCTCAAACAGGCTCACAAGGGCACCTTTGAGATCGACACTCTGCTTCTGGACAGCTATGACCGCCCGTCGGAAGAGAGACGATCTTTATATCTGACCGCCCGAAAAATTTTTGCAGATTCTTCTGATGCCACACCCAGTGATCCGGGGATTATCGCGGCTGCCAGACAAGCCGGACTTGCTCTGCTCAGCGGGCCCATGCTGGGAGATGTATCGGAGAGCGGTATCACGGTCTGGTTTCGTCCGGTTCGCTCTGAACCCATGAGCGTACGTGTCGCGCCCGGGCAAGGAAACGAAGAGAAAACTTTTCATGTCGGTTTTGCCAGGTCAGGAGCCGGCGTCCGGGTCAGACTGGACGGTTTGGCAGCAAATACCTCATATACATATCAAATTCTGAGCAGCTCCGGTGATGTATTGGGCAACGGAGCTTTTCGCACGGCCCCAAAACCAAATAGCAAAGAGACGATTCGTATTGCCTTTGGTTCCTGCTTTCACAAGATCGGCGTTCACAATCCCAACCTGATGCGGTTGATCGCAGAGCGCGGCAATCATGCCATGCTTCTCCTGGGTGACCTGGCCGTAGATGATCGGGAGGCAAACCTCAATATGCACTATGCCGATTATCTCTTGCGGGACGTCTCAACCCCATGGCGGATCTTTTCAGCGAGCATCCCTGTCTATGCTGCCTGGGATGATCATGACTATTTGAACAATGACAAGTCCGGACTTCAGAAAGGACAAATCACTGACAGGGAGCGCAATGCCTTGCGTGAGCTCTGGCAGGAAAACTGGAACAATCCGCAGACCCCTGTCAAAGATCGCGGGATCTATTTCAACACCGTTATCGGCGACGTGGAACTCATTATGCTCGATACCCGATCCTGCCGGAACTGGCAAAAACGCCATCAGCGGGGTGCCTATCTTGGCGATGAACAAATGCAATGGCTCAAAAAAACGCTCCGGGCATCCAAGGCGAGATTCATCATCATGACCAGTGGAACCATGTGGAGCGACTTTATGTCCAATGCCAAAGACACCTGGGGCAGCTGGGATATACCGGGACGCAAAGAGATTTTTGATTTTATAGAGCAAAACCGGATCGGCGGGGTATTGCTTCTGAGCGGGGACCGTCATGGCGCACGTGGTTTTAGAATTGAACGTCCATCGGGTTTTGCACTGCACGAGTTCGAAGCCGCCACCCTCGGCGGTGTACCTGGTCCCGACGCCTATGCTCCCGATCAATCGACACAGTTGTTCGGGTATGCTGGAGGATTGAAAGCCTTTGGAGAGTTTACTTTTGACATGAGCAAGCCGGATCCGCAGGTGACTTTTCGGCTGATCGGCGAGCAGGGAGAGGAACTTGAAAAGCATAGCTTTTTTAGGTCCCAGTTAACCCCTCGAAAACATAAATTGGAGTGATTGACAAAGGGCTAACATGCCAGATACCATTCCCGCAGACGCCCATGCGATGATCATTGGGGCGATGAAATGTGGAACCAGTTCGCTATACGATTATTTGTGCGGCCACCCAGAAATTTGTCCATCAAAGACCAAAGAGCCGGAATTCTTTTCGAAAAATGAGAGGCACGGAATCAATGCTGTAAACTATCATGATCTTTTTTCTTTTGACGGCTCGAAACACACCTATACCCTGGAAGCCTCGACCGGATATACAAAATATCCCCGGGAACCGAATGTGCCCAGGAATATATATGAATATGGAATATTGCCAAAATTCATTTATTTGATCAGAAATCCATTCGACCGCATTCAAAGTCATTACAACTTTATGCAGTGGGATGACCATTGGACATTGGATATCATCGATCATCACCTGATCAATACCAGTAACTATTTCCTGCAGCTGGAGCGATACAAACCGTATTTTCCGATGAACAGGTTTTTGATATTGGATTTTGATGATTTGAAAAACAATCCTTCCGGCCTCCTCAGGGATATATATAATTTTCTCGGCTTATCCCACAGCTACTTTCCGGATCATTATGAGGTAGCCAATCAATCACCCATGTCAGGAATCGAAAAAAAACTGAAAAATATAAAGATAGATCGACTTTGTAGCCACCTTCCTGCATCGTTCAGACACACGCTTCGGGTTGCCCTGGGCAAGATATTTCCTGCCACAAAGCGAGAGCTAACTGATGCTGAGCGAGAATATATTTTCAACCAATTGAGAAAAAGTATGCAAAGATTGCATGAACTTTACGGGATCGATATCCAAAAGTGGGGCTTTGGCCCCTGAACACTTTGCTTCTTTAACGAATGTGAGACTATTTACCGTTCAACAGTCCCAAGATGCAAAGGCGGTGTGTTTAATATTGTCAGATTTTAAGAAAACGGAAATTCAACTCTGCACTTGGGCTCGAGAGACCAGAGTGTGTTTCAATCAGGACGGCAGCATCGAAAAGAATGAGCAAATCGTAAATAGAATTCAGGGGAGTTAATGAGGATAAAGTATAGCTTGTTACACATCATCTGTGGTCTGTTGATGTCGGGTGTCTTGGCCGGCGCCCAGCACACCAATCCGGAAGAATGGACGCTCGAAAATTATGGCATAAAAATCCAATACAATCCATCAAAGACATGTTACAAAGACAAGGTTCTCATCGTCCTCGGTAAGCCGTTTATCATCGCTGCCAAGGATGAAAATCCGGGCGAAGGTCATTTTGTGCCCCCCGTTGTCCATCATGTTGTCGGGCGCCCTTTGACAGATCGTGTCACAGCATTCCGTGTACGTGCGGATTTTAACGTCGACCTCGATGAGGATCTTGGCTGGGCTGCCGATATCGATAAAGCGCCGTCAATGACTGTTGATTCTCCCTTTCGCATTCGTTTCGAAACCGAGAGCGACACCACAAAAAGCCGGCGGCAATACAGCCTGCAATACCGTTGGAATGACGGTCCGTGGGTTTACATGGATGCTCAAGAGTTTCCGTATCCGTCTGCTGCTTCTCCGCCAATGAGCATTGTGGGCTGTGATGCCTTTTTTTACGGAGAAAAAGCGGATGACCTCATTGCCGTCTCTGATCTGCCGGCAGCACCCGGAGCCGGAATATGCCTTGCCCCTACCACTCCGGGCTGGCGGCCCGAAGCGGTTTCCGGAGCCTCTGCAGAGTGGGAATGGGCGATGGTCATTCGCCGGTGGGCGGATGGTCCTGAGCTGGTCAGAGACGGAGATCGTTTTGCTTTGCGCATGGTGGATCAATATGGATTCCCCCTGCCGGGTCCAGTGCCTGTTTTAACCGTCCATGTCCCTAAAGGCCATCTTGGTGGCACCTTTGTGGAAACTCCTGCCCGCATCGGTCCTTGGGAAAACAGTCGCGGCGAGCTCTATTTCATTATGGAACCCACAGAGACTGACAATGTGTTTATGATGGTGAAATCGAGCGATGGCGGCCAATCCTGGTTCGAGGTGGATGCCGATCATCGGCCCCGGGCAGACGACCTCGAGGGCGTGGGCTCGATCCTGTCCGCAAACGGGATCATTCATATCGTTCACCAAACCTCTGATGCGGTTTTTCACCACGCTTTCGCCACCACCGATCATCACGGGATGCAAGATCGCTGGATCATCGATTCTCAGGTCATTGCCACGCCTCAGGAACCCCCCACCCAGGTCGCTGACATCGCCCTGCGGCCGGATGGGTGTCTGGTTGTGGCCTATGGCGCAGGCAGTAGCCTGCATCTCTGCATTCGCGAAGCAAATGGTTCGTGGGGCGCTGCCATACCTGTCGATCCGCAAAATCCACACGGTCTGACCAGTCCTTCGCTTGTCTGCCGGCCGGATGGAACCGTAGATATTGCCTACAAAAGCATGGATGGTAAAGGCTGGTGCCGGCAACTCTTGCCGGACAATTCATTCACCGCACCCCAGGTGTTCGCAGAGGGTCTGGGAACAAGCGAAAAAGAAACTGTTGCCATTCTGCCCCTGATCTATTTGCCTTCAACAGAGTCCACTGTTGTGGTATTCCGCAGGTCCGATGGATATCTTTATCAGAGCCGCCGATCACCGGACAACCGGTGGTCAAAACCTGCACGGGTATCGGATCGTCCCGTTGTGACCAACGCTGTCGATTCGGATCAGGCAGGAGCCGACGTCATTGCATTCGGCAATCAATTGTGGGTCGCATTTATCGCCAGGGACGATCGCGATCTCTATCTCTCTGTCGCGGAGGATTCCCAACACGTGTCTGCAGCCACGCGAATCGTGTCCAAAATCGACGGATCCTGGGTTCGGGGCCAACTTTTCAATGATCAGCCAGACTCTCCTGGCTATGGCCTCATCTATGATGCCGGCAGTCAAGGCGGGTCCGGATGTAACCGGTTCATCTTTTACCCGATCCGATGAATCCGGAACCGGAATGCAGCCCAAAGGTCGATCTGTTTCCCCGAGTGCAAGGCAGGATTGACAGCAAAAGAGAACAATCATTTCCAAAGTCACTCAATGATAGTGTTCAAGCTCTCCGCGAAAAACCTTTTTTACGGCTGAAAGATGGGTAAAGCCATATTTCATGTCTGGCAGCAGATACCCTCCTTCGATCCACTCGTTCCATGAAAAGATTGTGATCAGCTTTGGCTGTTCAGGGTGGCTGTCGCAATACTCTTTTGCTTTTTGAAGAAACGTGGCAAATCCTTCCGGTGATTTATTGTAATAGACCACATCTTTTTTTCCTTTTGCAGGAAATCTCGGGGTGTCGTCCCAGCCAATGGATACATTGGGAAAATAGGGAATGTCAAGGGCATCATCCCACTGGTTTCTGCGCTCTATTGACTCGACGCCCCACTGAATATAGTCCTGGGGATGGGGTCCTCCCCAATTATATTTTGTTACGCTGTTGGCGCCTAACACTTTGATTTGCTCCAGCAGGTTTTCCCTCGGGGACCCAAATCCGATCAACTGGATATGGAGGCCAGGGAAGCCGGCCTTTTTTGTTTCTTCCCGAAAGAAATCCAGTGCCTTTTTTGACTCGTTTAAATCGCCCAATCCCTCAATCAGGTTATGGATGCTGAAAATAGAAAAGACCGGCTTGCCATCAATTTTCAAATAATTGGGTCTGGAAAAATATCGGCTGATGACCCGCTGGACGATGATCTTGAAATTTTCCATATCGACCGCACCGTCCCACAACAGCGAGCTGTCATCTTTGTATTTGTGCACGTTCCAATAATTTCTTCTCACATCATGGTTGGCCCACATGAGATAAAAGTTCATTTTCTCATTGTTTTCTGCCTTTAGAAATCCGTTATTGATCGTGCTTTCCAGAAACGGGCCCTCATCAAACCAGTACCAGTCGAAAATAAAGGTATTGACTCCATGATCCGTGGCTGCATCGATCCATTTTTCCATAACCTTTGGATCGTCATCCGGCTCATATCCCCACAACGGCACTTTGGGTTGATAATGGCCTTCAAATCTCGGGGTTCCTTTTTTAATGACTTCCCATTCGCCCATTCCTTCTGGCCACAGCATATCTCCGAACCGTTCATCGTGATGGCATGACGGCCAGATATAGGCTGCGACGAGATATTCAGAGTTTACTTTGTGTGGGGTTTCGGTTTTACGACAGGATACGAATGATGTGAGAAAAAGAGAGCCAAGGATCAGGAAAATTCCGGGATTGTGGATAAAGTTCATTATCATTTTATTTTTCCTTGATGAATGAAAAAGTATGATTGATCATTGGAAATTGGGATGGGTTACTTGAGGATTGCCGATTCGATGACAATTCTCTGACAGCCTGTTCATTGTTGTCTTGATTCACGTCGTCTGTCCTAACGGCAAATTAACCAAGTTGTCACGGATAATCAAGCAAATTTTAAAATGATCTGTTCATCCAAACGTGTGTCGTTTGATGGCCATTACACAAAAACATCTTTGCGCTTGTGATTCTTTGGTGGTGTCTGTATGAACATCTGTCTTGATTGCCTTTTTTGTCCTTACTGGCCATGCAGGTGTGGCGATTCAACTAGCGGCCAAACCAATACATCGTCATTGGAAATTGCCATCGAGTCGATGCCAAAGGCAGCCAGTTGCAGGGTGTCGATCTTGCCGTATTTTTGTTGCAGATTATCCCATGGTAATACGACCTTGCCCAGGGTGACACGTGAGTCAGACGGGAAAATGATCAGGCCATTCTCGATAATTGGAGTGGACTGGAATTTGATATAGAATCTTTCCAGGTTTGCCCTTTGTGCCAATTCTTTTAATTTGATGGCAATGCCTTGACCCTGGGACGAAAGGTTTTCCAATGGCAGATGGTCAGTTTCGATGATCAACTCGGCAACGACTCGTCCCTGTTGCACAGAGACCCGGTGGGCGGTTATTGCCGGCTTGATTTCTGATTGATAATCGTCCTCCAGGTATTCGAGAATATAGGGAATGACCTCTTGCCTGTCTGCAGAAAGAACCGGCTGAATCACCTGATGAGGCCCGGGCGAGGGATCTGTTGTCAGCGGATCATGTGGTTCCTCCAACGGGGGGACGGGCGTCTGAATGACAGGGCCGGAAGGAGTATGAAAAGACTCATAGTCAGGTGTATAACTCACCATTTGTTTCACGCCCCACACGACCACCAGTAAGAGCAAAATCAGGCTCAAAAGAATAATGACAATGCGCGTAATCATTTCAATCTGCTCTTCATGTGACCTGTTTTTATAATTTAACAATTTTTTCTCATTTTAATCCCTTTTTTTTTGATTCCGATGTGAGAGGGTTCCACTGCGGATGACTCGCAAGGCCATTGACCGATTCCCCCAAAAAAGAGAAATCTGTTGTAAATCAAATGAAAAATATTTATCATATAAAGCCACTGTATATAACAAACCGAATTCCGATGGTTATTTTGGTACTGGATATAGGATCAAAGGTTACTTTTCCAAGAGGTCATGCATAAAATATTTTTATGAACGGCCAAAATTCGCCTGGCAGAGGTGGCTTGAAATGAATGGCAAAATTGTCCTTTATGTTTTGTTATGGGTATCATTCTATTCGGCTTTAGATACGGTTGCCCAGATTGACCGTTTATCGTCAGGCTGTGATATCCGGCTAACAATACCAACATATCATGATCACCCCTTTCGATGTAAAATTGCCAGTCCCGATATTATCCAAGACTTGATCAAGCAAGAATTACACCTCTGGCTGGAAAAAACAAAGGATCCCTGGATAAAGAATCTACAAAAAATCGACAGTCCGGGGTCACGCGATAATGCATGATGCGCCCAAAGTATAATTTTTTTTGAATAAATCGCATCATCCCAGACTCGATTATCACAGATAAAAGCGTACTATAGAAATAAATTGGAGCAAAAATATGGATCGACGTAGCCTACTCAAGATACTCGCCGGAACACTCGTCGGAGGCGGGGCTGCCGGGATTACCCTCACGACAGCATTTAAACCAAAAATTCCCGCTGCGGCAAAGCCACAAACATTGGCATATACACCTGCAGAGTCCCATTGGGGCTATACCCAATTGAATCCCTTGACCACAGCCGAGATGGCTTATCAGGCTTATAGTGAGGGAAGCTGTATGTATGCGACCTTTAAGAGCATCGTCTCGCAGCTGGCAGACCAGGTTGGCGAGCCCTTTGCCTCTTTTCCCTTGCAGATGATGAAATACGGTCACGGAGGTATAGGTGGGTATGGCACGGTGTGCGGGGCCCTGAATGGTGCTGCTGCTGTTATTGGCCTTTTGGTCGCTGACAAGAAAAATCAGGATGCCTTGATTGAAAGCTTGTACAGATGGTACGAAGAATCACGGCTGCCGCTGTTCAAGCCCGCGACTCCGTTGCAGGATTTCATCCCCCCACAATCGGTCTCGCAGTCAGTGCTTTGCCATGCGTCCAATACAAATTGGAGCAAAACAAGCGGATATACCATAAAATCCAATCAGCGAAAGGAACGATGTCGCAGGTTAACCGCAGATGTGGCAAGCCAGACCGTTGTGATCCTCAATCGATTTTCAGATAACCGCTTTGTAACCACTGATATTAAGAACGAAACGGTCAGAACCTGTATGACCTGTCATGGTTCAGAAAGTAAGCTGGCCAATACCAGCGGCAAAATGGACTGTGGCGGGTGTCACTCAGAGTCTTTGGGACATCGGTTTTTTGCAGATATTCATTACAAGGTTATGAAAGAAGGTAAAAAACAATAGTGAACTGAAAAGTTGTCCGGAGCCGATTGAGCCGGATTTGACACATGTACTCTGAGAACAGGATTGACGTTTTTATTGATTCATGGTGTGCCTCTCTTATTACATGCCTTTTGCTCAGTTCTCTTGAATAAATGTCTTCTGAAATAGGGGACCCAAGACATGATACCAGGAATTGATTTACAGAATACCTCCCTTTTCGTACAGGCAATACTCGCAGCTTTGCCGATATTGTGTGCGGCAGGCTTGCTCGTCGCCTTTCGGTGGCCGGCTCGTCGTGTGATGCCGTTGGTCTATCTGTTGACGATCGGCATTGGGCTTTTGCTATGGGAAATGACTTTTAATGTGATTGCTGCCTCGACCATCCAAGGTTTGTTTATCACCTTTGATATCCTGTTCATTATATTCGGAGCAATCCTGCTGCTTGCCGTACTCAAGCAGTCAGGGGCTATTCCTGTCATCCGGCAGATGTTTGTGGATATCAGTCCCGATCGTCGTGTGCAGGTGATCATTATTGCCTGGCTTTTTGGTTCTTTTTTGGAAGGTGCATCGGGATTCGGCACCCCTGCGGCTATCGTTGCCCCATTGCTTGTTGCCTTGGGCTTCCCTGCCATGGCAGCAGTGATGCTCGGGTTGATGATCCAGAGTACAGCCGTGACCTTTGGCGCGGTGGGCACGCCGGTAGTGATTGGCGTGACCGCAGGTTTGGAGAGTCCTGCTCTGGCAGCACGACTGGCTGAGGTCGGATTGTCGTTCAATGATTACCGGTTGATCATTACAGCGCAGGCAGCGATCATTCATGGTCTCGTCGGTACACTCATGCCAGCGTTTATGATTACCATGATGACGCGTTTTTTCGGCAAGAATCGCTCCTGGAGGGAGGGGATGTCGATCCTGCCTTTTGCACTTTTCAGCGGCCTGGCGTTCACGGTTCCCTATGTGCTCACCGGGGTGCTGCTTGGTCCGGAATTTCCGTCTTTGTTGGGCGCTCTGATTGGACTGGCAATCGTCATCACTGCAGCAAGACGAGGCTTTTTAGTTCCCGCTGATACCTGGAATTTTCCTGCAGAGAGTGAATGGCCTGCAGAGTGGCTGGGCACGATTGGCAGTTCTCCATCATCCAAAGAAAAATCAGAAATGACAAAAGATGTGCCCCAGGTCGAGGTGGATATACCATCGCCTGAAGAACCTCGTGGTCGTCCGATGCCTGTCTGGTTGGCCTGGCTGCCATATGGTTTGCTGGCCGTCGGTCTGGTCATCACGCGTTTGCCCGCTCTGGGCATCGGCAAGTGGGTGCAGAATGTGCTGCGCATCCAATGGGAAATGATTTTCAATACTCCGATCTCTGCTTCGACCACTCCGCTCTATTTGCCAGCAGCTGTACTGATCCTGGTTGTATTCCTTACCATCGGACTGCATCGCATGCAAAGGGGACAGGTACAGGCTGCGTTTTCCGAGGCGAGCGGTATATTGCTGAGTGCCGGATTTGTTCTGTTGTTTGCCGTACCTATGGTGCGTGTCTATATCAACTCTGGTGTCAATGCAGCCGGGCTATCGAGTATGCCGATCGCCATGGCTGAATGGGCAGCCGTCAATGTGGGCCAGGTCTGGCCATTGCTGGCCCCCACAATTGGTGCTTTGGGGGCCTTTATCGCCGGAAGCAATACCATCAGCAACCTGATGTTCAGCCTTTTCCAGTTCAGCATTGCTGAACAACTCTCTATTCCCGGAAGCATGGTCGTTGCGCTTCAGGCAGTAGGTGCCGCAGCCGGGAATATGATCGCCATCCACAATATCGTGGCAGCAGCAGCGACCGTCGGAATGCTGGGACGTGAAGGAGCTTTGCTGCGCAAGACCGTCATTCCCACCCTGTATTATGTGATTGCTGCAGGCTTGGTGGGGCTGGCAGCAATCTATCTATTCAATATCGGAGATCCTCTCCTGTTAACCGATTAAGAGGTCTCGAGGAAAATACGAACCGCGAACAAACGCCAATGCACCCAAAATATCAGCCCATGATTATACCTTCTCGCGCTGACTAGGGTTCATTCGCGGTTCTATTGCGACCATCTATTGTGCAAAAAAGGTCGTGGCCGAGCGGGCCGGGGCGGTATAGAGGATTCTGTCATCAGAATTCAGAACATGTTCGCCCAGAGAGATATAGCGATCTTGATCGTCTGAGGTTCGAAATGCATTGAATCGCTTGCAACCGCTGCCTTTTACCCGAACCGCTATTTTGCGATCCTTTTTACCGATATTGATGAGCACAAAAGCATCGGGATGGTCTGTTTTGTTGCGGCTAAAACCAATCACCGCAATTTCCGAATCCATGGCCATGGTGTGAGCCACACCCATACCGGGTTGACCGGCGCGGCAGACTTGTTTGTAATAATAATAGCCTCGTGTGACCTCATAGGTACCCTCTTCAAAGACTTTAAAGGCACAGCCCGGGTTGGGGTCTCCACCGACCCATTTTTCAGGTCGCTGGATACAAGCCCAGGGGATGATGCCATTGTTCTTGGATGTATAAATGTTGCCATGCATCTCTTTAATATTGTCGGCATCCATTTTGGACCAACTGGTGGAGGTGACCCAGGAGTGGAGTTCAGGCCGTTTATCCCGCAGGATATCGATACCTACACTGCGATGTTCACCAAACCACCGGCCATAGCCGCCACTATAAAAGCCGTGCGAAGTGACCAGTGCGAGATTGGCCAGTGCACCTGCATCGCGAGCAATGGCATCGGCATAGCCCCAGGCGCTGAACCGGTACCAGTTGGTGGTTTCACCCGGCGTAATCCCAATGTCTGTCAGGCCGTTTTTGGCCAACATGGCAGGCATAAATGTGATAAAGTCGACCACTTGTTCCGGTGGCCAGAACATATTATAGTCGTGACCGGTGCCGATATTGCCGGATTTTCCGTCTGCAGGCCATCGTAACCAGCTTTCGCCTTCATTGTGCAACGAGAGATACTTTACCGGAAACCCCTGATTCTCACGCAGCCACTTTACCCAGTGGACCATGTAATTGCCTAAAGCGTATTTCATTTCGGGATCCAGATCGCGACCCCGTATGAACTTTTGTTGGGTGGCCCAGGGCGGAGGGCCATAGAGTGTGGTGATGATCGTGAGTTCATCACCGCGTGCCCGGGTTTTTTGCAGCCCCTCGCGAACAAAATAGCGCATCCATTGCGTGGTGGTCTCGTGGTCGTATGGCCCACCGGGTTCTTTTTGGTGAAACGGGTCATAGAACATTTTGACCAGGCCGGGTTTGAGACCATCATCACCAAAGATAAGGTCGATGATGGTCTGACGTTCGGATTCATCGAGCAGACTAAAGCCACCATATTCCTGGGGATCGGTTTCATAATCGATGGCCTGGGCAACCTCTACATAGTTGACACCAAAGCCATCCCAGGGCTGCAAAATACGGGAAAAATTGACTTCTGCTCTGACCAAGGTAAAGTCGCCGTTGACCTGTGCAAAGGGCGCAACGGACAGGCACAAAACGAGTAAAATGACCAAGAGTTTCATGTGGTGCTCCTCGGGTTTTAAGTTCACCGGGTAAATAGAGCGTTTAATCAAACCTGACTCTCGCAAATAGGTTTATCATGTGGTCAAACCACGGAAATCACGGAAAAATTAATTTTTCCATGTACGTAGAATAAAGAGGGTTGATCACCTTTATTTTCTGATCGCTTGCTTTCCTCTTCTCTGCCTCTAGTTTTCATTAGATACCACAATGATCCAGTTCCATCCTTATTTTTTCGGCAATGCCCGGGTAGAGCCGGTGGTGATGCCGCCGTCTACAAGCAGGCATTGACCCGTTACATATTCGCTGGCTTGTGAAGCCAAAAAGACTATCGCACCATCCAGGTCTTTGGGTTGGCCCGGCCGGTTCATGGGGATGCGATCGACAAGATATTCGACCCATTCTTTGTTTTCATATAGCACCTGGTTCTGAAAGGTCTTGAACCATCCGGGTGCAAGACAGTTGACCGTGATGCCGTGTCCGCCTAATTCATCTGCGAGACTCATCGTGAGTTGCTTGGTGCCACCGCGGCTGGCGCAATAGGGGGCAAGACCGGCATAGCCGAATACCGAGGTCACTGAGCCGATATTGATGATGCGGCCATAGCCTTTGGGAATCATGTGTTGAGCCACTGCCTGGGTGACAAAAAAGGTACCTTTGAGATTGGTGTCCAGGACCGTATCCCAATCCTCCCATGTAATCTCTGTAAAAGGCTTGCGCACATTACAGCCTGCGTTATTGACCAGAATATCGATTTTGCCATAGTGGTCGATGACTGTTCTCGTCATTGTCTGGATGCTGTCATAATCGCGAACGTCGAGTTGCACGGCCAGGACTTTTCGTCCCAGATCCTCGATCTCTTTTTTATAATCTGACAGCGAGTCCTTGCTGCGGCTGGTGATGACCAGGTCAGCTCCGTGTTTGGCCAGAGCGCGTCCCATATATTGGCCCAGCCCGCGGCTGGTACCGGTGATGAGCGCCACATTTCCGGTTAGATCAAAAAAATTTTCAACCATAACATCCTCACTAATTGATAATGAATTGTGTTTAAAAATTAATCGACATGTTCCCGTTTGGCCATTCCCGATTCATCATTTTTCATTTATCGTACAGACAGAAAGGAGAATCAATCATCCGTACCGGGATCAGGGAATCAGAACCACTTTTAATAATCCCTTTTCTTTGTTATAGAGTCGTTGGAACCATTCGGCGCCATCAGCGAGGGGGGCCTCGGCGCTCAGGATAGCGTCGACATTGAGTTTGCCTCTCTGGATCATATCCAGCACGGCTGGGTATTCTCCGGCAATGGCACAGCTGCCTTGCAACTTTAACTGCTGGGTGACAATCTTTTGCAGCGGCATTTTGACCTCGGGCTGGAGATTGCCCACCAGCGTGACAGTAGCGCCCCGACGAACAGATTCGATGGCTGTGTTCACGGTTTGTTCGATGCCCACAGCTTCGAAGGCGAGGTCAGCCCCTCGTCCTGATGTCGTAGTTTTGATTCGGTCAGGTATATCCTGGCTTGCGATCCATCCGGCATCAGCACCGAGTTTGACCGCCAAATCGAGACGGTCCTGATCGGTATCTATGGCGATAAGGGTTCCACAGCCGGCCAATCGCAGGGCCTGTACGATAAAGAGTCCGATCATCCCAGCACCCATGACCACTGCCGTATCATTGAGGGAAACAGCGGCGAGTTCGACGCTATGCAGAGCCACGGCTGCGGGTTCCACCATGGCAGCCTGGGTATAGGTGACGCCGTCGGGAATGCGATAGAGGATATGCTGAGGGACGGCTACGAGCTCTGCAAAGGCACCATGTCGTTTGTATTCTTCCGGCGAAACACCCAGAACCATTCGACCATCACTTAGGTTGTACATTCCTTTTCGGGTGTACCAGTCATCCAGTCGATAGATCGTGGAATCAAAGGTCACCCGGTCGCCGGCCTGCCATCCCTGAACCTCGGATCCTGTTTCAACAATTTCTCCGGATGCTTCGTGTCCCATGATCAGCGGTGGCTTGCGTCGCCCGCTGGAGCCATCCATGCCATGTACATCGCTGCCACAGATGCCACAGGCGCGCACCCGTACCAGTACCTCATCAGACTCTATGTGCGGATCGGGCATCTCTTTATAGACCAATTTGTTATATTCTTCGAGAACCAAAGCTTTCATAACAACTCCTCGATGGTTTGCATGTGATCGCACAATCGGTTTCTCTGTCATTACATCTCAAAGCAGACAGTTGCACGGACGGTTTCGAACACCTCCGGTTCTATACTGACCCTCACCGCAAAATATTCTTTTATTGCGTCAACGAGTCTTTCTCGCCGTCATGTGCAATCACAATCTGTTCAAATTCTACTTTTGCGATTTTAAAAAGATAGGCGATTTTATCGTGGTTTATCATCATGCTGACCACTCCAGCTTCCACACTGTATACCACACGTTTGATTCCTTCTGCAACAATATTCTTTGCACAATCGATACAGGGATGATGAGTCACATACAATGTCCAGCCGCTCAAATCCGTCTTGGCCTGTGTGATGGCATTCATCTCGGCATGCCGCACCAGCTCGTATTTGCTAAAGGTTTGTGATTCTGAATCTCTATTGTTCCACCATTCAACACGGTCCGGGATCTGTTTGGGGAATCCATTATAGCCCACAGAAATCCGGGTGCGGTCCGGTGAAACCAGAACCGCCCCGACTTTGGTGGCCGGATCTTTGCTCATTCTGGCGATGACCATGGCCATGCGTAGCATGACGACATCCCAGTTTTCGGGTTTGGGGAGGATCTCTTTTTGCATATTATCCACTTTGGGTTGATGTGAAGGACCTGATTTGCAGGGTCTTGGTTAATGACCGAGTTGAAAAGGTGACCATAATACAAAGCTCTTTCAATATGGCAAATTTGTAGATAATATCAAAACAATTAGACTTTTCTTTTCATTTTCCTCCCTTACTTTTTGATGTTTGTCACTTGCTTATTAACTGGTTTTGTTTATATTTATAAAGTGACTCTTGTGGTTTGACCATCATTCTAACCAACTGTATGTTGGAGGGGATTATGATACGATTGTTATTGTATACATTCGCCATGATTTTGCTATGCACCCAGACTTTATTTGCGCAGTTTGTCTGGCAACAAGAATTTCATGACAGGGTCGATGGGGTTCTTCGTCCCATGTATGACGGCGGATGGGAGTATGCCAAGCCTGAATTGGTCGATATCGACGACGATGGGGATCTGGATCTGTTTGTCGGTACCCGAAATCAGAGTGTGGTATTCTATCTCAATGAGGGCAGTACGGCTATACCTGCCTGGAATCTGGTAAATCACGGGCTTTTTGATGTAGGGGATGTATATACCAGTCCCACTTTTGTCGACATCGATAATGACGGCGACCTGGATGCCTTTATCGGCTCCTGGAGCGGACAAATCGCTTTTTATCGTAATGACGGTGATGCACAATGGCCGCAATGGACTCTGGTTTCATTAACCTATGAATCCATCGATGCCGGTGCAAATATCAATCCTGTTTTTGCCGATATCGATAATGACGGTGATCAGGATTTATTTATCGGTAATGATAGTGGCAAAATATATCATTATGAAAATACGGGCACTGCCGAGTCACCTACCTTTGTTCTCGCTAGTGATACCTATGGCGGACTTAATTTCGGACTCGCTTGCCGTCCGCGTTTTGTGGATATCGACAATGACGGCGATCTCGATCTGCTGCCGGGTGTGGGGTTTCAGATTTGGTTTCAGGAAAATACCGGGACAGCCGAATCCGCTATCTGGACCTTTCGAGGACTAAAGTATGCCAATCTTACGACACAAGGATATTGTGCGCCGGACTTTAAAGATATTGACAATGATGGTGATCTCGATCTGATCTTTGGCGAGGCATTTCAGGGAATGGGATGGCTGGAAAATATTGGCACTGCTGCTTCAGCCACCTGGGCCACGGGTGAAGAGAATATGGTTAGCCTGGATTTTGGCTATCCCAATGCAATGGCTGTAACGGATCTGGATGATGATGGTGACCAGGATATTATCACCAGCGGATTCAATTCCGGTCGTGGTCTCGTGCCAATCCTCAACCAGGGAACCGCTTCACAGCCCAATTGGTCGCTTCAGACGCCTGTCGATGCAACGATGTCCGGTGCCCCGGCATTTTGCGATATTGACAATGATGGGGATCAGGATCTTTTTGTGGGCAGGGGCAATGGTTCTATCACCTATTTTCAAAATAACGGTACAGCCTCTTCACCTGTATGGGTCGCCGGACTGGATAATTATAATGCCATCGATGTCGGAGATACGTATTGCGTTCCGACCTTTGGCGATTTGGATGGTGATGGGGACTTTGATCTGTTATGCGGACGCAGTGACGGTAAGCTGGTCTTTATCGAAAATACGGGAAGTGCGGCTTCTGCAGTATGGGGTGCGAATCAAAACGATTATGCCGGTATTGATCTGATCGGCCGCAGCCAACCGGATCTGTTCGATTATGACAGTGATGGAGATCTGGATCTGTTCGTGGGAGCCAGGAATGGTGGGTTGGGTTATTGGGAGAATACCGGCAACGCCACGAATGCCACGTTTGCATTGGTAACCTCTCAATTTCAAAACTGGAGTTTTATCGATGATGTACATCCCGTAATGGCGGATATGGATGCAGATACAGAGCCGGATATGCTTGTCGGCGCTTCCATGGGAGGTTTTCTGTTTTTCAGGAATATGGGAGCCAGTGCAGACAGATATTTTAATCCTGTTGTCTCTTCCAGTCCACAGAGCGCCACAGTGGTCATTCCTGCTACCGTGGTTCCACAGATCCTCGGTTTCGATATACAAGATGATGATGAGGTCGGCGTCTTTGATCAGGAAGGCAACTGTTATGGATCGGGAATCTGGACGGGCAATACCCTTTATATCACCGTCTATGGTGATGACCCCGGCACGACTGAAATAGATGGATTCACCAATGGCGAAGAGATAGCCTTTCGGCTTTGGGATCACTTTGGGGATGTAGAATATTATGCTGCTATCAGCTATGTTTCCGGCACTGGCGGATTTCAATCTGACAATACTTTTATCGTCGATGACCTGCATAGCCTGGAGCCCGTCCCCGTGGAACTGGCCCTGTTCACTGCAGTCGCTATCAAAGAGGGTGTTGAATTGACCTGGGTGACAGTCACAGAAACCAATAACTATGGGTTTGCAATCCAGCGTTTCGCTGAGGAGCAATGGGCCGAGATCGGATTCGTTCGCGGAGCAGGCACAACGATTGAAACGCAAAGATATCGCTTTATCGATAGCAACGGGGAAAACGGTGATCGTTACCGGCTCAAGCAAATCGATAGCGATGGTATGGTACAGTACAGTCCGCAGGTAACGGTTTCCAATTCAATCCCCTTGGCTTATGAACTGAAGCAGAATTTTCCCAATCCATTCAATCCAACCTCAAAGATCAGGTTTGTCGTGCCTGAAACAGAACACGTTAGCCTGATTCTTTACGATTTGTTGGGTCGTCAGGTAAAGGTATTGCTCGACCGTCAAATGGAACCGGGCGAACATGTTGTAAAAATCGATGCAACTGAACTCGCTGCAGGTGCTTATTTTTATAAAATGAAAAGCGGTTCGTTCAAGGCGGTAAAACGAGCCATGGTCTTAAAATAGAATTAATGATAGACAGGAAGGTTTTTTTTTGCGAAATTCCGACAATTCGTCCCCTGTATATTCAACCCAGGGAGGTCAGCTTTGTCCGAAATGCGGAAACCCGATAAATCAATGTACATGCAAAGCATCAAAGACTGGCTCTGGCTCAGGCGAACGGGTGAGGGTCAGTAGAGAAACCAAGGGGCGCAAGGGAAAGGGCGTGACCCTCATTACGGGACTGCCAATGCATCCGGATGGGCTCAAGGACCTTGCCAAAGAGTTGAAACAAAAGTGCGGCTCTGGTGGCACTGTAAAAAAGGGTACCATTGAAATTCAGGGCGATCACCGGGATGTGATCGTCAAAGAGTTGCAAGACAAAGGATATGCTGCCAAAAAATCAGGAGGATAGTTCTGCTTTTTACATGGCTGCTTTTGATCTGCTTAACCTCAGCATTGTGCTATCCTTTTTTGATGGGTCCCTCTTTATTAACAAGCTCTTAATCTGTACTTGAAACAGGCTTAAAGGAAGTTGTGTATATTCTGTTAAATACTGAAACAGAATATCCCCCTTCCTTATACCCTCCCCACATGCCGCAACAGGCCCTGTCAGGGGCCTGTTGTATTATATACCAGTTTTGAACACCATCTGTTGCCTGTCTGTTTTTATCACATTAAATATAAATGAGCGATAATTCGGATACTTTGCTGCAGGGATTTCAGGTGCAAAAATGCGGAATTGCCTGACAAAATGAATTTTGCTCGGTTCGATACGAGGTTCATATTTGAACTCGCCATGTGAAAAGTGATCTGTCGTGGTATCGATCATCGATTCAATCGTCAGTCCCTGAGGTAAATGGATCAAAATGGTATCATGTCGGCTGTAGGCATAGTCATATGCATATGGAAATTTTCGCTCGTGATCTTTGGGAAGATGGTCTGCATCCAACCTTTTCAACAAACAGGGGTTCAGGAACAAGCGGGATCCGGAACGCTGAGCATATTTGGTTATCGCTGCTTTGAAATAGATTACTAAAGGGTAATGCAAAGAATCTGCAAGATGGTCGATCTCTAGTGTTTTGAATTGTCCCTGACTCGCATGATCGTCGAACAGCCATGATTTGATTCGATCTTTTTTTTCTTGTGCATCGAGACCTGCCAATGTCGTACGTCGCGTAAACGCGGCATTGCCGCGGTAGGAGATATGACCGTCCAGTTCCAGAGTTCCGGCTGCGTCGAGTGTTGCGTGAACAATCGAATCAATTCGGTTGACACTGTCAGCGCTGCCCGGTGTGGTGGACAAGTGGCCTCCATCGGATTTGATGAGTAAGACATCAGCATCTTCACAGCCCGGGCTCAGGTCGCCGGCCGGAAGATAGTCACTGGTGCATTCCAGCCATACTGTATCCCGGACAGAAGGTACACATACGATGACATGATTGAACTGCTGTGCCGGAAACGTGGTAAAGATCTTTTTTCGTTCAGTATTGACCAGTGCCGGAAAAGCCTCTATGCCACAGTGTGTTAGCATGGCGATCATCAGCGTAGAGAGATCTTTGCAATCCCCATATTGATTGTCCAGAATGTCCTGCGCAAACTGGGGTTGCCAACCACTCAGTCCCAACTGAATCCCCACATATCGCGTGTGTTTTTGTAAAAATTGATAAAGAATACTCGTCTTTTCCCAATCTGTTTTGCAGGAGGCGACCAGTTTGTCAACAAGGGATTTGGCCTGAGCGGAAAGAATAAAACGATCTCGAAAAAGATCCCGATTCCACAGTCCCAGTTGTTGCCAGGATTCTGTGGATCCTTTTGTGTCGTCGACCTCGAAACGTTCCGGTTTGAATAAAAGTCCCAGCTGGGGGGTTAGCCTTCCTGGTATTGCGGATTCTTTAATTCTTGCCTCCAGGTCGGTCGCGATCCACTTGAAAGTTTCCAGTCCGTCATGTCGTCCTGTTACCGGTTTGCAGTCTAGGTTGATTTCATGGGTCCTGAATTTCACGTCCGGAGCGATGGCCAATTCAAACACAGATCTCGAAACGGGAATATCTTCCAGGGGCAACCAGCTGGGGCAAAAGAGCAGGGATTCAAACTCTTTTTCATAGCAGAGTTCTATACGATAAGGCAGACGTGGATAGCGAAGATCGAGAACATGATACTTTGCATCATCATAAAGCAAGAATCCGGGCGACACGTTCAATTTCTGAATATCTTTATCCTCGATGTCCTTGAGTTCCTTTCCTTGCATGTCGAGAATGCGGGCTTTGAGTTTTTTTAGCCGTATGTAGCGATTCTCGCTCAAGACGATGTGGCTATGTTCTTTACCACTCTGGGTAAGGATATCCAAAATACGGGTTGTCCGCACTTTTCCTGCTCGGTGGTTTTTAATCTCCACATGCGTCGAATCGAGAATATAGCGGGTTTCCTGAGCAGAACAGGGGGACTGTTGCCAGGAAAGCACGATTAAAAACATCACGATGGTGGTCAGGATCTTCAAGTCTGCCTCCCGTTGAAAGGTCCTTGCTGTCATTATTCGAAGAGATTCATTCGCCCTGTTGTTTTGTTAGAACGATCTGAACTTGATCGGCATCGAGGACAAGAGTATAAAATTCCCGCAGATCTGAATACTGCTCGACTTTATAGCTATTCAATTCCCGCACCAGGCTTCTTTCGATCACGAGGCAGCTGGAATCTTGTTTGCATGTCATGCCCATATTGATTTTGGGGCCCCTGACCACTGTTAAGGGAGCCGGCTCTTCGACACGATACCCCTGGGGGACCTCGATAGTCATCGTTTCGGTCGTACTGACCGGATAATCAAAATCTACCGGAAAGGTGCGGGTTAGGCTGGGAAGAGGATGGGAGGTAAGCTTTTGCAGGCTTGGCGGAGCAAGATAGATATAGTCACCGCTGGTTTGAACATAAGCAGGAACCTCGAAAGAGAGGTTCACAATCACGGGCAATTCGATATCGTTCAGGTTGCTTACCTTGACCGAATCGATTTTTAATGCTGTGAGTCGTTCTCCAAGATAGTCTTGATAGTAGGCAAGGGGCTCCAGACTTTCGAGCTTGTTGCGCAAAGACCTGGCTCTGTATCCTTCGTATCGCAACGTCGAAACTGCCTGCAAATCCCCCAGTTCGGTGATGGATGCCTGGGTTTCGATATATACATGATGAAGATCCTGAGGTTCAGGAATTTTTATCATCTTGCCGTTTTTCTTTTTGATCAGCAACCCCATATCTGAGAATGCATAGGGGGGGAGTTGTTCGAAACAGCAATAGGGATCGCTTGTATCCATGAAATAGCTTCCAGAGGGAGTTTGAATCCATACAATGGCATAATTGAATTGACGCAACTGAGGCCATTGTGGCACCACCCGACCGTTGTTGCGGGTGGAAATCAGAACAGGATGAGCTTCGAATCCTCTTTGTCGAAGCAAATTGACAAGCAACAGATTTTTTTCTGTGGGGGTTCCGAGTTTTTTCTCCCATACTTTATGAGGCAACTCTTTGGCATAGATTCTAAAGCGATCCTGGGTTTCGATTTGCGAGCGAACGAATTCGTAAAGTGCTTTTATTCGATGAATAGACAAAAGAGAATCGGGAGCCACCTGAAACGCCAATTCCTTTAATCCTTTATCGATATCCAGGTGAGACTCGTAGGATTCATAAATATTCTTGGCCAACTCTTCCCACGAATTGGCAAATTTTACCGCATGCAGGCCATCCCGGTACTCGACCAGTTGGAAGTAGAGGGCAGCTAAATAATCGTGCGGGGCTCGCATATAGGGTTCTTGGGGGATCGCTGGCATATGGTTTAGCGTCCATGTATAGCGGCTGTTTTGTTGTTTGGTAAAGGGATTGAGAACTTTTTTTACTTTGGGATCGGACATACTCGGAGGGGTATTGTACATGAATGAAGAATAATGAAATCCGGGAGGGAGATCGACGCATATCTCGCTCAGGACTGTGTAAATATCGCTCTGAAACCGCCATGGCTCCAGAAACGAGAGGTATTTACTCCGGAGTTTATATTTGTATTCAATCACAGAGCCCACCTGAGCACCGGGTATGGCGAATACAGCTTGCCGGACATCATTGGAGAGTTCTTCGATAAAGACATTGTCATCATCCAGCTTTAGTTTTTTACCATTAGGCTGGATTGTTTGAGCTTTTATATCATCGACCTTATCTTCATGCCAGTATGTGATCTTGACGTCTGCTCTTTCTTTTCCTTTTTCTGTCAAGATCTTGACACGTCTCCAATACTCGCACTCTAGGGTGAAATTTTGATCAAATTGCATTTCACAGAAATCGAATAAAATGACGGCATCGGCAGATGAGTCTGGTTCGAAAACGTTTTGTTTGAGAATTTTTTTCTCGACTTTTCCCCATTTGGGTTCGGCCTGGGCAATGAACAAGGTGGCAAATAAAAGTGAAAAGAGCAGGACATAGGTACGCATGGTGACCCCCAAAGTTTAGGTGGATGGATTGGGACGATTTTGATATGAGAACTGTGTGCTGGTGCGTAAAAAAGAGGGCAGGGTGGGATAAGCGAACGAGCGATCCTCCTTTTCATGAAAAAGATAAATTTTTATTTTTTATTTGTCAAGGTTTTTTTGAGGGTTTATTCAAAAAAATTACCATATTTTGATGTCTGTTATCCATAACCATCAAAATAAGGCGGCGACTGGATAAAAAAGTAAAAAGATTGTTGTATTTTATCAAAATATTTCATATTGTATAGCAGACGGTGGGGTTGACGGGAGGCGGACAAACCGCAATTTATCGCGGTATTCCAACCCTAATTCTTCAGGCAACAGTTTTTCCAACCTGTGTATCAAGCATCCTTTGCCAAAAATTTACCTATTAAAAGGAGGTGTTTAACAAAAGTTCGCCCCCTGGCCTTAAAGGTTAAGAAAATGGTAAAGGAGGGACTATGCAAGCATTTCCACAAGGAAATGGAGGACGGGTGTTGTGGTTGTGTCTTTCGTGGATGTTGTTTGCGACGTGTATCAGCTATTCTCAGGATGAACTCAGTTCTAAACAACGACTGGCGAGAATTCAGAAAATTGCGGAACAGAGTAATGGAAAGATAGAAGTACGAGTTATTCCTGCCAACGAGACACCTGCTCCCAGCAAGAGTATTCAAATCCATTTTGATTCTACGGTAGAACGCACGAAATTGTCCGAAATCTATATCACTGCCTTGCGTTCATTTTACAAGAGTGATTTCAAAGCTGCAAGGGATGATTTTGAGTACATTATTCGGCATGGATATGGTATTTTGGCCGCAGAATCGCACTATTGGCTTGCAGAATGCCATGCTGCATTGGGCAATAAAGACCAGGCCATTATTGCATTTCAAAACAGCTATTTGCAATCTGAAAAAAAGACCGATTCTTTGATGCGTTTGGGTATGCTTTACATAGAACAGGGTGAAAACGAGTTGGCACGCAACTGTTTTCAACGATTATTGACAGAATTTACCCATGGTCATTACATTGAGCAGAGTCGGCATTGGCTCAAGAGACTCGCATCGGGAGAATAGAAAGTTCAGAGAGTTTGCGGTCTTGGTTGGGTTTGTGCGCTGACGGATTTTTCTGTCAGCGCATTTTTTTTATCAGAAATCACTGCTGTCCAATTCGTCTTCGCATTTACGCGGTTTGTGCATTTCCGAAATATAGGTCCCATTTACCAATGGTTTTGCGGAACTAGAACGCAGAGGTTGCAATGACAAAAAAACGAGAACGAAGAGCAGGGAATACTTGATTTCAAGAAACGAAATATATTGCAATAATAGTCTGTTAAAAAAGAGAGGCAGGATAAAAAAATGCCGAGCCGTCTTGGCACCGACTTAGGGGGGTCGCCGGTAGCCGGGGGTGACGCTCGGCACGTGAATAATATAGGGTATGGGTTTGGTAAAAGCAATAGGTAGAATCCCTTAAATGTTTGGTGGAAAAGTATG
>WJME01000290.1 GCA_014728115.1 Candidatus Zhuqueibacterota bacterium | reverse complement strand
GTATATCGATCATTCCGTGAATTTTTCGAGAAAAAAGAATGATATCTCAAAATTTCAGCCATAGCAAACGAGTCTTTTGGATCTTTTGCCTGTTATCGGCTTGTTTTTGGCTCGCTCCTTTTTGCATACGGATATTCCTTGTCGATTTTGAAAATTCTGTCCCTTTGCCAGAAACAACAGAACCTCAAGGAAATAATATTCTCTTTCAAATAAAGCAATATTTGGATGCGGGCAAAAAATTTGATGCGTTTGGCTTGATATTTTGGAATAATCTGCAAGTATGTGTTTTGAATATGGTAGGTGGAGCAATGCTTGGCATTATTACTATGATTAGCCTGTTACAGAACGGCTTTTTTACTGCTGATGTTATGAGCAATGTCTATTACAGCAACATATCTGTCAATGAAATAGTACAGCACACCTTACCGCATAGTATAGAGTTGATTGGAATATGGATTTCCGGTGCGATAGGGTTTAGTTTCGCTAAAACTATGATTGATTTCATGAGGGGGAAATCATTGCCAAGTAAACAATTTATGAAATTTATCGGATATCATTTTCTAATCATGTTACTCATCATACTCACGGCAGCCTATATCGAGGTCTATATCAGTGCATCAATATGAGAATACTCGAAAAAATATTCATCTAAAAGGTGAGAGGATTCCTCAACTATGGGTGATCTGTGTAATGTTGATTTACAGTCTTTTGATGGCCGAGTTTTTCAATACCTTCAATAGCAAAATTTTCAGTGCACAGCCCCACTTTTCTCCCAATACCCTATTTACATATTTAATGACGCTCAATTATGTTCTAATGATCGTCATGTCATTTGTGATTTGGATCGCTACCTCTTTTTTGTTTCATCTGTTTGCCGTGCTTTTTGACGGGCAGGCTGAATATAAAAACTTTCAAAAGGTAACGGGTTTAGCATATGGCGTTCCTGCCGTCTTTATCTTGATTGCCATTGTTCTGATCGATCGTGTCCAGGTATCACAAAATAATTTTTCAAATTTTCTTAAAACAGATGAAACGATTCGAAACACTGGGTGGCTCATGAATACGGGGGGAATGGCGTATTATTTTGTCATTATTCCAGTGATCAAATATTTATATAATATTTCCTGGCTAAGGTCTATCGGTGTAATCACCATTCCTATGGCAAGTATTTATCTGCTCGGTCAATTTTTTGTTAAATTTATCTTTTGAACGCTTTATGATACAGCTTGAAAATCTACATAAATCCTATGGCAAAGGAGGAGGACATTTACATGTTTTAAAGGGGATTGACTTGCACATATGCAAAGGCGAATTTACGTCCATTATGGGAGTTTCCGGTTCCGGGAAATCTACACTTTTGAATATTCTCGGATTATTGGATGACTATGATCGTGGCAATTATTTTTTGGAGGAAAAGTTAATAAAAAACCTGACACAAGTAGAATCGGCAATGATCAGGAACAAGAAAATCGGCTTTGTATTTCAGTTTTTTAACTTGATCGAATATAAAAATGCTCTGGATAATGTTGCATTGCCATTGCTATATAGTGGCGTACATCATCGCAAGAGCCATATGATTGCGATGGAATATCTTGAAAAATTTGGGTTGCAGGATTGGGCAAAACATTATCCCAATGAGCTTTCCGGCGGACAAAAACAACGCATTGCAATCGCACGAGCAATGGTGACAAATCCCTCTCTCATCTTGGCCGATGAGCCAACTGGAGCCATAGATTCTATGACTTCGAACCAGGTGATAAGGATACTGGAAGAAATCAACAAGGAGGGAGTGACTGTACTCATCGTAACTCATGAAAAAGACATCGCCAAACGGACACACAGAATAATTAAAATAAAAGATGGCATAATTAGATCTTGATAGAATTTTAGAATACCCATATGATAACAAGCATTTTTCTTGATATTCTGTCATCAATAAAACAACACAAAGCACGCAGTTTTCTCACCGGTTTTGGGATCGGTTGGGGAATCTTTATTTTGGTGATTCTTCTCGGGACAAGTGCGGGAACCCAAAAGGGCGTGATGACTATGCTGGAAGGTTTTGCTCAAAATAGCATTTGGTTTTATGGGGGACTGACTAAAGACCATGATGGCCAGAGAAAAATAGTCTTTGATGAGACTCTTCTTCAACAAATCGCATGTATTTTTAAGGAGCATCTGATAGAAATTACTCCGGAAATAAACCTCTCGTATCACACGAATGTTTCCTATCAACAAACGAGCCAAAATTTTTCCGTCAAAGCAGTACGTGCTAATTATCATAATATTAAACTACTTAAAGTCAGTTCGGGAAGATTGTTTAATGAAAATGATAATAAAAATACTCGAAATGTCGCCATTGTCGGAGAAAAGGTTAAAGAGATTTTGTTTGATCATAAAGATCCCATTGGTAAAGATATTTGTATCAGTGAAGAATTCTTCAAGGTTGTTGGGGTACTTGAAAGTGGCTCTGTATTTGATCAATTAGAACAAGGAACGATTTTTATCCCATTACGGACAGCAATCAAAAACTTTAATATAGGTGATGATTTTTCTGTTTTTGGTGTTTCTTTGGCTCCGGATTCTGATGTGAATCTTGTGGAATCAAGGATTAAACATTTTTTAGCTCAACAACTCTCTTTTGATATTAAAGATAAAAAAGCCCTTTATATTTTTAATTTTGAACAGCAATCAAGCATGTTCCTTAAACTCTTTGAAGGATTGAACCTGTTTTTCTGGTTCATTGGTATTTGTTTGTTACTTTCCGGTGTTATTGGGGTGACCAATATTATGTTCGTCGTCGTTAAAGAAAGAACCAAAGAAATAGGTATCAGAAAAGCGATGGGTGCAAAACCCCAAAGTATACTCGCCCTGATATTATTCGAATCCATCAGCATTACTGTGTTCGCGGGTTTTTTGGGGATACTGGTCGGAGTTATGGGACTAGAACTATTTGATTTGTATTTGCAATCTTTGGATATGCTTATTAAAGATACTTTTATCAATTTTCGTGTTGTTATCGGCGCTCTTGTTATCCTGGTTGTTTCAGGTCTTGTGGCCGGGCTCGTTCCCGCTAACAATGCGATGAAAATAAAACCCATTAAAGCTATTCAAACGGAATAAGAATTACATGCAAATGAACAAAAAAAACATGATATCGATAAGCCTTTTAGTCATGGTAACAGCGGTAATTGTATTTTTATTATTCAGAAATAAAGAAAATTCAACAAATCAGATAATTGGTTTGGAAAAACCGTTTATTTCAGTGGTTCGAAATTCCAAAAAGATTAGAGGGGTGATTGTTGCAGCTCACATTGTGGATATCAAACCTCAATTGTCAGGGGTGTTAGAAAAAATTTATGTTACAGTGGGCGAACAGGTCCAGAAAAACCAACCTATAGCTAAAATTAGAGTCGTCCCCAGTCTGGATGAAATTGCCAGTGCACAAAAAGAGTTCAAGATCAACAGAATTCAATATGAATTGGATAAAAAGATGCTGGACGATCATTCTGGTGTTTATAATCTGGGTGGAATTTCAAAAACAAAACTCAAAGAAATAGAAGCGAATATGAAAATAAGCAAATTAAATTATGAATCCTCGATGAAAAAGTTAGAGATGCTGCTAAACAGTACGGTGCGAGGTGCTGATAATGAGGATTTTACAATCGTGCATTCAACTTTAAGGGGGGTCGTTTTAGAAATTCCTTTTCAGCAAGGGGCTCGTGTTGTCAAAAGTACAAGCAACACGAATGGTTCTTCTATTGCATCGATAGCCAATATGGACTCGCTTGTTTTTAAAAGCAAAATAAATGAGTCGGATATTGCAAAAATCCATGTGGGTATGAAATTGCCACTTTTGATCTCTTCGATGGATAGCATCAAAGTAGCTGCTGTTATATCAGAGATTTCTCCCCAATCTATAAATGAAAATGGTGTTAACAAATTCAAGTTTTTAGCTCGGCTTGATGCCAGAGATTACAATTTACCTTATTCAGGGATAACAGCTATTGCTGATATTTTGTTTGCTGAAACGGATAGTGTATTATGTATTAAAGAAAAATACCTGCAATTTGATCGTGGCAAACCTTATGTTGAGGTTTGGTGTGATGAAGAAAGGGTGATACATAAAGTAGAGACGGGTCTTTCTGATGGTATCAACATTGAGATAAAAAATGGATTAACGCTCCATGAAAATTTATTGTTACCCGATTGGAGGAAAAGCAAAACGCCGTAAAAATGGATAACTCTTATGTAGAAATGTATATCAATAACTATGGTTTGATAAATTCATCCTCTGTAAAATTAAGCAAGCATTCGGTGTGAATCCTCTGTCAAGAGGAACATGCATTTCCCCAGATAACGAAAATCAAAATTCCCTGCCCTTTGACTCGATGACAGACTCGAAAAAAGTGTAAAGTTGCCATCTCACCCTAAAAAGAATATCATGCCCCTACAGGGCAAAGAAGGTGGGGTGTGGTGAGCTGCTATAAATATTTGAGCCCTAACGGGCTCGGCTGTTGTGGTTTTGTTTTCCCTGGGGAGGTTACCGACAAAGATCCTTCCAAGATGACAGGGGAAAGACGTTTGAACGTGAAAAATGTGAAAAACGTTTGAACGTAAGAGCTCCAGAGTGTGAGGTTGGGCAGTTGGATTTTTATTCTCTGGAATTGAAAATCTACGATTAACAGTTAAACAATTCAACAGTTCATTGGTCATACCGTTGTTTTTCATACCTGGGGAGGTTACCGACAAAGATCCTTACAGGATGACAGGGGGACAAAAGACGTGAAGAACGTGAAAAACGTTCCCACGTTCCCACGTGTTACCGCGTTTTCCTCACATAGATCATCCGGTACATCACCGGTACCACGACCAGGGTCAGGAATGTCGCAAAGGCCAGGCCGAAAATGATGGTCCAGGCCAGCGGGTTCCAAAAGGCCACATTGTCGCCGCCGAAATAGATCTGGGGATCGAGCTCGGTGAACAGGGTGATGAAATTGATATTTATGCCCAGAGCCAGCGGCAAGAGTCCCAGAATCGTCGAAGCTGCGGTGAGCAGTACCGGCGTCATACGCGTGGATCCGGCGTCGATGATGGTCTGTAACGGATCTTTGCCTTCCTTGAGATATTCGTCGATATAGTCGATGAGGATGATGGCGTTTTTCACCACAATGCCGGCCACGGCAATGATGCCCATGCCGGTCATCATGACCGAGAAGTCGAGTTGAAAGATGACGAATCCCAGCAACACGCCGATAAAGCTGAACAGGATCTGCACCACGATGATCAGGGGCTTGCCCAACGAATTGAACTGGGCCACCAGGATGATGAGGATCAGGGCCACGGCGATGAACAGGGCCTTGATCATATACTGGCCGATGGCGTTCTGCATTTCCTGCTCGCCGCTGAAACGGACGCTGTAATTGTCGGGCAGCGGAAAGCGCGGCAAGGCCTTGTTGATGGTGGCAATGATTTCGTTGGCGTTATAGCCGGTCTCGACATTGGAGGCCAGGGTGATGACGCGATTGTTGTCGATGCGCCGGATGCCGCCATAGGTGGTGGTATAATCCACGTCTGCCACGGCAGAGATGGGAATCGTGTTGACGCCATCGCGGCCGGGCACCATGAGGGTCTGGCTCAACAGGGCATCGACATCGTCGCGGTATTCCTCGGCCAGGCGCAGCTGGATGGGATACTCGTCTTCGCCTTCTCGAATGGACGAGATCTCTTTGCCATACACAGCCGTGCGCAAAGTCGAGCCGATGTACCCGACCGACAGTCCCAGCTTGCTGGCTTTATCGCGGTCGATATCGAGCACGATCTCGGGCTTGCTCACTTCCATGTCCATTTGCAGATCTTCGATACCCGGAATCTGCAGCTCTGTAATGAATGCCTTGAGTTCCTCACTCAGTTCCACCAGGCGGTCGATATCCGGACCTGACACTTCGATATTGATAGGCTTGCCTGTGGGCGGTCCCATGATATCGCGATCCACTTCGATCTCGGTCCCGGGAATGCCCTGTACAGCCTCGCGCACCTCTTCGAGATACTCTACAGTCGAGGTGCCGCTGGTGCGGTATTTGTATTCCACGAACGAGACCGTGACCTTGGCCAGCTTTTCCTGGGTGGTGCGGTCAAAGATACCGCTGCCCGCATTCACCGCCACATTGGCGACAATGGATTCCACATCCGGATTATCAGGCCCCAGCACCCGGTTGACGCGCTCTTCCACCTCGTGCGCCACCTCGTTGGTGACCTCGACGTCTGTGCCTTCGGGCATGGTGATATAGACGTATATATAATTGGGGTCACCGGACGGCATAAACACCACTTTGGGAGTGGCTACGCCCAGCAGTACGAAACTGAGAACCAAAAGCATGACAGTACCGCCGAGGACTGCATAGGGTCGTTTGCCCTTGAGCATCATATTAAGAGTGCTGCGGTACGAGCGTGTCATAAACGGCAATACGTTTTTTTGAAAGGCATCGATGAGACGCTTCATCACGGTTTTTAAAAAGAGATAGACCAAGAGTCCGGTGACAATGATATTGGCCGGCAAGAGCCAGCCGAGAACATAGAACAAGACTGCAGCTCCGCCCAGGATCGCGGCCCATTTCCAGAATGTTTTGGGCAGACGTCCCTCACGCTCCGAAGCCAGTTCGTCGTGGCGTTTCATGAACGACACGGCAAAGACGGGATTGATAAAATAAGCCACCAGCATCGAAGCGGCCAGGGTAATGCTGAGGGTGATGGGCAAAAACGAGATAAACTTGCCCATGATCTCGGGCATGAACATGAGCGGAAAAAAGGGCGCCATGGTGGTCAGGGTGCCGGTGAAAACGGGAACCGCCACTTCGCCGACGCCGATTTTGGTGGCCTCGACCAGAGAGATCTCCTTGTTGGTGCTATAGTGGCGATAGATATTTTCCACCACTACGATGGAATTGTCCACCACGATACCCAGCACCAGAATAAAGGCCATGAGCACCACGATATTGAGCGTAAAACCGATGATGGGCAGCAGGCTAAAGGCGATGATCATGGACAGGGGGATGGCAATGGCCACGAAAAAGGCATCCAGCTCACCCATGAAAAACATGAGCACAAACACCACCACGATGAATCCGAGGATGATGGTATTGAACAGGTCGCTCACCGAGTTACGGGTCATGGTGCTGCTGTCGCCGGTGATTTTGATGCGCAGGGCAGGGGACGCCTCTGCTTGAAAGTCTTCGATATCGGCCTTTATTTTGTCCACTGCCTGAATCAGATTTTTGCCGCTCTTTTTAATGACCGACAGCGAGATCACTTGCTGACCGTCCATGCGCGCATAGCTTTCGCGCTCGGCAAAGCCGTCCCTCACATCGGCAATGTCTTTGAGATAGAGCCCTTCTTTGAGCAGGATATTGCCGATCTGCTCGGCGGTCTCGAACTCGCCCGAGATCCGGAAATTGCGCTTCATGGTGCCGGTCTCGACGAGTCCGGCTGAAATCGTCAGATTCTCCATGGTCACGGCGTTTTCGATCTGATTAAACGAGAGGCCGGCCGCCTGCATCTTGTAGAGATCTACGTGGATCTGAAATTCACGGTCCAGCGCACCCACGATTTCCACTTTTGAAATCTCTTCCATGGATTCCAGCCGGTCTTTGAGATCGTCGGCAATGTTTTTCAGTTTGACCAGTCCCAGATCGCCCGAGAGATTGACATAGAGGATGGGGATCTCGGACACCTCGATCTGGGTGAGCTCCGGTTCCTGGAACAGGTCATTGGGCAACTCGGTGCGCGAGTCGTCCACCGCCTTTTTGACATCCAGATACGCCTGGGTTTCATCGCTATTGACATCGAATTCGATGATGATCAGAGACACATCCTGCAGCGACTGGCTGTTGATATGGCGGATGCCGTTAATGCCCTTGAGTTCTTTTTCGATAGGACGCGTGATCAGGTTTTCCACGTCCAGCGGCGAGGTGCCCGGCTGGATGGTGGTGATCAGGAAATAGGGAAACGTGATTTCCGGAAACTGTTCCTTGGGAGTGGACAGATATTGCATAATCCCGAACAGGGTGATCAATATGACAAAGATATAGACCGTGGTTTTGTTATCCACAGCCCGGTTCGATAATCCAAAAGTTTTCATTTTTTATCCCGATTTATTCGAGTCTGTATGGTTCAAAAAGAAGCAAAATTTCTAAATCTCAAAATGTTCGATAGATCATAGTTGCGCAAGCGCATCGAGCAGGCTGTTCGTTTAAACCTGTTCGTGAGCATGTATATATTTTTCGTGGCCTTGATGTTCTTTGTGGATCCGTCAAGCCAGAGCAGCGCTCGCGCTATTCGGCCACCGACGCAGACACGGTTTCGCCATCAGCCAGATCCTGAAATCCGCGCACCACAATGTGGTCACCGCTTTCCAGTCCGTCGAGAATCTCGACCTGGTTATTCGCCCGGTATCCGGTCTCGACCCACACCTTGGAGACGGTCCAGGATGGATTCTGCGAACCGCTGTTGGCCTGGGCGGTGAACAGAAACTGTTTATCCTCGGTGCGTTGCAGCACATCCACGGGCACAGTGAGCGCATCGCCGGTGCGATAATTGGCAATCGAGAGCACAGCCAGGCTGTTGGGCTGAATCGCCTCGTCCTGGGCCGGCAGCAGGACTTCTATCAAAAACGTGCGGTTTTGCGGATCGATGACCTGAGAGACCGTGCTGATGGTGCTGTCAAACTCTTTGTTCAATACGGGCAGGCGAACGGTCACCGGTTGGCCGGCTTTTACCTGTCCGATATACTCTTCGGACAATTGCGCTGCAATCTTTAATTCCGATAATCTGACCACACGGATGGTCGGGAATCCGGCAGCCACAGCCTCGCCTTGTTTGAGCATGACCTCGTCCACATTGCCGTCGATGGGCGAGGTGATCTTGGTCAGCTTGTATTGTT
>WJME01000289.1 GCA_014728115.1 Candidatus Zhuqueibacterota bacterium | reverse complement strand
TCTATAGTCCCGGCTCTACCGTAAGGATTTACCGTTATGCCGACGAACAAGCCGCACCCGAACTCGTGTTCGACGATGCCCTGGACGGTGAACGGTACGGCGATGCCATGGCCGCGGTAGGAACAGGGGATGAAAAATATATTTACGTATCCGGCATGGGAAATGCGTATATGGCGGTCATGAAAGACGACGGCAGCGCAATGCTCACGAAAATGGACCCGATCCCGCTGCCCATGCCCGGCGCAGCCCGGCACGGCATCTCGCCTATGTCGCCCGGCGGCAAGATCTGGATCAATGGCGCGGATGCAGGCATGCCCCCGCCACAGCTGATCAATAACGACGGCACTGTGATCACTGTGGTACCGGACAGCCTGGCGTCGGCCGGCGGCACTGGCAGTATTCTGCATCTGCAACTGGGTGACTATAACCTGGTGACCGTGGCCAACAGCTGGGGCCTGTCTATTCGCTCGGCCCGGTATTTCGAGGACGAGTTGGGTACGGTGACCTTTGACTATTTTGGCAATAACAGCGATTCCGTAAATGTGCTCTATAACGGCAATACCTTTGTCAATAATGTCAACGCCACCACAGACCTGGCCTATGACTCGAGACGCCATTCCATTATCTCGGTATTCGGCTATAACAGCGTCACCTCTATGAGCATGGATTCGTTGCTCAAGGCGTCGACACCCCGGGATGATAGCCTGACCATCAGCGTGGATGGCCATAACGATTTCTTTCCAACCGATCACGTGGGATCCAGCAACGGCCGGGACATGTATTTCACCTGGTCCGAAGGCAAGGTCTTTGTGGGCATCACCGGCCATACCCTGATCGATCCCACGGAAACCAATCGCCTGTATGTGGCTTTTGATCTCGATCCCGAAGAAGACGCCGGATCGATGACGCCTCCCGAACCTGCAGGCGGAGTCACTGCATTGCCGTTCAAAGCGGATGTGGTCTATATGGTGGAACCCTGGAACACGGCCGATTACCTGATCGGCACGATCTACAAATGGGACGGCTCTTCATGGACAGAAAACCTTTTCGACGGCAATATGGCGAATCAGGGAGCCCTGGCCTTTGCCGCCGAGGGAGACAGAAAACTGGTCGAGGTATCTGCCATCAAGAATGCCAGCGGACTCGGTGACAGTTTTACGTCTGTTGGCATGATGGCCTATATCGCGGAGAAAACCGCCGGTGGCGAGGTTTTGTGTGCCTTTCCGGATGCCAACCCGATTGGCAACGGCGCAGCCCTGAGTCACTATTTTTATGCCGACAGCCTGGGTACGGGCATGTTTCCCACAGATACCGATCATGTCCAGATAAAGAGCACCTCGACCGCAGTGGAATCCCTTGCGCCCATGACCGCGGTACAGTCGTATCGAATGTATCAAAACTATCCGAATCCGTTCAATCCCCAGACCACGATTCAATTCGATATGGAAAAACCCGGCCATGTCAAACTGCACGTGTATGACATCACCGGTCGTTTGGTGAGGACGCTGGTCGACCATAAACAATCGGCCGGCTCTCACAAGATCGATTTCAACGCTGAACAGCTGAGCAGCGGGGTCTATTTTTATAAACTGATCGTGGACGGAACAGAGGTTTCGGTGCACAAGATGGTGTTGATGAAATAAGTCCACAAAGGGCAAAAAGAGATTATTCTTTATGTTCGCTCGCGATCCCAATTCAACCGCGAATGGACACGAATAAACGCGGATGATGCGTGAAATACATTGCTTCTCCTACAGCGACATCTCTGCGGATCAAGCTGTTGCATGATGATACCGACCCGTCATGCCTGCGAAACAGGTCGTTGCAGAATAGTAAACGAACGTCATTCCTGCGCAAGCAGGAATCCAGGGCTGGGGAAAACAGCATGGAATGAGTAGAGCATGAGGTGTGCAAACGCTTTGGACTGTAATCATCAAGAGTTTGTCCATCGAAATAAGGCCGGACGACGTATCAACCTTTGTTTCCGCTCATAGCTATGGATCCCTGCGTCCGCAGGGATGACACGGTGGAAGCACACTGGTCTTTTTCATTCCCTCCCACACGCAAAGGCGTCATTCCTGCGCAAGCAGGAATCCAGGGCTGGGGAAAACAGTCTGCAATGAATCAAGCAGTAAAAAGGCAAACGCCCGAATACTGGACTATATTTGATAATCCAAAATTCTGAAAGTATCCGCTCATGAGTAAAATTCTCAGGTTACTATGGTTTTTCTTAATCATATCCGCTCCCCTGTCCTGCCTTGCGCAGGAGAGCGAATTGCGCGGGGTGTGGGTGGCGTGGGCCGGGTCGAATGTGCCCTCTAAAGAACAGATCGTAACCATCATGGATGATGTGGCTGCCCATAACATGAATACAGTCTATGTCGATGTGTGGCGGTTCGGCTATCCCTATTATCACAGCGAGGTGTTTCATGACCTCACCGGATTGTACACCGATCCGGCGCTGGAAGAGGGCCGGGATCTTCTGGCCGAGTTTATCGCCGAGGGCCATCGCAATGGCCTGCACGTGGAAGCCTGGCTGGAATACGGATTCGTGGCCTGCCAGGGCAATGTGGATCATCTCTTTCGCGCCCGGCCGCAGTGGTTTGCCAAAAAGCGCGACGGCACAGGCCTGTTTAACGGTCCGTATCAGTACCGCTGGCTCAGCCATTGCCATCCCGAGGCACAGCAATTTCTCACCGACCTGTGTCTGGAGATCATTCAAAACTATGATGTCGACGGCATCGAACTGGACCGCATCCGCTATCCCGAGCTCGATTGCGGCTATGATTCGGCGACCATAGAGCTGTACAAATCCGAGCACAATGGCACTCCGCCGCCGCAAAACATCGCCAATAACAACTGGATGCGCTGGCGTGCTGAAAAACTGACCGAATTCATGGGAGCCGTCTACGACACCATCAAGAGTGTACGGCCCGAGATTTTTGTATCCAATGCGCCGATCATCTATTCTTATGGCTATGAAAATTTTTGTCAGGACTGGCGGCCCTGGGTCAATAAAGACTATCTCGATTTCGTATCGCCACAGGTGTACCGGTCATCCAGTGCCCTGTACAGTTCGGAATTGAACCGGCAAATGAGCTATGTCGATGACAAATCAAAACTCTATCCCGGATTGACGACCATTGCCAACGACTATCTCGTGCCGACAGATCATATCATCTCCAAGATCAAAACCACCCGCAGCCGCGGTCTGGAGGGTCATGTGATCTGGTTTTACGATACCCTGGCGGATGATTTGCCGGCACTGAAAGCCGAGGTCTATCAAGAACCGGCCCTGGTGCCTGACCGGACAGCCGAATGGCGGCAACCCGCCATCATTATCATTGAACAAGAGCCCGCAGTCAGCCGGTCTGATGGCTGGTCAGAGTATACGGCAATCCCGGGATTTGAAAACGGCTGTCTCTATACCAATACCTCCTCAGAGGAGTGGATCGAATATCGCGCGGATATTCCTGCGGACGGACGGTATGAAATCTATTGCTATAATATCTATCACTGGAACGCGCATCCGGCCGCGCCCTGGGAGATTTTTCATCAAAACGGCGTGGATACGGTCGCGATCGATCAGAGCATCAAAGGCCAGTCAGGATGGCACAAGATCGGTGATTTTGTGCTCGAGCAGGGCGACAACCAGCGCATCGTGCGATTGACCAATGCCAACCGCGATGACCATATTCTGTTCGCCGATGCCGTGATGATCCTGAACAGCAATCGTCCCGAACAGGTGGTCTCGGGCGTAAAAAAAAAGACTAGACTGAACTTGCCGGCGGAATTCAGACTGGAACAGAATTACCCGAATCCGTTCAATGCGGTAACGACCATACGCTTTACCCTGGAGCGTCCCGCACAGGTTCGGCTGACACTATACGATACCCTGGGCCAGGAGATCGCGACCCTGGTGAATGAACCCAAAGAGGCCGGACAATACAGCTGTGCCTTAAACGCTCACGATCTGGCCAGCGGTTTGTATTTCTATTCATTACAAACCGGCAAACAGGTCCAAACGCGCAAGATGCTGCTCGTAAAATAATATTCTCTCGCGGAGGCGGTGAGGCGCGGAGAAAAACCTGAAACAGAAACAAGGAGATATAAAAAGAAACAGTCCCAAAATACCCGTGTCATTTCTGCGAAACAAATTGTTGCAGATTGCCGACCAGCTCTCATCCCTGCCGACGCAGAGATGAGAGTGCACCAGTCAAAAAAAACATCATTCCTGCGAAACAGGGTGTTGCAAAAGTCCCCGAGCGTCATTCCTGCGAAAGCAGGAATCCAGGGCTGGGGAAAACCGCATGAAATGAGCCGAGTATGAGGTGTGCAAACGCTCTGGACTGAAAGCATCAAGAGGTTTTCCTTCGCAATAAAGCCGGATGACGTATCATACGTTGTTTCCGCTCATAGCTATGGATCCCTGCGTGCGCAGGGATGACGGCGAGTTGGCAATCTGCAACAGCCTGTTTCGCAAGAATGACGCGCTTGTGCTGTGAAAAGTCTTTTGGCTGTATTTTTTTCTTGGCGCCTCCGCGCCTCAGCGTGACATTTTTAACCTTTAATCAAGAATATAAATGAATACCAATCCCGGAAAACATCTTCGCAAAACCCAGAATGAAATCAAACTGTTGAATCTCATCCGCGAAGAAGGACCCATCTCCCGCAGCGAGATTGCCAAACGCATCCGTATCTCCAAAGTCACGGCATGGGAGATCATCGGACGCCTCATGGAATCGGGATTCATCGTCGACACCGGCCAGGGTGAATCCACCACTCGCGGCGGCAAGCGTCCCCGCCTGCTGGAGATCAATGCCGGTAACGGCTATGTCGTGGGCGTCGAATTTCGCCGCGAATATAGCAAGATCGCACTGGCCAATCTCCGTTCGGACGTACAAACCATCAAAGAAATCCCGCATCATGCCGGCGCAGCCATCGATGAGGTGCTGCCGCGATTGTTCGACCATATCGACGAGCTGCTGGAGGCGCCCGGAATCGGACGCGACAAGCTGATCAGTTTCGGCATCGGACTGCCCGGATTCGTCGATTATGATAAAGGCGAGCTGGCCTTTGCCGATACCCTCAAAGGCTGGGCCAATGCTCCCCTCACGGCCCGGTTTCACGACCGCTATCACGTGCCGGTCTTTATCGAAAACGATGTCAATGCCATCACCCTGGGCGAGTGTTTGCTGGGCGCCGGACAGGGTTATGAAAATGTGGCCTGTATCTGGATCGGCGAAGGCATCGGTGCCGGATTGCTCATCAATGGCAAAATCGTGCGCGGAGAATTCAGCACTGCCGGCGAGATCGGCTATCTGAATATCAATAATTTCTATATCGATGCCAACCAGGTCAGACACCTCTATGACGACCAACAATTCATGGGGGATATCCTCTCTGAAGAGCATTTGTTGCATGTGCTGCTGAATACCGTGCCCAATGGCGAGCATACCGGCATCCATACCGATCCCCGACATGTGTTCGAATCCTGCTTCCAGCGTGCCCATCAAGGCGATCCGCTGGTCAGGGCCATTTTCGATGAATACATTTTTCTTTTGGCCAATATCTGTCTCATTTTTATAAAGATGGTCAATACCGGTGTGATCGTTCTCAACGGTCACGTCTTTGACCATTCGGAGTATATCGTGCAAGGTGTACGAACGCGGGTCAAAGAAGGCATGATGAACATTCCCTTCCGGCCGACGAAAATCGTGGCCGGCGAACTGGGAGACCAGGCCGGGGTCAAAGGCACCATCTCTTTGGCCCTGCAAGCGATCTATGGCAGCAAAGTCATCCTCAACAGCCGGCGCAAAAAAACACCGATCACTGAAACCGGATAAAAAGGAACCGTGCAACACACAGAGAACACAGAGAAAAACAAACGCT
>WJME01000288.1 GCA_014728115.1 Candidatus Zhuqueibacterota bacterium | reverse complement strand
TCAATTATTACATGTACGAAAATATGTATTTAATTTCGATTTTGTAATTCAATAAAAAACAACTCCTGTGATTTCTTCTGTGTAAATGGCACAGAGTTTGCCGATAAATAAATAAGAATTGTTTCTTTTCAAGCGGTAGTATAGTAAAAATAGATGATCTTTTGACGAGAATTCTATTCAATCTTGGGACTGGACGGATATTGCCCTCTGATGATACCCCTGCCCGAAACCAGAGGTCATTATTCCCTTATCATTAATCGTCGCTAGTTTTCTGTTCTATTTGGGTTGATTGCATCCATTTGAGCATCAAACTAGATTGCCCATTTCTATGGGAAGCAATGCTTGTTAATTCCAATGACTGTATCCATTGTATTTTTGTGCAGTGGTGCGGATGCATACCGTTTGCTTTGGGATTATACAGCTTGAACTGCATCTACTGATTAACCAAATCTTGGGTGGAGTGGATTAGTATGTCTTCTAGGCTTTCAACGGGTGACGTATGTTCTGCTTTGAGAACTAGAGAAAAGCTACAGAATTTAAAAGGCAAAATGGCATTAGTCAGGTAACAAAGCCCGATTATAATGGCTATACTGGCAATAAGAATCATGATTTCCCTGTTTCACCCCATCTGGACAAAGTCTGTTATCCTGATGTGACTGAAAATTTCCTGCAATTACGAAATCAGGTTTTTAAAGTGCCGGATAAATTATCGGGTGGACCAAAGGAGATCAATAAAGCAAATACTCTGAAATGTTTATCAAGCCCGGGAGTCCTAAAGTTTTTAGTGAGAAACCTCCAAACAGGAGAATCGCTCGATACAAAGTTCAATCCCGATTTTCCCGGCAGAGACAAGAAAAGCAGAACTCAATATGCTTTATATAGGACGAGAATTGTTTCAGCCAATTATCTTTCAAACAATTTTTTATGGACAGATCACAGCAAGATTGGGACTTTTTTTCAAAGTTTCAAAACTGATCGGGAGCACTGTTTATGGTGCAGGATTTTTTGAATTGAGTTATGGAAGGTTACCAACTTTCGATGTTTTACAATTCAAGGATCCACAAGAAGATATAGATTCGATCCGCAGCGGATATCATGATTATTTGGATAACGATCCGTGGAAAAATGGAGACTCTTATGGTCTTGATCCAAAGCGGCCATATCCAAAGGATTATTTCCAAATGGTTCAAATCAAAGAAGAATAATTTAGCATCATAAATAGTGGAGCAAGTATGCATATTGATATTCATTCAATTGAAAAGCCTGAACACCTAAAATCATTGTCCATATCCGATCTCGAACAAATTTCCTCACAAATAAGATCTATCATTATCAAAAATGTGAGCAAAAATGGAGGCCATTTGGCGCCTTCGCTTGGGGTTGTAGAGTTGACCGTGGCCCTTCATTATCTTTACGAGTGTCCAACCGACAAAATCGTATGGGACGTAGGGCACCAGGCTTATGCCCACAAAATACTGACCGGTCGCTGTCATAGCATGAATACATTAAGACAGTATATGGGATTATGCGGATTCCCAAAGATCTCAGAGAGTCCCTATGATGCCTTTAGTGTAGGGCATTCCAGTACATCGATATCTGCTTCATTGGGGATGGCTCTGGCAAGGGATTATCAGAATGAAAAGTACGAGGTTGTCGCAGTGATCGGTGATGGGGCACTCACGGGGGGATTGTCATTTGAGGGGTTGAACAATGCGGGGGCATCGAATACCAATATTACCATTATTATCAATGATAATCAAATGTCCATCTCGCCCAATGTAGGCGCAATAAGTAAATATTTGACCCGATTGGGTAAAAAGTTACCTTTAGGTAATAATGGCCAAGTTCGTCAAGAGCCGGAAGGATTTTATCAAGCTTTGGGATTCAAATATTTCGGTCCGGTCGATGGTCATTCTACCCCCTCACTCATCGACACATTGACTCTTGCCAAATCATATCAGGGCCCCAAAATCATCCATGTGTTGACTCGCAAAGGCAAGGGCTACCGGTATGCAGAAGAAAATCCAACAAAATTCCATGGCACTCCACCTTTCGATACGAGAACCGGTGAAGTGAAATCTAAAGGCAAAATTCCCAGCTATACAAAAGTATTTGGTGATTTTCTTACAGAATTGGCTAAACAGGATGAACGAATCGTGGCCATTACAGCGGGAATGACCACAGGTACAGGACTCGCTGGGTTTGCAGAAACATTTCCTCATCGATTTTTTGATGTTGGGATCGCAGAGGGGCATGCTGTGACTTTTGCAGCCGGACTCGCCACTCAGGGCTTGCGTCCGGTCGTCGCTATTTATTCCAGCTTTTTACAACGGGCTTATGATCAACTCATTCATGATGTTGCTCTGGAAAATCTTCCTGTCATTTTTTGTCTGGACCGTGCAGGGATTGTGGGAGATGATGGGCCTACGCATCACGGGGTTTTTGATCATGCGTTTTTACGATCGATTCCCAATTTGACGATAATGGCCCCCAAAGATGAAAACGAATTGCGAGCCATGATTTTTTCTGCCACTGTATACGCGGGCGGTCCTGTAGCGATTCGATATCCACGCGGACAAGCCATGGGGGTTCCGCCCGATCCCCGGCTTTGCAAGGTATCCTTGGGCGCTTTTGAACCCCTTGTATCGGGTTCAGAAATTGCTATCCTGGGATTAGGGCCTATTGTCTATGAGGGACTCGCTGCTGCAAAGCGCCTGGCAGAAGAGGGAGTCAATATTTCTGTCTATAATGCTCGCTTTCTTAAGCCGATTAAAGCAAGTGAAATTGAAAAATTATGCAGCACCTACAAGTGTATCATCACGCTGGAAGATGGCACGATCAAGGGAGGCCTTGGAAATGAAATGGGGCAGCACATTGCTGACAAGGGATATCAAAATATAGAACTGATCCAATGTGGATTATGGGATCAATTCATCGAACAGGGCGAGCGAGCCTTTTTGTTGCGAAAATATGGATTACATCGCGATGCAATTTACCAGAGGATTGTCCGGTCCAGGACGTTTACCTCACAGACCATTCGGCAGGGGATCTTTTCCTCAATGTTAAAACAGCAGGTCGCTCAGGTGTCTGCAAAATGAAGCAATCATTGATCCCGGTGCAACGTAAAGAAATGATCAAGAAAACCACTTGTATAGAAAATGTACATCCAAAAAAAAAGAGGAACAAGAAATGCCTACAAGTACAAAACCGATGGATACCGATTATAGCAACAGGTCTTACCTGTCTGAAAAAGCTGCGGCTAAGGATGTTAAACTGGCTTTTCCTGCGCACGGGCTTATGGGGATTCTATTCATTAGCATTGGCTGGTATCTCGCCTGGGCATAAACAGCAGGGCTGTATGCTATTGGACTGCATAAATCAGAATTATACGGTGAATGCCAATATATTCATTAATACAAAATATGTGAATTAAATCTAAATGAAAAGTTAGCGTTGAAACACGGCAAAGAGAGTTATATTCATGGAACCACGCTTATTACTGTTTGATTTTGATGGCACTATTGCCGAATCATTTTCACAGCATATGGCAATCATCAATCGATTGACCTTGAAATATGGAGTCACAATATTTGAATCTAGTTTCAGCAAATTAGTATATGAAAAGAATTTAATGGAATTAATAAAATTGTTCCGTATTAGCCCACTAGTCGTCCCTTTGATTGTGTTCAATCAGAGAAGAGAATTGTATAAAGTGATAGATAGCATACAACCCGTACAAGGGATTCCCGAGGTGTTGAGAGAAATTCGAAAAAGGTATAAGAAAATTAGATTGGGTTTACTTACCTCTAATTCAAAAAGAAACGTGAATCGGTTCATAGCCAATCATGATCTTGATATTTTTGATATTGTCTATAGTTCATGCAGCATATATGATAAATCAAGATCGATGAATAGGTTGCTTAAAAGAGAACGCTTGCCCTCATCAAAAGTAATTTACTTTGGCGATGAAGTACGAGATATCCTATCCGCAAAACGAGTAAATATTGCATGCGGGACAGTAACCTGGGGATTCAACTCTGAAAAACTTTTATTGTCTGCTGATCCCGAGTTTGTTTTGCGCAAGCCTGACGAGATATTCGATCTGTTACCTGAAAATAAACATAATCTGCAATGGAGTACAATTAAAGCAATAGATGCATGCTTTAGTTCGAATAGATAAGCGAATCAAAGTAAAAAAAGCAAGTGAAAAGACTATTTTGGTCAAGGAGAAGAATCAGATTAAGCAATATTCTAACAAAAAAAAGGATTATTGAATGACTACAAGTGCTAAACATTTGAAAACCGACCATACTTCTGAGGCTTATCAGACTCATAATGACTTGTCACTAGATCTCAGATTGGTTTTTCCTGTACATGGAATAATTGGTATTCTATTAATGAGCACAAGTTGGTACCTGTCCTGGATGCGTCCGGAGGGATTTACTTTTATCTGGGAGAATGCTTTTTTCCCTTTGTGGTTTGGGTATATCCTGGTGGTTGATGGTTTAAACGTTTTATTGAAAGGGAATTCATTATTCACTCGCAATTCTAAGGCATTTTGGGGGCTTTTTATCGCATCGATATTTTGTTGGTGGTTGTTTGAATTTTTAAACCTCTTTTTAAATAATTGGGTATATGTTTTAAACCGTCCTGTAGGACCACTGGAATATGCAATTCGCTCATCAATAAATTTCAGCATTGTCACTCCTGCGGTTTTTGAAACTGCTGAACTTTTGTCTAGCAGTAAACCTTTAAGCCTTATCCGTAAGAAACAATCTGCACCGCTATCTATGACGATTGTGACACGTAATCTGTTTATTGGTATCGTATGGCTAGTTCTAGTGATTGGTTTTCCAAGATATGCATTCCCCTTGGCTTGGGGTGCTATATTTTTAATAATTGATGTCATTAACTATCTCAACAATGCTCCATCCATTCATGGTGAATGGGCTAAAGGTGAGCGGCGGATAATATGGTCGCTTGCACTGGGTTCACTCATTTGTGGATTTTTTTGGGAAATGTGGAATTACTTTTCCATCCCTAAATGGATTTATAAGGTTCCCTTTGTAGACTTTTATCATGTGTTCGAGATGCCAATTTTGGGATTTATTGGTTATCTTCCCTTCGGTCTGGAGGTGTTTGCACTCTACTTTTTTGTCATGTATGCTTTTGGTTTTAAGAAAACCGCGTTCTGGGATAGCGAACAATACATCCGTTTGTAAGAATTCTAAATCATACCAATCGTAATCACCTCGTTCCTGAAAAGCTTGGATTAGATATGGCCTCTTGGATTATGGAAAAAGCAAAGTTTTCTTTGCGATCAATTCCCAAACAAAACAAAGATGTTACTTTTTTTAATTATATAGATATACTTCATTTGTCAAGATTAAACAGTTGGTATTTTTATTATAAAAGCTTGACAACAAAATATGGACTAGATTTTATTACAAAGGTGATTTTAAAATATCCATTTAGGGTTATCCAGGGAATACAAAAATACCAAAATGAAACCCCCTCCTTTGTCGTTAATAATGCACATAGTGATATGGAGAGATGGAAAAGTGCCTCGAATAAAGTGGTCGGATTGGGATTTTGTCTAAAACCTCTAGAGCCAGAATGTGTATCCGGTAGATTTAATCATGACTGCTATTATTTGGAAAACAATCTACAGATAAAACCTAAAATAATACCTGCCAGTTGTCAACAGTGTGCAATACGAAAAATAGGTGCTCTTGCGTTTAAGGCGAACATATCACTGTACATTATGACTTCTGCAGAGGATATTTTACATGACTTGTTATTACCTTGCCTCCATCAAAATGGCTTCGATCACGCACTCTTGGCGATCTGCTCATATTCTTATGAACCCATAAAAGTCGCATTCAATATTGTTGGATTTTTTACAAAGTTGTTCACCTTTCAAAATGGAGATTGCCAAGATTATAAAATGTGGAGAAAGGCCGATTTAGGTTTTAAGGATGAGAATACTTGTTTCTCGACGGCTGATTACAGACTTTTATGCGATTATCTGAAAAGTGAAAATAAAAATATATTGACCCATCAAAAATTTATCAAACAAGATAATATTTTTAATGTTAAAACGTCCTGTGTACATCCGCGCGAGAGACCAAGTTCGATGAACTCTGCCAATCTTGTATTCGATAATGATGACAACCATGATACCCGTCACATTAGTCGTTTTAGCTAGGACTCGATTCTCTACAACCATTTTGTGTAAATTTACAGGATTACGATTTTGATCGATCATATTTTTCGTCAATGAAAATCAACAATTATGCTTTAATTATATTACTTTGCAATGTTCAAATCAATCGGTTTAGTATTTAATGGAATAAATGATGATAGTTTTTGACAAAATTTACAAATCCTACCTGTGCGGGCCTCGCCGAATAAGTGCCTTAAAAGATTTAACCATGACTATTGAAACGGGAGAGTTTGTCATTCTAAGAGGTAAGAGTGGTTCTGGTAAAAGTACCTTGCTCAATTTGATCTGTGGAATAGATTCTCCCGATTCAGGAGCTATTAGGGTGGATGATCAGGTAATCACAGAAATGAACGACGATCAGGTCACACGCTTTCGTCGTCGCCATGTGGGGTTTGTCTACCAGTTCCTTAATCTCATTTCAACACTTTCCGTCGGTGAGAATGTCATGCTCCCCCTGGATATTGAAAAGCATCCTCCCCGAGATAGACGAAAACGGGCAACAGAACTCTTGCAAGAGGTGGGACTGGCTGACCGATTTGACGACTATCCGGATCAGCTCTCCGGGGGTGAACAACAACGGGTCGCTTTGGCAAGAGCTTTGATCAACAATCCCTCGGTAATCCTTGCAGATGAACCCACAGGCAATCTCGACTCGGAAACAGGGAAAAAAGTTCTGACTTTACTGAACCGTCTGGGTCGACAGTATAAAAAGACAGTTATTATGGTGACTCATAATACCGAAGACTTGTCACTCGGAGATCGAATCTACAACCTGCAGGATGGCCAGCTTTCTAATGGAGTGAATGGGAAATGAGTTTGTTTAAACGGTTGTACTTTCCGACGCTTAAGAGACGTCAACTCTTGAGTTTGTTGTGTCTGATAGGAATCGCTTTGGGTGTGTCCCTTATGTTGGGTTTTGATCTGGCAACCAATAGTGCCTTGAATAATTTCAAGCGTGTGGTTTCCGGGGTTCACGGAACGACGACCCACCAAATCGTGGCAGGACCCGGGGGGATTCCGGATTCAGTTATGAAAACTGTCGTCACCACATCAGGAGTTAAATCCGCCTCACCGGTCATCGAATGGCTGGCCAGGTCACCGCAAATCGGCAATCGAACCTTGCAGATCAGAGGTCTGGATCTGCTTGTGAAAAACGATCTGCAACAAACGTTTTTTGCAAAAAGGGATTCTGATTTTGTGGATCACATGTATGACTTTATTACCACGCCGGGCGGTGTATTGTTATCAGACCGTATATTGAGCACCTATCATATTGGGTTGGGAGACACTATCCATATCCTGGTCAACGGTCGCAAAAAAAACTTGATTGTTTTTGATTCCTTTCCGAATAACGCTTTTGGAGCGGGGGGAGATTATTTCGCCATTATGGATATTGCTTCTGCTCAGGTGATCACCGATCAAACCGGAATATTGTCTTCCATTGATTTGACTTTAGCTAAAGATGATCAAACTGTCGAGAGATTGAAAGCGAGGTTGCCCTCGGGGTTTCAGATTCGAAAACCCAGGGATCGAATCCATAAAGTCTCGCAACTGGTGCATTCGTATCGCATGAATCTTCAGGTTATGAGCCTGCTGGCAGTGTTTGTGGGTATGTTTTTGATCTACAATACCATGATGTTTTCAGTCCTTCAGCGACGTAATCAAATTGGTATCCTGAGAGGCCTGGGCGCGACTCGTGTCCAAATTCGGATTAATATTCTGCTCGAGAGTATTATTCTTGGCGTTCTGGGTTCAGCGATAGGATTGGTGATAGGAACCTTTTTAACGCGATTTCTGGTAAATTCTGTGCAGACCACGGTGACCGATTATTATACGTTTATTCATCTCGGTGAAATGGTCATCACATGGCCCCCGTATATCAAGGCCCTGCTTTTAGGCCTTTTAACAACCATTCTATCAGCAGCTATACCCGCATGGGAAGCTTCACTCTTTACACCTCATGCCCTGCAGGTTCGCTCGACTTTAGAGAGTCGTTTACATCGATCTATTAAACTCATGTCTGCACTGGGTTGTGCAGTGCTCTGTATAGCGTTCTTGCTAACCCGGTGGCCAACTCTTTCACCCTTGCCCGCCTATGTGGCCATGTTTGTTCTTTTGTTTGGGTTTGCTTTGCTCATGCCTGTCTTTGCCCGGTTTTTTATTCGACTCGCCGAAACTCCAATAAAAGCTCTACTCGGCGTAAAGGGCATCATTGCAGGACGAAATATCCTGGCCAACCTCTCGAGAACATCTGTGGCTTTGGCGGCCTTGACCGTCTCACTGGCGATCACTTTGGGCATATCGATTATGATTTATAGCTTTCGTACCTCTCTACAAGATTGGATCGGCAAATCGATGCAATCTGACTTTTATATCAGCTCGCGTTTGCACGAGGGCGCTCGTTTTGACTCTACCCTTCCACCCGGAATACTCGATCGTTTGAAAACGATGGATGGCATCGATTGTGTGAATCCTTATACCGAAAGCGAATTGAGCTATCGAGGCAGGCCCATTTTGTTGCAAGCTACAGATCCTTCTATACAGTTAAGCCATGGCCATTTCATTTTTGAATCGGGAAAGGCATTGCGCCATTGGAAGCGTGTCCAAGCCGGTGATGTACTCATATCAGAATCTTTTGCCAACCGTTTTTCTGTGACAGAAGAAGATACGATTTGTTTAAACACACGCAAAGGGATGAGATCCTTTACAGTCGCAGCAGTCTTTAGATCGTACACCTCGGATTGGGGCCAGGTCATGATGTCTCATGAACAGTTGCAGCGAAATTGGAATGAAAACAGAATAAATGCGCTCTATCTATTTATCCAGCCGGGTGCGGATAAAGCTGCCTTTGAAAATCGATTACGACAGGCATTGTCTGAATATGTTTTAACGATTTATGATTACAGTGAGCTCCGAAAACGGGTTGTAGGTGTGTTTGATCGCACAGTCTCTATTTCCAGTGTCCTGCAAATACTCGCGATGATCGTCTCTTTTATTGGAATTTTTTCTGCTCTGATGGCTTTGGTCGTGGAGAGGAATCGTGAATTGGCCTTGTTACGTTCCATGGGCATGACCCGGGCACAATTAAGAGAATTGCTCTGGGTCGAGAGTGGCTTGCTCGGGTTAATGGCATCTCTTGCATCCATTCCCATCGGTTGGATCTTATCCATGGTTCTCATCGATGTAATTAATGTCAGGACATTCGGATGGACCATCGATTACGCCATTCCCTGGAACAATTTTGTTAAAATCATTTTTCTCGCGGTCATTGCAGCTGTTGCATCTGCTGTTTATCCGGTTCTACGCCTGGAGCGTCTTCCGATTGCTTCAGCCTTGCGAGGTGAATGAGTACGAGTCTGATTTTAATTGAGGATCTTTTTAGTAAATAAAAGTTGCACTTTCTGCGTTTCAATCAAGCTTGCAGAAAACCCTCTAAAATGAGGACCTGGTTTACTCGAGTTTAAAAATCGTTTCTGCGTATGCTCCAGAATAAGAGGTTACTCGTATCTATTTAGGACAATAGTGAGGTAAGGTGAATGTTTAAACCCATGACAAATCATATAAAGACTTTTATTTGTCCGTCCATCAGGATGGGTCCCCCAGCCGGTATATGGGTTCTTTTATGTATATTGCTGCCAAATTTTATAGCTGCCCAAGATTTTAAGCAAGCTGTTTCGCCGCGTGAATGGCATTTCCCCAGAGATCACGGGAACCACGGCGATTATTCCTTGGAATGGTGGTATAGCACCTCAATAGTGACGGCGTCAGACGGAAAAGAATATGGCATTCATGTTACTTTTTTCCGGCATGCGTGGGTGACGCAACCCAAGGTACCTGAATCAGTATGGTCTATGCGCGATATCTTTTTCGCACATTTTGCTGTATCAGATTTGACATCACAAAAACTGACCTTTTTTGAAAAACGCAGCCGTTCAGGACCAGAGTTGGCGGGCAGTGATTCGACCCGATTGAATGTATGGCTGGACGATTGGAAAATGGTCGGAGACGATCAGACATGGTCGATAAACATTGCAGAGGACAGTCTGCATCTCGACTTGCAGCTGATCGTTCCGTCTACTCCTTTATTTCAAGGAAAGGGGGGGCTTAGCCAAAAAACCACTCATCACGCCTCTTATTACTATTCCTATCCTCGCATGCAAACCAGCGGTCATTTGAGTATAGGAAACAACACTGTATCCCTCGAAGGCTTTTCATGGTTTGATCATGAATTCTCAGATGATCCAAAATCGAAAGGATTCATCGGATGGGATTGGTTTGGTCTTCGACTGGATGATGGAACCGATCTGATGATCTATTTTCTAAGAGATGATGAGGGCGTCTATTCAGCTGAATCAGGCGGTACCTGGTATCATGGAGAGAAAAGGGAGATTCTTTCAATGACTGATATACAAACGAAACAGCTGAGCACCTGGAGAGCCAAATCCGGAGCACGCTATCCGCTGGAATGGCTTATGCGTATTCCCCACCTCGATCTAGAGTTTACAATAAAAGCCAGGCATCCAAATCATGAATTGGAAACCGATGGGTCGACATTTATCACCTATTGGGAAGGAGCTGTATCTGTTCAGGGAATACATGCCGGGCGGCCCATAAACGGTGAGGGCTATATGGAACTCACCGGCTATGCACATCCCCTCTAAATAACATCTGCAGAATTTGATATCATGGAGAGTCAATACCACGATAAAAACAGTGGATGGTTTGTTCTGCTTTTTCCGTGAATTGATGTCGATTTACAGTTCGTAAATGCATTCTATCAGTCGCTCTGCCTCTTTTTCATCGATAGACAGATGATGAAGAATGCTAAAAGGCAGATCGTGATTTTGTACGAATGTTTTGGCTCCGACCAGAGAATCGATGAGTGTTTTATGGCTCAATCGCAAATCTTCAGGCCGGTATCGAATACCCAGCGAATCGATCATCGCTTTGATCCGGGGTAACTCGTTTTCCTGCAGAGCAGACATGAGCAGGATGCCCAATGCGACCAGCTCGCCATGGATATAGGATTGGCCTGTCAGATATTCGACATGATAAGCCCAGAAATGCTCGGACCCTTCTTCCGGCCGGCTGTTGCCCATCTGTTGACACAGATCCACTTCTGCCACATAGAGATTCATCAATTCTTTGATACCAGCACTTGTGACATTATAGATATCACTGGACGCCCTGCTGATTCTCTCCAGTAACTGTTTGCTCTGACCAGCAACCTCAGGATAGTATGGCTCGCCAGTGATCTCGGCTGCGAGTTTCCAGTCATAAAGCGCAGTATGAATCGACAGGATATCACCACTGCCAGCCCGGTTTATGTGTTTCGGCGCAGACTGGATCAGATCGATATCCACCAGCACTCTCTCGGGCCAGATCGTACCGATATATCTGACGATGCCCTCCCGACGTATCCCTATGGTTTCGGTTACCGCAGCATCCACAGAGACAATCGAGGGGGCCTGCCACAAGACCAGACTGTTCTTCCAGGCGATATATTTTGCAGCATCCATACATACTCCGCCACCGATACCCAGCACCCATTCTCCTGGCGGCAGTTGTCCGGCAAAAGTCTCCAACTCGCTTTCTTCCATCGAGGGAGGCAAAACAAGGTGGGCATCATGATCGTGCAGCAGCGAGTGTATCTGTTCATACAGAGGTTCTGCGACCACAATAAGTATTTTTCGATCTTTTGGCAATTGATGCTCCAGAATAGAGTGCCCGTATTCGATTTTCATAACTGCCCCTTTTGGATTGATTGAACAAGGATAATATGTTGATTTCTGCCATCTTTTGCGTTGATCTTTTTTTCTATTTTGGACAAGAGTGATAAAACGGTTTTTTTTTAGACGATATGTGCTTATCTTTGAAGAATTGCTGTAAATACTTTATCTTATTTTCAATATAAAGGATTATAGATGTTGAAACAATCATTATTACTGGTTGTGATTTTTTTCTCTTTTTCAACATCTCTTTATTCGGAGAATGTCCCATCGCCTCGTTTTGAAACCGTTCGGCTGGCGATACAGGATCTGAATGTGACCTTTGGCGATGATTATCCCATGGGTGAATCATTTTTGCGACGATTGAACAGGATACAAAATGATTATGAAAAGGGCAATGCCCAAGCTGTACAGCAATTAGAGCAGTTGAGGCAAGAAGCTTTGCTTGCCAACCCATTGCTCGATATCAATGGGATTTTGTTGGTCAAACGCAAGTCTGTCGATCTCACAGGCCCGATAAAGGCGCTTGAGGAAAAAGGACCCGGACAGCAATGGGGAGGAAAAATCACCGGGGCTCTTGAGGCTCTTGGTCTGCCTTCCAATCATGAATGCAATTCTTCTCTCAGGCGCACGGGGTATGACAATGAGATCGCAATATTGTCACCGGTGCATCCCCGGGGAAGGTTAGAGACACTGTACACTCCGCCGGATAGCGGTTATGTCGGAGAAATCGATTTGCATTGGAATGCCGAAAAAATACTCTTTACTCTTTCTGACAGCATCCATTGGAAAATAATAACCTATGATTTGCAGAATCACTCTGTTCGGCAAATTTCACATGCCCCTCAGGATGTTGATTGTTTTGATGCTTGCTTTATGCCAAATGAAAAAATCATTTTTGGGAGTACCGCATCCTTACAGTCTGTGCCTTGCTGGCATGGGCAGCGTAAGGTGAGCAATCTTTATGTCATGAACGGGGACGGCTCAGAGATGCGCCAGGTTTGTTTTGATCAGGATCATGATTTTCATCCCACTCTGCTGAAGAACGGCCAGGTCCTATATAATCGATGGGACTATACTGGTATCAACCACATCTATCAGCGGCAGCTCATGGTCATGAATCCCGATGGCTCTGGACAGCGTGCTGTCTATGGCACCAATTCATGGTATCCCAATTCACTCTATTTTCCCAAAGTACTGCCTGAACAGGATCATCAAATCATCTGCATTTTGTCCGGCTATCATGGTGCCCATCGGATGGGACAACTGGTCATTGTCGATATGAATAAAGGTTATCAAAATGAGGAGGGTCTGATTAAACGGATCTCCGGAAGGGGCGATCCGGTTCGACCTCGTATTAAAGATAATCTTGTCGATGATGACTGGCCCAAGTTTTTGCACCCGTTTCCCCTCAGCGATAAGTATTTTCTGGTCTCGGCCTGGATTGAACCGGAAGCGACCTGGGCCATCTATCTTGCAGACATATTCGACAATCTGGTGCTCATTCACAAGATCCCCGGCTATGCCTTGCTCGAACCGGTACCGATCGTCAAACGGCCAAAACCTGCAGTTATTCCGGGTCGTGTGAATCTGGCAATGAATAAAGGGACTGTATATTTGCACGATGTATATGCAGGCCCTGGTTTAAAGGGTGTACCCAGAGGGACAATTGAAAAACTCCGGATCCTCGCTTATAACTTTGGTTTTCTAGGGATGGCCGGACCTCACAAGATCGGATTTGGCGGCCCATGGGAAGCCATGCTTATTCTGGGAACCGTGCCTTTGAAGAAAGATGGATCGGCAATGTTCAAAGTGCCTGCCAACACCCCTGTCGCTGTACAGGCACTGGATAGCGAAGGTAAAGCCGTGCAGTTGATGCGCAGCTGGTTTACGGTCATGCCTGGCGAGACGCAGTCTTGCGTCGGATGCCATGAATCACCCTATGAGGTGAGTGCGAATCGTATCTCTGCTGCAGCCCTCGAGCCCCCGCAAGAGATTACCCCCTGGTATGGTCCGGCCCGGGGATTCGATTTTGCCCGGGAAGTACAACCCGTTCTGAATGCCTATTGTGTGAGCTGCCATGATGGCCGTTTGACAGCACTACCTGATCTGCGTGCAGAGGAGCAACGTCCCGATTATCAGGGAATGAAAATTTCCACTCTGGGCGAACAACGCATGCACCCTCTGATGAAATCGGTCACCCATGGCAAAGTTTATTATACACCTGCATATGATGCTCTTTTACCCTATATACGCCGTGTCGGTATCGAAGATGATGTCAAGATGCTTTTCCCCGGCGAATATCACACAGATACCAGTCCGTTGATACAGATGCTGCAAAAAGGACATCAGGGTGTTAAGCTCGATGACCAGGCCTGGGACCGTTTTATTACCTGGATCGATCTGAATGCGCCCTGTCATGGTACCTGGGGAGATGTGTTCCCAGTCCCTGATGATCAGGTCAAGAGGCGACAGGAGCTAAGACAGATGTATGGGGGACCGGCACTGGATCCTGAGGTCGTACCAAAGACTGAAAAGACGATGCTCATTCCGTCTAAATGCATCTCTTTACCAGAACCAAACACGGATTTGATGGATGACGCCGAAACGAAACCAAAATTCGAGGGAACAATAAAAACGGTTCGGCTGGATTCATCGATTCATATCGACTTTGTTGAAATCCCTGCTGGATGGTTTGTTATGGGTGACCCGAACGGACAACCCGATGAGTGGCCATTGTCGAGGGTTGAAATCAAAGAAACCTATTGGATCAGTAAGACAGAAGTCACCAATGAAATGTATCGGCTCTATGATCCAGACCATGACAGCCGATATTATGCCAAACGACATGCCGTACCCGATGACATGGGATTGTCCCTGAACGACCCTGATCAGCCTGTGGTTCGTGTATCATGGGAGGATGCTATCGGATTCTGCAACTGGCTTTCCCAAAAATCAGACCTCGACATCACGTTACCCACTGAAGCACAATGGGAATATGCATGTCGGGCTGGTCATCATCTCTTTGCATCGAATGAATCCTGGCCTGGAATGGCCAACCTCGCTGATTCACTTTTTGCCTTTGGCCGCCAGAAAAACAGATTGCAGATAACCGGAGGTGTACAACATATGGATCTCGAAGGCGCCCGTCTGGCTGATACCACGTTTTGTGATGGGTATCGGGTGAGCAGTCCGGTTGCGAGCTTTAAATCCAATACGTTTGGCCTATACGACATTCTTGGAAATGTTGCTGAATGGACGTGTTCTGTTTACAAGCCCTATCCCTATGATGTCACCGATGGAAGGGACGAATTAGAGGCCCCGGGAGAACGAGTCGTCAGGGGTGGATCCTGGTTCGATCCACCCAGTCGTGCTCGTGCAGGCATCAGGCTATCCTATCCTGTCTGGCAAAGGATTTTTAATGTTGGATTTAGAGTTGTTATTCAGAACAATCGTCACGCCAGCCAACAGCAGCATCTTATAAAGACAGCCGGACATATCGGCTCGACTCTTTAATATATATTGGCATGCTATTACCGTGATCGTTTATGGTAACAAGCCGGTTTACAGAGAATGGTGTTTGGAATGTTTTATACCTGTCGGCCTGTATGTCTCTTTACACGAGATCTTGTCCGAAAAAAATCATGCAAACATTCGAGGTTTTCCCGCTCGAATTGATCAAAAATCGATAAACAATACACTTTGCAATCACCTTGATTTATTCATTCTATACGATGGAATCCGGAAATGATACAGAAAATCCTGACACATGATAGTGGTGAACACGAATTTGTTGCACATCTTTTGTCCATAGTGAAAAAGGCAGATCTGCAAGAGTTACAGGTTCAACTGCAAAGCAATAGAGCTACAATTTTACGAATGGTGGTTTATGGTACCCGGCAATTTTGGCAAAAGATCCGCCAAGATCTGGTCACGGTATTTGAACCAATTGACTGGCCATTGTGCTGGATTCCTGCCAACAGTGAAAAGGGGAACAAAGGAAATGGACTTTACCTTTCCGCCATCACCGGCCCGGTGAAAAGATTCAGCCATAACGGAAGAATTGTAGCCACGACATATGATACCGGATCGGCAGATGTTTGTTTTATCAATGGATTGCAGCCCGCCGACAGATCTGCCTCGAGAGACACGCAGACGAATTGTTTGATGGATTCCATTCAGGCCATACTGCAAGCCAATGAATTTGACATGACCGATATCGTTCGTACCTGGTTCTATAATGATGATATTTTGTCCTGGTATAGCAGCTTTAACAACATCCGCACCGGATTTTACCAAAAGACAGGAATAATCGACCATCGAATTCCGGCCAGTACCGGTGTTGGTATTTACCATCCGGAAAGCATTGCCTCCGTCGCACATATACTGGCAGTAAAAGCAAAGCAGGAAGCTGTACGTATCGAAACAGTGGATTCCCCATTACAGTGCCCGGCCACCCGATATGGAAGCAGTTTTAGCCGGGCTGCCGTAATGAAATACAATGGATTTAACCATCTCTATGTGTCCGGTACCGCGAGTATCGACAGTCAGGGGAATACCGTCTATGTAAATGATCTAGAAGGACAAATTCAAAAAACCTATGAGGTCGTGGCAGAGATTCTCTCCTCGTGTCAAATGAGTTATACCGATGTGGTCTCGGGAGTGATCTATCTCGCTCGCTATGAGGATATTGATTTTTTTGAGGAATTTGCTGATTCACAAAAGCTTCCGGTTTTTCCCGCGATTCTCGCTGAAAATATTGTCTGCAGGGGGGATTTGTTGTTCGAGATTGAAGTAGAGGCGATAAAAGTATCAAAAAACCAATTTGTATAAAGATTATCGTTTTTATCTTAATGCACTCGTGCATCACAATCGCTCATAGCTCTCTGTTATTGCCAGGTGTCATCATCCTGCCATGGTCCGGCGGTGCTTGCGGCTAAGGATGATGAGACTGATTGCTGATGGTTTTGTGGCTTGATCTTTTCCATCCCCTGCGTAAAAATTCGTATTTCCGCCGCACATGGCATTTGGAATTGCAAACACCCTCTGCACCATAGGCTTTCCACGAACAGGAGAGACAGGGATTGATCATAAAGTATTTTAATTTCTTGGCCATTCCAAACCCGATCACGGCAAACAAGAGGATGGCAAAAGGCCAATGCCAGGTTGGAATCATACGGCCGGAAAACGGGGCATCGATAGAATCTCCGAATATCAGGGGCACGCAGCACTGACTCACCACCAATTCACCTTGTAGGCGGTAGGCATGATATTGATAATCCGGAAAAACCAGATGATCGGTTACGAGTCCGGCTGTCAGCGCCAGGATGATCAGTGCGAGAGCATAGAAACCGGCAGGTTTACCTCCCATGGCTCTTCGAATGGCATTGAGCTCACCCAGGTTGGTTGCCGGGCCTGCAATCATATAGGCGATGGCAGCGCCCGGTGTGGCTCCGAGCAGCAGTAATCCCTGCACCACAGCGACGGAAGGAATACTGCATGCATAGACCGGGATGCCCAGCAGAATGACATAGACCAGTGTATATAGATCCTGTTGTCCCAGCCATCTCGAAATCCATTCCAAGGGCAAAAAAGTGAGCAAGACAGCAGCAATGCCCAAGCCAATGAGTATATCCACACTGACATCGGCGCCAAGCTCCAAAAACGACCATTTCAGCGTTCGAATGGATTTTGGCCTGCTTTTTGAAGGTCCGATGGGTTTTGCGGGTGTGAATTCCGGTGATTTCTGTTCGATGGTTCTGCTGTTTTTCGAAAGACCAAAGAGATGGTTGCCCAGCATCCCCATGATCACGCCTCCTATAATAACCGCGAGCAGCAAGGTGAGTGTAAGCGAGAACCCCAATAATTTAAGGGACAAGGCGATCAGGATCGGGGAAAGGATCGGGGTCGTTGTCATGAATGCGAGCATGTTCCCGACGGATGCCCCGCTTTTATAGAGCCCGATCCCGAGAGGAATCGTGCCGCAAGAACAGAGTGGCAATACGCATCCGACACCAACAGATTTAAATAGAGTTTTGGGCGATTTTCTGCCCAAATGTTGCTGCAACACATTCCGGGGTACATAGAACCTCAAGATACCCGCGATAAGGAAACCCAATATGATAAAGGGCGCAGATTCGAGCAGAATATTGAAAAGAATGTTAAACATCAGGGGTACTCTTTAGAGAATACATGCGCGGTCGCATCCTTGAGAAAAAACACACCCTCGTAAGGTTTTAAAGTATCGATGCAGAACCGGCCTTTGACCGTAGACATGTTATTGATCATATCATCCCGGTGCAGGATCCAGTTCTCTTTGAGAATCACGCGGATGGTCCAGCGCATTTCGATGTCCGGTTCAATGACACACGCCTGGGCCAATCCCAGCGAGGGCAGGAGATAAAACTCGCGCACGGTAATCGTGTCTCCCTGTCGCGAACATCCATTGCCATAAAACACTCCGGCGCCGGTGAGTTCCATCTTTTTTCCAACCATGTTCTGTAAATTGTTTGGGATTGTAAAGTGCGCTGATTGGCCGTCGATGAGGGTTGCCCGTACACGATAAAACGGCTCCCATGCCTGAGCCGTTTTATCGTAGGCCAATTCATCCAGATTTGCCATGTCGGGATTGCCGCTTACCTCGATCTTGCTGATCTCTATAAAATAGAGTCCTGAAACAATCAACAAGGCAACGAGTAGGACAGGCCACTTTTTTTTCATCATTTCTCAGGGGTTTATCGGGTCCAGGTTCCAAACGACGGGTTCGTCCTCGGACTGTACCTGGCGGATGGTCCGGGGCCAGCCAGGCATTTGTTTGGCATTGGATTTGGTTACATCTGTGAACCGGTCCCAGGCTTCGAACGTCACACTTTTTTCTTTTTTGTTAAAGCGAATCAGGCCGAATCCGTCACGCCGGTGTTTGCCTTCGATATTGGCGTACGCCAGCATGGTGATCTTGTTTCCCAGGCCGTCGGTATAATCACCGGTAAAAGGTAACGGATTTTCAGGATTGCGGTTTTTGCCCGGTTTTTCATCCAGCGGATGCCACCAGCGGCTGTAATAGTTGTTCACAAGGGCAGGAGCGACAAAGGCAAAGGGGCCGTCCCGAAATTCATCGATACCATGTTGAACAATAGTGGCCAAATGCTGATCACCGGCGAGGTGCACAGCGCCGGCTTGTTTGATCAGTCTCAGGGCTTTTTTGCGTCCGGTTTGCGGCCAGCCATTGCAGTCGAGATCAGCGTGCAAATAGTTTTCAAACTTGCCATGGCGGTGTGCAGCACCACAAAAACCGGTTTGCGAGAGAACCGCTCTCATTTCAATACCCTCTTTGGGACGACTCCACTCTTTGAGAAAATCGAGCTGGCGGTCACCGAGCAGTTTCAAACCCTCGACGTCTACAGTGGCCGGGTCATAGTTGATGTCTCTGATGTGATCCGGGCGCGGTCCCATCTGTGGTATCTTGCCGGCCGGGCCGCTTTTGAACTTGCGGTCTTCGATGATAGCAAAATCGACACCGCCGATGGTCAGATGGGTATAATAGACCCCGATACCCTGTTTGACGGGGGTCGGGTCATAGGGATCCGGCAGATGCGAGGTCTGGCAGCGCTCGACCATTTTTACATATTCGGGATGATAGAAATAGCCACCATCATCGCCTGCCGGTGAACTGGCGACCTTGCCATATTCGCCCCACAGGTTGCCCTGACCGATATCATGGTCGTCGGGGATGGTGACACACGGCCGGTTACGAACGATATCGCGGAATTGCAGGCCCCATAACAGCCACGCTGCGGTGTGTTCGGTATGATCATAGCTCTGATCACCGGCGAAAAAGAGCAAATCAGGATTAAAGTATTCGAGATTGCGAATATATTCTTCACGCATCCCCCGGTCTTTGTTGGAATTGCAGTTCATCGATGCGACCACGATTTCGTCCTTGTCGACAGGATCTTTGCGAATGAGACCTTTAAAAGACGCCTTTTCTCCATGCCTCAGGCGATAAGGGACATCCGCGGAAGCATCCCAATTTTCAATGCGAAACAAGGCTGACCAGCCAATGTCATTGACTTTTTCTGTGGCGACCTTTTCCCACTGGCCGTTCTTTTCGAGTTCCAGGGTCACCTCTCTGCTCTCCTCGGGGTAGAGCGGGAACAGCTGAGCCGATAACTTGAGTACATTGTTTTGCGTGGTATAGATCCCAAAACAGATCACCTCATCGCGGGGAACATTGACATCGATGATACGCTGAGGGTCGTCTTTTATTTCTTTGGCATAATTCCACCAGTCATTGACACAGTACAGATCCAGTTTGTCAAAGGGAGCTTTAATAGGAGGATTGTTTGGCTGAGCAGCGGCCAGAGCAGTGATCGCCAGAACAGTTAAAAAAAGCATTCGTCCTTTCATATGATGGTCTCCAAATAATGGGGGTGGTAAATCTCATCAAAACATGATCATTTTTATGTGTCCAAGACCAAAAACCATTCCATCCGGAATTCGAGGAGAGTTGAACCGATCATTAAAATATTACTAAATTTTCAATTGTTATTCAAGCTTTTTAGAAACCAGTTCTTATCCGGCATAGCCATGGTGCATCCCAAGATGATAAAGTGTTTATTTGATTGGCCATGAGGAAATATCTCATGACATAAAATATACATATAATTTCCATTTATGTCTAGTTTGAATCGACTCTCTTTTCATCGTGAAATTGCTTTTTATACATTTTATCAATACTTTGAATATGCGCTGCTACAGTCATCTAACCAGACCTGTAAGATTTGTGATTGCCAACAAATCCCATCCGTTTTTTCTCTACTTTCCTTTTATACGGTTCATACCCCATTGCAGGCACCCTTTGATGGGCGTTACAAGCTGATCCATTTTTATGATCCGGTGAAAACACCAATTAAAAGTATTCCTTCCAAAATCCAGCGATTTGCCATACAAAGTGGTTACAAAACCATAACGCTTGTTCCATTCATTCATCACTTAAAATTCATCTTGTTTGTAAATAATTAATTTATTGTTTTACAAGTACTTGGCGGGCCTGCGATTATGTCTGATAGGGCTTGACGGGAAAACCAGACATTTTACTTGTGACTATTCTAGGACATGATCACAAAAGCAATGATTTGGGGTTGCTGTTTTTATTATACTTAGATTTTTTTTGGTTTTGGTATGTTTTTTGCTTTGTGCAGTTGAACGATATTTTCAGTTTTCTGTTTAACTATTAGGAGGCCGTTGTGAAGGGAATGAAAATTATCTCTATCTTGCTTTTAAGCGTCACAAGCATGTATGCTCAGTTAGTGGTTAGGAACAGTAATCAACAGCCGCTGATGGTGGTTACCGAAGAGGGAAAGGTAGGTATTCATACTTTATCTCCCACCTCTGCTTTGGATGTCCGGGCTGATGAGGTGCGGTTATGGGATGGATCGAATCCTGGTAATATCACTTTTGCGTCTGGAGCCGGTGATCTGTATGTTCAGGATGTATTGGAGGTGGACAATAATGCGGTCATATCGGATTATCTCTTAGCCCAGGGAGGAGTTCGTGCCGGAGGGAGCGGGGGCCCGGGGAACGCAATGTTGTATGTAGAACCGGATCAGAGTGACGAGTTTGCGATCTATGCTAAAGATAAAAAGTCCTACTTTACCAATCCCGTCCTTATAGGATCGAATCCTACGCCACCGAATTCCGATTACTTGCTCTTTTTACAAAAAAGTGGAGGGAATGGTCCTCATCTGGGTCTGCATAATGAATCAGAAAATTTTAGAGCCGCACTGGGAGTAAACGCACAAAAATTGCGGGTGTACTCTCAGTATAATTTTACCATTTTCATGGATTACGACAATAACAGTCCAGATAGTGAAACGTATTTATCTTTTGGCCATAATGCGGCGAATATGGGTGATCCGGCATATGAAAATCTTGCCCAATTGGATGGTGATGGGAATTTTTGGGTTTTGAATGAATTGTCTGCGGCTTCGATTGTTGACCGCACGCCTTATCCTGCAGATTTACAAACAGCGATCGATGCCGTAAATTCCATGCAGCGGCTGCCCGAAGGTGAATATCGAAAAGATGACAAGGATCATCAGTTAAACCATTCTTTACTTCATGATTTTGTCCGATCCAAAGACAACAAACGAGATCTCTCGGCCACTGTATCTGCCCAAAATGAAGTGATCAAGCATTTATTGGCTGTAAATAAAGCCTATGAGAAACGGTTTAAAGAGTTCGAAAGAGTTTTGAGCCGGCTATCTGCGGAATAGGCGATGCTATTCACCTCAAGCAGTGACCAGCCTGGAGATTGTCACTTTTTTTGTCCGACCTCAGGGAGGCGCTTGTAATTGGGATCCTTGGGGTCGGATCTCTAGGTTTTAGGTGATCCTTGATTTGTTTGTATGTGTTAAAATTCAATAAAAATAATTTTTCCAAGAGGTCCGACTCTGGAATGGCAGGTTAATTTCAGCTTGCTCCTGGTTTGCTTTTTGTCGAAATGATTATTATTTTAAAAAAGCCTTTTGTTTAAGCACATCATCATTTGGGCAAAGGAGAGTCATATGGACCGAAGAACATTCCTTAGAAATCTTGCCGCACTTTCGGTTACTGCATCATTGTCATGCCGGTCATCAAATAAAACTACCACCCCCAATGTCGTGCTCATTGTCGTGGATGATCTGGGATGGAAAGATTTGGGATGCTATGGCAGCACTTTTTATGAAACGCCCAACATCGATGAACTTGCAGCAGGCGGAATGCGGTTCACCAATGCCTATTCTTCCTGTCCTGTCTGTTCACCCACCCGGGCGGCTTTGCTTACTGGCAAGAGTCCGGCCAAACTCAATTTTACCGGACATATCACGGCTATCGGCCGGCATCGCCATCCGGAACACAGCCGCATTATTCCGCCTGATGACCGCATGTACGTCCCCCTTGAAGAGGTCATGATCTCGGAAGCTCTGAAACCTGCAGGCTATGCCACGATCAGTATCGGGAAATGGCATGTGGGAAATGAGGAGAAATACTATCCCACCCAACAGGGATTCGATATCAATGTCGCAGGGTATATGCACGGCAGTCCGCCGGGATACTTTTATCCCTATAAAGACCCGGATAAAGACTGGAATCCCGAAATTCCCACTCTTGAAGGAGGTGAGGAGGGCGAGTATCTGACCGACCGCCTGACTGATGAAGCCATTAACTTTGTTGATGAGAATAAATCCGGTCCATTTTTCCTCTACTTGCCTTATTATGCGGTTCATGCGCCCTTGCAGGCACCGCAGGACCTTGTCCAAAAGTATGAAAAGAAACTCGAATCCGATTCCTCGCAAAATAACGCGATCTATGGCGCCATGGTCGAAAGAATGGACTATAATGTGGGGCGCTTGCTTGATAAGATCAAACAAAACGGTCTGCGGGAAAACACGCTGGTTATCCTGGTCAGCGATAACGGCGGTTTGTCAACCGTGACGAATAATGAGCCCCTGCGCAATGGCAAGGGGTATCTTTATGACGGCGGAATCCGTGTGCCACTCATCATCAACTGGCCCGGATATATAAAGTCTGGAAGCGAGAGCGATACACCTACGATCAGCCATGACCTCTATCCGACGATCACCGATATTGTCTCTGGCTCGCAACCAGGAGAGGGCATCGAAGGAAAGAGCCTGATGCCAGTGCTGACCGGTACAGGCAAAATGCCCGATCGGGAATTGTACTGGTATTATCCACATTACAGTCCCCAGGCCAAACAGCCTGCAGCAGCTGTACGTGATGGCCGATACAAGCTGATTCACTTTTACGATCCGCTGAAAACCGAATTGTATGACCTCTCGACAGACCTTGGTGAGCAAAATGATCTGGCAAAAGAGATGCCGGAAAAAAGGGATGAACTGATGCAAAAGCTGCAGAACTGGCTGGAGCGATCCGGAGCAGTGATGCACACACTGAACCCGAATTATAAAAAGTGAGTTTTAATCGGCGCGGTCACAGACTCTAGTCATTTAAGGAACGCTCAAACGATCCTTTGTATAGTCTTTATACTGCTGCTTGCCTGTGATCGTTTTCATTCTGACTGCCGTTTCATAAAGCTCGGTGAATGTAGTGTAAAGGGGGGCAATGCCCAGGCGAATATGATCGGGTGGCCGGAAATCAGGGATGATGCTTTTCGATCCATCGCGCGGTTCGATCATGGCACGCGTAATGCGGTATCCTTCAGGGTGCTGTAATGAAATATGCGATCCCCTTGCTGTGTCTTTACGCGGAGATCCCAGGCTAAATCCCTCTTGCTCCAAAAGGGCATCATAAAGTTCCAGAAAAAAACGGGATTGTTTGACAGACTTTACACGAAGATTTGTCATGCCTGCCTCGAGAAGGCAATCCACTCCGGGCTCCACGGCAGCCAGTGACAGAATAGCCGGGGTGCCGGCACCGAACTGACTGATGCTGTCAGAGGGCTGGTAAGAGGGCGCAAAGGCAAACGGGTCGCGGTGGCCAAACCATCCCCAGATGGGATTTTTAATCTCCTTTTGCAACTCTTTTTTGACATAACAAAACGCAGGGGCTCCTGGCCCTCCATTCAAATACTTGTATGTACAGCCTACTGCGAGGTCAATATCTGCAGTTTTGACATCGATAGGAACGGCTCCGGCAGAATGCGACAAATCCCATAATGCCAATGCGCCATGCTTGTGAATGCGGTGGGTGATGT
>WJME01000287.1 GCA_014728115.1 Candidatus Zhuqueibacterota bacterium | reverse complement strand
GAGATAATCCATGGGACGCGGATGATCCGAAACCAGAAACTGGGCATCACGGCCCGGTCCCCAGCTCAGGTGTTCGCGTCCCAGACGCACCAAAAAAGGGCCTCGATCGACCTGAATGACGGCGCGCTCCATCAGTCCGACCATATCGCCCTGTTCCTTGCCGAGATAGTGTGGCTGGTCATCCAGGAGATTATCGTTCATAAAAGTGCCGTATCCTGTGAGCCAGTCATTGGCGCGAAAGGAAAGCGTTGCCCGCCACTGGGAATGGAATGGATCATCGTTTTGCTGTTGGAGCTGTTCCTGCAAACTCTCGATACGCAACATGACCTGATCGCTGTCCGGCCAGGCCTCGAGATAGCGCTGCAGCATGGCATCCTGAATCGTTTCCTGTTGCATCAGAGACCGGGAGACGTTTTCTCCTGACCAGGGACGTTCCAGAGGAGACAGGTCCCACAAGCGGCCCCGGTGTTGCCAGTGCCGTACGCGTTCGCTGGCCCAGTGATCGGGTCGCAGGGGTTGAGCCTGAAGCATAGATATGATAATCAGCAAAAAGAAGAGAATTCGCACGCTTGACCTCCGGAAGGGATGATTGGGTTGAGTGCATAAAAGCCCAAACGCAGAGGGCGCAAGAGGAAACTGAGGAACGCAGAGAAAAGCAAAAACAGGGAACCTGTCCCCGGTTCATCTCTGCGACCCTTTGCGTCCTCTGGCATCTCTGCGTTGAGAACAGATGCACAATCGGATATCAAAACTTTAATCATGACTCAATATACACAAAATCGGAAAAAAATCCAGAAAAACCGGTGACTAGCGGGCGCCGATGCCGGTAATGGGTACCATCAGGGTTTTGATAATGATCACCAGATCGAGCAGAAAGGATTGTTGCTGGATGTAATAGAGGTCATGGTCAATGTTTTCATGGATCGGCAGGGCGCGGTCAGCAGAGATCTGCCAGAGTCCGGTAATGCCCGGCCAGACATTGAGCCGTTCTCTTTCTAGGGGATTGTATCCCTGTACGATAAATTCCATTTCCGGCCGGGGTCCCACAATACTCATATCGCCTCGCAGCACATTGAAAAACTGGGGCAATTCGTCGAGGCTGGTACGGCGCAAAAACCGGCCGACGCGTGTGATGCGCGGATCATTTTTATCCTGGGGATGCAACGCATAAGCCGGAGCGTGTGTATACATGGTACGGAATTTCCACATGGTAAACCGCTTGCCCCCCTTGCCCACTCTGAATTGGCGAAAAAAGACCGGACCTCTGGAATCGATTTTAATGGCAACAGCGGCCAGTGCAATGACAGGCAGGCACAGAATCACGATAAAGAGGCTGATCCACCAATCCACAACGCGTTTGACCACCCGGTTGATGGGTTTGTAATCGAGATGCACAAAGCTGAACATCGGGATGCCGTCGATCTCTTCGGAACGCACCTGGGGGATGGCAACATCATGCAGATTGGGGACAAATTTAAACGGGATTCGAATGCCCTGGCATTCGGTCATGAGATCCTGCACCCGTTCGCGGGATGCGGAAGGTATGGCGATCAGAACCTGGTCGATACTGTATTTTTCAATATTCGCCTGCAGCGATTCGGTCGTACCAAGCACCGGCAGCGGGTTGGCAATCTTTGCATCGATCAATGCCTGATCATCATCTATAAATCCGATGGGCAGATATCCCAGTTTGGGATAAGTTTCCAGTGCTTTGGCCAGGCGTTTGCCCACAGTGCCGGCGCCCAGAATCAGGACACGAACGGCACCGATGCCTCTTTTGATCATGGTTTGATGGATCTTGTCCATGATCGCCCGCTCCAGGTGTAACAGGATGAGCAGAATCATGACAAAATAGATCATCTGACTGCGGCCGATTTGAAAGCTTTTAGTGTAAAAAAACAGAATGATCACGAAACCGCTGGCCAGAATCGTGGCGAGCAGCACGCTTTCCACCACCTTGATATTGACGACCGTGGCCTGTTTTTGATAGGCACCGAATGCGACAAAAAAGAAGAGATAAACGAGACCGATCAACAGACACAATACCACACCGGGGAATTCCACCTGTGGCTGGATTCTCAGGGGGGACCATTGCCATACCCAGAAACTGGCATAAAAGGAAGCAGAGACGAGAATCAGATCGATCAGGACCTGGGCAATGTTAAAAAGTGTATTAAAGCGCTTTTTAAGTTCTAACATGATCATCGGATTTTTTGGTCAACAGATCTCGCAGCACCAAATAGATGAACATGGGGTTGCCAACCATATAGCGTTTGGCCAGGCGTTTGGGTTCCTGGCTCCAGCGATACAGCCATTCGAGGGCCATGACTTTCATCCATTTCGGTGCATGTTTAATGTCACCAATTAAATACGAAAAACCTGCTCCGATGCCGATCATTATTCCATGATTGAGGTATTTATAATGTTCAAAAATCCACCGCTCCTGTTTGGGTGCCCCCAGGCTGACCCAGATGATATCCGGGCGGGTTTCGTTTATGTGGTCGATATAGGAGCGATTTTCCTGGTCGCTGAATTCACGAAAAGGCGGAGCCATCATGCCTGCGATTTGGGTTTTGGGAAATCGTCTGTTGATTTCCTTTTTCAGCCGTTGCAGGGTGTGCTCGCGGGTGCCAAAAAAGTAGTGTTTGAGATGGTGTTCCTGACTCCATTCAAGAGTAGTTTCCAACAGGGTGGGACCAAAAATGCGGTTCATATCCCCTGCCCCCTTGAGCTTGCCGAGTACAGAAAGGGGCCGCCCGTCTGCCAGAGAGAGGAGCGAGTTATTGATGATCTTGCGAAAATCGTCATGCAAGGCTGCTTCCACGATCGTATGGGCATTATTGACGGTGACATACGCAGCCTCGTCCGGATGACGCAGTAAAAATCCCCTGAGGCGATCATAAGCTTCCTTGTACGACCGCAACGAATCGATACGGCTTCCAGCGATAACCGTATTGGAAAGCGATTTATTATTCACAAATGTTCCTGACAATGTCTCGACCAATTTCAACATCCAACCCCACCCTGTTTGCCTTTGGTGATTTCACACGGTGTTCTTTGCAGATAATGTGATTTCCCCAATATAAAGGTATAATATACATAATATAGTGATATAGAGCAAATATTAAACCAAAATATAATTCTTACAACAGTAGAAAAAGTGATTAAATTTCAAACGCATAACCATGATTTTGTGTAAAACTTTGAAATCATAGCCTCATGTCGCATATTCAAATATACAAATCCCTTTATGAAAGCCAAAATATTTTTGTGTAAAACGTAAGGGTTATTTTTTATTTTTGTGGTGGTTTTCAATCGCTTTTTCATAGATATTCATAAGCATTTCATAATTTTTCTCAGGAGTGTATTTCTCCTCATAGATTCGGCGGGCATTTTCTCCCATAATTCGCATTTCCTCCTTGTGCTCCCATGCCCAGGTCATTTTGGCGGCCAAATCACTGGCATTACCCGGCTCGAATAAAAGTCCGGTTTTGCCATGTTCAACGAGTTCTGCCATGGCGCCGTGGTTGCTGGCGATGACGGGGGTAGAGCAGGCAAAGGCTTCAAGAATTGAAAGAGGAAGCCCTTCATACCACCTGGAAGGAAAAATTAGGGCTATGGAAGTTTTTAGATATTGATGGACTTTATGATTTTCAACATGGCCATGAAAATTTACATTTTCAATGTTTGTTTTTATGGTTTCACTCTTTACTCCCAATACGGAAATTGGGAAAGAAACAGATTCCAGTGCATCCATAATCAGGCCAGCCCCCTTAACATGTTCGAATCGGCCCATAAAAAGGAAATGACTTCTCCCAGTGTATGTTTCAGATGAATTTGGATCATTGATAAAATTAGGTTTAATATAACAATGACTATCCGGCAAGCCAGAACGACACAGTATTTTTTTTTGAAATTCTGTAAGGCAGATGAATGCGTCCACTTTTTTATGCCATGTAAGTAGTTTTTTGTGATATTCAATCATGGAAGAGACAGCAAAGGACTTGATTCTCGAATTTTGATAACATTTGTAAACAACAGATCGAAGAGTACTCTTGCCTACACATTTTTCACATATATGATCATTTCTGAACAGATAAGCATTAGCACAGGTAAATCTGTAATTATGCAAAGTGATTACAGTCGGAATATTTAGCTTTTTGAGATAATAAAATATTGACGGTGACCAAAGGGGAAAGAAATTATGGATATGGCAAATATCTGGCGAATCGCCCTTTAAAGCAGATAATAGGCGGCTTTGAGAATCTCGATTCCATGTAGATTCCCAAAGCATCTTACTTTTTTGGAAAATTGAAAAGTGATTGATAACGTCATTGTCAAGTGTAACTTTTTGAACCGGATGACCATTCAACTGTAAAAGTTTGTTTTCATTTTGAAATACTGTATCTTCTCCACCAGGATTCTGGTAATAATTGTGTAAAGAAAATACAGAAATTTTATTGTCAGTATTCAGAACACCCACCAAAAGTAAAAATAATAGCCTTATACAAAAGGCTGTCAAACATAACCCTCAAATTATCAAGATTTAGTTGCCACGGTAAAAATTGATGACGGACCAAACTTTTCCCACATTTTTGTTCTATGATATTTGGTGTTCCACGAGAAAACCCGACACAACCATGCATCTAGCACTGTAAGAACAGTACTATTATATGCAGCAATTTTGAAATAGTTCGAAATTTTCGGAATAATAGGAAATATACAAAAAGAATAATCTACTACTTTAAGCTGTGATTTGTGCAAGATATTAAAAAAAATCTGTATTGGAATTCCTCGTTCATTTGAGGTAAGGCCTTTACGGGGTTTTCTCCAATCCCCCATTGAGACAATTGGTTCTCGAATTAACACTAGTCCCCCGGGCTGCAAACATCGGGAACATTCTTTCATCACAAGTGAAACATTTGGTATATGATGCAGAACGCCAAAACTTGTAATCAGATCAAACGAATTGTCATTAAACGGCAAGTTACCAGACATAAGAGGTTTCACATATTGAGGGCTAATGTTAAAACCTTTAGGTTTGAAAACAAAGGTATCAGATGATTCTAAAATCGTAAGGTTACTAATTCTATTTAGGATTGCTATAAATTCATCACCGTACGCACCCCCAAGGCCCAACACATTATTAAATGCTTTTTTCTGAATTTTTTTAAAGCCATGGTATTCATTGAGCTTGTGATAGCCATACTCGTAAGAATCGATATTTTTAGCACCTAAATCTGCGTAAGCTTCCTTTTCAGCCAAATACCAGTTTTGTATTTGTTCTGTATAAAAATCATCACCATACAATTTTTGCCCGGAAAAATAAAAAGATAAATCTTCCATTATTCAGCCAAAATATGTTGTCGGATTCAACTGTAAAACTCGAATTTAAATTCCAGCTACAAATGTATATCTACTGTGTCAGAGATATAGTCAATAGTTGTGGATCAAAAAAAGCGTGATCCTTTGATTTTTTTCTTTTCAAGCGGCTAATTTTTTCAAGTTTGCATTTTCAGGTTCCCCGTCGAT
>WJME01000286.1 GCA_014728115.1 Candidatus Zhuqueibacterota bacterium | reverse complement strand
GGTTATTTCACTATGTTAGGATGAACTCATGTCTGATCCGGATGCTTCGATTATTATCCCCTCTTTTAATCAAAAACACACCATTTTCGATGCCCTGGATTCTATTTTCCGGCAAAAGACCTCTTATCGCTATGAAGTTCTTGTCGTCGAATCCACAGGCGATGATACTGCAGAACTGATTCGTCAAAAATATCCTCAGGTGCGGGTGCTGGAAAAAAAAGAGCGTGCCTTTCCGGGCACGGCTCGCAATGTTGCCATAGAGCAGGCAAAGGGCAGAATTCTGGCTTTTACCGATACCGACTGTATTGTGCGTGAAGACTGGTTGCACACTCTGATTGAAACGCATGAACAGGGCCACAGTGTTGTGGGCGGAATGGTAAAGAATGGCACCCCATCGAGTATCGTCGGCACTCTCGATTATTGTCTGGAATTCAGCGACTTGATCACGCCCCATCCCACCACAGAAAAGACGCATTTTGGAACTTGCAATGTTTCCTTTGATGCGGATATTTTTAAGAACCATGGTCTGTTTGCGGATCAGGTCAAGGGCAGTGATAGCATATATACGCGCAAGCTCGTCAAAGACGGAGAGCAACTTTATCATCAACCCAAAGCGATTATCTGGCATCGCAATCGCACCAGCCTGAAAAAGGTGTTCAAAAATCAATATGAGTTGGGGTATGGAGCGGCGATCAATCGTCACAAATACGATCTCAAGGGCAAAGTGTTTGTCCAATATCCCGTTCTGATTCCCTTGTTGCCGTTTGTAAAATGGGCTGCGATCAGCCTGCGGTTGCTCAAGTCGAACTTTGGATATTTTGTCAAGTTTTTGCTTTTATCTCCTCTTGCGCTTGCGGTATTAACGAGATATGCTATTGGGTTTTATCGTGGACGTAAAGCTATTTTAGGTGAGCGTAAAAAAAAGCTGTAATCCCAGGCAGGAATTGGGATTACAGCAAAAAATCGGCAGGCTGAATAACAGATAGTGGGTGAATGTAATTCAGAACGCTATATTATTATATAAAGATTGTTGAAAAAAGTCAAGTCATTTATTTAGCACGATAATGATTGGTGATGGGCATGCGCCGGTCTTTGCCAAACGCTCTGGGTGTGATTTTTATACCCGGTGCTGCCTGGCGACGCTTGTATTCATTGACGTCCACCAGCCTGGCCACCTTTTGCACAATCTCGCGGTCAAACCCCTGTTCCACGATTTCGTCTACACTCTGCTCTTGTTCCACATACGATTCCAGGATTTTGTCCAACATTTCATAAGGAGGCAATGAATCCTCATCCTTTTGATCTGGACGTAATTCTGCCGAGGGGGCTTTGGTCAAAATCGCCTCGGGAACAATATCATAACCGGCAATCCTGTTACGATACCGGCAGAGACGATAGACCATCATTTTGTAGACATCCTTGAGAGGTGAAAATCCACCGACCATGTCTCCATAGATTGTAGAGTAACCCACACTGACTTCGCTCTTGTTGCCGGTTGCCAGAACCAGCCAACCAAATTTATTGGAAAAAGCCATCAAGAGAGTTCCCCGGATTCTGGCCTGCAGGTTTTCTTCTGTGATATCACTGGCCAGACCTTGAAAATAGGACTGTAATTGCTCTAAATAGCTCATAAAAATCTCTTTTATGGGCAATTTGATGAATCTGATATCGAGATTTCGAGTCAGTTGTTCGGAATCTGTTATGCTTCCTGTTGAAGAATACTGGGAGGGCATACTCACCGCGATAACATTTTCAGCCCCCAGAGCATCATGCGCCAGGATGGTCACCAGAGCAGAATCCACCCCTCCGCTCAGTCCCAGGGTGATTTTTTCGAATCCGTTTTTATGCACATAATCGCGCAATCCAAGGACCAGAGCCTGATAGATTTCAGCTTCCAGTTCCTGGACAGGCCGTTGGATTGATTCAATGGGGTTCCGCTCTTTTGAGGGCACGGTTAAATGAGCGGTTTGGATTCCTGAATAGGGATTGATAAAGGAATTTGCCGCACGAAGAACGCGTTCCTGATGGCGAAAAGGCTTTAGTTCTGATTTGGGGATATCACAAAGAATCAGATCCTGCTCGAATGGTTTGCCCGAAGCCATCACAGATCCGTCAGGATGCACGATAATGCTCTGTCCGTCAAATACCAGTTCATCCTGCCCCCCGACCAGGTTGTTATACGCAACCACCGTGCCTGTATATTCTGCTCTCGAGCGCATGAGATCCAGGCGTTCCTGTCCTTTATGCTTGTAATAGGGCGAGGCTGAAATATTCAGTAAGAGATGCGCTCCTCCTGCAAATGCCTCTGCCTCGGGTGCGCTGCCTGCGACCCAGATATCTTCACAAATACTGATACCTATGCGAAATCCCTCGATATCCAGGACCAGAGGACGCGCACCGGCTGTAAAGTATCTCTCTTCATCAAATACGCTGTAATTGGGCAAATTGATCTTGTGGTAGGTGGCGATAATGCTCCCTTTCTGCATCACTGCCGCGGCGTTATAGACATTTTCATCATCATAATCGATGAATCCCAGCACCGTGATCATATCGTCTGTTTGCTGGGCAATTTCTGAGAGGATCTCTTTTTGATCTGCAAGAAAACGTTTGCGGTACACAAGATCCTCCGGGGGATAACCGCAGATATACAGTTCCGGGAAAGCAATTAAATCACATTCCTGATTTTTTGCCTTTTCCATAAAATCGAGAACCTGTTTTTGGTTGCCTTGCAAGTCGCCGACAACAGCATTTAGTTGTGCCAGCGCGATTCGATTATCGTCTGTTTGTGCCATCCAAACCTCAATGTGTACTGTTTCTGTATCTGTTAATATACAGGATTTATTCGCTAATTTCAAACACAAGTTGATTTCTGCATAATGACTCTGTGGCAGGTATGGATATCAGCAAGCGGGTGAAATTAAGTTTGACTTTTTAAGAATGGAATTGTATTTTTTGTATTCTGCATCCCGCGATAGAATGTTACAGTTAATGGGAGAAAAAGATGAAACGATATCTGGTGACCGGGGGTGCCGGTTTTATCGGTAGCAATTATATCCATTATTTGCTGCAAAAGTATGGGAATGAGGTTCATATCACCAATCTCGACAAGTTAACCTATGCCGGGAATCTTGAAAATCTCTCCGCTATAGAAAAAGAATCCAACTATCGATTTATCAAAGGTGATATTTGTGATAAGGATCTGGTGGCAACCCTGATGCCCGACATTGATATTGTGGTAAATTTCGCTGCAGAGAGCCATGTCGATCGATCGATCGGCTCTCCTGATGATTTTATCCAAACCGATGTCTATGGTGCATTTGTATTACTGGAAGCGGCCCGAAAATCCGGTGTTGGAAAATTTATTCAGATCAGCACGGACGAAGTCTATGGCAGTATTTTAAAGGGGTCCTTCAAAGAGACCGATGTGCTGGAACCTTCCAGTCCCTATTCCGCCTCCAAGGCCGGAGCCGATCGCCTCGCCTATTCCTATTACAAGACCTATGGCTTGCCAGTGGTGATCACCCGGTGTTCCAACAATTACGGCCCTTATCAATATCCTGAAAAATTAATCCCCCTGTTTGTCACCAACGCCATCGAGGACAAATCGCTTCCCATCTATGGAGACGGAAAAAATGTACGCGATTGGATCTATGTTGTAGATCATTGCGATGCCATCGACTTTCTCATCTCCAGGGGAGAGGATGGAGAGGTTTATAATGTCGGCGGTGGAAATGAAATGACAAACCTGGACATCACAGATCTCATCCTTCAGGAACTGGGCAAGCCCGCTTCCTTGAAGACTTTTATTGCAGATCGGTTAGGGCATGATCGGCGCTATTCTGTTGAGACCGAAAAAATACAACAATTGGGCTGGCAGCCGTCCTTTTCATTTGTAGAGGCAATAAAGTCGACTATTCAATGGTATCGCGAGAATACTGCATGGTGGGAAAAAATAAAAACCGGCGAATATCTTGAATATTACAAATCTCATTATCAGCACGTATAGGGGGTCGAGTGTTTAAAATCGCGAGTATTGTCGGTGCGCGACCCAACTTTATGAAAGTCGCACCCATTCACCGTCTTTTTAAGCAAACAGACGCATTTGAGCCGTTTCTCATCCATACCGGTCAGCATTATGATGAGAAAATGTCAAAAATATTCTTTCACGAATTAAAAATGCCCGAACCTGATCTTTACCTCGGGGTTGGCTCCGGAACGCATGCCAAACAAACCGCAGCCGTCATGATCGAGCTGGAAAAGGTGTTTTTGCAGGAAACACCGGATTGGATTGTGGTGGTGGGCGATGTAAACTCTACGCTGGCAGCATCGCTTGTGGCCTCTAAATTACATATCCCGGTAGCCCATGTCGAGGCAGGCCTGCGAAGCTTTGACCGTTCAATGCCCGAAGAGATCAATCGGATCATGACCGACGCGATTTCCGACCTGCTCTTTGTGACCGAGCACAGCGGGATGGAGAATTTAAAAAAAGAAGGCATCAGCGATGAAAAGATTCATTTTGTCGGGAACGTCATGATCGATTCGCTGGTAGAACACTTGGAAAAGGCAAAAGCATCGAATATCCTGCAAGAGTTGAATGCACAGCCCGGTGAGTACGCCCTGATGACTCTGCATCGTCCTTCAAATGTTGATAACCGGACCGTGCTGCGCGGGATTTTCGATGCCATAGATCAAATACAAAAAAAATGCCCGGTTTATTTTCCAATTCATCCACGTACCAAAAAAATGCTGATTCAATTCGGGCTGGAGCCCAGGATCAGAGAAATGAACAATCTGCATATTATCGATCCTTTGGGATATCTTTCATTTATGAGAATGATGAGCCAGGCCAGGTTATTGCTTACCGATTCGGGTGGGATTCAGGAAGAATCGACCTTCTTGGGCATCCCTTGTATCACGTTGCGGGAAAATACCGAGCGCCCAATCACTGTGGATATGGGAACCAACCAGCTGGTAGGCTCTGATCCTACCGCAATTTTGGATGCATTTGCCCGGGTCTGGTCTGATAAAACCGATGAACACCAGGTTCCTCCATTATGGGATGGACATGCGGCAAAAAGGATCGTTGATGTTTTTAAAGCCATCAGTCAAGGAAAAAGAACAATATGAAACTCACAACGCTGTCAATTCTGCTCTGTTTGATATCAACGGTTTGGAGTCAAAATGTCCCTGCAGGCCTGTCTGAACTCGAACAACTGAAAAAGATGCAAGAGCCTTCAAAAACCATTTCTCCTAAAACCCGACCGGTTCTGGAAAAGAAAATCGATCCCCGTGAATATATCGTTGGCCCTGGTGACGTTTTTCTGGTCTCGATCATTGGACGCGAAGATTTGGACCACGAAATCACGGTCAACCCAGAGGGGTTTGTCTATATTCCCAATGTCGGCCAGGTGCAGGTTGCCGAATCCTCACTGGCCAATGCCCGCGAAGCCATCAAATCAGCTGTGCAAACGCGATTCAGTTCCGTTCAGATCACCATATATTTGCTGGAATTGCGTTCCTTCAGGGTCACCGTGACCGGGGCAGTGGCCAATCCCGGGCTATATACCGTAGATGCAATGTCGCGAACATCAGATGCCCTTGCGCTTGCCGGGGGCTTTGCAGTTTCAGATACATCCGAATTGAATATGGTCAAACCACCGGAATCTACAGCCCGCCAACCGTTCCAGGAATTGGCCCCGCCGAGCAACTCATCGCAACGGTTAAAGAGTGTTGATCAGCGGCCATCCTGGCGTCGAATTGTGGTTCAACGCCAAAAAGGGGAAAAGGTTTATGCCGATTTGAAACGGGCGTTTCTACTGGGCGAGATGGAAAGCAATCCTTATCTGCTGGATGGTGATGTGATCATGGTGCCCTTTATTCATCCCCGGGCCGGGATGGTAGAAATCGCCGGGGCGGTCAATAATCCGGGTGAATATGAGTTTGTACCTGGTGATTGCATCGGAGACCTGATCGATATGGCGCATGGCTTGCGTTTTGATGCCGACTCTAGCGAGTTGCGGTTGGTTCGGTTCGAGGCAAAGAGCAATCCCGTGACTTTGGAATTGCCCCTATATGGTACTCGTGATCTGCAAAAGACCCTTGACAGGGATTTACATCCTGATGACCGCATCTTTATCTCTGCCCTTTCTGATTATCACCTGAAATATGATGTCGAGGTCGAAGGTCAGGTGCGATATCCCGGTAGCTATGCGATCGATCATCATACACTCTTGTCCGAGGTTATCGAGCGTGCCGGCGGGTTTACCGATCTCGCCGCTCTCGATCAAGCCTATGTGTTGCGTTCATCCTTGCAGGAAAAAACCGATCCGGAATTCGAACGGCTTTTGACCATGCGACCTCAAGAGATGACCGAAATCGAACGAGAATACTTTAAATTCAAATACCGCGAGCGCGCTGGTCTGATGCCAATAGATTTTGAACGACTCTTGAAACGAGATGACACACGACACGACATTGTGCTCAAAAATAAAGATGTCATTGTTATCCCTACAAGAGGGTTGACGGTCTCAGTCGTGGGGCAGGTGGTCACACCGGGTCTGTATCCCTATCGACCGGGTCAGGATTTGGATTATTATCTGACCCTGGCAGGTGGATATAACTGGAACGCACAAAAGCGAAAAACCCGGGTGATCAAATCAAAAACCGGTGAATGGATGGATCCTGACGGTGATACGATCATCTATGATGGCGATGAAATATTTATACCGGAAAAACCACCGCGTGATTGGTGGGAGCTGACCAAAGATATTATTGTGGCCGCCTCTCAGCTGGCTACAGTGTATTTACTTGTTGAACGAATAATGATTGATCCGTAAGGGAGAGAGAAGGAGCAAAAAGGGGCAATCTATGATTGCCCCGCTCTATCTTTTATCCGTTTTGTGAATAAATACCTTATTTCGGTCAGGACTTTGAAGTGACTGACCGAATCAAACGTTTCATCATCCGTTCTATCTGATCGCACTTTTCCAAATCCTGTCCTGCATTTTGGTAAATTCCCAGATCTGACGTCAAAATAATTTCATATCTGATCGTTTCGATGGCAAAAAGCGCTTCGCGATAAAAGTAGGATTTGTTTTTGGTATTGCGCTTTTTAAATCCTCTGGCAATATGAATGGGCAACAAAGCACTGTTCTGGCAGAGTTGTCTGCCCAAAATATTCAAGTCTTTTTTGGGAAACTTTTTTGTCTTGTTGATAATGGTCTGCACGAGTTCGTGACTGTTTTGCCATACCACCAGATCCTGGAAATTTTCGACGCGTTTTTTCTCCATATCTTCCTCTTTTTCTTTTCTTAACGCATGATCTGGTGTTTCTCTTTCAATTTTTAGTTTTTTAGGGCTGTCCGGTCTATTTCGTAAAAAGCATTTTGTGGATATCTTTAAATGAACCTGCGCTTATCTTGTAAAAATAGAGACCGGTTGGCATCAACATACCTTGATCATCCCTGCCATCCCACTGAATCTGGAACGTGCCCGCAGGCTTGAACGCATTGACCAGAGTCCTCACCTTTTCTCCCCGGGTATTGAATATCTCCAGCTGTACATGCTGACCCTCGGGCAATGCATACTGGATAGTCGTGGTCGGATTGAATGGATTGGGATAATTTTGCTCCAAAAGATATTCGTCAGGTATATTCAAATTTGCCGTATTGATGGAGATCGGTCCGTGCCAGCGGGTTTTGCCGTAAATGTCCACATCTGCGAGTTTATAATAATAGTCATGATCAGGCTCTATGCGATCGTCGACAAAGCTGTATTCTCTTGGTTCTGTAGAATTTCCTGCTCCGGGGATCAACGCTCCATTGATTTGTGTAAAGGGTCCTTCCGAGTTCTCTGAACGGTAGAGATGAAAACCGGTATTGTCAATTTCACTCTCTGTGACCCAGCTGATTTTGATACTGTTTTTTTCAATGGCAGCATCAAAAGTGGATAATTCCACCGGCAGAGAATGGTCGTCGGTGTCGGTGGCCACCAATGTAAAAATGCTGGCCCCGGTATAGTCTACCGCCTGCATCAGTGACGGCTCGAAACTCAGACCCGCGGTTTGGTCGGGATCGAGGATCTCGATTTCGATATGAAACAAGACCGTCGGGGTCGTGGGGATTTCGATAGCAAATGTTTCAGTACCTGTCAGGGGATAGGCCATGGTAACGGCAGCCCGGCTGGAAGTGTTGTCGTTTTCAATAAGGTAATAGATACCATTATTAAAATGAGGTCCCAGTGCGGAGGTCATTTTGTTCGAATTTGATATGTCAGACCCAAAACCAGTTGTATTATAATTAAAATACACTCCGATATCGCCGGCCTTGTATCCGGCGGCACTGGCATACACTGTAATGTCGAATGCATAGACCTGAGGACTGGTTCCGGTCACTGTGCCATTGGCGAATCCAAATGTCAGCGTCTGACTCGAGGAATTCGCACTTGAAATCATCACAACCGCGCATAGCATCCATATCGCTCGTTTCATATTAACTCCTTAAAAACCAAAGAGTGCGGGTTGCCTGACAAAGGGTGCTTGATCTGTTCTTAAATCGTGATTCATTTAGGGAGTCTGGGTTCCCTTGCCTACATTATTTCGCCAGTAAATGTTCTTGTCATCGACCTGAACCTGGCCGTTGAGATTGAAATCAGCCTGCCAATACCCGGCACGGCCGACCTGTTCGCGCCAATCAATATTCTTGTCATCGACCTGTACCTGGCCGTTGCCATTGGCATCTCCACTGATCAGGCCATAGGCATTCTCTTTGAGAAAGACCGATCCGTCTTGATAGCTTTTCTCCTGTGCGTCAGTAAAATCATAATGTGCAATATTGTCCTGACTAAAGCCGATCACCTGGGACGCCATAATGCCCAGGTGGTTACGGTGCTTGATAACGATTTCATAGTCGCCTGCAGCGAGATTCGTAAATCCCAGGGTCGCATTGGAGCCGTCTATTTCGACGATCTTGCCGTCTTTGCGCAGCAGCAAAGACCTCGACGCCAGGGGAGAATGCGTTGACGGATCCCGCAGTAGAACGAGCACCCAATCTACGATATCTGCCGGCATTTCCGTGACTGCTCGAGGAGATTCCTGATAGGGGGATAAGAGGGGGATAAAGCCCTGCTGGCCGAGCAGCGTGATCATGCTATCTCCTGACACATCAAAAGGGCCCTGTAAAAGCACGTTCAGTTCGGATAAAACAAACGGTGCAGTGCCCTGGAGACGGGAAAATTCCGATGTGTTGCCATATTCATCTGTCGCTGTGATGAGATAATAGCATTCGCTCATGCCTATAGTCGTATGACTGAAGCTCGTCTCCTGTGTCGCGCCGAGGACATTTTCTTCACCCGGCGTGAATGATGGAATAGAATCACCATAGATGGTATAATAGATGGTTCCACTCTCTGTTTGGTTGCTGGTATCTACCGTCACCGCATCCCAATTGATCGTGATCACCGAGGAAACGGTTTTATCTGATTTATTGGAAGAGGCGATGCTCACCGAAGCCGTGCATATAAATAAAATGATAAAAATAGATCTCATATCCATTCCAAACTAGATGATACCGCTATAAACCTAAATATTTTCCAGCAAACCCGACGTGACTTGACGCACGATTGCATCTATTTTCCCATAATTCTATACCGTCATATTCTCCGGTTGCGTAAATCCCTTTTTTCAATAGCCTGTTGAAAATATATCTTGAAATTCGGCTATGGATTGAATAGATTCAAGTTTATGCAAATGGAGCCCATGGTCACTTGAATAAACATCTATACAGTCTCAAGCCATTCCGTTTTCCCCTTTACTTTTTGTTTTTTGTTCTGGTGATGGGATGCGCCAAGCAGGCGTTTCCGCCCGGGGGGCCGGTAGACAGAACTCCACCCATGATCATTCGAACGCAACCGGGTGCGGATACGACAAATGTTGCTCAGGATGTACAGGTCGAAATTGAATTCAGCGAACCTGTGCAGCAACGTTCTGTAGAAGAGACTTTGTTTATCACCCCCTTTTCCCGTTATACGGTTTCTTGGAAGGGAAGACGAATGATCATAGAATTTACAGAGCCGCTCTATGCGGATCGTACCTATGTCATTACCGTAGGAGCAGGTGCCCAGGACCGGCGAAATAACATGATGGAAGAGTCTTTTACCCTGGCTTTTTCCACAGGCGAACTACTGGATGTCGGCAGAGTCGAGGGACGCGTTTGGGTACAGGAGCCTGCCCGGCCAGAAGCTGTGCAGATCTGGGCCTATGATTTGGCAGAAAATTCTCAGCCCAATCCAAAGAACCACGAACCTCTGTATATAACCCAGGCAGGCAAGGACGGAACCTTTGCGCTTCTCTATATGGCATGGGGAACCTACCGGGTGTTTGCCGTTCTGGACAGGGACGCTAGCGGAACATATGATGTAGAATTCGATGAACTGGGAGTTGCTCCCGGAGATATTGTGGTAGATTCACTGGTTGCCAATCCCCCCCTGTATTTCAGGGTCAGCCGTCGGGATACCACGGCGCCGGTCCTTGCGTCTGCCCGGCCCTCTGATCGCCATCATATCGCTGTTGCCTTTTCAGAGCCCATGCAGCGGGCCCCTCTTTTGAGAAAGGAAAATATCTCCTTAAAGGGTCCAGAGACATCGCTCGATATTTTGGATGCCTATCCGGATCCCAGAAATGCCGCTTATGCTCATTTGACAACAGAGGCTTTGCAGGATACCCCTTTTAAACTGTGTTTTGAACAGGGATTCGATATGAATGGTCTTGCGCTCGCTGATACCGGCAAGTCTATAGTTTTTCAAGGAACCAGCAAGATCGATACCACATCGCCAAGCTATTTGTTCATGCAACCCGCTGATAGCAGCTATAATGTTCCTTTAATGGATTCGATACAGGTCGTTTTTTCAGAAAGTATGGATTCGAGCGCGATTAGAAAAACCTTTTCTATGGTGGATACGTCGGGTCATCCGGTCAAGGGAACTCTATACTGGCCCCATCTGGCCAAAATGATTTTTGTGCCAAGCGATACCCTAAAGCCCTTTATGAAATATACACTTTCTCTCAGTGTCAAAGAGGTCACCGACCTGTTTGGCAATACGCTGGCCGATACCTTGTTCGAAAAGTGGTTCTATACCGTTGACCCGGATACGCTCACAGAAATCCTCGGCACACTATCTGACGCCGATTCCGGTGCAGGCGGTCCCTATGTGATGAAAGCGACGAATCAAAGCAAAGGACATTCGACGATCGTATTGCAAGCAGCTGGACCTTATCGGTTTAAAAACCTGATGCCGGGTGAATATGTCATTTCGCTTTTTCATGACGCTGACAAAGATGGTGAATATACAAAGGGGCAGGCCTTTCCTTTTGTTCCTTCTGAACGATACTATGTGTATCCGGATACCATAAAAACAAGATCACGATGGCCCAATGAAGGAAATGACCTGGAATTGCCCTCATATAAAAACGAACAATTTGATTGACCATGGACGGTTGGAGGTGTTAATGAATCCCTTTTTGTACCGCGGAAAAAAGCTATATTGTGAGTCGGTGGCCCTGGATGATATCACCAACAAGGTCGGAACTCCGGCATATGTGTACAGCAAAAACGGAATTGCAGATAATTTCGTCAAGATTGATCATGCCTTTGAGGGAATCCCACACCGGATTTGTTATGCATTCAAGGCCAATTCTGCGCCGCATATTCTTCGTCTTTTGGCTGAGCTGGGAGCGGGTGCAGATGTCGTCTCTGGTGGTGAGCTGCAGCTGGCCCTGGAGAATGGGTTTTCACCTAAAAAAATCGTCTTTGCCGGTGTCGGCAAGACCGATCCGGAGATTGAACTTGCCATAGAAAAGGATATTCTGGCGATTAATGTGGAATCCAGACAGGAATTAAAGATCGTCGCAGAGATTGCTGCGCGCATGAACAAAGTCGCCCCTATAGCTATTCGTATCAATCCCGATATCGATATCGAGGGACATCCTTATCTAACGACCGGCAAACAAGCCAATAAATTCGGTATCGGACTTGAAGAGGCCATAGCCGGATTTCAATGGGCTGCACAGCAAAAATCATTGCGAATTGTCGGCGTGCACAATCATTTGGGATCCATGATCACAAAGTCTTTGCCTTATACAAAAAGTGCCGAAACCCTGGCCAATCTCGTCCTGGATCTCAAACGTCAGGGCATTCATCTTGAACACATCGATCTGGGAGGAGGAATCGGTGTGGATTATCACCGGGTGTTGGCAGATGATGGCGATCCCTTTACCGTCGATCCAAGAGTGATCGCAGAACAAACGCTTCCGGTCTTGAAAAAAACCGGTTGTGAAATTTTAATGGAACCGGGACGAGCGATCGTCGGTCCGAACGGAGCCTTGTTGAGCACTGTCCTGTATCGCAAAGTGACCAAGGGAAAAACCTTTATCATTGTGGATGCGGCCATGAACGACTTGCTTCGGCCTTCATTATACGGTGCCTATCATGCGATTTTGCCTGTGAGTAAAAGCGGCAAAGGAGTCGAGGAAATCGTCGATGTGGTGGGTCCGGTTTGCGAGTCTGGTGATTTTCTCGCTCAGAACCGGGAATTGATGCCATTGGACAGAGGCGATCTTGTTGCGGTTATGACAGCCGGTGCTTATGGGTATACGCTGGCATCGAATTATAACACACGTCCGAGACCGGTCGAGGTGTGGGTGGATGAAGAGCATTTCGAGGTGATCAGAGAAAGAGAAACGTTATTTAAAGACATGTCTTGTCGTGGATAATGGTTATTCTTCCTCTTCGTCTCCGAAAAGTGAGACGATATTGGCCTGGTTGGACACAGATTTTTCCCGGGTGGGGGGCTCTAATGGCTCCTTTTCCGGCTGGTCAAAGCGATCGTGTGGTGCTTCCACCCGTTCCAGGCGAATCGGATTTCCCTGCATGGTAAAATCGTCACCACGGATTTGATCATCACTCAGAATCCATGTCATCTGACTGATGGGGATGGATAAGGTGATAAAGTTCACATGCCACCATCCCTTTTTTTGATCCGGTTCAATGTTTTCTATCCGGATAAAAAATGCAGGTTTGTCATGGAAAAAGACCAGTGCGACCTGTCCCTCCATAAAGGCTTTATCATATTTTGCCATAGTGTCACCTCCTGCGCATGATCGATTGAGGCGTTCAATCCATACGGCGAAACTCGATACGCCTGTTCTGGCTTTTTCCTGCCTCTGTTGCATTGCTGGCTACAGGGTCGTCCTCTCCTTTGCCTTCAGCCTGGATGCGACTGCTATCGATACCCCTGTCCAGTAAATAATTTTTTACAGCCTCTGCCCGCTCAAGAGATAATGTCAGATTGTACTCTTTGCTTCCGACATTGTCTGTATATCCGATAATACGAACATTGATCTCTGGATTGGCATACAAAGATTCGTAAACATTTTCCAGTATGGGATAGGATTCTTGCCTGAGCTTGGCACTGTTGAATTCAAACTTTATTCCTGGCAAAACAATACTCTTGCCGTGTTCTACAAAGGGGGCCGGTTTTTCATCCGGACACCCATCGTCGTCGCGATAGTCGTTATAGGTTTCTGCTTCTCCGGGACACAGGTCTACGAGATCTATGATCCCATCTCCATCATTATCTATGTCGGGTGCTCCGTCTTCATCCTGGAACCCATCAAAATCTTCGGGTTCATTGGGAGCAGCATCGTTGACATCCGGTATGCCATCCCAATCATTGTCCGGATCGGGAATACCATCCTCATCCTGAAACCCATCTCGATCTTCTGCCACAAGGGGCTGTTGATCCTGCTCATCCGGCACTCCGTCGAGATCATTGTCCAGCTCAGGCGCACCATCGAGGTCCTGGAACCCATCAAAATCTTCGGCGTTATAAGGATCCGCATCCAGGTCATCATAAATTCCATCCCCATCGCTGTCTTTGGGACCTCGGAAAAGATAGTCTATCCCAAATTCGAGTTCCAAGAGGGTATTGTTGGCATCATCGATGCCGATATTATCCTGTCTTTGATCGAATATATGGGTCCAGCTCAGACCGCTTTTCAAAACCCAGTGATCATTTAGCGTATATTGCACGCCAGCACCAAAAATCATGGTTACCGAGAATTGCGGTCCGTCATAGATACTTTTACCATAAAACAAACCATCGCTGAACAGCGATTTATCTGAGATCTCTTTGCGAACATCCCAAACCAAAAGTCCGGTACCTGCCTGGAAAAACGGTTGCCATTGTTGCCGTTTTGGCCAATAATAGACTGTATGCAGTGACGGCCTGAATAAAATCGTTTTAACTTTTGGCTCAGTTGCGTTGGAAAACAGGGATGAACCTTGCCTTGGTGTAACCGCTCCATAGTTGAGTGCCATTCGTAGGGCAAATTGATTATTGAAATAATGGGAAAAGTCCAGTCCCGATAACAATCGGATCGTTGATCCTTGCTCTCCACCCATGAGCCGGCCAGCAGCAAAGTCCAGTCCGATGCCCCTCTCGATCGTCCGTTCCGGGGCAGCGAGCAGGATTGCCGGACACAGGAAAAGCAAACCTATTGCAAGTGCTCGTATTGGCTGCGTCATGCAAAATCTCACTTTACTTTATGGAAGCCTGTCACTGATGTTTCTATTCAGTTCCCGTCTTCCCCTTTCTGATAATAGAATTCTAGTAATAATCCGTAAAAGAATCAAGCCATTTTCTTGTTATTACTGATCACTCTAGTCCAAAAGAGACGAAAAAGATAAACGCAGAAAATCCTGTGAACCCGCCAAGGCCACCGGGGGAAAACGATATATATTTGTTTTGGAAAGCAGCGATTAAAGATACGCTTTAAAGTCTGAATTTGACCGTTGGATTACGAAAAAGCAAAAATGGCTTGCATCTGTTGTGGTTTATTTGTAAAATATCGGGATAAAATAATATAATCTCCCTGGGGGAGAAAAAGGAGTGGTCCTTCTCGAGCCTGGCGGAGAAGGATTTTTTTTGTGAAAGACATTTTATGAAAGTCATCGCAACGATCATTGATGAATCCGGTTTGGATCGCACAATTAACCGTTTGGCGTACGAAATTATCGAGCGCAACAGAGGGGTGGATAGAGTGGTTATGGTTGGAATCCGAAGCCGTGGCGTAGAGATCGCTCATCGACTGCAAAAGAAAATCCATGCCATTGAAAACAAGCCGGTTCCTTTGGGTTCTCTGGATGTAACTCTGTACCGGGATGATTTTCGCAAGCGCCTCAAACAACCGGATGTACAGGTCTCAGAAATACCGTTCAATATCGATGAAAAACATGTTATCCTGATTGATGATGTCTTGTATACGGGCCGAACTTCGCGGGCAGCACTCGATGCCTTGCTCGATTTTGGCAGACCCGCCAGCGTACAGTTGGCCGTGCTGGTCGATCGCGGACATCGGGAAATGCCCATCAAAGCCGATTATATCGGTAAATCCATTCCCACCCTGGTGGGCGAAGAAGTCCGGGTAAAACTGCGTGAAGTGGATGGGGAAGATGCGGTTCTTTTGGTACAAGCACCTGAGGAGAATAAATAGATGGCTCTTTCGATTCGTCACCTGCTTGGTTTAGAGGGGGTTCCCGGGGAAGATATTACCACCATCCTCGATACTGCAGCGACCTTTAGAGAAATTCTCAAACGACCGATACCCAAGGTTCCTACGCTGCGTGGCAAGACCGTGGTCAATCTGTTTTATGAACCCTCTACAAGAACCCGAATCTCTTTCGAATTGGCGGAAAAGCGGTTGTCGGCTGATTCGGTCAATTTTTCCACCTCGACTTCTTCTGTGAAAAAGGGTGAGACCCTTCGTGATACGATCCGAAATATCGAAGCGATGAACATCGATATGGTCGTGGTAAGACATAAAGCGTCCGGTGTGCCTCTCTTTTTAACCCAATGCGTCAATGCTGCGGTGATCAATGCCGGAGATGGGATGCATGAACACCCCACACAGGCTTTGCTGGACATGATGACCATACGCGATCACTATGGTTCTTTTGAACATCTCAAAGTGGCAATTCTGGGCGATATTGCCCATAGCCGGGTGGCTCGTTCCAATATTTATGGATTGAAAAGGTTGGGTGCAAAGGTCCGGTTGTGCGGTCCGCAAACCCTGATGCCCCTGCATATCGAGCAATTGGGCGTTGAAATTTCCCATGACCTGGAGGATACCCTGGCCTGGGCAGATGTCGTGAACGTGCTTCGTATACAGTTGGAGAGACAGAACAAAGGCTTGTTCCCGTCTGTGAGAGAGTATCGTGCAGAGTTTGGACTTACCCGGGCAAGGGTGGCAAAGGCTAAAAAAGATCTGCTCATCCTGCACCCGGGTCCCATGAATCGCGGCCTGGAGATCGATAGCGATGTGGCTGATTCCCAACAGGCTGTTATTCTGGATCAGGTCACCAACGGCGTGGCTGTGCGCATGGCTGTTCTGTATTTATTGAGTGGCAATGAAGGCAAAGTCGAGGATTAAGTGGGAGGCAAAACCCCTGTGAAACGTTCGTCAGCAGACAAAATTTTGATCAAAGGCAGCCGTGTGTTCGATGTCAGGAATAATGACTGGCAGGATCACGATTTATTGATCGTGGAGGGTGTCATCGAGAAAACGGGAGAGATCGATGCTACCGGTTTTGAGGGACAGGTTGTGGAAGCGAAAGGCTATCTAGCCATTCCGGGACTGTTCGATATGCATGTGCATGTGCGTGAACCCGGCCGGGAAGACGAAGAGACCATCGAAAGCGCTTGTCAGGCTGCGCTGGCCGGCGGCATTACCGGATTTTGTGCAATGCCTGATACACAGCCGGTACGAGATACTCAGGAAGGTGTGCGCTTTGCACTCAAACGGGCAGAGCCGGAAATGGTTCGCTTGTTTCCGGTTGCCGCGTTGAGCAAAGGTCGGCAGGGAAAAGAGCTTACCGAAATGGCCGAGTTGCTGAGAACAGGAGCAGTTGCATTTTCAGATGACGATGCTCCGGTTTCTCAGGCCCAGGTGATGCGCAGAGGATTGGAATACGCGAGTATGTACAAGGCGCTGATCATCTCGCACTGCGAGGATCTCTCACTTTCAGCCGAGGGTGAAATGAATGAGAGTTTTCAATCCACGCGACTGGGAATGCATGGTATCCCCAATGCCAGTGAGGAAGTGATGGTGCACCGTGACCTGAGTCTGGTTCGCCTGACCGGAGCGCGGTTGCATATTGCCCATGTATCGACCTGGGAAAGTGTAGAATGGATTCGCAGAGCCAAACAGGAAGGGTTGCCTGTGACCTGTGAAGTCACTCCGCATCATTTGTGGTATAACGATAAAGAACTGGAGAGCTTTGACACCAACCTCAAAGTCAATCCGCCTTTGCGTACGGAAAGGGATGTGGACGCGCTGCTGAGCGGACTCAAAGATGGAACCATCGATGTTATCGTCTCCGAGCATTCACCCCATAGCATCGAAGAAAAAGATGTCGAGTTTGATGCTGCGCCTTGTGGTGCCATAGGGATGGAAATATTACTCGGAGTGAGCTTGCAAAAGTTGGTTAAAGACGGGGTATTGACGCTGGAAGAGTGGATTGCCAAGGTTTGCATCAATCCGCGAACCATACTGGGGCTCCCGGTTCCTGAAATTGCTGTGGGGCAATCTGCCGAGCTGACTCTGTTTTCTCCTGATTTGACCTGGACAGTGGACCGGCAAAAGCTGTATTCCTTATCCCGGAATACCCCCTTTCACGGAATAAAAGTGCCGGGCCGGGTTCTCGCTGTGTTCAATCAGGGGGATTGGGCATTGTTTGAGACCAAAAGGGTTCATCGAATATAAAAAGAACTTGCATTTTTTCCTTCCTTTTTGTACTTTTCAAGGCTGTATGTAAAAATGTAACCAAAGGAGACAGACCTTGAAAACTTTTTCACCTACCCCAGCAGACATTGAGCGCAAGTGGTATGTGGTCGATGCCGAGGGTCAGGTTTTGGGTCGTCTGGCAAGTCACATTGCAACGGTTTTGCGCGGTAAAAACAAGCCGATCTGGGCACCCCATATGGATGTAGGCGACTTTATCGTGGTGATCAACGCCGATAAGGTGCGTTTGACCGGCAACAAATCCTTGCAAAAGAATTATTATTCGCACAGTGGCTATCCGGGTGGACTCAAGACGACCCCTTTTCTGCGCATGATGCAAAAAAAACCAGATTATGCATTGCGCAAAGCTGTACGCGGAATGTTGCCCGGTAATCGTTTGGGCCGTCAGATGTTGAAAAAACTCAAAATATATGCTTCATCTGAACACCCGCATAAAGCACAGCAACCTGAAAAACTCGAATTTTAAATCACCAGTATTTTTTCATTATAGGAGATGAAATGAAAGGAACGGTTTACTCGGCAACAGGACGTCGTAAAGACGCGGTCGCTCGCGTGCGGTTGGCTCCGGGTACCGGACAATTTACCATCAATGGTCGTGAATTACTGGACCATTTCAAGCGCGATACCTTGCGAATGGTTATCGAACAACCTTTTGTGGTGACCGATACCCTGGGAAGCTATGACATCGTGGCTAACGTCAAAGGTGGTGGATTGACCGGCCAGGCCGGTGCCGTCTTGTTGGGTGTTGCCCGCGCCCTGGTGCAGGCGAATGATGATTTTCGCTCAACATTGCGTCGCAACGGCTTTTTAACCCGCGATCCGAGAATGGTTGAACGTAAAAAATATGGTCAACCCAAAGCACGTAAGCGCTTCCAATTCTCAAAACGTTAATGTTGCCAACTACGCACATCTTCTGCCAGGGGTGCCCAGAACCTGGGTCTTTTACATGGCAGTCGATGGAGGATGAACCCCTAGATAAGGAGTGACTATAATGGCCAAAGTGAGTATTCAAGATTTGCTGCTCGCCGGATGTCATTTCGGGCATATTACCCGTCGTTGGAATCCAAAAATGAAACAGTACATTTTTATGGAACGCAACGGCATTCATATTATTGACCTGAAAAAGACACTGGAATGTTTGAACGCAGCCTGCGATGAGGCAGCAGCCATTGCCCGTCAGGGCGGAGATATCTTATTTGTAGGTACGAAAAAGCAGGCCAAAGATATTGTCAAAGTTGAAGCCGATCGGTGTGGCATGCCCTATGTGACCGAGCGATGGCTCGGTGGCACCATGACCAATTTTATTACGGTGAAAAAGAGCGTAAAACGGTTGAAAAACCTGGAAAAAAAGGCCACCGACGGCACGTATGATAAACTCGCGAAAAAAGAAATTCTTTCTATAGAACGAGATAAAGAAAAACTGGATAAAGTTCTTGGCGGTATCCGGGATATGAATCATTTGCCCGCGGCAATCATTGTGGTCGACGCAAAAAAAGAAGCCATTGCCGTTCGTGAAGCCAAAAAATTGGGTATCCCTGTTTTTGCTATGCTCGATACCAATGCCGATCCGGATCCTATCGATTATGTGATCCCTTGTAATGATGATGCCTTTAAAGCCATTAACGTGGTGATTCATGCTGTTGCCGATGCAATCATCGACGGTAAAGCCCGAAGAGATGAGATGCAACGGGCCATGGAAGAGGTGGCTCAGGAAAGCGAAAGCGAAAGCGAAGAGAAAGAGAAACAAGAACAGGAAACAGCCAAAGCCGAACCCGAGAACGAATCCTGATATCAATAGATCTTTAAAATAGGAGAACTTTTGAATGGCCATCACGGCAGCAGAAGTCAAGGAGCTCCGGGAAAAGACCGGAGCAGGAATGATGGACTGTAAAAAAGCTCTGCAAGAGTCTAATGGCGATGTGGAGAAAGCGACTGAATATTTACGCAAAAAAGGCTTGCAAAAAGCAGAAAAAAAGGTCGGACGTCAAACCAAAGATGGGCTGATCAAAGCCTATATCCATCCCGGCAGCCGTCTGGGTGTGCTCGTAGAGATCAATTGTGAAACCGATTTTGTCGCCCGTACCGACGAGTTTCAAAATTTTGCCAATGACATCGCGATGCAAGTCGCTGCAGCCAAACCCCTGGCGGTTAGCAGAGAAGATCTTCCTGCAGATCTTGTGAGCAAAGAAGAAGATATTTATAAAGCACAAGCCAAAGAATCAGGACGACCTGAAAATGTGCTCGAACGTATCGCGCAGGGAAAAATGGAAAAATTCTATCAGGAATCCTGCCTGCTCGAACAGAGCTTTGTCAAAGATCCCAACAAGACTATTCAGGATCTGTTGAATGAAATGATCGCCAAGCTCGGCGAAAATATGAGCATTCGACGATTCGTTCGTTTTGAATTAGGTGAATGATCACAAAAGCGGAACCGAGGTTCCGCTTTTTTTTCACATAGGGTTTCCTATTATGACTGATGCCACTGCAATTTCACTGACAGACAATCCTCATGGCCTTGCATATAAGCGGATATTGCTCAAGTTGAGCGGTGAAGCCTTGATGGGCGAGAGCGGACGGCTGGGCATAGATCCCAGTACGGTGGATCGTATCTCCCGCGAGATCAGTGAAATCGCCCATATGGGTGTAGAAATTGGGATTATTGTCGGCGGAGGAAATATCTTTCGCGGTCTCTCTGCCAGCGCCAGGGGGATGGATCGCGTCACCGCCGACTATATGGGAATGCTGGCCACCGTGATCAATTCCCTGGCCTTGCAGGATTATCTGGAACGATATGACGTGCAAACCCGCGTCATGACCGCCATCAAAATGGAAGAGCTGGCTGAACCATTTATCCGTCGGAGGGCTATTGCCCATCTCCAGCACGGACGAATCACCATTTTTGGGGCCGGCACAGGAAACCCGTATTTTACAACCGATACCGCTGCAGCCCTGCGTGCCATTGAAATCGAAGCGGATGCCATTTTTAAAGCCACCAAAGTCGATGGCGTGTATGATAAAGACCCTATGGTGCATGACGATGCCGAGAAATATGACGAAATCACTTATATGCAGGTCGTGCAACAAAAATTAAAGGTCATGGATGCGACCGCCGTTACTCTCTGTATGGAAAATGATTTGCCTATTGTGGTTTTTAACCTTACATTAAGTGGTAATCTAAAGCGCGTTATCCTGGGAGAACATGTAGGTACAAAAGTAATGGGTGATTGATATGGTAGAAAACATTAAAAAAGATGCAGGTCGACGTATGGATAGCGCAGTGGAAAATCTGCGCAGCGAATTGGGCAAATTGCGAACCGGTAAAGCATCGCCCACTCTTCTGGACAGTATCATGGTTGATTATTATGGCAGTAAAATGCCGTTACGTCAGGTCGCCAATGTCAGTGCTCCCGAACCTCGTCTGATTGTCATTCAACCCTGGGAAAAATCAATGCTGGCAGAGATCGAAAAGGAAATCCACAAATCCGATCTCGGCTTTAATCCCACCAATGACGGTAATGTGATTCGTATCCCTATTCCTCAGCTGACAGAAGAAAGACGCAAAGATCTGGTCAAAATCGCGAAAAAGATAGGTGAAGAAACAAAGATCGCCATCCGAAACGTCCGACGCGATGCAAATGACTCGCTGAAAAAAGCCGAGAAAAATTCCGATATCTCTGAAGATCAGATGCATCAGGGTCAGGATGAAGTCCAAAAACTCACCGATGCTTCTACCGCCAAAGTGGACGAGATCCTGGAACTCAAAGAAAAGGATATCATGGAAGTCTGAATCGACCTGCTCGTAGGTCGAACCGTCCCCAAAACAGTTGACAGTTTTTGCTTTGCGAGTCTGATGTGACAAAACCGGCCATGTATAACGAGTTTGCCCCGTTCTACGATCTCGAATATGGCAACAAAAAAGAGGATGTCGACTTTTACCTCGATGTTGCAAATCATTACGGAGATCCCGTTCTTGAACTGGGTGCAGGCACCGGACGAATTTCTGTCGAACTCGCACAGGCCGGACACCACGTCATCGCTCTCGACTCTTCCGGTCCCATGCTGGAGCGGCTGCGCTCGAAAATTAAAGACAGGGATCTCGAGATCGATACGATCCTGGGAGATATGCAGGATTTTGAACTCCCTCACCCTGTTCCTCTCTGTATCATGCCCTTTCGAACCTTTGCTCACAACCTCTCCTTAAAAGATCAGCTCGATACACTTTATTCGATACATGATAATTTGCAGCCCGGTGCCTTTGTCGTTTTTGACCTTTTTGTTCCCCTGCACCATGTGCTGGCCAAAACAGAATGGAGTGAAACGTTTACGTTAGAAAACGCTGTCACTTGCACGTCTCTTGTCAGGCACGATCCCGTGGCGCAGCGATTGAATATCAAGAATCAGTATTTCAAAGAGGACGATGATTCACCGGTCGGCATGGCAGAATATACCTATCGGTACATGTTCCCCTCTGAAGTCGAGCTTTTGCTGCATTGCACAGGCTTTGACTGCCTGCGAATCTATGGCGGCTTTCAAGGGGAACCCTATGATTACTTTAGCGGCTCGATGATCTTTGTGGCGCAAAAGGTCCAGTGACACACCATGCCACTGTTTTGTGCGAACTTTCGATTTGATTTGGAATTCAATTTTGAAATAAATATCTTGGGGTATTCCAGTCGATACTCTATTCATGCCGTACGGTCGAGGGGTTCTCAATTTTGGTTTTTCGAGGGTATTCTTTTTTTATTTCGTTGCATCAAAATAACATGAAAAGATGTTTAATTCTGCTTTGTCTGTTGGTCGGTCTTTCTTCCGTAAGTGGCCAACCTTTATTAACCGTTACTTTTCCTGCTTTAGGAGACACGATTTCGTTTGATCGTGTTCGATTTGCCGGACATACGCATCCCGGTGCCCAGATGAGAGTACAGGGACGCTCGATTTATGTCTATTCCAACGGGGCATTTGTCGGACGTACCGATCTGAGTGAAGGATGGAATCGTTTGGTGTTTTCAGCGACCCTTGAAAATGTATCGGTCTCTGACACCGTGACGATCTATCGTCCTTATGAGGCTCCCTCTCTCGAACCCACTCCCTCGAGAATCGATACCACCCGCATCGAGCCTGCGCAACACGTCTGGGTTCAACCCGGCGATGAACTCGAATTGCTCCTGACAGCCAGTCCGCATGGCAAGGCCGCCTATTCAATAGAATCAAAACGACTGTCTGGAAAACTGATTCCCGGGCAACACCACTCGTCTCAATCCTATCGCACCCTGTTATCCATCGATAACGACTGGAAGCCGGGCACCTTTGGCATTGACTATACGTTTCGCGGTAAAGATGGGATGATTCATACCGCAAAAGCCCCTGGTTTGGTAACCGTGACAAGGCCGGGCGATCGCCTGGTGGGACGCGTGATCGACGAGTGCACGCTCTTGAATGACTGGCGCAGCAGAGACCCCCTGACCCGACTCGATCCGGGCATCCGGCTCGAAATCAATGGTCGCTTTGGCGAGTATTTTCGGGTCTATCTGGATGACAACACGTTTGGCTTTATTCATCAAAAGCATTTTCGATATATACACAAGCGCAATTCCGATCGTCCTGCTCACCTCGGTCCTCCGTTGATTCGCCAGAGTGACGAATGGTTGATTCTCCAGTATCCGGTCTCCGAACCTCTTCCCTGGCTGAGTTGGCAAAGGGATCGCTGGATCGAAATCGATCTGTTCGGCGCCATCCGGCAGGGAGAATGGATCACCTATCCCAACCGCGATGTCGATATCGAACACATTCGATGGCGGCAGCTCAATGACAGACGATTACGACTCGAATTGGAGATGCGGTACCCGCCCTCGTGGGGATATAAAATAGAATACCGGAACGACCGGCTGGAAATCCGCATTCGCCGTTCGCCTTTTAGGGGCTCCCCTGAGGCCCCACTCAACGGGTTGATCATTGCGGTCGATGCCGGGCATGGTGGCGAGCAAGAGGGAGCCATGGGGGCTATGGGCATCCCGGAAAAGCAGATTAATCTCGATATTGCCCGTCAGCTTGAATCACGTCTTGAACACCTCGGTGCCTCTGTCGTCATGACGCGCCAAACAGATCAGGATGTGGAACTGGCCGACAGGGTGGCCATGGCCAGACGAAACAAGGCTCATATTTTTCTCAGTATTCACAACAATTCGGTGGGTGTGGCTGGCAACCCTCTGGCCGCCAGAGGTGCCGGCGTGTTTTTTTATCAGCCATTTGCAAAACCTCTGGCCTGGGCCATCTATCCCCACCTCATACGACTGGGCATGTCTCCCTATGGACGTATTCAAAATTCCTTTTACGTCCTGCGACCGACTGATATGGTTTCGGTTCTGATAGAATGCGCTTTTCTATCTCATCCTGGGGATGAGATGCGGTTGTTACAATCGGGATTTGATGAGCAATTGGCAGAGGCGATTGCCCGCGGTGTGGTGGATTTTGTTCAAAATCGAAATGCCGAATCCCGGTTTTGAGAATCAAGTTCGGCACAAAGCGGAATAAACCGGTCTAGTCCTTGAATATCGTGATCTTTACATGGACCGGCCCTGAGAGCAAAAACGGAATATTGGTGCCGGCGCGCACTTTGAACGGATCGGGATATGCGGCCTGCAATTCGGTGTACATCCAGGTGCCCGGTTGAAAATGGCCTTCGTTGTTCTCTTCCAGCTTGCCGCCGGATTCGACGTTGACAAATGCCTGATCCTGATTGCCACGCCATTCCAGTAAATAGATGTATTTGCCCGGACTCACGAATTTGCCGTTCTTGTCCTTGCCGTCCCAAAACATGATATAGCGTCCGGTTTCAGACAAGTATTCGTCCAGCAGAATCCGGATTTCCTCTTTCTTTTTGTCTTCTTTAAAGGGATTTTCACAATTCAGGCTTGCGAATGCTGCCAAGAGCAATAATCCTATCGTAAAATATCGCACGTTAAACCTTTTTGTTCTGGTTTGTCATTTTCCATGATGATGTTTAGTTTGTACGCCGCGTCCGTCTGCGCAAAAGCTGTGATGCGGCGATATTCCTGCGCAGCAGGCTGTTGCAGATTGCCAACTGGCCGTCATCCCTGCGGACGCAGGGATCCATAGCTATGAGCGGAAACAACGTATGATACGTCATCCGGCTTTATTGCGAAGGACAAACTCTTGATGCTTACAGTCCAGAGCGTTTGCACACCTCATACTCGACTCATTTCATGCGGTTTTCCCCAGCCCTGGATTCCTGCTTTCGCAGGAATGACGTTTTTTGACTGGTGCACTCTGTCATCCCTACATCCACAGGGATGACGGTCGATCAGAAATCTGCAACAGCCTGGGATGCAGAGATCAATAGCTGTGGGTGGAACAGAAGCCTAAAATGCCATTCGTATTTTTTACGATGGCCAGACTTTTTGTTTACAACCCACAGCGTTTTCCCAGCCTGGAGACCTCTGCGATATATCGGTTCCTCACATCAGCCATTTCTTGTACCAGCTGAATATCTCGTTCCACCAGAGCCGTGCGTTTTGTGGTTTGGTGACAAAATGATATTCATCCGGAAAATAGATCAGCCGCGACGGGACGCCCTGGCGCTGCAGGGCCGTGAACATTTGAAATCCCTGCGTGACCGGTACCCGGTAATCGTGCTGGCCGTGAATCACCAGGGTCGGCGTCTTATATTTTGCCAGATTCTCTGCATAGGTCGACGGCGACCACTTTGTGTATAACTCGGGATCCTCGTATGGAGTTCCGTTGAATTCCCATTCCGGAAACCACAGTTCTTCGGTAGCCCCGTACATGCTCACCTGATCATAGACGCCGGCATGGCAGACCAGGGCCTTGAACCGGTTCGTATGCGTGGCGATCCAGTTGATCATGAATCCGCCATAGCTGGCCCCGGCCGCCACGATGCGCTCACGGTCGATATAATCATAGGTTTCGGTCAGATAATCGAGTCCGGTCATCAGGTCTTTGTACGGCCCGCCGCCCCAGTCTTTACTGACGGCATCGCACCACTCTTGTCCGTATCCTTTAGAGCCTCTAAAGTTGACCATGGCCACCACATAGCCGGGCGCAGCAAACAAGGAGGCGTTCCAGCGATAATGAAAGTCATCGCTCCACATACCCTGGGGACCCCCGTGGATAAGATAGATCATGGGATAGGATTGAGAGGCATCGAAAAACGGCGGTTTGAGCAGAAAACCATGCGCTTTTTTGCCGTCGAATGACGTAAACGTAAAATCCTCGACCTCGTTCATGGTGATATTCTGCAGCTTCTGCTGATTCAATTGGGTGACAGCCTCGATATTTTTGCCATCCGGGTTGGCTGTATACAGGTCATACGGCCGGTTGACCGCCTGTTGTTTGAACATCAGTCGATCATTTTTGGCATCATACATGATATTGCTGTTGACATGATCGCTCACCACCTCGTCGATCGCGCGTGTCTCCAGGTCGAGACAGTAGATCCTGACCCGGCCGTGATCCTGAGCCGTGAAATAGAGCGTCTCGCCCGGTTCACCCAGGATAACCTCGCCCACCGAACGGTCGAACGATTCGGTCAGGTTGGTGGCCACACCGGTGCCACGATCCAGGGCCATGAGATCGAGCTGATCGGCTTCGAATCCGGCGCGCTCCATGGCGCGGTAATAGATCGTGCGGCCATCGGCCGAAAACAGGGGCTGGTTGTCATTGGCCGGATTGGCCGTAAGCCTGGTGATTTGGCCGTCATAAATGGATGTGATAAACAGATCGTTGTTGGTAGAGATCGCCACCATGGGATCGATATTGCGCGTAAAGACCAGCTCGTCCCCGTTGGGCGAAAATACGAAATCCTGTCCGCCGCCCAACGAAATGGGAGGGGTATCATGATCGCCGGGTGTCAAATCCCTGATATTGTCGCCTGTTGCCGTACAGACAAACACATGCGAGCGTTTGCCTTCTGTCCAGTGATTCCAGTGACGGAACAACAAGCCGTCGGTGATCATGGCTTGTATCTCGCTTTCCTGTTTTTCTTTATCCATCTCTGCGCTTTGCTGCAAGGATTCGGCCTGAGGATAGACGCGGGCGCTAAAGGCGATATGGCTCCCGTCCGGTGACCAGATAAAATTATCGATATCCACCGGGGATTTGAATACAGGCTGCGCCTCGCCCCCTTGCATGGACAGGCGATAGATAGAGGTGGTTTCGTTGCGGTCGGATAAGAACGTTATGGCCGAGCCATCCGGTTTCCAGCGCGGGGTGTGATTATTGCCGCTGCGCGTGAGCTGCTTGAGGTTTTGCCCGTTGCTGTCCACCAGCCACAGTTGGGTAGTGCCGCTGTTTTTCTCCATGTCGTATTCGGTGACCGTAAAGACCAGTCGCTCTCCATCCGGAGACAGCACTGCCTCTCCCATACGCTGCATGCCCCACAGATCCTCCACGGTGAGGGCCTGGGGTTCGGCAAGGCATAAATTGAATATAACCGATGACAAGATAATCATCATTGAAATTCGCACGGCTAATCCTCCCTGGTGTGAAAATTTGTATCAGGCTTTTCTCTCAAAATGTTGTGGTTGGCAGAGGTAATAGTCTGTTGATATCCTTGAAAAATGGGTATTCTTTTTTAGTTTTTCAACTCATCAGCTCGAAAGAGCTTGTGCCCCTCAAATACGGTGAGAATTTCGATATGGTTTTTTCCTCTACGATAAACAATTCGATAATTCTTGTGTATTATTTCTCTGATGTCAGAGTGAGCTGTCTCTGGAACAATTCTTCCGATTTCCGGATTAGAGGATAATATTTTAGTCTTTTCGACGAGTATATTGATGAATGCTTTGGCGCGACCAGGATTATTTTGACCAATATAATCCTGTATCTCTTTTAACCTTGTCAATGCTTCCTGGGTCCAAATTATTTTCATCTGTTATCAATCTTTAGGTCTGTCTTTTACCAAATTTTGCAGGACTTGTTCGGTTGTATAGATGTTCCCTTTTTGTATATCATTTATTCCTCTTTGCACGGAATCGAGAAAAGATTTTCGATAAACAAGTTCATCATACTCTTCTGGTGAAAGTAAAACCCCTGCTGGTCTTCCATTCTGAGTGATGACCAGCGGCTGTCCGGTTTCTTGAACGGATTTAAACCACTTTGATATTTTTTGCTTGAATTCACCAATAGGAATAATATCTGTAGAAATGAAAAATGTTTTCATAAAGACTCCTTGAAAAGGTCGTTTACGGGTCTAAATATAGGATGTAATTCAGTATTTGTCAAGCAGAAACGATCTAGTTCGTTCAAAATTAAATCCATTTAGCTAAAGCCTTTGCAAATATTACTTTTACAACCTCCTCAGAAGCTCAAGTTTCTTGCATTATCAGCCGGCCGCGCTAGCGGAGTGACTCAATAATAATTCAGCCCCACATTCTTGCGCGCCAGCGCCAGATAGTCCGAGCCGACAGCCCGGGCCTTTTCTGCGCCCATGGCCATGATCTTTCTCACCCGATCGGGATTGTTGATATACTCTTCCCGTTGCTCGCGATAGGGGGTAAACGTATCCCAGATGGTGTTCAAAAGCTCTTTTTTGACATCGCTGTACTTGAGTCCGGGTGCGAGATAGCGCTCGCGCAGCTCTTTTTGCTGGTTTTTGTCGAGAAAGAGCGAATAGAGGGCGAACAGCGTACAGGTATCCGGATCTTTGGGTTCTTCGATGGGCGTGGCATCTGTCTTGATGGCCATGACCGATTTTTTCAGAACGCCTCTGGAACTAAAAATATCGATGGTATTGCCATAGGATTTGGACATTTTTTGTCCGTCAATGCCCGGCACCATGGCGACCGAATCGGGGATGTCCGGTTCAGGCACCACAAAGGTCTCACCATAGGTCTGGTTGAATTTGAGGGCGATATCACGGGTCATCTCCAGATGCTGTTTCTGGTCTTTGCCCACCGGCACCCGATCGGCGCCATACAGCAGGATGTCGGCCGCCATGAGCACGGGATAGGCAAACAAACCATGGTTCGAGGCGATGCCTTTGGCGGTTTTGTCTTTATAGCTGTGACCCCGCTCCAGCAAGCCCATGGGAGTGACATTGGAGAGAATCCAGGTCAGTTCCGTTACCTCGGGGACATCTGACTGGACATAAAAGATCGATTTTTCCGGATCGATGCCCAACGCGAGAAAATCGCAGCACGCCTCGAACGTCTGGCGACGCAATTTCTCTGCATCAAAAACAGTGGTCAGGGCATGATAGTTGACGACAAAGCAAAACAGCTCATGATCTGTTTGATATTCGATCATGCGTTTCATCATGGCAAAATAGTTTCCCAGATGCAGGTTACCAGAGGGTTGTATACCGGACAAGACTCGCACAAAAAACTCCTTTCATATGGATTGTATTTCAGTGTGTTCGAACGATCGGGTACCAATCTTTAACCGACGGCCTAAAAGCGATCCGTTTTCATCCCAATCGAGACACTTAAAAAAATCAGCCCGAATAAATTAATAAACTTAAAAGTATGAGAAAAATGCACCATAATCAAGAAAAAACAATCTCTAGCGGCACAGGATATGCTTGCTTTTTCAGTGCGGTTTTGCTAGATTCGCTCGGATTAATCAGGGACAAGATTTTTTAATATCGTATCGGAGGCTGTATGGATTCCAGGGCATTGATCGAAATCGAAGAAAAATATGGTGCACCCAATTATCATCCGCTGGACGTGGTGATCGAGCGGGCAGAGGGGGTCTGGGTGTGGGATGTGGAGGGCAAAAAATATATGGATTGCCTGGCCGCCTATTCGGCGGTCAATCAGGGCCATTGCCATCCCCGCATCGTCAGGGCGATGCTGGATCAGGCGCCGGTGCTGGCCCTGACCAGCCGTGCGTTTCGCAATAATATCTATCCTCTGTTCACCAAAGAGGTGTGCGAGCTGTTGGGATTCGATTTGATTCTGCCCATGAACAGCGGTGCCGAGGCGGTGGAAACTGCAATCAAGACCGCACGCAAATGGGGATACAAGGTCAAGGGCGTGGCTGAAAACCAGGCTGAAATCATAGTCTGCAGCGGCAATTTCCATGGCCGCACCACTACCGTAATTTCATTTTCTGACGATGATATTGCGCGCAGGAATTACGGTCCCTATACCCCGGGGTTCAAGAGGGTGCCCTTTGGCGATGCCAAAGCCCTGGAGGACGCCATCACCGAACATACCGTGGCCTTTTTGGTCGAGCCCATCCAGGGTGAAGCCGGTGTGGTGGTACCGCCCGAAGGATATTTGAAATGCTGTGCAGAGATTTGCAAATCCAAAAATGTGCTGTTTGTGGCCGATGAAATTCAGAGCGGACTGGGTCGGACCGGCACCCTGCTGGCTTGCGAGCACGAGGGCGTCAAGCCGGACATGATCACCATCGGCAAGGCATTGTCCGGTGGCATGTATCCGGTCTCGGCGGTGTTGAGTCGTCAGGAGGTTCTGGGCGTATTCGAGCATGGTTCACATGGCTCGACCTATGGCGGCAATCCCCTGGGATGCGCTGTGGCGCGGGAAGCGCTCAAGGTGCTGGTGGAAGAAAAGCTGCCGCAGCGCGCTGCAGAGCTGGGTGAATATTTTATCAAAAAGCTGCGCGCCATTGCGAGCCCGCACATCGACTTTGTGCGCGGCAAGGGGTTGTGGATCGGACTGGTTCTCAAAGAATCGGCCGGCGGTGCGCGCCGGTTCTGTAATGCCCTGAAAGACCATGGCATCCTGGCCAAGGATACTCATGAACATATCATCCGTTTCGCCCCACCCCTGGTCATCACCCGAGAGGAAATCGACTGGGCTGTGGAACAGATTGCAGCCGTCATGCAGGATTAAAAATATAAAGAGACAGGGTGTCTGGAACGCTTTATGCAGACCTTTTGCTATTGACATAAAGAAAGTTTATGTGTATATTTTATGTGTATAGATTGGAAGGTGTTTTGTATGAAGTCTTTATCAAAAACCAAAAGAATAGATATCACTTTGCCAGAGAGAACGATTGACCAAATAGATAGTATTTGGTCTGAATTTGGATTTAGTTCAAGAAGTGCGTTTCTAAATGAAGCAGCAAGAAATTTTGCAGCAAGGCTTAAGAGAGCGAGGTTGAAAAAGTCTCTTCGGGCAGGGTATATGGCCAGAGCTGAGAGAGATAAAAGAATTGATCAAGAAATGAATCTATTATCCCTTGAATTAGATTAACCTGACCCATAACACACATGAACAGAGTAAAACGAGGGCATGTTTATCTTGTCAATCTGGATCCCACCATTGGATCTGAGATTAGAAAAACAAGACCATGTGTCATTGTTCAAAATGATATAGGTAATCAGTATAGTCCAACGACTATCATTGCACCAGTCACCAGTGGCGAAAGGGCGATTTACCCGGTAGAAGTTGAAATCAAATGTGGCAAAAGTGGCCTTGAATCCGATTCTCTGATTTTATTAAACCAAATCAGAACGGTTGATCAAAAAAGACTGGTCCGAAAACTTGGCCAGGCAGAGAAAGAGGTGATGAAAAAAGTGAATTACGCCATTCAAATCAGCCTCGGGTTAATCGAAATTTAGGTCCCCCCTCAACCTTTTCCCTTTTTGCCAAAAGTGTGGTTCCATTTTTTATGCTCATAAAACAATATCCATCCCCACCAGCGGCATGAACGGCAAGGAATACTGTGGTTCGGCCTGCATATCATAATAGAGTACATTTTCCTGGTTATACAGATTGAGGATTTCGGCATAGGGTTTAAAGGTCATGCCCCACTTTTTCAGGGTCACTTTGACCGACACATCCAGCCGGTGATAGGTCGGGAAGCGAAAGGCATCTCGTTCGCTGGAGATGGCCATCCAGTCCCAGGCAGATTCGCCGGGACCCGGTCTGACCCAGCTGCTGGGGATGTGCAGCACGAATCCGGACCATCGTTGGTATTTGCCCAGGGTAAACGCAAAAGGAGTCCCTGTGCCCAGAGCGAACCGGGCGGACAGTTCGATTCTGTCATGGGGACGATAATCTGCAGCGAGATTCAGGGCGTGTCTGCGATCATATCGCGGCGCAAAACGATCGATGCCCGGCTCGGGAAATGAAAACGGCAGCTCTTTTTCCGATTTGGCCAGCGAATAAGTCGCCCACACCTGCCAGGTCTCTTGCAGGTATTGCAGGGTCAGTTCCAGGCCCATGGCCCAGCCTTTGCCCTGTACGAAATAGGGATCCTGCTTGAAAAGCCGCTCGCGGTTGTATTGGGTGAGATGGTCATATAGTTTAGCATAGCCTTCCAATGATGCGATCAGATCCGGAGCGACATATTGCACACCGGCAATAAAGTGCGTGGCTGACGCCAGCTCCAGATCATCTCCAGGTGGCAGCCAGATATCCACCGGATTATAGGTGTCGTTCTCATTATAGATCGTGACCAGATATTGGTGATATTGTCCTGCAGCTGCGCGCAGGTTGAGAAAATTGTATGGCGCATAGTGTACCGCAAAGCGCCACTCTTGCTGCCAATCCTGCGTGTGATGATAACGGGCCAGACGCAACCCCGGCTCAAACGTCCACTGATTCATGTTGAGCACAAGAGTAGTATAAAATGCGGTTTCCTCCACGCGTTCATCAAAAACCACCTCGGCCAGTATAGGATCGGCAGATTTGAAATAGATCTGCTGATTGCGATAGAGCGCTCCCAACTCGAGACGATAGAACGAGGCCAGGGGCCCTTTATATTCGATTTTTTGAGTGATTTCCTGTAAGGTGTTTTTATTCTTTTGCCGGCGTTCCAGATAATCGGGGATCAGGGTTTCAAAATAGCCCATGCTGGAATGCAAGCGAATGAGATGACGGCCAACCCACCGTGTGTAATTGAGCGCGCCGGCTGCGTTTTGGCTGGACATTTGTTCGGTCGCTTTGGCTTTTTGCAGCACCACTCTGTCGTTACCATAAAACCCGGACAAACTGATCGTGTCTGCTGAAAAGGGTCTCGCTTTGATACTGCATATGCCGTCATAGAAATCCGGCAGCACGGTATTGCCCAGAGTATTTGCTATGGAACTGACATAGGAGCGTCTGCCAGAAAAGAGCGTATTGACCCGGCTACCCAACGGTGTTTCCAGCACCATTTTCGCTGCCAGGGGCGATATGTTGAATTGTGCCAATGTCCCGGATTTACCTGCTCGGCTGTGGATATCCAGCACCGACGAGAGTCTGCCGCCATATTCGGCGCCAAAGCCACCGGCATAGAGATCGACTCCTTGCAGGGCATCCACATCAAAGGCCGAGAGGATACCGCTGAAATGAAACGGATTATAGATTGTGGCACCATCAAAAAGCACCAGGTTTTGGTCGGCATTGCCGCCACGGATATAGAGCTGGCTCTTGTAATCATTGGTGCTCACCACCCCCGGCATCATTTGCAGGGTGCGAAACAGGTCTTTTTGCCCATAGCCGGGCATTCTGTCGATCTGACGGGCGCGGATCGAGAAACTGCTGATTTCGGGTTGTTGAATGATGCGCTCCCGGTTGGCCACGGCACGGACCTCTTCCATCTCATAGATCCTGGGTTGCAGCTTTATATCGCGATGAATGGATTTACCGCTCTTTAGGTTATATCTGAGACTCTTTTGTTCATACCCCACACAACGGATTTCCAGCTGCACGATGCTGCGGGGGATGGAAACGATTTCATAGTTGCCGTCTTTATCGGTGGCACATCCCAGAGAGGTGTTGGCCACAAAGACATTGGCAAATTCTACCGGCTCTCCGGTTTCGAGGTTTGTAATCCTCCCGAAAATGTCAGAGCTGGCCTTGCTTTTTGTGATGACCAGCGTGTCCGGCAAGACAGGGACAAAGGTGCGCTGACAGGGCGCCAGCAGATCGTCGAGGGCATCCTGCAGGGGAACATTCATTTTTTCATATCGCACCCGGGTTTGTGGCAGCAGGTTATGCGGATCTTTGACCACCAGATCCTGGCCTTGTACGATGGAATGGATGGCTTGTGACAAAGGCCGGTTAATGACTTTGAGGTTGACCGGTTTGTTCAATGCCGTGTCCATATCTTGCGCAAATACAGGCAGGGTCAGGCTGAAAACCAGAGCGATCAAACACGTTTTCATGCGGGGTTCTCCGGGTCATGGATTCAGGGTTGAAATTCAAAGGTCAAATTTTCCGACCATTCGGACTGTAGCATGATTCCAGAGGGAAATACATAGCGCGGATACACCCGCGGCAGCTCTTCTCCGGGTAGCCGGCCGACGGAAAATCCCAGACTGCCGGTTTGCAGCCGCAGAGCGCACACCCTGATGTCATAATGATGGCTGTTTGCCAGTGTGACGGCAGAATCCAGTCCTTCGAAATCGAATGGCGTGACATGGGGAAAGGTGATGCCGGGCTCGTGACAGGCTGTGATTCGATAGTCTGTGCTGCCGGATTCGGCCACCCTGATCAGATAGACATCTGCGCCCATGACTGCAGGCCAATAAAGCGTTTTGCTGTCTTGCGCCTGTGGTTCCGGCCGCAGAAACTCAAACCCCGGGATGGGGTTGTTTTCGAGGGTAAATGTGGCTGTTTCCGACCAGGGGGATTCGGGGCGTAATTCGAATCCAACGGTTCCTCCCCCGGAAAGAATACGGTTTTCCAATTCGACATAATGACAAAGATAGAACCCGTTGAGCAAGAGAAATCCCTTGTGTCTCGGGACCTCTACCAGCCCGTAATTTTCCGGCCAGGACGAGAATGCTTTGACATACCAGTCGATTCGGGTGTTGCGAAACGGCAAATCTGTGAAATCCAGAGTCAGAACCGTATCCTGGACCAGATATCGCATGTTGGCGCTTTCAAAAAACAGAGAGCTGGGTTTGAGAACGACCAGATAGCTGTCAGCATACCGGGTGGATCGCCATTTCAGGGTGGTCTTGTGCCCGGACGCCATGCTGGAAAGGTCGGATTCGAGACAGGCAGGCGAGGTAAGGGTATCCTTTCGGAATAGATCTTTATATGTGAACAAACCGTCCACCTTGAAATTCCACAAGCGTATGGTTTTTTGTTGGGTATGTGCCGATCCTACCAGGCCGACGCCTTTGTCGATATTGCCATAGTCGCTCAGCACTGCCTGCTGGCCGATAATTTCTCCTGATCCGCTATTCTGATATTGCACAGCCAGATAGCGGTAGAGATGTTCATCCAGGGCATGCACGGCTATCCGGAATCCGTAAAAGTTTTTTTGGCTCGTTAATTGATCTTGAGGATCAAACTCTATTTTTTTCAGCAACTCTTCAATGGAGAGTTGAAAACGAGTGGATTGAGTGAGCACCCCCCGGTACCGCTTTGTTCCGTTGGCGGTCAAAGAGACCGATGTCTCGGTATAAGGGATATCAAAAAGCAGCGTATCTCTGGAAAACAAGGGGATCTGTGCCAGGTACTTGTATGCTGAGGGATGATGGGATTCGAAATATCCCGCAGCATTTCTCAGCGCGGTGGTATGAATAAAAGTGCCATCCTCGAGTTCGGTTTCCACGCTCCATTGTGACAGGTCCCAGGTGATAAACGAAATATCCACCAGATAGCCGCAGGCATGGGCGCTTGGGCTCCATTCCACGATCAGGTCCTGACGATAGTCCGGGGACTGGCGTACCAGATCGATGTCGCGGATTTCGTCCAGGAAAAAAGGGCCCGGAATCCGGGTCGTACCCGAGACTGATCCGTATCCGGGGTGAGAGGCCTCGAGGGTGTATTGGTCTCCGGTTCGAATCGAGTCATGGGCCAGAATGTAATTGAAATCCTTGCGATGGGAGATAAAATCGGTGCTGATGGGGAGCCCGGGCAGGGTATCCGGTGCGGTCAGCCGTGCGGGCATGGCATGAACGGTAAAGCGGTTGTTGCCTCCGCTGATCGAGAGGGTAGCCTGGTCTATGTCGGGATCCGCAGTGCCGCGGATTCCGACGGAGCGGTTTACGGTCACGGTCTGCACCTGAGCGTTGGGCGTCAGGACCGTGAACAAACCCAGCCGGGGTTCAGGGTCAACCGACGGCCCGGTGGGGGTGTTTTGGCAGGAAACAAAGGTGCAAATTGCCAGCAAGAGATTGATCTGTTTCAATTTCATAAATACCCTTTGTTACGCAATCTTTCGATAATAGGCTTTAGTGATTTTACCATTAATCGATTTTGTTTTTTCTCACCCAGACCGAGGATGTAGCCATGCAAGTTTAAGATGTAACCGCCGGATTTCACTCGCCGATCCTCAATCGAACCCAAGTACTTGGATGAAATATCTGAAGAAAATAGATTTTGTAAGGAGAGTGACAGGAGTAGTTTGTCTCTTTTTGAATTCAAAAAAGCGTATATGATTTTAGAGTTTGTATGGTTTGTTTCAAAGTGCACCGTCCTCAGAGAATCCAGTTCCTTGCATTGTAATAAAGTAAAATCAAGAATTCGGTCACTTGAAAGAATATCCGCCTTGAGATTACGGTGTTTAATCTTAATCGATAGATTTTTTTGTTTTTCGATATATGTTGGTAAAAACAAGATTTTTCTTACCGTGTCAACAGGAATTGCAAGATAAGGAGAATCTAATTGCACCGGTATGAATTGTCGTTTTAAGTTCGAGATGTGAATATGTTTAAAAGGCTCGTTCCTTTTTGACTCAGAGAGGGAATCAAAAAGAGTGGTGTCAAAATCAATGTTTTGATTTTTGAGGATATTCATGGTAGAGCGGCACAAGTATTTTATATAAGCATTTTCTGATTCAAGTAAAAACGGTCTCATGGTGGCCAGTCTATGATGTAATAATTTTACAAAAGTAAGAATATTTTTTCGGTCACCTTGACGGCCATAATACATGATCAATTCGAATAGTACTCTCAGATTATGAGGGTTTTGTGTTATTGCCTTGCTATAAAGTTCAACGGCCCTTTGCTGATTGTCTTTAGCGAATTCCATATCCCCCTCTAATTCAAAAAGACGAGGCGCTTGAATTGCGACAGATGGTGTTATTAATAATTGCCTGATCAAGCCATCGATGTAACAAGGGTTATACAAACTACGAGCAGTTCCATCGATTGACTTGTCAATCAGACGGCCAAATTGATCTATAATGACAAAATTAGGTATTTCATTAACCCCAAAATGAGCTGCAATTCTTCGATCATCTGCAAAATGAATTCCAGGGAGTTGGTGTTTGTTTAAAAAATCTCTGACAGTTTTAGAATCGCTGTCAGTAGCAAAATGTAAAATGATAATTTGATCATTATGTTGGAATTCTTTCAGTAGAGGATAAATTTCCAGCATTTTTCGTTTACTGATATCACACCAGGGAGTCCAGAAATTTATCAATACAATCTTTTTCCTTGTGACATCTTGAACATCGATAATTTTGCCATAAATATCAATCCATTTATCGCTTTGAAAGTCGATCGGAATTTTTTCTCCCAGAAAAATTCTTTCCGCTTTTAATCTCGTCTCTAAAGCTAGGTGTAAATCATTTTGAGCCGTATAAATGTTTTCTTTTGTTTTTAAAGCACGAAATTGAAATTCGCTTAAATTATGGTCGGATATATACAAAAGTGCCTGCTCATATTGTTTGTTTTCAATTAGGATACTTGCCGGTTTAAATAATAAATTTTCCAGAGGGATCATCTGTTGTGGGAATGCATTTTTTATTACTCTTTTATATGTTTTATATAACTTTGGGTCAACGAACCTTGAGTAAAATGACAGCATTGTATAATATGAGGGATAATAGTAAGGACTGTAGCACTCGGTTAAATAATTTTGACTCTGTAAATAACTTTCCTGAAAATTAGAATCTTGTATGTTTAGAAAACCCAATTTTTCAATGTCTTCTAAATATCGTTGATAGGCTTCATAAATATGTTCCAGTTTTAGTTTCTCTAAAACTTGTGCATCCAGTATAGATGGATATTTTAAAAGGGTAGCTATTATGATACCGAATACTATACGTTTAATGATCATAACTCGTCTCGAATAATAAAGCACAGGCACTATATTTTTAGTTAATTTTTTAATTCAATACAATATCAACCCAATCATCGTATATATCCCCTTCATAGTTTTCCAGGTCAACCCATGTTTGTGCCTGGCCTCCTGTCCAACTGGGAATACAACTATTGGTCGTTTGTAATGATTTGCTGCTATTAAAGGAATTACCATCGGTAATGTAAAAATCTTGATAACCTGGACCTGTAGTTTTTTGGCCAACCGTTCGGCAGCCATAGTATCCGTATGTGATCATAACCCAGCCCCAGCTACCCATGACTTCTAAAGTCCCATCTACAGAAAAAGATATGGAATGATACGAATTTTGATAATATCCCTGCCAGGATGGCACTCCAACACATGCACAGGTCGACCCCAGTGACCGTGACATATCAACACTATACCAGCCCGTTACTCCTTGAACATCTTCTATGTTCGCAGAAACGGCGGCAAAGGATGTAAAGGAAATTACTAAAACAATGGATAAAGGCCACATTACTCTTTTCATGACATTCTCCTTTATTAAATAAATAATGCCTGTGCTTTTTAAAAAAGCAAGTTTAAAGAAAATGGCCTCTATTATATATGAATGAATTTGTGTTCGCCCGTAGATATATACGTTATTTTTTTTTTTGTCAAGTTATTTTTGAGTGATTTTGTATTTTTATTTCTCTATTTGTTTAAAATATAAGAAATTTATGGTGTCATTTTTAGTATATAAAGTCCATCCTGTTGGTTGTTGTCGTATTGCAATTCCATAATAGCAAAGTTTTTCAATTGTTCTATTATCGCTGCATGAGCCTGCGGCCGGTCAATGACTTGGATTTAACGGTTTGTTCAGCAGAGCGTGCATGTCTTATTGCAAAACGGGCAGGGTCAGGCTGAAAACATTGAGCGATCAAATATGCAGTATTGTTGAGCAAAACTTAAGCTTTCCGCGGGACTGTGGTCGCTGGTCAAAACCTCCCGGAGGCAAGTGTAAATGAAACCGCTGACAGACTTGAGATTTTCTACAGTCATACCCTAAACCTCCGGGAGGTATGCGACTCTTCATAGTTTCCGAGTGTTCCGTGGTTTGCACATTCGGGGTCGTACCTCATAAGTCTCATAAAAACAATATTTTGGGCTATGCAAAAAGCTTTTTGAGCCGGTTCAATGGCATGTTTTTATCCCTCCCTGTAAACTAAAGTTTTTATCGATACGATGCCCCTAGTTCGAGCCTCGAAAACAGACGAGTTTAATATTTTAGGCAAATGTTTACAAGGAATTTTGCCCTGATTTTTTATCAATCCAAAAGAAACCGGCCTCCTCTGAGGTCCGACCTCAGGGCGGAAAATCCAGCCTCCAAGAGTCTCTTTTCGAGCCGGGTCTCTGACAGGACTGTGCTCGACGTTCAAAACCTCCCGGAGGCTAGCGTAAACAAAACTGCTGCCAGATTTTGATGTTTTCTACAGTCAACCCTTGAACCTCCGGGAGGTATGCGCCTCTAGCCCCAACGGGGCGGCGTATGGCAGCCCGGGGCGACAGCCCTGGGATCATAGTGAGCAGAAATTTAATATCCCTGAAAGGGCGGGGTCAATGCCGGGAGAGTATAAAAAGTCAATAAGGATTTTCAAATTATTTCAATGATTTTTTGACTATCAGTTTATTCGGCTCATAGCTGATAAAAATCTGCAAAAGGTTATTTGAACCGGTTCAACGACCTGTTTTACCCCCTGAAACCTACCTTTTCATCGATTCAATGCTCAGAGTTTAAAGCTCGAAAATAGGCAGAGTTGAGCGGAAGCAGCATTCAGTCGCTACTTGGCTTATGAGCTATGCAAACAATTAAATTGTGCCGAGAATGGTGTTTTTACACTGTCTCATCAACTGAGTACGTATTCAGGTGGCGGAGGAACGGGCGGATAACACTTTTGATCTTGAGTCGAATTTTCCGTAAAACAGTTCTCCCAACACCTCGTAGTCCAACAACATTATAATACTCATCCATATGATTATTAGGCTTATGTTGTTGAGTAAATGGATTTTTATATCTTGTTAATTCGAAACTCTAGCAATCCTATCTTGTAAAAATCAATTTGATGGTTTTAATATTTTTCGGTGTTGTCATTTTGAGGAAATAAACACCACTCGAAATTTTTTGATTAAACTCATCACGACCATTCCATTTTACGGTATAGGTGCCGGGTGACAATTTTGTATCTATTAAGGTTTTGATTTTTTGACCTATAATGTTATAGATATCAATCTGAATGAACACTGTCTCACGGATTGTATATCGTATTGAAGTCATGGGATTAAAAGGATTTGGATAGGCTATCAAATCCATATCTGTATTTTGATTTAGTTCTTGATGTAAGAAATCAGGATGCACTGCATCATTTGAATAAATATAATCTTCCTTTTTTGCATAATTACTAATCTCACGGCTAATTGAAAAGTCATACTCTAAATATTTATCATTTACTCTCCTGTTTTTAATATAATCTTCCAAATTAATTAATTTCGCTGTTTGTTTATGTAGTGCAAAAATTGTATGTAAAAGCAATAAGGCTTCTCGGTCTGCAGGGGAACCGGGATTTAATGATGTTAAAATGTTTTCTGCTTCAACCAGCTGATTAGTTCTAGCATATAATTCTCCTAAACAAATAGTCGCTCTCTCTTGCACTTCGACTCTAAAATCTTGTCTATATTCTTGTAAAACACTTTTAATTGCCTGTGGGCTTAAAAAATATTGAGCACATGAGAACATATTTGATAAAGCATATGCTGCTTCATTTGGATCAAAGCTTTCCTTTAACGATTGATAAAAGCTATTGTATGCATCTTTATATTTTTTTTGTCTTTTTAAAACTTTTGCTCTAGCAAAATGGTTTATACTCAATGATTTTGACAGATGCGGGTTCGATGTTAGATATGGATAATAATCAACTGAACCATAATATTTTGATGAACTCGGGCTGCTAGTGCCCCACCAATTCTCTTCGGCTTTTATGGTATTGCCAGATAAATTGTAAACATAGTATGCATTTGTATCTTGGTCAACGTTTAAACTATTGTTGCCATCATCACCACTTGAAGCGTTACCCAAGTCTGGGGTGCCTCCTGTGATATAAAAAATCTTATTGTTTTTATTGTTTGAATTTAAAATCTTATTACCTATTCGACCGCTGCCATTTCCTCCAACATCAGGAGTTCCTCCAGTCAAGTAAATATATTCATAATATCCAGAGGTCAGTTCGTTGTTATAAAAATGGCCAGAGGCAGACGTGGATGTGTAAATACACGCACGGTTGGGAGTATTGAAAGAGTTATCATAAACCGTTGGATCAGCACTTAATATAACTGACATACCAAAATTATCCACATTTGACACCGAATTATTTCTAAATACGCCAGTGGCACCAGAAGATTTTACAACAATACCTGTGCCTGATGCATATGAAATTGTATTGTTTTCAATAAGAGGCGAACATCCTTCAATCCAAATCGGGTAATATGCGTTCTTAATAGTGCATTTTTTAAGATAAGAATTTTCTGCATCACTTTCTGAAAGTTCGTCATACCAAATACATGAGTTATATTCAAATGTTGTGGATTGACTTTTAAATAAAAAAAGCGTATCCTTTGGTTTAAAATTATTCTACGAAAAATAAATCAAACCACATGGAGGATACGCTATGTCAAAAGATAAGTCACAGAT
>WJME01000285.1 GCA_014728115.1 Candidatus Zhuqueibacterota bacterium | reverse complement strand
TAGCATTTAGGTTGTTGTTTTTGTTTCGTTTGGCTGGGATTCTGTTTTTGGCATAAAGTTTGAATTGAATTCGGGTGCAAACAACCCATTAATAACCTAAACAAGGGGGATAGATGAAGAAACTGTTACTCTTTATCACCTTACTCTTTTGTCTACCCACACAAGGTTTTAGCCAACTAGAAATTTACGGTATTACTGTATCTGTATCTCAAACTCAAATAGCCCATAATGGGTCTTTTGACTTTGGGTCTGTGGCTGTGACTGAATACCGGGATGTCGTCTTTACCATCACCAATGTGAGTACTCAGACGGTATATATTTCCGGTATCGATATGTTTGTCAGCAAGACTGCCAGTTATTTAATCGTCGACGAGCCTCCTTCTCAGATTCCTGTAAAGAGCAGCGGGACCTTTACGATCCGGTTTGCTCCTGCGAGTGAGGGAGAGATCAATACCGTGATGGACATTCGCAGTTCCTCCACTCCGGATCCTTATAGGATTAATCTTACAGGTACCGGAACTATGGATGATGGGGATCTGTTGCTATACCAAAATGAAACGTTTATTGCCCACGGAACAGGAAGCTATGATTTTGGTGCGGTTTCGAATCCTCCTGTTGAGACGATTTTTACCTTGCGTAATACCCATTCTTTTTCGATTAAAATTGCTGGAATAACTACCTCTGAACAACTGGGGGGATATTTTGAGGTTCTGAATGTTCCTGATGGACTTGAAGCCGGGGGGACTGCAGAGTTTTCTATACGGTTTACACCGGTTAGGGATATCCAGTATTCGACCACGGTTTACATCGATCACTCTTCACTATCCGATCCCGATCCATATGAATTTACCGTTACAGGTACAGGACAGGGACTCGAATATCCGGATATTGATTTACGAACTGCTGTTGAGGTTGGGGTTCCTCAAAACAGTCTCGTCGATGATGGTGGGATCTGGGATTTAGGGGAGATCAAGCTCACCCAGGGAGCTGTTATCGTTGATTTTAATATTCTCAGCACCGGTCTTGAACCATTGGTTCTCGATCCAACTCCGCCCGTTGCCATATCGGGCACCGATGCCAGAGATTTCACGTTAGAGCCTCAAAAGTTTCCATCGTCCCTGGATCCAGGTACTTTTTACAGAACGCGCTTGACGTTTGAACCTTCCACTCTTGGCGACAAAACCGCACAGGTCTCGGTTTACAATAACAGTCGCGATCATTCTCCAGAATATGTGTTTACCTATCAGGCGAATGTCGTCAGCGGACTCTTGCAGGTCAAGCAGGGAACAACACCCATTGCTCACGCCGGAACCTTTAACTGGGGATCGGTTGAGGCCGGTACTGTACATGAACTGAGTTTTACCATTTCAAACACTGGAAATGCGGCAGTCAATATTACCGGTTCGAATATCAGCTGTTCATCTGGATTGAACGAGTTTTGGTTTACTCAAGAGCCGCCTGCCTCTATCGATCCTGGCTCGAGCGGCTCTTTCAAGGTTACTTTTTCACCATTGGATACCGGTGTAAGGAATGCGACTGTGACACTTTATAATAATACTCCTACCCATCCCTATACTTTTGCTATCACCGGGCAGACAAATTCCTCGGCAACAACGACATTTGATTTTTCCACTGCCGGGTGGTATCTGATCTCATTACCGGTTATTCCCGCAAATACCACAGTGGACGAGCTTTTTGCAGATGTGACGCCTTATGATGGTCTGGCGTGGGATCCTGCAGGAGGCGTCAATGGAGAATATGTCCGGGTGTCCACCATTTCACCCTCTCTTGCAGGGATGGGATTTTGGATTCTCGTAGAGACACCGGGCAGTGTTCAAGTGAGCGGTACACCGGTTTTTGACTATCAAAAAAATCTGGTTCAGGGGTGGCATACGATGGGGTCGACCCTTTTGGAATGCGATCCCAGTGCTGCACCTGCGATCGCGTTTGCGAATGATTATTTTCTCGCATATGAATACAATACCAGTGGGATACCATTTTGGGATGTTGTCTCATTTTATGAGGCCACCAAAGGATATTGGACATATGCATATGATCCATGCGATCTTACGGCTCACGCCCGTCAGGCAAGCGGGGCTGTTTCTTCCAAACACTCTGGAGAGCCATTGATTGCATCATCGTTGCAGCTTTCACCTCCTCCAATGCCTACACTATCGATCCTGACCAGCGTGGAGGATAAAGGACAACAGTTACCCGACGAATTCGAGTTGTTACAAAACTATCCGAATCCATTCAACCCTACAACTATGATACGATACGCGATACCAAAACAAACAGACGTAAATATCAAGATTTATAATATTCGGGGTGAGTGGGTGACCACACTTGTTGACGATGTTCAGACCGCTGGGTATTATCATGTGATCTGGAATGCCACTGATGCCTATTATCAACCGGTATCGGCTGGATTATACCTGATTCGTTTCACCACTGATGATTATCAGCAGAGCATCAAGGCCATTATCACGAAATAACTTTTTTTTGTGGGAGAATTTGCTATGAATAAACGTTTGTTACCAATAATCCTCTTTATGATCACCATCAGTCCGGTTTTTGCACAGTTTACCGTAAAAAATTCAGACAATACCACTGTAATGACTGTCGACCGAGATGGCAATGCCAATATCATCGGCAAAACAACAACTGCCAACCTGGCGATTACGGCCAACACACCCCTCCAGGGTAAGGTGCCGTTTACCATCGACAATACTGGAAACTTGCGCTGGTCAGCACAACCCACTGCGACCGGGCAATACCTGAGCTGGAACCACACCACCCATCAATGGGATGTGGCCGAGCCTCCTGTCGGCACGCCCGGCCCTCCGGGGCCCCCGGGTCAAGGTCTTTCGGGTGGTGAGCCCACGCGTGTGGCGTTTTGGACCGGTGAATCCAGCATGGGACATGATGGCCTCTTGTATTGGGACGATACCAATAACCGCCTGGGCGTGGGCACAGGGACGCCAACCGCACGTTTGCATGTCAATGGCACGGTTCGTCTACAGGGCCTCACGTCAGGCACCCAGACCAGTGTCCTTGTCGCAGACGGTAACGGCAACCTGCATACACGTACCTTGAGCGACTGGACAGATAACGACAATCAGGGATTGACAGTCGGTGCCGGGGCAACCAATACTTCCATTATCGACATCAGCGGCAGTTCAAGCGATGTGACCCTGACTGCCGGTACGGGTATTGGGATATCAGAAAGCGGAAACAATATCACCATCACCAACACCAATCCCGGCGGAGCCACATACTGGCAACGCAACAGCGGCAATCTCGCACCCGCCACTCTTTCTGATAATGTCGGCATAGGAACCTCTTCGCCCTCTACAAAATTCCATGTTAACGGCAGCCTGCGTTTCCAGGGACTGGGCACCAATACCGCGAACACCAATGTTCTCACAACAGATGGCAATGGCAATGTCACAACACGTACCCTGAGTGACTGGACAGATGATGTCAATGATGCTGATCATGTCATTGGTAATGAATATCAAGATCTTTCTGTTGGAGCGGGAAGCGCCTCCACGTCAGTGATCAATCTCTCGAATAGCAGCAATGCTGTGACGTTGCAAGAGGGAATAGGAATTCAATTGACCGAATCCGGTAATACCATCACCATCACTAATACACAGAATGGAGTCACCGGTACTGGCGCCGCGACGCGTGTTGCCTTTTGGAACAGCTCAACGGCGTTGGGCTCGGATGCCAATTTGTACTGGGACAATAACAATAATCGATTGGGGATTGGAACCTCGTCACCTAGTTATGTCTTGGATGTGCGTGGTGCTACTCGTGTAACCGGTGCGACTAGCTTGCAGAACACTCTGGGGGTAACCGGTCTTACGACGTTGACGACGCTTGCCGGAACCGGCAACCGGACAGTGTATGCCGATGCCGCCGGTACCCTGCGTGCCATCAATGTCGTTCCGGGTGGCTCGGTCTATTTACAACCGACAACGGCCGTGACCAATGCTTATTACAGTGCCGGCGATGATGAACGTCATTTCCGGGGATTGCTGGGGATGAGAGTGCGCAGCGGTAATAATATCTTTATCAATTTGCTCAGAATAAGTCAAAATGCAGGCAGATCCAATACGAATACAACGACCTCTGGAACCCATGTTATGGATCTGGTCAAACTGGCAGTCAATAATGCTCCAACAGGCACATTTACACAGATCAACCACGACGCCCTGGCTGGCGGAAGTTGCAGCTGGTCCAGCACTCCATCTGGCGGCAACTGGAACTGTGTGATTACTGCAACAACAACTAATGTGGATGCCAGTTTCACAGCGGGATCAGTCAATGTGGGTAACGAATATTACCTCGCAGTCGAATACCGTGACCGGATCACCGCCTGTGGGGGTGGATTTGGCAATTGCGGTGTCGAGGCTACCGGATCGGTTTACTATGAATTTTTGCGTGAACTGCCCTAATTAACAATAGACGATCTCTGACAGGGTGTTTAGATTTATTCTAAATCCTGTCAGAGAAAATATAGATTCTATCTATAGATCATCTTTAATTATTTTAGTCAAATGTACAGCTTTATCAAAATATTTGTTTTTATCCTGATCTACTCAGTTTGTGGGTTTGGTCATGAAATCACAGGACATGTAGCGCATTATCCTGACCATGGACGCATCACGCTTGGGCTTTTACAAGGGCATCGGACGCTTTTGATCGACTCTACACGAACCGATTCCAGTGGCCATTTTAATTTTCAATTGATAAAACCTGTTACCGTGGGAATCTATAGGCTGGTCTTTGTCGATGACCGGTTTGTGGAAATCATCGCAGGCTCTGAATCCGTGGAACTTTTACTCGATTTTGAGTCCGATCCATTGACCGAAAATCTTTTGATTTCCAAGTCGCTCGAGACAAAAATCTATTATGATGTCCTCGAAATCGAATCTCGCAACAGTATACGAATTGCCCAGTTGAGTCAGTTGTTGCGACTCTATCAAAAAAAATCATTAAATCCATCGTTTCAGTCGGCATTGTCCTCAGAGATTTCCCGGCTTGATGTGTCCCGCCGCCAGAATCTCGAAAAAGAGGTTAGAAGGATTCCGAATTCGTTCGTCCAACGGTGGCTTTATGCCTGTTATACACCCTTGCCACAATTTACTCACCAATGGAAACAGATTTATCCTACCGAGCGTGAGTTTCAGATAGACCATTTTCTGGACCATGTGAATTTTGCGGATGATCAACTATTGTACAGTTCATATTACCGTATAAAGCTCGAATATTATTTACAAATGATTTTACCTGATGACCCTACCGGTCAAAATTATGGGATCGATTTGATCCTGCAAAAAAGTAGGATCAACCGTCGTGTGCATGATTATGTTGTGACTTTTCTTTGCCATTATTATACGATCAATGACCAAAAGTTCCTGGCTGATCATGTCCGTGGTTATTACCCAAAATCAGAATAGGCAGTCTTTATGTTGATTCACTGCAAACATTATTGGTATACGGTGCTTATTATTACCGGGATTTGTTCTGTAAATGCGGGTGAAATTCAAGGCACGATCCGAGGTCTCCAATCACAACGGGCATATCTCTATGGGTTATATGGAGATGAATACATCCTGGTCGACTCGACATGGGTTGAGTCGAATGGGTGGGTGTATTTTGAACCTGCAGAGTATCCTACCGGATTTTACAATGTCCAATTTGACTCGGGTCTCAGATTGGATCTCATTCTTGACCAAGATCCCGTGCTATTCTCGACGCATGCCAAAGCGGTTATTGATAGCATGCAAGTGAAAACATCCCGGGAAACCCATGCCTATTATCAATTGATTCGTCAGGACAGGATGTATGATGGACTCGTGGCTTCCATAGAGCAGATATTGCAACAATATCACCGGGATGAAAAAGAGGCCGGGTTTATTGTTAATCTGAAGCAAGAACTCGAACGGCTGAATACAATCAAGCGCGATGAACGAAAAAAACTCTGTAAGGAATATCCCGGTACGATGGTGGCTATGTTATTGGCTGCGAGTGAAACACCCAACCGAAACAGCCGTAAGGAATATCTGGCTGCTTATCCTGATGAAAAGTCTTTTTTGCGAGAACATTTTTTTGATAATATAGACTTTACTGATTCGCGTATTCTGCGCAGTCCGTTTCTTGCAGGGAATTATAGGCGATATCTGGATTGGATAGAGCCTCGAGATGAGTCGTCCTTTATGACTGCCATTTCGAATCTGTTGGGGCGTACAAAAATCAATCCTTTAATCCATTCATATACCATCGGTTATTTGACCCGTTATTTTAAACGTCGCGCTTTTCCCAACGTTCTTGAATACTTGGCATCATTATGTCTTGCTGATTCGTTGTGTCAAAACGAATCGAATGACCTTGAAAATGGATTGTCTCTGTTGGGAAAGAGAGCTCCGCAGATCAATTTGCCTGATCCCGCGGGAACCTTTTGGAATAACCATCAGTTGGATTCCGAATTTGTGATGATTGTATTCTGGTCTCCCGAATGTGAATCCTGTCATATTACCTTTCAACATTTACAGGATTTTTCCCACATTCCATCCGAACATCTCTCGGTTTTTACGGTTGCTTTGAGCGATAATGAGTTCCTTTGGCGAGACACTCTTGAATGGTCTACAGGAGATTTTATCCATACGATCGATCCCGAGGGTCACGATAGCCATGTTGCTAAAAATTATCTCATCGATTCTATTCCTGCTATTTTTATCACGGACCGAAAAGGGATCATTCGAACGGTTAGTTCCGATATCTCTGTGATCCAGGAACAATTGAATCATTTTTTGAAACAATACTCACTCGACAAAGATTTGGAATCAGTTTGTATGAAAGCAGATTTGGATACCCCTTTTCTCAATAGAATCGACTGAACAGATTAATAATTCAGATTATTGGTATCATTTCGGTCAGATGATTTTACGACTGTGCTCTTATTATCCTTTCATCTTTAGAAGGTAAAAAGTCCAAATAGAGGTGTAGAACCTATTCATTCATTGATTAACTGAAAAGGAGAAGACATGAAAAGTGTTTTAAGATCAATTTACGTGTCCTTACTGCTTGTCGGGATCGGCTTTGGCCAGCTGGTGGTTAAAAACTCGAGCCAGCAACCGGTTATGACTGTAGATGACAATGGCAATGCCACGATCATCGGCAAGACCACCACGACGAATTTGGCCATTACAGGCAACTCACCTGCACAAGGCAAGGTACCGTATTCTGTGGATTCGAATGGCAATTTGCGCTGGTCTGCTCAACCCACGAGCACCGGCCAATACCTGAGTTGGAACGCTTCCACGCATCAATGGGATGTTGCCAGTGCACCGACGGACAATGACAACCAGGGCCTGAGTGTGGGAGCGGGTGGTCAGACGACCTCGATCATCGACATCAGCAAAAGCAGCAGCGATATCACCCTGAGTGCAGGATCCGGAATCGGGTTGTCCGAAAACGGCAGTACCATTACCATTACCAATACCGATCCCGGTGGCCCGGCTGTCGATTATCGCATTGAACATTACACGGGAAGAGCAGGACAGCAATCCACGAACTGGGATAACTGGGTGGGTATGATCTGGGAAAACAGGGCACAATCGAATCCTAATTATGTTGCTTCCTGGAAAACTCATAGATTGTGGACGATTATGTCTCTGACTCGGGGTACGAGAGGAACGACATATTGTACTTTTAGCGTCGAGTATCACAATGGTTCCAGCTGGACAAGAGTTCCGGGTACCGGCGATATTGGTACGTCAGCAAGCAATGGTAGCGGTGTACAAAACCGATACGATCGTCTGTTTTTCAATATCAGCGATTCACGGGTTCCTTATGGAGCGCCTCTTCGAGCAAAAGTTACGAGGTCTATAACCGGAGACAGCGATGATAGTGTGTGTGCACTTTTGACAGGTGTACATTCGAATGTCGATAGTGCCTTCAAACCTTGGTCTGCTTATGATATGGACTGGACTCAATAATAAACAAAGAAAACCATAGAGATTTTTTATGTCCGGATTTTTGCTGAACAGCATTTAATCCGGACATTTTTTTTGCCATTAGCCCTATATTTTCAAGAAAACTCCTTGAATATATCCCCGCTTGACCTCTATATTATACTCGCACTATAACTGATCTCGTTCAATCTTTCTCGAGTGTAAAATGCGTATGCATTGTGTGCTGCTGGTCCTCTATTTTGTGATGACAATTCAAAATATTTTTTCAATTGGCAGTTTCTCAAAAAAGGAGTCGACAATGCCCAATAAACCTGCTTCCAGACGCGATTTCATCAAAGCCATGGGGATCGGCTCCATCGCTTCCATGATTCCTGTAAAGCTTTTTGGCCAGAGCAACAATGCTCAAAGACCCAATGTGATCCTGATTCTTACCGACGACCAGGGATTCGGAGATACCGGGATTCATTCCAATGAGCATATCGATACGCCCAATATCGATCGTCTGGCCAGGGAAGGACAAGAGTTTACACGATTTTATGTTGAACCGGTCTGTGCTCCCACGCGTGCCAGCCTGATGACCGGACGGTCATATTATCGTACCGGCGTGATTCATACCTCGCGAGGAGGCGCCAAAATGGCCGGCGATGAAAAGACCCTCGCTGAATTGTTACAAGATTCGGGCTATCGCACCGGAATTTTCGGCAAATGGCACCTGGGGGACAATTATCCCATGCGGCCTCAGGACCAGGGATTCCAGGAAACCCTGGTGCACAGAGGCGGTGGAATCACACAGACCCCTGATATCCCGAACAGTTATTTTGATCCTCTGCTATGGAAAAATGGAAAAGAATATCACGGCAAGGGCTATTGTACGGATATCTTTTTCGATGCAGCGATGGATTTTATTAAAAGCGATCGATCCAAACCGTTTTTTATCTATCTGCCCACAAACACGCCGCATACGCCCCTTGAGGTGAGCAAAGAATATACCCAACCCTATCTCGAAAAAGGATTTGATGAACCGACAGCCAGAGTCTATGGCATGGTCAAGAATATCGATGACAATTTGGCCAGACTTTTTGGGTTTCTCTCTGATTCGAAATTGGATCAGGATACCCTGATCATTTTTATCTCGGATAACGGACCCAACACCAACCGATACAATGCCGGACTGCGCCAACGCAAATCCAGCAATTATGAGGGAGGCATTCGCGCCATCTCGTTCTGGCGCTGGAAACCGTGGCAGGAGGGACGAAAGATCGACCGGATCGCCGCTCATATCGATGTCATGCCCACCCTGCTGGATCTATGCCATGTTCAAAAACCTTATGATTTACATCTGGATGGCAAAAGCCTTTTACCCTTGCTGAACCAGGAAATAACTCAGGATTCCTGGCCTGACCGGACACTGTTTCTGCAATGCCATCGCGGGCTAGAGCCCAAACGATATCAGAATTGCGCAGCAGTGTCGCAGCGTTACAAGATGGTCGGTTATCCGGGGACCTTTAACGATGAGACCCTGGAACCCTCGTTGAGCGATCCTGAACTGGAATTGTATGATCTGGATTCAGATCCGGGGGAAGAGCGTGATCTGTCTGCTGAAAACCCTTCGATCCTAGCGCGGTTGCGACAGGAATACGAGTCCTGGTTTGACAGTGTGGAGCAGAGTCGTCAATTCACACCCGGGGTGATCCATTTGGGAAACCCTGCCGACAATCCGGCGACCTTATGCCGTTATCAGGATTCCCACTATATCCATGGCATTCCGCATGGCTGGGAGGTGGAGATTGAAAAAAGCGGCCGCTATCAGCTCACCATCGATCGTGCTGATCTCACCGGTCCCGGCCAGCTCGTTGTAAAATGGAAGGGTAGGGAGCAGCACATTCCTCTCAAATCCGGCGAAAACAGAGGCACAGCCGAATTGTCCTCTGGCAAGGGACGGCTGGTAATCTGGTTCGAACTCGAAGGACTGGGCCGGATGACATTTTCCGATAACGGTACGGTGGGCGATGTAGAAATCATGCTATTATAAATGGGCACCTACCTATTGTAGCAAAAAAAGGGCTGTCAGAGATGACAGCCCTTTTTCACGTGAAAAAACAACATCAGATCTACATGTCATTTTTTGAGGATACAGTTTTGAAATGATAAAAGAAATCTATCCTTGATTTTTGCTACATATTTTTGTATGATACCCACTGTTTTGAATTCTTGATTCCTCATTGATATTAACCAGCTCGAACAGGTAGTGATTCATGTACAAGATACTTGCAATTGTTTTATGGTCCAGTTTGGTTTTGGGCCAGATACAAATTTCCGGAACAATCACCGACGCCAAAACCGGTTTGCCGCTCAAAGATGCCAATATCGTTATTATGGACAGTTTTTTAGGTGCATCCAGCGATGCAGAGGGCAAATATCAAATATTGTCTGTACCTCAAAATCCTTCCCAAATTCGTGTTTCTATGATGGGCTATCGATCCGAAATCCGGACTGTCAACAAGGATACCGGCCTGGTTGTGCTCGATTTTGCATTGGTTCCCACAGTATTGACCATGGCCCCGCTGACAGTGACCGGCCAATCAGAGCGCAATCTTGCCGAACAGCCGCAGCTCGAATCTGCCGGACTATCGACCTCGATGAGTGTGATTCGCCATGCGGAAATCGAACGTCAGGGTGCAAAGACAGTGGTGGAGGCCCTGCATACCCTTCCCGGGGCGCTCACCGAGAGCAGGGGCCGTAAGGTCAAGCAGTTTGTTTCCTTTCGCGGACAGCGTTATCCCTATCCGGAATACAGCATCGATGGCGTGTGGCAAAGGGAATTTCACGAGCTGCCCTATCTGTTTTCCAGTGCGGACATTGAACGCATCGAGGTCATTCGTTCCAGCGCGGCCCTTTTGACCGGAATCAATGGCATGGCTGGGGTCATCAATATTATTCCCAGAACCCCAACCCATCGCTATTTTAACACTCTTTTAGAGGGCGGAAGTTATGGCACTTTACACGGTCATGTTTCGCATGGCAATGTATTCGAGAAATTTTCCTATGCTGCCGGCATGGGGTATCGCAGGACCGCTGGTCCGGAGGCCATGAATGCAGAGGAAAGCATCCTGAATGGTTTTGCCAGTATTAACTGGCAACCTTGGGAGAATGTGAAAATTCATTCCATGGTTTATCATATATCCGGCCGTCGTGAGTTGCGGCTTGCAGAACCACCGGCGATGAAACGGTTTCTGAGTGAAACATCGGCCTTTGACCCGGTGCAGGCCACCATTTCTCAGATCAAGGTACGCTACCGTCCCTCGCAACGGCTGGCCAGCGAATGGCATGCGTTTTATGCTGACCGGCAGCCCGTGTACGAGGTCATCGACAAATCCACCGGCGAACCGGATAAAACGTCTGAGGCGGATTTTGAATGGGGATTGCAAAATATTCAAACGATTCAATTCGCGGATCAGCACACCCTGCGTTTCGGCGGATTGTATAACCACTGGATCGCTCCCAATGGCAAACGCTTTTACACCGGCCGGCGCAATGATCTGCATACAGTTTCGGCGGTGATCGTGGATGAAATGAACACAGGACGCCTGAACGTGGATGTGGGTTTTCGCTGGTCTCAGACCTATTTACGGGAGTATGGCGCATTCAACATCAATGGGAGTGGAAAACGGTTCAAAGGCGTCGAGCCGATTGAAAAGGTCTGGGAACCGCCTGTCTATCAGTTCAGTGCCGGAGCCTCTTTTTTTATCTTTGATCTTACGTCTGTGCATGTGAATATGGCTTACGGCCAGGTAAAACCCCAAAGAGGAACGCTTGATACCCGACTCGAGCCGCTAAAAACCGAGACACGATTCAAGCTCGACATGGGGGTGAGATCGATGTTCATGGACAAGGGAGAGCTCTCTCTTACAGGATTTGTCGCCCGGCAAGAGGATGCCATCGTACTGAGCGGCAAAACTTTTACCTTGCATGATCGCATCTATGAACTCTATGAAAACCGGGATCAATTCACCACAGGACTCGAGGGGGAGGGGAGGTTCTCGGATCTATTGACAGGCCTGGATGTTTTTGCCAACGCCACGGTCATGTCTGTAAAATCGAGGACCAGAGATGGCATGCAAACGGATAAAACCATGCCTGAATTCATTGCCAGCGGCGGACTTTACTATCAGAACGATCATTGGGATGCAACCTTTTTGGCAAAAAGGGTTTCTGCATTTGAAAATACACGATTTGTTCAGCCACTCGCAGACGGTCGTCTTGTACCCGAGCCTCTGGGCGATTTTGTGGTTTTGGATCTCATCCTGGGGTACACATTCGAATGGCCGTCCTCACCACGACTTTATATCGAAGCAAAAAATCTGAATGATACCCGCTATTCCACGGTTGCGGGCTATCCGGATTTTGGACGCACCTTTGTGTTTGGGCTCTCACAAACGTTCTGATCCTGTTCATTCCGATGCCCGGTTTGAGCGAAAAAGGCGGGCAGACAGACTGTTACATATTCTGCGCCGGAGACCTGGCAGGTTAAAAAGAAACCTGCCAGGTCAAAACCATTCACTGCCTTGATTTGATTATCTATCATTTTGGGTCGCCCATCTCGTTTCAAACAAGCCACGATAGTCATATTCCAGACGACCTGAAAGGTGTTTTTTTTACCTTTCAGGTCTCGACCCGTGCAAAAAGCAAACCAGCAGTCTACGGTTGGACGGTTTGCTGCTTTTTCAGATCGATCATCAGATCAACGATTTCTTGGGCATGGGTATCCTTGATATCTTTGACGATTGGATCTTCAATAACCCACCGGATAATCACCTCTCTGATCACCTTGGTTCTCACCACCCACAGCATAGGCGATTGCACCGATTCCATCAAATGATCCAGAGCTGGTGCCCAGCCATTGCCCCGCAGTTCCAGAGGACCCACTTCATCGACAATGATAAAATCTGCAGTCTGAAGCGATGTGTGGCTGAGTACATCTCGGCCAAACGTGATGCCACTCTGCCTGAAACTAAAGGGACCTACCGATACCGAATCCGCGGTGGCTTGATTGCGGCAAAGCTGGGTGCGCTCTCCGCTGGCAATATCCACAATATCGAATCCATCCCGCTGGTTGTCTTTCCAATACCCGGGTGCATAGATTCCCTGTATATTGTAATTTTTTGAGTTCAGGATATCTATGATCTCCCTGACCAGAGTGGTCTTGCCTTGTCCGGACGTGCCAGTGAGAATAACGACCGGCAAGGGATGAACAGGCATGTTTTGAAATTCAGTAAGCCACACATCTGCCTGTTTGAGCAATGTGGGTAAGACGGTCTTGAACCGTTTTAAAATGTGTCGTTGTTCTGACAAAAAAGAGATAAAGTAGGGAAGGGTTTCAAACGCGACAGCCAATGACTTGGGGAAATTTTGCAATCCCTTGCGCATAAACCAGTTCAGGATTTTCGGATTTCGCAATTCGATACTGATGGCTGTAAATGCCAAAATAACCAATACGGCGCGCACCGACATCGTCAGGCCGGCGATCAATCCGTTCCAGTTCCAGGTTTTTGCGCTGAATCCATTGAGAAACAGTGCCGAAAGCATAATCACGACAAACAGTCCGATCCAGAGGCTGGCCTTTCGCAACCGGTGCAGCGATCGTTTATAGTATGACAGGAGAAAAGCGATATATATTCCGACTAGCGGTCCTGTCCACCACAATGCAAAATGGCTGAGCAGGGTCAGCCCGGAAATGACTGCCAGAAAATGCAAGCCGAGCAAGGGTAATGAAAAATCCTGTGTAGGGTCGACATCGAGGGCCTGGCTTGCAGACGCAGTACGTGAGATGTTTTGGGGGGTGATATGACGCGCACTTTTACCGACACGGATGGCAAAGAGTGCCACGATCGCACCCATAAACATTTGCAACAAATAAAATACCAGCACAAGGTCAAAGGGGCCCATCGTGTCCAGTCCCAGATTCCTGGCCGCATAGTGATAGAGATTTTCATAGAGCCTGACAAAATCCGCGCCAAGAGCGACAAGCAGGTTGATGATTTTCTGTACCATGCTCCAGGAGACGGCCAGGGCACCGCTTACCATATAGCCCAGGGTATTTGTGCCTAAAACACGGATACCCAGTTCCAGCAAAACACTTTCCATAAAAATGCCGATCATAGGACCGATAATCACGGCACTGGGTGAAATAGATTTCATCACCGCACAGATCAGTCCGGCCCGCCAAAACAGTCCTTTTTCAGGCCAAAGCTGGTGTCCGCCGATGAGAATCGAGGCCCCGACAGCCGAGAGCAGCGTGCCCGTCATGGGAATGCGCATATTGTGTAAAAAGCTGCCCAGAATGATTTCAATAGACGCCCAGAGGCTACCCAAAAGTGCTGCCTTGAGCCAGATGTCCGGTATATCGGGTTTCTTTAACATGCTTGAGGAGGTTGCCCCTTATGCTTAATAGCAAAGTCGATTCCTTTGACAGACCACAACATCGCGCCGATGCTTCCTCTGTGGGTTTTGGTAATCATTCCGTCCTGATTGCGTTTTTTTAGCACGTCTGAAATCTCGGTGCGCACATTATGCTTTGAATGGGTGGTCAGGCGTGAGAAAAAATCGGTGTAATAATTTATCGCATCCTGCAGAGGTATTGATTTGCTCCATTCGTGTTCCTGGAACCAGAGTTCGGGAAAGATCCCTGAGGTATAGAGCACATTCAGGGCAAAATGGAAATGCCTGCTTTTCCGTTTTTCATGCAAGAACAGCCTGTGCAAATCATCCAGGGGTTGATTCTCACGATTGCCTGCCCAGCCTGCCAAAAAACACCATTTTCTGCTGGCCTGGATCATTTTCAAGAGTTCTTTGCCGGAATTGATGGCCGGAGTCATATGAGCAAACACCAGATCAAAATCATGACAATCGTTGTCTTTTTGCAGATCCAGATCGTGCCAACTGGACCATTTTTTCACGAGTTGCGATTTTTGTTCCGGTTTGACACGAGCATCGATTTGGTCGAGCATGGCTTGGGACACGTCGACACAAACCACCGAGGCCCCGCGTTCGATAAAGGGGATTGCGAATGTGCCGGGTCCGGATCCGATATCGAGAATGCGAATCCCTGCTGTCAGGATCTTTTTGCGCTCCAAATAGTCCAGCACCCGGCTGATGCGGTTGCTTGACCCGGTTTTATCCTCATAGTATTTTTCTGCTTTTTGATTCCAAAACTCTGGCGAACGGAAATTGCAACCTATTTTATGATGGCGCTGAAATCGCTCCCATTCCTGTATCCAGAATTCCGGACACGCTGTATCAGGTTTGTTTTGCATCGATGCCATGATCTCAAAAACGGGTTTCGAATCGCAGGGTAAAGGTTCTTCCTGGCTGCCAGGTATGGTGCCAGAGTCTGTATGTTGTGTCCGTGAAATTTGTGCTGTAAATGGAGATTTTATAGTGACCGAACTCTATTCCCATGCTCAGATCCAACAGGGAAAAAGCCTCGAATGGCCTTATCTGGTAATCAAAAAAGTATCCCTCTCCGGTATAATTGTACTGGGCCGAAAAATTGAGCAAGAGGTCATTGAACAGATTCTGCCAGTAATAGAGATCTACATTGTAACGATGTTTCGAGGTCTGAAAGGTGAATTCTTTGGGATCGAGGTACGTATAAGAGGCCCGGGCACTCAGTCTCTGCAGTTGCAATTTCAATGTCAGTTCCAGGCCTTCGGGGGAGTAATCTCCGCGATTCAGGCGTTTATGAAAGGCCAGGGTATCTGCCTGTCCTGCCTGGGTATTTAATACGACAAACTGTCCCCATCCTGTGGAGCCGAGTTTATCACTGATCAGCAGATTCTCGACATTCATTTTAAAATAGCTTACCTGAAGATATCCATGATCGAGAAAGCGGTGAAACACTCCAATGTCAAAATTTTCGGTTTTTTCAGGCACCAGGTTGGGGTCCCCATAGCTGCTTAGAGATCCTGAATAGAGATCGACCATGGTGGGCGCCCTGAATCCTTTTCCGTAATTGGATTTCAGGGTGGTGGTCATTCTATTCAGGTCTAACACTTTGTACGCAAAACCGAGTTTTGGATTGACAATGGTTCCGAATTCCGACTGTTTGTCGGCTCTCAGGCCAAGAATGATATTGAGGCGTTTGACAGGTTGATAGTCAACCTGGGAAAACAGGGCATAATTGGTCAGAGAATGGGTTTGGGAAGTCTGGCCGACCGCTCCAAGATAGAGATCCGCCATTCTGGGTGTGATCTGTCCTGTGCGGTTGTCTTTGACGCCAATTTTTTCTATACCCCGATATTGCATATCCCGGACAAAAGATTGATAATCGACGTGTGTTTCATCCACAGTTCCTTCGAACCCGAACTTTATTGAGGAGCGATGTAGAACCGTCGTCGTATAGTCTGCTATCCAGCCCCATCGGTTATTATTGAATCCGGTCTGGAGAGCGGTTTCCAGGCTTTTTTCCTGACGCTGTGAAAAATTGTTCCACATTCTGGCATTGATGATGCCAGAACCGGTATGATAGTCAATTTTAATATCAGCGGCTCTATAGTCATAATCCTGTGCAGGGGGAATTCGTTCGGCGTTATTGTGCCATTTGTTTTTGTGTAGATCGACATGAGCAAATACAGCCAGATTTTTATGAATGGTGTGTTTTATGGCATATTTTATGTCATAGTTGTCCCAATTGTTTTCCTGCGGCACTGGAAAAGATTCGAGTGCAGATCGGTATCCCACCGTGAGCATGTGGCTGGTTTGCTGGTTGCGATAAGAGGCATTCATCTGCAGATTCGTGGCAGCAATCGCAGCACGACCGTATCCATCGGCTTTATTGTCCGGGATTTCTCCGGCCGCATCGAACTCATTAGCGATCGAGAGCCAGCCATGCAAGCCTTTGGGTGCTGACCGGGTAATGACATTGACCACACCGGCCGTGGCCTGGGAGCCGTACAGGGCAGAGCTCGCTCCCTTGATAATCTCGACGCGTTCGACCATTTCCGAAGGAATCATATTGAAATCGACGCCCCCGTCCCAGCCATTATTAATGGGCCTGCCATCGATGAGCACCAGGGTTTTGTTGGAAAATCCACCGCCGTTCATGGAACGTATAGAGAGGCCATAATTTGCACCGATTGTGCTGCCATCGCGTATCAAACGAATGCCGGGCACCCAATCCAGCATAGCCCCCACATTGTATTCATAGCGTCTCTCGATTTCCTGCGCTGATATTTGCGCGACAGGCTGTGGAATATCTTCCATCTGTTTTGTGCTTTTGGTGGCGGTCACTGCGATTTGATCGAACTGGATAATGCGTTCGCGGTCGAATTGAAGAAACAGTTTTTCTGTCTGATGATCTTTGATGGTGACTTGATGATGAACGGGCTCATATCTGATGTGACTGATGAATAACTCATAAGAGCCTTGAGCAAGTTGTATCGAAAATGATCCATCCGATTTGCTCGCCGTTCCGTATGAATGATCGAGAATGTAAATGTTGGCATTGGGTACTGCGAGTCCGCTGGGATCCACAATCGTGCCGAGAATAGATCCTGTGCCGGTAGCCGGACAATAACTCGTAAACAAAACAGTGAAAATATAAAGAGCGAGTTTGTTAAGCATATCCATCCCCGATTGGGTTGCCTGAAAAACAGAGTCGATCAATGATTGTACAGATTTATGAGAACCGTACCCTCTAATATATAATCTATCGTCAAAAAATCCAAAGCAAAAACAATAGCGGTTTTGCTGATACAGTGCCCGGTGATTGTGTTTAAGAACGCTTGATTTGTGTTGAAAAGATTGCTAGATTTACATTGAAATTATATAGGAGAGATTGCATGCGAAAACCGTTTATCATTTTGATGTTTTGTTTCCTGTGTATTGTTACAGAAGGATATTCGTCAACATGGCGGCTGGGGACCGCCCGGGTCGATATCACTCCAACGGATTCGCTCTGGATGGGTGGCTATGCTGCCCGTGCCCGGCCTGCTGCAGACGCCATGCATCCTCTTTGGGCCAAGGCTATGGTGATTGCAGATGCAAACGATTATCGCGGCATATTGATCACCACCGACCTGTTGGGCTTTCCTGCAGACCTTTCAACCTCCATACGTGATGAAATCTGTGAACGTCTGGGGGTAGAGTATTCACAGATCATCCTGTCGTCCTCCCATACCCATTCTGGTCCGGTTCTGCGAAAAGGATTGATGGATATATACCCCTTGCAGCAATCGCACCTCGAGGAGGTAATCGCTTATAGTGATGAATTGCATACAATGATCGTCGATCTCGTACACGAGGCGTGGTCTGATTTGCAGCCTGTGTCCTTGTCTGGTGCAAATGGCGTGGTCAGATTTCAGGTGAACCGGAGGAACAATAATGCCCGCGATTTACACCTTGCAAGCGATTTGAATGGTCCCAATGACTATAGTGTGCCGGTGCTCATGGCGAGTGATGCGGATTCATCCCTGATCGCCACTGTTTTTGGGTATGCCTGTCATCCGACGGTACTGAATGGCTATGAGTGGTCCGGCGACTATCCGGGTTTTGCACAGATTGCACTCGAGCGCTCTTTTCCAGAAATGACGGCCCTGTTTTTTCAGGGTTGCGGTGCAGATCAAAATCCCCTGCCACGGCGTTCCCGGTCTTTGGCTGAACAGTATGGCACCGAGCTGGCTGCCGCAGTGACGCGCTGTCTGCATGAAGGCGGCCGCGACCTGCAAGCCTCGCTGCGTACGGGCTATGCCGAAATCGAACTGAGGTTGAATGCGTTGCCGGATACGGCCACCCTTGCTAAGATCATCGAGGATGGATCTTCCTATCAGGCCAGATGGGCACAACGGATGTTAAAAGAGGTCGCTGCCGGCAAAGATATCCCCAAAAGCTATCACTATCCCATTCAGATCTGGCAGATGGGATCTCAGCTTTTGTGTGTGATGGGCGGTGAGGTGGTAGTGGATTATGCCATTCATCTGAAACGGCTCTTTGGGGCAGAGACGTTTGTCATGGGCTATGCCAATGATGTCATGGCGTATATTCCCACGGTACGCATTCTTTGCGAGGGCGGTTATGAAGGAGCCAGCTCTCAGATGGTCTATGGATTGCCTTCGACATGGCAGGCAGATATTGAACAGAAAATCCTGCACGGATTTCTGCAACTCGCCAAGAGCATGGAGATCTCATTGCCGGAGGCGCCTTTATGGTAACACTGAACCGGAACAGGAGGCCAGCCAGGCTATGCTGGCCGCAGAGCATCAGACCTGTTTCGCGATTTCTGCACTATGCTGACTGACCTTCCGGATGGCCTCTGCAATATCATCCAGTTTTGATTTTTCGCTCAACAAAACATTCTGGGGAATCCAGACCGTTTCCTGGCAAAGTCGATCGTTTTCCGGACAATTGTTTTTCTCTTTATACTTTTCAAAATCAAGCATATCTTGCGGATAGATCGCTCTGAATGCCCGGGAGTCCAGTGCATCCTGCAGATATGGCATGGTGTTGAGAGGTTCATATCCGGCAGAGCACGAGATGCCTTCAGCGCGCAAGGCTTTGATCATTTGTGGTTGGCTCATGCCTCCGAATTGCCGGCTGTCGAACCGGAAGGGAAAAAGATGAAATACCGCTTTGGTGACATTGTCATAAAGCCGGTAGGGCATGATGCCGGGAATATCTTGGATCAGGGAGCGCAGATACCCGGCATTTTCCCAGCGGCGCTCGGTCTGTTGCTCGAGTCGTTTCATCTGCGCCAATCCGATGGCTGCCTGAAACTCGGTCATACGGCATTTGCTGCCCACAATGACATAGTTGCCTCCCACGGCGGTGGTCATGCTGCCATAGGCCCGTCCCAGATTGTGAAACGAATAGGCACGATCCATAAACTCTCTGTCATCGCTGACAATGGCCCCGCCCTCACCGATGGGCAGATGTTTAGAGTTTTGAAAGCTGTAACAGCCGGCGTGACCTATGGTACCGAGTTTTTTGTGATTGATTTCAGCCATCCAGGCCTGGCAGGCATCCTCGACCACAATGAGATTGTGTTTTTTGGCGATCGCCATGATTCGATCCATATCCGTGGGCAGGCCCAGAATATGCACAGGCAAAATGGCTTTGGTACGATCTGTGATTTTTTCTTCGATCTTGTCCGGATCCATTTGAAACGTCTCACGATCCACATCCACGAATACCGGCATGGCCTGATTCATAAGAATGGAGGCAATAGTCGCAATAAAGGTATAGGGAGTGGTCAAGACCTCATCACCGGCACCGATGCCCAGCATTCGCAGGGAGGTGATCAGGGCAGTGGTCCCATGGGTTGTGGCCAGACAATATTTGCTGCCCATTAGCTGTGCGTATTTTTCTTCAAATTCTTTTACCTTGTCCGCCCGTGACCAGACTCCGCTGCGCATGACCTCGAGTAAAAGCTTCTCATCGGCTTGCTGATCCCACACCGGCCATTCCGGCCAGCCGCCCTCATGTATGGGAGTGCCCCCCAGGACGGCGGGTTGGGCAGCCGGTACTCTGGCTTTTGCACCCATTCCGGGCGTGAAAAGAGACGCTGAAGCCAGTCCCATTCCACTTGCCTGAATAAATGTTCGCCGGGTGATTTTTGATTTTTTCATAATAACCCTCTCTATTTTAGAGTGTTAAAATAGTTTACCTCGGTGACCGGATCTCTTTTAAAAATGTTGAACTCGAGATGACTTGAATGATCCGGTGAATGATAGATCCTATGAAAGGCTTTGACAAAATCGTTTTCCTGCGCAGTAAAGATGTTTTCGACATACGTTTGTGGATTGCGGTCGAACAGAGGAAACCAGCTGCTCTGGATCTGGATCATGATGCGATGACCACGCGGAAAAGTGTGCAAAATGTCCTGCAATGCAATCGTGACAGGCGTGATTCGACCGGGCACGAACGGTTCGGGATGCTCATAGCTGTTACGAAAACGCCCCCTGAATATTTCACCCCTGATCATGATCTGATGTGCGGGTTTGTCTGCATGGTCGTCCGGATAAACATCGATCAATTTGACAACCCAGTCGGCTGAGCTCTGATCCGTAGAGACAAACAGGCTGGCTTGCAGCGGCCCGGCCAATGTAAGATCGCTTTTCAAAACATCGCTGGTATATACGAGAACATCGGGTCTGCGACCGGCAAATCGCTGATCTTCGGTCATGTAATGTTTGTTCCAGCCGATCCCGATGGTTTTTGTATAGGGGACAGGATTGTGAGGGTCGCTGATATATTCAGAATAGCTGTTTTCTGCTGATTGAACAGGCTCTAAACACAGTTTTCCTCCTGGCATCAGGTAGAGTTTTTGCGGTGTCAGATTCTGTGGTGGCCAGTGAGCAAATTCGCGCCAGCGATTGGCCCCGGTTTCAAATACCAGCGCTTCCGGAGGGATTTGGGTTGGTTTGTCCTTGAGATAATGGGTGAAAAATGACAACAGATATCGTTCCTGAAACCATTTCGAGGTTTCAAAACCGAAATGCAGATCCCCTAATTCGATGCCCTTTCTTCGCGTCCAGCCACCGTGTGACCAGGGTCCCATGACCAATGAGTTTTTTATGTCTGGATTCTGTTTTTCCACAAATTTATAGGTGTGTAACGGACCGTACAGATCCTCCATGTCAAACCAGCCACCGACCGTCATGACCGCAGCTTTGATATTTTTTAGATGGGGGAGGATATTTCGGGCTTGCCAGAATTGGTCGTAATTGGGATGTTGGGTCATTTCGTTCCAGAACTTGATAGAGTCTTTGAAATAACGTTCATTGACATTGGCGAGCGGTCCCAGATCGAGAAAAAACTGATAGCCGTCAGGCGTACCATGCTCGAAACGTTCGGGCCAGCGGGTGGTGAGACTGTCTCGCTTTTGGCCAAAGCTGCTGAAAAAGTTGAACGACATACCCAGAGTAAACGCACCGTGGTGGTGCATATCATCCCAGAACCAGTCCCCGATAGGAGCCTGGGGGGAAACCGCCTTGAGCGCCGGATGTGAATCGATCATGCCGGCAGTGCAATAAAACCCGGGATAAGAGATGCCCCACATGCCCACACGACCATTGTTGTTCGGAACATTGTTGATCAACCACTCTATCGTGTCCCAGGTGTCAGTGCTTTCATCGATATCATTTGGTCCTTTATGTTCGATGTGAGGCCGCATGTTGACATATTCACCTTCTGACATGAATTTTCCCCGGATATCCTGAAAAACAAAGATAAAACCATCTTTTTCAAATTCTTCGACAGGACCAAGCCAGGATTTGTATTTCGAGACACCATAAGGGCCCACACTATAGGGGGTACGATAAAGCAATATCGGAAAAGAAGTGGATTTATCATACGGGATATAAACAGACGTAAAGAGTTTTACACCATCCCGCATGGGGATCATGTATTCGTATTTCGCATAGTGGCTGCGGATGTACTGGACTCGTTTCGAGGGCTCGTCGGCAGAGAATGCTATCGAGCACAAACCAGACGCAATGATGAACAGGAACAGGGCTTTTTTCATTTTTCTCCTCCTTGGTCTTTCAATTATATAATTTTTTATGTTTGATCAAAGTATTATTTATGTAAACAGGATCATTTTTTCGATAATCTTTGTGCTTGCATAATCCTTGTCCAAAACAGACAAAAAAAGATCAATGCAGAGAGGGTGTCAAGAAAAGAATTATGAGAAAACAAAAAGCCTGAATGCACCGCTTATCTGACAACCTCAAGGAATGCGAATTTATCATTTTGGCTAACTCAAGTATGGCAAAACAGTACAGTCTGTTCTCTGAATCCTCGAATAGGCATTTAATATAAAGAGTTATATAATGGGGAAAAAATGTCGCTGGCTTTTAAAAAGTGGCTTTTAATTCTAGTTGATTTTTAGTAAACTTAAGTGTCAAGGCTTTTTTCAAAACCTTGTAAAAGACAAGGCCAGAGGAGATCAAAGTATCTTGTATTATCCGGTCGAATCTAAAAACAAAATTCAGTTACCAACCATTTGGATATAAATGATCGCTACACCCCTAACAATGCTTCCGGGCGAGTAAACAGCCCCTAGACCACGAGTGTCATATCACACGAAGGAAAGGATGATCCATGAGCGCAACATCGTCGGTGAGTCAAAATCAAAAGAGCACTGGTGCTCCTCTGGTACCCAAAAGTGTCTTGTTGCCGTTTATTCTATTGACCAGCTGTTTTGCCCTCTGGGGACTGGCCAACAACATGACCGACACCTTGCTGGCTGCATTCAAGAAAATTATGAGCATGTCTGATTTTCAAACATCCTGGATACAGCTGGCTTTCTATGGTTCCTATTTCTGTCTTGCCCTGCCGGCCGCTATTTTTATCAAGCGATTTACCTATCAATCCGGGGTGTTGCTGGGACTCGGTTTGTTTATCCTTGGAGCCCTGTTGTTCTATCCGGCCAGTAAAACCATGAACTATTTTCATTTTTTGGGTGCGCTCTATATATTGGCCGGCGGACTTTCGATTCTCGAGACGAGTGCCAATCCTTATATTATTGCCATGGGTCCGGATGAAACAGGGACCCAGAGACTCAATCTCGCGCAATCCTTCAATCCCATCGGATCCATTGTAGGGGTACTCTTGAGCAAATATTTTATCCTGTCACATCTCAACTCGGCCAGCGCCGAAGAGCGGGCCATGATGAGCGCTGCGGATTTGAAAGCGATCCAGTCTCAGGAACTTTCTGCGGTTATGGGACCTTATGTGGCAGTGGCCTTTTTTCTTATGGTGATCTGGATTTCCATCGCTGCCATCAAAATGCCCAAGAGCTCGGATGTAAAGGGAAAAATGGATTTGGGTCCGACATTCAAACGCCTGCTTCATAACCGTCATTATGTCTGGGGGGTGGTGGCCCAGTTTTTCTATGTCGGGGCACAGATCGGGGTATGGTCGTACACGATTCGGTATGTCATGCAAGAACTCGGTTTGAATGAAGCCGAGGCGTCCAGCTATTATCTAGCAGCGCTCATCCTGTTTACAGCATCCCGTTTTATCAATACAGCGCTGATGAAATATATGCGGCCGGGCACTCTGCTCGCTTTGCTGGCAAGCCTGGCGATTGGCTTGTGTTTGGTGGTTATTTTCGTCGGAGGCACTGTTGGTGTCTATGCGCTCGTGGGTATTTCCGGGTGTATGTCTCTTATGTTTCCCACGATCTTTGGACTTGCGGTGCGCGGCCTGGGCGAGGATACAAAAATTGCAGGATCGGGACTTATTATGGCCATCCTGGGTGGGGCCGTGCTCACGGCGGTGCAGGGTCAGGTCTCTGATTTGACGCAAAGCATCAACATGTCTTATTTTGTTCCCCTGGCTTGCTTTATCGTGATCGCCTATTTCGGTGCGGTTCAAAGCCGCAAGGATCTGCCGGCGCGGCTCGCCGTAAAGTAATGATATACAATTCGGCAACTCTTTAATCTGGCTCACTGGGAGGCCAATACGGCGTAAAGACAAAGTGACTGAGAGAATGAGTGATAAAGAGAAAAGAGAGCGAAAACAATACGACACATTTGCCCAAGGCAGGTGTTGATTTTTTGTTGCGGTCGTTACAGGTCATAAAAGCCTCTTTTTAAACGTGTTCAAAATTGGGAGCAATGCATGGATAGAAGGTCGTTTTTAAAAACGCTGGGTGCCACTGCTGCATTGGGACCAGCCTTGTGCCAGTGCGGCAAGAATCGGCGTAAACCCAATATCATTTTTATTCTCGCAGACGATCTCGGTTACGGAGAGCTGGGGTGTTATGGCCAGGAAAAGATCGAAACTCCCAACATCGATAGCCTGGCTGCGCAGGGCATGAAATTCTCCCAGTTTTATTCCGGGGCACCAGTATGTGCCCCGGCCCGGTGTGTGTTGTTGACCGGTAAGCATTCAGGGCATGCGTTTATCAGAGGAAATCACGAATGGTCAGAGCGGGGAGAGGTATGGGATTTTGCAAAAGCTGTGGAAAATCCTGCTCTCGAGGGCCAATATCCGATTCCTGCAGATACGGTTACCCTCGGTAAGGTGTTGCAATCAGCCGGATATACCACCGCTATTGTCGGAAAATGGGGATTGGGTGCTCCGTTGTCAGAAGGCATACCCAACAAACAGGGATTCGATTTCTTTTACGGATACAACTGCCAACGCCAGGCGCATACCTATTTTCCCAAACACTTGTGGAAAAATCAGGAAAAGGTCTGGCTCGATAATAAATTGGTGGTGCCCAGAATTCCATTGCCAGAGGGTGCCGATCCCTATGATCCAGAGTCTTATTCGGATTTTTGGCTGCAAGAGTATGCCCCTGATTTAATGTTCAATGAAATCACTTCTTTTGTCAGGAACAACAGGGATCATCCGTTTTTTCTGTATTGGGCAACCCCTATCCTGCACGTCCCGATTCAGGCTCCCAGGCGATGGGTTGACTATTATGTGAAAAAATTTGGTGAGGAAGAACCTTATACCGGTGATCAGGGCTATTATCCGCATCGCTATCCGCGCGCAGCCTATGCAGGGATGATCTCTTATCTCGACGAGCAGATCGGATTCCTCCACCAGCAAATCAAAGATCTGGGACTGGAAAAAGACACGGTTTTCTTTTTCACTTCAGACAATGGTCCTACCTTTACCGGCGGAGCAGATTCAGAGTGGTTTGACAGTGCCCGGCCTTTTCGCAGTGACAGGGGGCGGGGCAAAGGGTCTGTTTATGAGGGGGGGATTCGCGTACCACTCATCGCCAAATGGATGGATCATATCACACCTCAGACAGAGAGTGATTTGCAGGCAGCGTTTTGGGATGTGTTGCCCACCTGTTGCGATCTGGCGAATGTATTGCCTCCCGGCGATATAGATGGCAAAAGCTTTTTGCCGACCCTTTGGGGCAAGAAACAGGAATCTGTACATGAATTCCTGTACTGGGAATTTCCGTCTTATGGAGGACAACAAGCCGTCCGTATGGGTAAATGGAAAGGAATACGACAAAATCTTTTCAAGGGCGAATTGGATATCGCGTTATATGATCTGGAGAATGATATTCGTGAGGAAAACAATGTTGCAGCTCAGCACCCGGATATCGTTGAAAGGATACGCAAGATCATGGAACAGGAACATCAAACGCCCGAGATCGACCGGTTTAAATTCGCGGCTCTGGGCGATAAATAATATATTGACCATCAGGAGGCATGAATGCGGTATTTTTCTGTCTTTGTTTTCATTCTGTGTTCAACACTGTTTTCAAATGATGTAGGGATTGTCGCACACAAAAAACAAAAAATCGACGATTCTTTTCGTTTAATCAGCAGCAGACATCTCTCTGCCGCTCATCTGATGCGGCCTGATGGACGGATTGTTCATTCATGGTATTATCC
>WJME01000284.1 GCA_014728115.1 Candidatus Zhuqueibacterota bacterium | reverse complement strand
CCATAGGACCTTCTTTTTTCAGGACCATAGCTGCATCACGAAGATGATTTTTTTCTTTTTTCGCTTTCTGATCTAAATTATCTGCAATTTTGCGGCCGATGTCATAGCTCTTACGATCTAAATTCACGAGGGCACCTCCTCGCCATTTTCGGCTATAACACTCACTCGTCCAAGTCCTCTTGAGCCCATTCCCCCCAATCCAAGGATTGGAAGATAGTCAAACCCCATTTTTGCATGTTCCAGAACAATATCAAGGGTTAGATCTGTATCATCATCTTTTTTTAGCGATTCATTTTGAATTTTAAAATAGACAGGATTAGTAACGGTCAACTCAAATGTGAGCACGCTGCTTCGTGGCAACGCCTCGAAACTGAAAAGAGCCCCATCTTCTGCTGCGCCCGTAGCAGGATCGATGGCGACAGAGGTGCGGATTTCCAGATGATCATTGACGATATGTTCAAACATAAAATCACTGATCAAGACGATGCGATCCCAAACCTGGGAAGAAAGATGTGTATTCAATTCTATTCTGGTTTTCAGGTCTTCCACAATTTATTCAGTTGTTTTATCACTTTTTTCAAACCATCGCCATCCGAGGTTGATCCCTTTTGACTCTGGTAAGGATAGATTTGAACAAAGCAGGACATGACCATTGTCAACAGATGAAAAAGCTGCATCTGTAATGTCGAGTCTGGATAGTGCCTGGGGACAGGTAACCCACAAAGGTCCGAGCATGGAATGTACCGGAAACAAGAGCAAATGTGCATCGCCAAACGCAGCCAAGCCTTGAAAACTGCTTTTGGCTTCGCCTTTGGTATAGCCAAAAGTGGTACAAATCGGACAATCATTTTTACCGCAATGCTGGAATGTCTCTCGAGTGTCAGAATTTTTACCTGCACATTGAGCGTATTTGCCTTTAAAAAATTCCGAATTCATAGCCTCCAAGCTCATCGCTGCATAAGACCGGGCGATACCGGCCATTGAAGAACCTGGAATTTTGGGCAGATTGGTCTGGGGTTCGCGAATAATGGGATTGTCCACCAGGCCGATCTGCGTTGCACCTGAACCAACGTGCACGGGTTCCTGTGCAATCATGAATTGTCTTTGTCTAAAATAGGGAGTTTCCCCGGACATGATCATGTCCTCCTCATTCAAAAATAGATCCTGCTTTATTTTCTTTGTGCAAGAAAAACCGAAAAAATTGATAATCGAAATAGTGACCGGATAATATCGCTCGTTTCAGCAATGCAAAATCATCTGTATCTGATTTTATGCCCAATTCGACCGTCAAAAGATCGGAAATCCAATTTTCCAGGATGGTATCCGAATCAAAAGCATTTGATGGCGCAACCCACCGTTGCATCCGGATCAAGAGGGCAACCTTGATCTCATGCAGTTTGGATATGGATGCATTGGAATTGTCTTTTAAAATATCTGCTATGGCTTTGCTTTGCTGAATAAAACTCTCGAGCATCATGGGACACGTACCATGATCTTTCAATACATGATGCGGCCGTTTCTGACCCTCTCTGACAGAGAGCACAAATCGCCGTGACGAATAATCCAAATGTTCATAATCAAAAAAATTGGGCATCCATTTTACCGAATACTTTTGGTCTTGATCAAAATCGCTCATGTGTAGAACCGGCCCGATAACGGTCTCGAAATACCCGGGTTTTGATTTCACCTTTTCGTCTATCCGTGCTTTGTTCAATAGCAGATAGGGATGATAATCATCGGGCAAAGAGGTCCCGAGTTGTGCATCAATTGAAAATGAATTTTCGACCTTGAGATCAGCGTCGGTGATGATGATGTCATTTCCTTTTCGCTGTGCTATGATTTCCTGAGGTTTTTTCCAGCCGTCGCGAAAATTTTCCACCAGCCGGCGTGCGCCGTCCATGACGACAGACATGGGCATTTGCATGCGAAATGAAAGAATGCCGATAGCCAATGGCAACCGTCCGGCAACCTTGCCAAACCTGTGATAATATGCATCGGATAGCTGTTTGGCATAATAGGTCGCATGTTTAGCCGGGACGAGACATTGCATCAGGTGAGGTGAATTGGAAATGGTCTGGAATGGTATATAGTCTTCTGTTAATATATCATCGAGACCAATACCATCGGGATATCTTTCCTTTAGCTCAGAATCGGTAAATCTCAGACGTAAGGGTTGAATGGACTGCCAATCGTATTGTTTATGTATTTGTGGATCGGGAATATCGATGCTTCCGACACGAAAAGTTACTTCAATGTTGATGGGATCGGGCGGCTTGGTCATGCTTTCTTGTGTATAGAGTAACTCTGCTGCAGCCGTTTTTCCGATATTGGCGGCCGGAATCGTTTTGTCTCGAGGTAAAAGTTTGATGGATTTATATTGTCGCTTTTTATCTTTATCAGAATCAATCGACATGTTTTTCTGAATGAACTCGGCAAAGAAATTTTTGGTTTCATGCCAGACATCCAGCAAGGTAGAAGGTGTTGGCGTTTTGGCAAAAAGCTCGTTCAGGAGCAGTTTGTCACTATCGGAGATAATAGACGGATCGAACCAGCTTTTATCGGAAAAAGCCGAAAGGCGAGATATTTCAGAACGAACAGAATGGATAACTTTATTTGTATATTCTCTGCTTTCCTTTACTTTTTTGATGGGCTCGTCACCATACCAGCTGTTAACATTTCTATAAAAATAGAGCGCTCCGATGATAGGTAAAAGCTCGTTCTCAGAATTATCATACATGGAGGTTTTGAGATGATCGATCAGTGTTTGATATTTAAAGCCAAAACTCTGATCGCGCAGTCCAAATTTCTGTTCGATCATTTTTTGATAAGAATGTTTCTCCTTTGTGCCTTTTGCCTCCAATTCGTATACACACGTTTGATG
>WJME01000283.1 GCA_014728115.1 Candidatus Zhuqueibacterota bacterium | reverse complement strand
GAGATAATCGGTCATGTCGCCATAAGCGGCCCCGTCGACCAGCGTGGCCACATCCCTGGCCTTGACATCTACAGCCGGTGCATCTGTGGCTCCATGAAGCACAAAGAACTCGACCTCGTCGTCATTGTCAGCCATTTCTTTGGACCCTGTTTTTACAAATAGCTGAAATCCTGTGCTTTTACCGTCGGGATTGTCGGCAAATGCACCTGGATCGAGGACACCATTGGCAATGACCGTATAGGTTTCATCGGCATCCAGGGTGACCGGAAAGGTCGCCAGAGCGTCATCGACAGATGCGCTATTTCCCGGAGCTATAGCGATAGAGAGTTCTGTGTTGGCAGGCACATCGACAAACGGGGTAGCTTTTTGAAAGCCAAAATCATCCAGAAACAGATCACCGTTGACATAAATGTCAACACTGGCAACTGCCGGATCCGCTGCATTGTGAATGATTTGTACCCGGGCATTGGGTTGAGTCCAGGCAACGGATATGGACAAAACCAATAGTGAAAGGATTGCAAGCGCTTTTTGCATATTATTTCTCCCCTAGATTAATTCAACAAACAGTTAATTGAAATGCAAACTGGATAACAGTGCAGAAAGCCCAGTTATTCCCGATAAATCGCTCAAAACGCTCATTATTTTTGCGGATATAGAATTGAATAAACTAAATATTTTCAAGAAAATTGTTTCGTAAGAAATTGTTCCTGATTGGCTTGGGATATTTTTTATAAAATTTTGCGAATAATAAAGTTAGAGGTTTATCAAAAGTTTTTTATGCGGGATGATCTTGGAGAGGTATCGCTGAGCTAATCGTCTTTTTTTTCTGTATTGATCATTCACTTTATGAATATTTTCTGTTCAAACAAAAAATTAGAAATTGAAATTTACGAAAAATTTAAATTTTGACAACGTAAAGGATTGATCAGGCAAGCCTGAAAAAACGGCTTGCCTGAAGAAATTATAACTTTTCAAGAAAAATATTGCGGAATTCAATGGGTGCGCCTTCGCTCTGGAGCGCGATGGGGCCTGAGGTGACAAATACATCTGTCGCTTCATTCTGCAGGGTGCCATTGACTGTCACAGAGACGGTGGCCCCTTTACACGTGATGTCATAGGTATTCCATTCGCCAGCGGGTTTTTCGATATTGTCATGCTTTTTGGGAACAGAAAGAAATCGTTCGGTATTGGTAAACTCTTGTCCATCGACCGTAATCTGTCCCGGACCGATAATGACAAAATCGCCGGCATTCTCTGTTTTGAGTTGGGCTTCAAGACAATTGGGCCAGACCTGATCCGGTTCCTGACAGTGAAGCAAAACCCCGCTGTTGCCTGGTGTCTCGACCCAGCGCCACTCTACATGGAGCTTGTAATCGCTATAGGAATCCACTGTACGGATATAACCGGTCGGCGTGCCGACACAATGGATGACACCTTCCTCGACCATCCAAACTTTGTCGACATCTGTGGTGTCATCAGGGATGAATTTGATCCATCCGGTAAAATCATGGCCATTAAAGAGATCGATTTTTTCGGCCTGTTCTTGTGGCTGCTCTTGTGACGTACAGCCCAGCATCATGATAGCGAGCAATACAAACCAGACGAAAACATGACGTGTTTTTGGCATAGAGAACTCCTTGTTTTTGTTTGAGGCAAATATAAGAAATTCGTCAATAAAAAGCACGAAAAAAACCGGATCGAATATTAAAACTCTTCAGAAGATCAAAAAAACCATTTGCAAGTTTAATCAATCTCACCTATTTTCATAAAGTGAACTGGAGGAGAGGATATGAGCTTACGATGGTTATGGGTAGTGTCGGTTGCCACATTGCTCGGGTGTGCCCCGGAACAGGACTGGATGACATTGTTCGACGGTCAAACGCTGGATGGCTGGAGAGCATCGGAAAACAAGAATGCATTTCGTATCGAGGAGGGGGCGATTGTTTGTGATGGTGAACGGTCGCATTTGTTTTATGAGGGGCCCGATGGCAATGCCGTGTTCAGGAATTTTGAATTCAGTGCAGATGTCAAAACCACTCCCGGCGCCAATTCGGGAATCTATTTTCACACAAAGTATCAGGAAAAAGGGTGGCCTGAAGCAGGCTATGAAGCTCAGGTCTTTAATTCCCACCGACCCACTGATGGCAACGGATACATTGAACGCAAAATGACCGGCAGTCTCTATGCCATCCGCAACACCTATAAATCACCTGCCAGCGATAAGTCATGGTTTAATTACCGAATCCGCGTGCAGGGGAAAACCATTCGCATCTATATCGATGATCATCTGATCAGTGACTATACCGAGCCTGAAAATCCCTGGCGAAGGGACAATATGATTGGACGCGTCTTGTCAGAGGGCACATTCGCCCTGCAATGCCATGATCCCAAAAGCACTGTTTACTATAAAAACATTCGTGTGCGTCCATTGCCGGATGATATGGCTACACCCGGTCTGCCCCTGCAGGATCGCGAACTGGATCAACGGCTCACAGAGCTGGCCGGTAAGAATTTCCCCCTGATCGATCTTCACGTTCATTTAAAGGGCGGATTGGAGAAATTCGAGGCACTCGCCCGGGCACGCAAATTCGGGTATACCTATGGCTTTGCCATCAATTGCGGTCTGAATTTTCCGATCAATAGCGATGAAGCATTGAACGAATATTTGACCGAATATGAAAAACCTCCCCATACCTATCTGGCCATGCAGGCCGAAGGCCGGGAATGGCGCGATCTCTTTTCAAAAACAGCGATTGAAAAATTCGATTATGTGTTCACCGATGCCATGACATGGACCAATAAAAACGGCAAGCGCATGCGTTTGTGGATCCCGGAAGAAACCGAAATTGGCGACAAGCAGGATTTTATGGAACAACTGGTCTCGCAAATCGAAACGATCTTTAGCACAGAACCGGTGGATATCTATGTCAATCCAACCTACCTGCCGAATGAAATTGCCGATGAATATGATGAACTCTGGACTCCAGAACGAATGGATCGCGTGATCAAAACATTGGTGGAGAATAATGTCGCTCTGGAGATCAATGCTCTGCGCAATATTCCCAGCCCTGCTTTTCTCAAACGTGCTAAAAAAGGGGGTGTAAAGTTTACTTTTGGCACCAATAACAGAAGTGATGAGGAACTGGGTCATATGGAGTATTGTCTGGATATGATCGAGCAACTCGATCTTAAAGCCAGCGACATGTGGATCCCCTGACTGCAAGGATTTTACCCCTTTTGATAGTCTGGCCTTTATATAGATAGCATCAAGCCAGGATTTGCAAAAATCGCTATGGTTTTTCCTGTACCGTCGTGAGGTGTACTATTTATTTTAACTCTGGAACCTATGCATGAATGCTCGTGATAACACCCTCAAGAGCCTGAATCATCAACAGCCCGAGGCGATTCCCATCGATCTCGGAGCCACTGCGGTCACGGGAATACATGTCTATGTCGTGGCAGCACTAAGAGATCACTTTGGCCTCGAGAAACGTCCCGTCAAAGTCCATGAACCCTATCAGATGCTCGGCCTGGTAGAACCTGATTTGCAGCAAGTCCTGGGCGTGACCGTAGAAGGTGTGTTTCCACCGGATACCCTGTTTGGATTCAGGAATGAAAATTGGCAACCATTTACCATGCCAAACGGGCTGGTCGTAGAGGTCTCTGAGCATTTTAAGATCAGCCGAGACAACAAAGGGGACTATTTGATTTATCCCAAAGGGGATATGTCCGCGCCTGCGAGCGGCAGAATGCCAAAGAACGGGTTTTTCTTTGATACCATCATCCGCCAGCCACCTGTCGAAGACGACAAGCTCGATCCCGGGGATAATCTTGAAGAGTTTGATACCCTGTCGGATGAACATCTTGCCTATTTCAAACAAGAGGCAGAAAAAGCCTTTGACACAGACCGCCTGGTCATAGCCAATTTTGGGGGCACAGCTCTGGGCGATATCGCGTTGGTGCCTGCCCCGTTTCTCAAACAACCCCGTGGCATCCGCGATGTCGAAGAGTGGTATATCTCTACGGTGACCCGGCAGGATTATATACACAAGGTCTTTGAAAAACAAACCGCGATCGCCATTGAAAATCTCACGCGCCTCCATGATCGTGTTGGCGATAACGTACATGCTGTTTTTCTATGTGGCACAGACTTTGGTACTCAGACCAGTACGTTTTGTTCGGAAAAGACATTCCGCGAACTCTATTTTCCTTATTACAAGATCATGAATGACTGGATTCACCGCAATACGAATTGGAAAACCTTCAAACATTCCTGCGGATCTGTTCGTTCGTTAATCCCGGCATTCATCGAATGCGGTTTCGATATCCTCAATCCTGTGCAACTGTCTGCTGCCAATATGGATGCTCTCGAGCTAAAGACCGAATTTGGCCGGGACATTGTTTTTTGGGGCGGGGGAGTGGATACCCAAAAAACACTTGCGATGGGAACGCCGGACGAGGTGTACAACGAGGTCCGTGCAAGATGCGAGATTCTCGGCAAAGACGGGGGCTTTGTGTTCAACACGGTGCACAATATTCAGGCCAACACGCCCATAGAAAATGTAAAGGCGATGATCAGAGCCCTGAAGCAGACATAACGTTTAAAAGGGACGAAAAAGATCTTTTCTGTCAATGGGCAGAGGTTGGTGGCTCGTCCCTAATCCAGCATGTCATCCAGAATCCCGGAGGGATAATGAATCATACCAAACCAAAGCCATCTCGATTATCCGGCCGGAGAACGTTTTTCAAAAAAATGTCCGGTCTGGCGGTCGCAGGCATGACCGCACTGAGCTATCGTCGTGTTATGGGTGCCAATGAGCGGGTGCGGCTCGCGTTAATCGGTTGCGGGGGACGAGGAGAATGGGTTGCCCGTGGATTTGTCGAGGACGGACACGAGTTCGCTCACCTCGTCGATCCTTGTGATTCGCACGCACAACGGGTGGGAGAGATTCTGCAGGAACAACAGAACCTCAAGCCTGGCCTGGGCAAGACCGCTCTTGCCGCCATGCAAGATTCTTCTGTCGATGCCGTGGTGATTGCCACTCCGGATCACTGGCATGCCTTGCTCTTTTTACAGGCTTGTATGGCAGAAAAAGATATCTATCTCGAAAAACCCCAATCCCACAACATCCATGAAGGCCGGCTCATGGTTCAGGCAGCCAAAAAGTACAATCGTATCGTGCAAATCGGTGCACAGAATCGCAGTGCACCCTATAATTTTGCGGCTCGGGATGTTGTTCAGAGCGGCAATCTGGGCGATATCCGGCTGGTCAAGGTCTATCACATGAAACCCAATGCCTCGTTCCATGAGCGCAATCAACCCTACAGCCTGGCAAACCCCGAACCCAGCCCCGATGATCTCGATTGGAATCTATGGTTGGGCCCTGCTCCGTACAGAGAGTATCACCAGAATATCTTTCATCATTATGGCTGGACAGCTTTTTGGGATTTCTCTGTCGGTGATCTCAATGACGGCATTCATCAGATCGATCTGAGTATGATGCTCATGGGTGAACCCGATCCGCCGGTCGCTGTTTCCAGCATGGGCCATCGCCTGCACTTTCGTGGCGATGATGCCCAACCACCGGATGTGATGATGACCTCGTTTGATTTTCGCGATTTTATTTTGTCTTTGCATGTCACCGGTTACCCGCGCTATATGCAAAAGACCACCACCACGATCCGCCGCAATGACGAATTTCCCTACTGGACGCAGAACGCCACCCGGATCGAGCTTTATGGCTCCAGGGAACTGATGATCGTCGGACGAATGGGCGGGGGGTGGATCACCATGACCTCAGGTGGCAAGGTCGTTGAAAAGATGTTTGGCCGCTTTCCTGATGAGCCTCATCGCAAGAATTTTATCGAGTGCCTCAAATCCCGTTCCCGTCCCAATGGCGAGATCGAAACCATGAACAACAGCACCAACCTCGTCCATCTGGCCAATATCGCACACCGCGTGGGCAATATGTCGCTGACCTGGGATGGCGATTTAGAGCGCTTTGTCGATAACGATGCAGCCAACGAACTCTTGCAACGGTCCTATCGGCCGCCTTTTGTTCTGCCTAAAATACTTTAGAAAGAGGAATTGAGAATGAAAAATTCAGCATGACTAAAAAAAGTAAGCTTTATTTTAATTCTCAATTGATTTCAAGACAGTTCGCTGCACCGCCAAATCGTGTTCATAAGAAAATTCCGGTGCTTTGCCCCGGACCATACGGGCGAAATCGAGCATCTGTTCATCATAACGATCCCCATTTTCGGGGAGCTCTACAAAGCGGTAACCCGATTCAAATCCGCCGGCAGGTTTGTCCAGAGCCAGCCACACACGATAGGGCTCGAGAGGTTTGATTTCCAGGGTGCCGTTTCTGCCGCATACCACAAATTGCCGCCGCTCGAACCCCTCGACCTCGAGTAAAGCACTGCGAATCGTGGCAATGGCTTTGGGATATTCATACACTGCCAGCTCATTATCATAAACAGAATCCCATTCCGGCACTGTCTGGCGATGAAAAGAAGTCACTTTATCAGGCTCGCCCAAGACCGCCACCAGCATGTCGATGAGATGACAGCCCAAAAGCATCATGGATCCGCCATGCGGGATTCCCTCTTTCTGACGCATTTCAGGAGACAATACCTTGCTCATCACGCCGTCGACCTCAAAAATCTCTCCCAGCCAGCCCTCTTGCACGGCTTGCAGGCAAAACTGAAAAGCCGGATTATAACGGTACATGTATCCCATCTGCAGCACCAAATCGTTCTGTTTGGCTGTTTGAACGACCTTTTCAAACGCGGGCATGGACCGGCCAGGCGGCTTGTCCAGATGGATATGCAATCCATGCTCCAGAGCCGCCATTGCCATCGGCAAGAGATCATCCAATTCGGTTTCTATGGTCACAGCCTGCAGGTCTGAATGTTCCCACAGATCCTCGAGCTCTAGCCTGGGTACGCCTTTATAGTCCTTGTGATCCCGCAACTGTTCATATAGCCGGCTATCCGGTTCCACAACCCCGATGACTTTAAACTGATCCGGAAAGCGCCGCATGGCCTCTATCTTGCCGGCAGCATGAGCGTGTGCCATGCCGATTTGCGCAATTTTGATTTTTCCTGACGAGGTGGGTTTTCCTTGCATAATGCTGGGGTACAATGCAAGCATCCCGACTCCGGCCAATGCCGATTGTTTGATAAAATCCCGTCTTTTTTGCAGCATAAATCTCCTTTTTGAGCTTTTATTGTCTAACCACGGAAACCATGGAAACCACGGAAAAAATCAAGTATAACTGTCCCTCTAGAGATGTACAATATCCTGCATAAAAATGCAATGAAAAATTGGCAGATCCTTCGGCATTCAATAAAAAGATCGTTCTGTTTTGTGTAGAGATAGTCAAAAAATATTCTTGCCAGGTGATAGCAAGTGGAGGAAAGACAGGTAGTGGATAGAAAAAGTCTTGCTTTTCTATACTTTAGTCATTAACGTTAGTGAATATCATTTTAAACGATCAGAGCCCATTTTTTCCAATTTTTTAATTGTTAATTCTTAATTGCTATTGCTTATTGCCCATTGTTCATGATCTCGCTATGACATTAACCACACTCGACTGGATCATCATTCTAGGATACATCATTGTTGCCCTCGGACTGGTAGGTATTTATGTCAAACGTGCAAGCAAAGGAACAGACGAATATTTTGCTGCCGGCCGGTCGCTTCCGTGGTGGCTTTTGGGTACCTCGATGGTGGCCACAACATTCAGCACCGATACACCAAATCTGATCACCAATCTGATCCGTGAAAAAGGCATCGCCTATAACTGGATCTGGTGGGCCTTTTTGCTCACGGGCATGATGACGGTATTTTTCTATGCCCGCCTCTGGCGCCGTTCCCGGGTGCTCACAGACCTGGAATTCTACGAGATCCGCTATTCCGGCAAATCCGCGGCCTGGGTGCGCGGTTTCCGGGCTATTTATCTGGGTCTTTTTTTCAATTGTGTGATTCTGGCCACAGTGACCCTGTCTGCTGCCAAAATTACCAATATCCTGTTCGGATGGACCCGCCTCGAAATGGTGATCTATGGCTCTTTGGCGGCCATCGCTTTTACAGTATTGTCCGGGCTCTGGGGGGTTGTCGTGACCGATCTGATCCAGTTTGCCATGGCCATGATCGGATCGATCGCTGCAGCCTATTACGCTTTGCAACATCAAGCGGTCGGCGGGTTGTCGGGACTGGTTGCCAAAATTCCTGTCGAAACCCTCAGCCTGTTGCCGGATTTCAGCGACTGGGAGCTCACTTTGACCATTTTTATTATCCCCCTGACCGTACAGTGGTGGTCAGTGTGGTATCCGGGTGCCGAACCCGGCGGCGGCAGCTATATTGCCCAGCGCATGCTGGCCGCCAAAGACGAGCGCCATTCCATGATCGCGACGCTGTGGTTCAATATCGCCCATTATGGCATCCGGCCCTGGCCCTGGATTCTGGTGGGCTTGGCTTCCATGCTCGTGTTTCCGACCTTGCAGGACATCCAGACTGCCTTTCCACATGTGAGTCCGGATCTGATCGGACATGATATCGCCTATCCCGCGATGCTTATCTATTTGCCCGCCGGATTCAAGGGAGTGATGGTGGCCGCTCTGTTTGCCGCTTACCTCTCTACTATGGATACCAGTCTGAACTGGGGTGCATCCTATGTGGTACACGATTTTTATCGCCGTTTTATTCGCAGCAATGCAACCGAACGCCACTATGTCACGGTATCACGTATCGTGACCACACTCTCTATGCTGCTCGGTGCCGGATTGATGTTTTTCCTCGCCAACTCGCGCGAAAGTTTCAATCTCTTGCTCTCCATCGGTGCCGGAACCGGTCTTCTCTATCTTTTGCGCTGGTTTTGGTGGCGTATCAATGCCTGGAGCGAAATCGCGGCCATGATGAGCTCGTTTGTCGTTTCGCTGGGATTGTTTGTTCTGCAAAAGTCCGGTGTGCCGATTGCCAGTCATGTCGCGCTTTTGATCAATGTCACGTTGACGACCGCGATCTGGATTACTGTCACGTTTCTGACCCGTCCCACAGATGAGGCGGTTCTGGTCAATTTCTACAAACTCGTGCGGCCCATGGGACGCGGCTGGCGTGCCTTGCGCGACAAATATCAATTGAGTCCTTCACCGGACAGCCTGCCCCATGCTTTTCTGGCGTGGATGCTCGGATGTATTGCCGTCTATGCTGCGCTGTTTTGTATGGGATATATTTTTTATGGTCAAACCCTACTGGCACTCTTAACCGGGGTGTTGTTCGCGTCCAGTGCCGCGGCACTGGTCTGGCTGATGAATGTAATGGAACGATCGAGAGGACGATCTAATGAACTCTAAACAACGGGTACAGAGTGCGGTCATCCATCAACAACCCGACCGTGTTCCCATAACCTTTGACGCCGAAGCCGAGGTCTATGAAGCACTCTATAAATATCTGCACCTCGAAACAAAAGAACAACTGTTCGACCGCCTGCATGTCGATACCTGGATGCTGTTGCCAAAGAATTTTATCTACCCGGATGAGCAGCTGAACAGCCGCGATAAAACTTCTATCTGGGGATATCAAACGCGCTTTACACCCTATGAAGGCGGAGCCTACGATGAACTCGTTTACAGTCCGCTCGCCGGCAAACATAACCTCAGCGATATCGATAATCATCCCTGGCCTGCGGATGATCTGGTGCAATTTTCCCATTACACCGACCAGAGCCATGCTCAGCATAACAGAGCGATCATCGGTGTGTTTACCTGGGGCGCCTATTTTATCGCCACCCATGTGCGGGGGATGGAAGATCTGATGCTTGATTTTGTCACCCGTAAAGACTATGCCAGACACCTCATCGATACCATTGCCGAAAAGAGCTATCACTATCTGGATACTATGCTCGATCAGCACAGCGATGATATCGATATTGTTTACATGGCAGACGACTATTGTTCGCAACTGGGACCTTTGTTCAGTCCCGCTGCCTTTGAGGAATTTGTCATGCCCTATTTGAGCCGGTTTAGCGATCGCATTCATGCCAGCGGAAAAAAGTTTCTTTTGCACGTGTGTGGCTCTGTACGGGCGTTGTTGCCCATGATCATCGAGGCTGGTGTAGATATGCTCGAACCCATTCAGATCCGCGCTAAAGGTATGGAACCGGCCGGATTGAAAAAAGATTTTGGCGACAAGATGTGCTTTTATGGCGGCATGGATTTGCAACGTGTGCTCAATACCGGAACCGTACGGCAGGTACAGGATGAAACCAAACGGCTCATCGATATCCTGAATCAGGAGGGTGGTTATGTCTTTGGACCCGGACACACCTACATCCAGATCGATGCTCCTGTGGAAAATATCTTGGCCATGTATGATACGGCCTATACTCATCGATCCTGATGGTTTCTGAGAATTGGGCTTGATGTCAACCGCTAATAGACGCTAATGAACACAAATAAAACAAAAAACGATTGAAAAGACAGGAAATGATGTGAATCGTAAATCAGGCTGTTTCTGCCAAAAAAAAATAAAATCCAAAATGAGCGTTAATGGATTCTCTTCAAGAGTTGTAATTTTAGATTTATCTGCATTATTATTTTAAAATCAATAATATTGATGATTTTTATTTTCTTGTGTTCATTGTGCCTTTCGTGGATAATCCAGGGTAAATCGTACTTTTGCATCGATATACTATTCGTGTCTATTCGCGTTCATTCGCGGTTTTAATCGGTCGTACTCGCTATATGCTGAATATCGAAACGAGCTTGGGAGAATCATGACAAAATTATCACCGATGAAAAAAATCGCTCTGTTTCTGGCCTCTATCGGGCCGGGGATCTTTTTGGTGGGGTATAACGTAGGAACTGGCAGCGTTACCACAGCCGCCTCCACGGGTGCAAAATATGGCATGACCTTTGTCTGGCCGTTGTTGCTGTCGTGCATTTTTACCTATGTCCTGATTTTGGTTTTTGGCCGGTATACCGTGGTGAGCGGCCAGACCTCTCTTTTCAGTTTCCGCAAGCATTTTGGTTTTGGCTGGGCACTGTTTGTGCTCCTGGCCTGCGTCATCAGCGAATGGGTGGCATTCATGGGTGTGATGGGTGTGGTGACCGAGGTGGTCAAAGAATGGTCCCGGCCGATTACCGCATCAGGTGAGGGCATCGATATGCTCTGGCTCTCGATCGCCTTTGGTGCCTTGATCTACACCCTGTTCTGGCGCGGATCACACCGGTTTTTTGAGAGTGTCTTGACGCTCTTTGTCGGCTTGATGGGACTCTCATTCGTGATCACCATGTTCATGGTGATTCCCGAACCCATGGTTGTGATCAAGGGATTGATCCCCCGCATTCCGCAGGAATCCAATGCCGCCCTGTTGATTGCCGGCATGGTCGGAACGACCATGGGAGGCGTGCTCTATGTGGTGCGCTCGATCCTCGTGGCAGAAAAAGGATGGACCCTCAAAGATCTCAAAACCGAACGACGTGATGCCCTTATCTCGTCCGGACTCATGTTTATTCTTAGCACTGCGATTATGGCGTGTGCTGCAGGGACATTATATCCGCGGGGTCTGGCTGTGGACAATGCTATCGATATGGTCAAGCTGCTGGAACCTCTGGCCGGACGGTTCGCGATCTCTGTGTTTGTCGCCGGTATCGTCAGCGCCGGATTGTCATCACTCTTTCCGCATCTGATGCTGGCTCCCTGGTTTCTGGCTGACCTGACCGGAAAATCACGCGATATGAAACGACCCCTGAACCGCGGTATTGCTCTGTTTACAGTCTGTCTCGGACTCGTGGTGCCTATCTTTGGGGGGCGTCCTGTACTGGTGATGATTATTTCTCAAGCCCTGGCTGCGATTGTCACACCCGTGATTATTTTCTTTATTATCATTCTGATGAATAAACCTCAGATCATGGGTAAATACAAAGCATCGACCGGATTGAATATACTGCTGGGCATCATCTTTCTCTTT
>WJME01000282.1 GCA_014728115.1 Candidatus Zhuqueibacterota bacterium | reverse complement strand
ATTTTAATATTACAAGGAATATTTCTTAAATTATACTTAATCTGCATACAATCTAAGAATTTTTGCTGAAGGCGAAATTCTGTCAGTCTTATAAAGGCAAACTTTGGGTAGTATGGGTGGGAAAAAAAAATCCCCTTTGATTTCTCAAAGGGGATTATCACGAATATACACGGCTGTTTATCATGTTAATTTACCATATCATCGCAACATCGAGATTATTGTCGACTTTTTTGATTCCACGCACCTCGCGGAACTGGTCTGCGATTTCGTCTTTGGCCCAAAGTGTATTCGTTTTACCTTTCAGGGTGACCATACCATCATCGATCGTGAATTTTACCTGATCTTCGCGTGAAAATTGATTTTCCATTATGCTGTTGAGAACCTCTTTCAGATTTTCATCGCTCTTTGCCTTTTTCGGCGGCAAGACCTCGATGTCATTTCTTACCGAGCGAACTCCTTCATGCCACGCAGCCACATCTCTGGCCGCTTGTTTTTCTTTTTCAAAAGAAACGGTTCCGCCGAGAACGACCATACCCCCGTCGACATTGACCTTGATATCATCCGGTTCCAGGATCATTTCATTCAGTCTGATGGTTTGTTCGATATTTTGTTCAATCATATCATCGGGGATGTTTTCAGTATTGATTGCGATTTGATTGCTGATCATTCGCACACCTTTTACGTGCGAAACAGTCCCATAGATATTCAGCTTGTCCCAATAGGTATCGACTCGCCCCTCCAATGTCACTTCACCTTCAGAACTGACATTTACAGAAATGTCATCTGAATAGCGATTGTTGATGGCTTGCATTACATTTTCTTTGAGCATGTCCGGATTCTTTGCTGTCTCTGTCAATGCAGGTGAAAAAATCAGGAATGAAAAAAGTACGATTAATAGTTTCTTCATGGTTAAAACTCCTCAGATTTTATTGAACCTCACTATTTCAACACTCGTTCATAGGTATTACAATTTTTATGCCAGCTTTCAGTTTTTATTATAAGTGGTTAAGAAACAATTATTTGGTTTTTGTTGTTTTGTGGAATTGTGTTCAGTTTGTCGAAACAGTGAAAAAGACGTACAGATCATTGCGAGAGAGGTGTGCATTTAATTTACAGACCGAGTTAAGCAAGCTTTTTGTTGAATAACTTTAAATTTTTTATTATTTTAGAATAAACAGTCATCAATGAAAAAGGGGAGCGTTTTGCAAAGTCTTTCAACCCTAAAAGGTCTGGTTACTGCCACACACACGCCCATGCATACGGATGGATCTCTCAATATCGGTTTGATTGGCAAACAGGTCGATTATCTGATTGGTTCCGGGGTCAATGGCTTGTTCATTATCGGAACCACCGGTGAATTTCCCTCGTTAACGCTGCAGGAGCGCATGCAAGCCACTGAAGAATATATCAAAGTTACGGATCACCGCATTCCTGTCATCGTCCACATCGGCCATAATTGCTTGCGGGAAAGTCGGATTCTGGCCCGTCATGCCCTGGAGTCGGGTGCCGATGCCGTGGGATTTGCCCCACCCAGTTATTTCAAACCGGCGAATGAAGGCGCTTTGCTTTCCTGTTGCAAAGAGATCATGGCCGATACCCCCGAGTTGCCGTTCTTTTATTACCACATTCCTGAAATCACGGGTGTTCATCTATCCATCAAATCTTTTTTAACCATAGCTGATATGCCGAACCTGGCAGGCATCAAATATACTCTTGAAACCATGGGCGAGTTTTTGGATTGTATCGATCTCTTTAAAGACCGATATACCATGATGTTCGGCCGGGATGAGATGATGTTGTCCGCTCTGGCTGCCGGTGGCGACACTTTTGTCGGATCGACCTATAACTATGCCGCCCCGCTTTATCATCGCCTGATCGATGCCTTTAAACGAGGAGATCTGGCCGCTGCCCGCATGGAACAAGCACGCGCCACCCGCTTTATCGATGTCCAGGTAAAGTATGGCGGTGTGAGGGCCAGCAAGATGTTTATGAAATTTTTAGGTATCGATTGTGGTCCGGTTCGCCTGCCTTTGAGTCCATTCACTCTTGATAAAGAGAAACAATTCAAACAAGAACTGACAGCGCTCGGATTTTTCGACTGGTATTGCTAGATTCTGTTTTGCAGATCTATGGTTTTGCCTTGTGTTTTTATTGCGTTTTTTCTAATTTGAGTTATGCAATCGTTTGCCTTACTCAAATTTGCCTTTAGCAGAGGAGGGGAGATGAAAATATCCAGGTTGAGTTTGGTCGTTTTTATATTGGCCAGCTCTCTGAATGCTGAAAAAGTGGCCGAGTTTACGGCAGGCAATCCCAATGCCGCAATCAACATAAAGCTTCTCACTCCCGATGTCTTGCAACGATCCATGGCCGGTAAAATTACAATGGGTCCGCGTCCTCATTCGGATTATTTTCAACGCCATGGTCTGTGCTTTAGTGTCCATTCTTCTCTGATCGACGGTCAACCCTTGTATCTGCTTATAGATCACCTGGATCAGGGAATTGGCCTCGTTCAGGTACAGTATGACGGCCAGGGCACACCCGATCCGAATCGGCCCGAGTCGGATCCGGCCTTTACCCATGCCTCCCAGGTGGCGGGCTATACT
>WJME01000281.1 GCA_014728115.1 Candidatus Zhuqueibacterota bacterium | reverse complement strand
TGGTGGGAATTCAGCAACGCTAAAAACTCGCAAGTCTTTTGGTAGAGATGTCATTGCCATAATTGATTCTTCTCATCATTTCTATTGCAGAGATTCGATCCTGTGGAGATTGTTTTCTCCAGTATTGCACATCATTTTCGTTATCACTTAAATGAATGACAGAAAACTTGTTTCGGTCAATATGTGGGTTCAACATGCATTCCACCTGGTTTACAGAGTCCAGATTCAATTATAGCAGGTAATTTAACAATATCAAGTAAAATATTCGTTGCTCAATTGACCTGGCTCTTGAATCCAGTGATGCCTCTCGATAGGGTGTTTCAGCATATTCGGGGTCGGACCTCAGCGGTTTAAGAAAAACAATATTTTAGGCGTTGCAACAGCCATTTGAACCGGTCTAAATGGCTGTTTTCACCCCCTTGAAATGGCCTTTTTATTATCGATGCAATGCCATGATTTTGAACTTAAAAACAAGCATCTTGAATATTTTAGGCTAATGATTTCAAGGCCTTATGACCTCACACTTGACTGATTTTTCATAAATCCTAAAGAAACAGCAAACCTCTGAGGTCCGACCCCAGAGCGGAATGACGATCAAACGCAGCAACTGATGCCGTTTAGCGAAATCACCCTCTAGCCCTATTATTTATGCCATATGACAATAACAGGTATCCGTACAGATATCCCACCATCAATCATAATCCAAGCCCCAAAGGGGGAGTATGTCAGGCCCGGGCGACAGGTCCGATGCCTCCCGGAGGTTAAAACAACTTGATGTTTGCTACAGTCATACCCTGAACCTCCGGGAGGTATGCTACCCTGATGCCTCCCAGCGGTAAACACAACCTCCGTGAGGCATGCCGATCCGACCATAGAGCTCTTTCCAACATCCAGCGAGGCGCGATCGCCCCGCACTCATCGCCGACCGATGAACCCGGTTCTCCTAACACAATCAATCACTTCCAAATTTCTGGAGCCAAAAGAAGCACAGAGCGATGAGTGCGGGGAAGCGTGCCGAGCCCGCGCAGGATCCTGGCCCCGCGGCCCTGAAACAGTCCCGATCTATTGGTAAAGCTCGAGGTGTTCAAAGAGTATGATCATGAAATAAGAATAGCCACGGGGACAGAGCCGGAGCGGTCCTGAATAATCATCATAATGGATACGGTCATTCACCTGGCTCCTCTGTTCACTGATAAACTTCCCTCTTTGATTCTACTCTGGAATTGTCAAACAAGATTGTCCTAATTCCCTTTTTTCATCCCCTTGACCATCCACGATTTGGCCAGCCACAGGGCCACCGGCGAGACCATGGCGATGAGGGCATAGATGAACCACATCTTGCCGGTCTGCATGGGTTCACCGGTCTCGGGCAGGGGGACATACTCGGCGACAAAATAGCCCGAGTAGAGCCCGGTCAACACCTTGGTGAGAAACCAGGGAAACTGTCCGATGCCCATATAGGCGCCGGTCTTGCCTTCGGGGGCGATCTCGGCGATCCACTGCAAGAACCGCGGCTGCCACATGGCTTCGCCCACCGACATGATCACGATATAGACCACAAAGACCCAGGCAATGGGACCCAGCGTCAGCAAAAACGTGGGAGCCGCCATGATGAATGTGCCCAGAATCATCATGCGATAGACATTGGCGCGTGCCGTGAGTCCGGCGATAATGGGCGTGATCACGAAAATGATAATGGGATTGAGATTGGACAATATCTCGAAATGGTGGCTGACCCAGGTGCCGGTAAAAGCGCGGTCCAGGTAATACGGAATGGTCAGCCAGTTGTGGGCGAACAACGTTTGCACCGGTATGAGAATGAATATAAAAAAGACCAGTCTCACATCGCGAAAGGGATGATCCGGACGATGGCGCAGATATTCATAGGTCGACAGCACGATCAATCCAAGGGTCACGATCAGCATCAACAGCGAAGGCAAGGCCAAAATCCCCACCATGCTTAGAATCCACATGACCACTGCAATCACGGTGACCATGCCATACCAGATCAGCTTTTTATTGTCGATCTTTTCCAGGGGACCGGCCGGCTGTTGGACCGATTCTTCTGTGGCCTTTGCCTCTGGTTCTTTTTTCAGTTGGCCCTTTTCCTTCATCGCATTGGCTTCCCGCTGCACCCGATCGACGGCATTCCGGTCTACTCGTTTGGTGATGATCACCCGGCTCAATAGGGCGGCGATGAGCGTGATTCCGGTCAGCACCCACAGCACGGCACCGAGGCCATTGGGAGGAAATGCGCTTTCAAAGGCATTGCGGGTAAAGGACGAGATGGGTCCGAAAATAAAAGCACCGAGATTCATGAGGGCATAGATCACCGCATAACCCACGGCAGCGGTCTGGGGATTGGTATAGCGCTTGACCCCGGCATAGGCTGCAGGCTGGTACAAGCCATAGGCCGTGACCATGATCAGCAATCCCACTGACATGAGGATGAACATGGGCGACCACAAGCCATTGCCCAGAGAAAGGGTGTCAGAGAGAGAGATCAGGATCCTGCCGAACATCATCATGGTCAGCGAGAGGAACAACGAGTTTCTTACGCCGATCTTGTCGGTCACGCCGCCGAGCAGCAGCATGGCAAAGGTAATGCCTCCGGTGACCGCGGAATAGACGAATCCGGCTTGTGGGTCCGTGAGCCCCACATTTTCCGAGCAAAACTTGCCCAGAATCGTCAATAATCCGAAATAGACCAACCCTTCCAGCACATAGGGAAGATTGATGCCCCATAACGCCCGGGGGGCTTTGATAAAGGCGACCAGGGTCTCGCCCAGCTCCTTAAAGGCTTCGCGTACGACCTGTCCGACGGGCTTTTTCACGGTTTGAGGTTCATTCATCATTGAGCCTTTCTAAATCGTTTTAATCTTGAAACATACGAGATATAATTTAAAATGGCAACCTAGAAAAGCGTGGGAATGTTTTCACGTTCTAACGAAAGGGTTGAAATTTTCACAAAATTTCAAGATATTGAAAAATGTAAACATATTCACCGACTGTGGGCAAACAATGACCGATTTTATTCAGGAATCCCTGGCATTCGAGGAACCGGATGAGGGTGCCGCCCTGCAAAAACTGGAACTGAACCGGCCGCTGGTCTTTTTCGATCTCGAGACCACCGGACTCGATTTCGAGCAGGACCGCATCATTCAATTCGCGTTTCTCAAGGTCATGCAGGATAAGCAACAAAAAGAATGGCAGGAATTGGTCAATCCGGGGATGCCGATTCCGCCCGAAGCCACCCGGGTGCACGGAATCGACGATGACCGGGTCAAAGACAAGCCGGGCATGGACTATTTTGCAGCCAAAATCTGTGAATTCGTCTCAAATTGCGACCTGGCAGGATTCAATATCGCCCGGTTCGATATTCCCTTTTTGCAGTCCGAACTGAAACGGCATGGCTGCGGCCTGGATCTGAAAAAGACGCAATGTGTGGATGCTCAAGCGATCTTTCACCGCAGGGAACCTCGGGATCTCACTGCAGCCTATAAATTTTATTGTTCAAAAGAGTTGCATGGTGCACACGATGCCATGCAGGATGTTCGCGCCACGCTAAACGTCCTTGATGCCCAGCTCGAACGTTATGAGGACCTTGACCCCACAGTACAGGCGTTGAATAAATTTTGCTCTCCTCCTGCCGATGATCGCTGGGTGACAGCAGATCGCAAGTTTTACTGGCGCCACAAACAAGCAGTTTTTTCCTTTGGCAAGTTCCGGGGCAAGACCCTGAAATGGGTGTGCGAGAATGAAAAAGATTATGTGCTGTGGCTGCGCGACCGAGATCTCGAAGAGGAGACCCGCGATATGCTGGATGCTGCCCTGAACGGGTCATTTCCCGTGCCCAAACGTGCTGATAATGAATAGTCTTTTAATGAGGATGATGGCGCATTCAGGCGGTTTCTGTTTCATTTTCCTTTATTGACAGCGTCATGCTGCGATAAAGCTTCTTTGATTTTCTGTGAACTTTTAATCAGACGCAAAACAAAGCCCCTTGCCTGCCCTGAAAACGGAACCCAAATTCAATCCAACCGTTTACATGATAGAATTTTTCTGGGAAATTTCCAGGAATCGAACGCTGTAAATCATTGTTTGATGTCTGGATACGATTTTTGCTGAATTTTAATCGTAAAACCATAAAAAAATTCAAAAATCGCATCATATTTTGCCATCAGGTACATACAACAAATTAACGATTTTACGGCTTTTGTGAAGATCATTATTTAGGACCCTGGTATGGTTCGTTTATGCTTTATAGCTCTATTATCGGCTGTCATGATATCTTGCGATAGCCCCCTTGGATTATCGACATTGGAAAGCGAAATTCAGGGTAAAGTCATTTTTATCAATCCCGAATTGAAACCCGACTATGTCGAAGCGGTACGGATCGTGGCTGCCGTGCAAATCCCGCCGCAATCTCTGGGCGACGTGATTTTTACCTACAGCGGTGTGGATCTGTCATCAGAGCGCTCGGATTATCGCATTCCGGCTCCACCTGCCGAATATCAGCTTGTGGCTGCCGTGTGGAAGCAAAAAGGCAAAGCCTGGAACTATGCCAATATTCTGGGATTTTACGGGTTCGATCCGGTCACTTATGACTTTGAATATATACCCGTGCACGTGCGCGAAAACTCTCTGTCACAAAACATCGACATCTATTGCGATTGGACGCTGGCATATACCGCTGACGCAGGTGCAGGAGATTAAAATGCCAAAAAGATTGACCAGTATTTTGATATTAATCACTCCTCTGCTTCTCGGCGCAGCATCGATTACCGGACGAGTCGTAGATTTTGACACCGGTTCGGCCCTGCCTGGCGCCAATATCCTGATTGAATCTGTCAACAAGGGCACGGTAGCTGATCACCGGGGAGAATTTTCCATAGACAAGCTCGAGGCCGGCACCTATCAACTGCAGGTCTCGTATATCGGTTATAATGATTACAGCCAGGAAATTGCAGTATCCGGGGATGAAACCTCTCGCCTGCGTATAGAGCTGATTCCCTCGGTCATCCAGATGGAGCAGCTCGTGGTGACCGCCTCCCGTCAGCCAGAGCCCCTTTCGGCAGCAGCTGCCAGCATCGGCATCCTGAAATCCAGGGATATCCAGCGCCGCGGCGCCCTGCGCATCGACGACGCCCTGGTCAATGTGCCGGGCGTTGCCATTGTGGGCGAAAACGTCAACATCCGCGGAGGATCGGGGTATAACCGCCTGGGTGGCCACCGTCATCTGGTACTGCTGGATAACGTACCGATCATGACCAGTGATCTCGGTTCGGCCAACTGGAACATCCTGCCCATCACTGAAATCGACCATGTCGAAGTGCTCAAAGGCGCAGCTTCTTCGATTTACGGGTCAGGCAGTATCAGCGGCGTCATCAATATCCTCACCCGCCAGCCCAGTCAGGATCCCCAGTTTTCTATCCGGCAAAATATGGGAATGTATGATGATCCTTCGGTGCCTGAATGGAAATGGACGGACAAGCCCCGCTATTACCACCGCACCGATGCCAGTTATTCGCAATCCGTGGGGCCGGTGGGCCTTCGACTGGCTGTATCGCAGCACCATAGCACGGGCGACCGTCAGAATGGCTATTTTCAGCGCTGGTATGTGACGGGCAAAAGCCGCTGGCCCATAAGCGATCGCACGATTTTCACTCTTTTTTCAACCTATAGCTATGAAGACCGCGAATTGTTTTTACAGTGGAAAGAGCAAAATGAAGCGCTCAAGGTGCCGCCCACAGACCTGGACAACCGGTTTTCTCTTTCCGGCAATGTCAGCTATGCTACACTCGAGCACGAGTTTAATTCCCGGCTTTCTCTCAAAACCCGCATCTCTTATAATCAGCAGCTTGTGGGGATGCCTTTTAATATTACCAACGCCTTTACGCCTGCCATGGGATTCGGTGGAGAGATGCTGTTCAACTGGGTTCCACATCCGGATCACCGGATTACGGCCGGCATGGATTATAAACACGATCGCGTAAAATCCGATTACTATGGCGAACGTCAGGCCAATGGAATCTCGCCATTTATCCAGGATGTCTGGCATGTCAGCGAACTGTGGCATCTCAATGCCGGATTGCGGCTGGACACCTATACCCTGGTGGGCGATTCCATCGAATGGCAGCTCAATCCCAAAATCGGATTCAGCTATCAGCCCGTGTTTGGCACCATTTTGCACGCTTCGATCGGCAAAGCCTTTCGCGCGGCCACTGTCGTAGAGCGGTTTATCTCGGCCGGATCCAAAGATTTTCGCGCCATTCCCAATCCGGCGCTCAAACCCGAACGTTCCCTGCTCATGGATGTGGGATTACGTCAGCGTTTCGGTGATTATGCCTATCTTGAAGCCACAGGATTTATCAGCCAGTTTGAAAATCTCATCGAACCCACGCTTTCGTCCAACCTGACCGCACAGTTTACCAACTATCCGGCTGCACGTATCCTGGGGATCGAAGGCCAAATCAACTGGCAGATCTCGCCGAGATTTTTTCATCTGCAGGCTTCTGCCACCTGGATGGATCCCAGAGAAGTAGAGAGCAACCGGGTGATGCTCTACCGGCCACGACTCATCGGCCAGATCTCCCCGACATTGATCTGGCAAGGAATCACCCTGGAAGCGGATTACCGCTATATGAATCGACTCGACAGGGTAGCGATCTATCCTCTGGACGAACGGGTGGCCATGCACTATCTCGAGCTGCGGTTGAATAGCACGTATAAAAACTGGCTGTTTCAATTCATGGTGCGAAATGCCCTGAATTACAACTATACGGTTTCGGAAAGAGTCCTGGGCGATATCCGTAATTTTGCTTTTTCCGTTAAATATGAACTTTGATTAGGATACACTAATGAAAAATTTTACAATATTTGCATTGTTGGCGTTTTCCATTTCTCTTTTTGCACAAGAACGCAATCTGGAGAGAAATTATGTGCCCATCATCATCAAGGGCGCCCAGATCCCTATAGACCAGCTCGAAATCGATGCCTGGTCAGCTTACCGTTATGATGCGACACAAAATACATGGACTGCTATCCCTTACCAGATCGATGAAGTGTATCAGGGCAAATACAATAAAAAAGAGACCTTTAATGGCTTGTTGGATGCCCAGGATGAATTCCTGGTGATGCCAGAGGATCTGGGGGACAGGGCGCCGACAACCCAGTGGCCAAATCAAAATGTTGTCGGTGATGAGAGAATAGAAATAAATCTGAGCGAACAAAATGATACCACGCAGCAGGCATGGCTCTATTTGTTCAAAAAATCCGATCCGGCCCCTCCGCAGAAATCATATATGCAACATACTGCCGCACCTTCATCGGGATCTGCGGCAGACACTGTATCGAGTCCCGCCTATAGGATCGGCCACAATCATGACGGCTGGCTGACCTATCTCACGTTTACGGAGGATTCGCCCAACCTTGTGGACAGGCTGAAATTGAGATTACAGGGAAATTCCGGTTTCCCGGGCATTGGTTCGTATACGATTACCGAAGAATTACTCAAAGCTCAGGATGATCCTCTCACCGCACATCCGGGTGACCTGAGGACATTCCGGGACGTGCGCACCAACATAAAGTTGCCCTTTTGGCCGGCGACGGTGACCGGCGATTATCAGATCCAGTACTGGCCCTATTCATTCAACCTCGGCGTTCTCGATGCCCCGATTAATGAATCGATTTTTGCTTTGGCCGGACTCAAACAGTTGCGCCAGTCACTCGATTTAAGTCCGGATGCGGCCGGCATGAGGTTTTACTCTGCGCAAAATCCCCAGGGTTTTCCCATCGATGGTAACCCGGATCTGCCTGACCGGACATTCTCTGGATATAATCCTCCTTTTTGGGTCATGGCCAGCGGTCAGGCAGGGTCTGTGATATTGATTCTGGATGCTCCCCAGGTCAGCAATGCAGTTTATGAACTCTATTATTATGACAATTTGAACGGTGGAACCCTCGACAATTCAAAAGAGACGGGAGACGGTCAGTCATTCGGGGATATGGGGTTGTGGCTGTATACCGACCAATCCGGCTTGAGAACCAACCGGCTCTCCATGGCTTTGGCGCTGTATATGGTGCCAGAATCGAATCAGGACAGCGAATTGGCAGAGAAAATCGTTGCCTGGCATCAAACCCCGGTTTTAGTACAAGCATCTGTTCAACAACAGGACGCCACAGGGGTGGCCCAGCGTGAAAATTGGAATGATAGCCATGCCATCTATCCCTATCCCAATCCCGTGCAAGCCGGCCAGACCGTAACATGGGAACTCTATAGTCCCCTGCAGAATGTTGAACTGCAAATATTCAATATCATCGGACAGGGAATCATCGAAGCGGAATATAGTCACACCACGGCAATAACGTGGACTGCTAAAGACAGAAACGGAACAGATTTACAGCCGGGAATCTATATTTACCGGATATCTGCTCAGCATAGATTGATATCCAGTGGCAAAATCGTTATCCAAAGGTAAGTATTGCATCGCATCTTTTGATTTTGTAATATGACAAAGAGTTTACAGCAAATTGGGAGAGCATCATTTGAAAACGATATTGCACAGCTTACTCGTGGCAACCCTGTTCCTGGCGTGTTCTCAGACAATGTACGTCAATACCTCTCCGGTCATACCGCGCAGCGAACTGCGGGAACCCGACACCGTGTACCGGCCGGCGATCGACTCACCAAAATCCTATGATATCGAACTAGAGTGGAAAGCGCAATATCATCCTGAAAAAGATACCGACACAGATACGAGCAAAGAAACCCGGGGCATGTCGGAACCGGACTCTCCGCTTCTCCTCATGGTATGGGCTGCGGATTTTTGTGAGACCGAAACTCAGCGCAATATGACTTACAAGATTCTGGAGCCACAAGGATCCAGTCTGTTCGAGGATCGGGTGCAGGGTAATCGTATCCGATTTTGGGATCTCTCGTTTGCACTCCGGGAAACTGACAAAGTACACATCCGTCGGCGGATTGAATTCACCAATTATGCTCTGAAATATGATATTCGTCCGGATCGCATCGGCGAGTATGGAAAAGATTCAGGATTCTATAGATTTTACACAAAGTCCGAGCCATTTATCAACCAGACCGATGCGATCAAAGATACGGCAATGGCTATTGCCGGTGACATAAAGAATCCCTATCATCAGGCCAAAAGAGTGGCTGAATGGATAAAAAGCCATGCGACATACACCTACCCGGTTGAAATTCGTGGTGCCACAGAAATGTTAAACTCTATGCAGGGTGATTGTGGTCAGTATTCATTTCTTTATATTGCACTATGTCGCTCTTTGGGCATTCCGGCTCGCCTGGTCTCCGGATTTCGCATCATAGATGAAAAGCCCCGCTATCATCTCTGGTCCGAACTCTTTTTTCCGCGGTTTGGTTGGGTACCTGTTGACCTGACGGCCGACGATGCCGAATTCGGTGCACTGAAAAATGGCTATCTGGTGGCCTCGAAAGGGATGAATATCTCTTTGCCTCTGGCTCCCGAGTGGGCAACCTTTGAAAATAGCGAGGTACAAAATCAGACCACTCCTTTCATGCAACTGGCCACAATAGTCAGCCGGGGATTCAAAGCCGATACTGAGACATTTTTAAAAATACATTAAGAGATCGAAAGAATTTTGAAATTGCCGTTCATTCAATTATTATAATTGCCTTTTGGAGGTCAGATGGACTTTATTATCCCTGCATGCTCGACAAAACCGTATACTTTGCTTCATCCCGAAGAAATTGAAACTCCTGCTTTGCTCGTTTTCAAAGACCGTGTCCTGCATAATATGACCACCATGAAGGAACAGTTAAAAGCTGTCGATGACAAGTTGAACCTCAACATGCTTTGTCCGCATGTAAAAACCCACAAATCTGCATGGACCCTGAAACAGCAAATGCATGCCGGCATCGAATATTTCAAAAGTTCATTGAATGAGCTCGATATGCTTGTCAAAAACGGTGTGAAAAAAAGTTTTGTTGCCTATCCTCTTCTTCCCCACTCGATAAAAAAAATTACCACGTACCTCGAGACCACTCCTGAAATTGAAATCCATATTCAGGTGGGACACGAAAAACATCTCGACTATTTGGAGCAAATCGCGCCTGATCACAATTGGCAGATCTATATCGATCTGGATGTGGGAATGCACCGCACAGGGGCTGAACCACAGCAGGCTCTTGAACTCTGGAAACGTATAAAAGCCAATGGCTGGTCGTTTTTAGGACTACATGGCTATGATGGCCACAATCATACCGGCGATGAAACGAAAAAACAAAAGATCGCGCAAGATGCCATGGCTGCTCTGTTTCATGCTGTACAGCTCTTTGAAAGCCAGGGAGCCCATGTGGAAAATGTCGTCGTCGGCGGATCGCCCGGATTTTTAGCAGATCTGAAACTGCTCCTGGATCAATCTCCAAAATTCAACATCTTCCTCTCACCGGGGACATGGATTTATCACGACAGTGACAGCATGGAAACCATGGATATTCCTTTCAATGTCGCTGCTTTGATTCTTTGCCAGGTCATCGATCGGCCCAATGCCTATTCTCTGACCCTGAATCTTGGACACAAAAGATGGTCTATAGACCAGGGCGTGCCGGAACATCATAGCCTGGCCGGTGGTTTGATAAAGAGCTGGAGTGAAGAGCATACAGTGATGGTCTTTAATGAAGAGACAAAAGCGAAAATCGGTGATTATATTTTGATCGCGCCCAGACATGTTTGCTCAACCGTAAACCTTTGGGAAACATTTACACTTGTTGATGAACAGGGACACATTGAAAAAAAGCGGATAAATATCGATGCCCGAAATCGTTAATTTTCATGCAAAATTGTAACCGGGGTCACGTCAAATTTATCCTGTTCTATACAAATTTTAATATATAATCATTTGAGGTTATCATGAAAAAAATAGTGTTGATCCTGTTGACCTTCCTGCAAACGCTATTTGCAGCAAACCTGAACGAAAAACGACCTTTCCAGCCGGTTATTCTCTACGGATCGCAAGTACCCGAGTTTCTGAATGTTCCTACAGACGAAATCTTTATCTATCGATACTCTGCTACCGGGAATGAATGGTCGATGATCCCGTTTCAAATCGATGAGCGCGTTAAAATGCAGGATCCCTATTTCCCGAGCCGGGATGCCCGCCACTTTTACGCGATCCAGAACACCAGTACGGAATATGATTATGCGTTTACCGATACGCTGCCGAATCTGGATATCGATGATGAACTGGTCTTTCTCATCGGCGATGCCGGCGATCAGGCTCCGGATGATTCCTGGATCGACGATGCCGACGCCAAAACCCATGACCGGGTGGAACTGATCCTGACGGATCCTTTGGACACCTCGGTCAAGGCCTATGTCTATGTCTTTCGCTCTTCCACGCTCTCCATGCCAGACGAGGTGGCCAATAAATATCAGATGGCGTTCGATCCCGAGACTCAGACCGTCTCCACAAAGGTCTATTCTCTAGGTATGTCTGATGCAACCGGACTTGTCAAAGATATTGCGATCACCCCCCCTTTTGGCAGCGGAGTGGATATTTTTGACACTCAAAAAATCCGGTTCAACGGATTTATCTCCCTGGGCGGAATTATCGGCTTGCCCATTGGTAGAGAGGGTTCCAATTCGGCTACTGAAAACTATTTGTATGTTTATCCCAACACACAATATCTTTCCTATAATGAAAATCCGGTTGTCCGGGTCATTCGCGAAGCCAGACACAGTGTTCAGCTGTTCGGTACGCCTTTTGATCAGTTTGGCTTTTATGTGAAAACGTTTTTCTATCCCTATAGCGGAACCATTGAAGGAGGTGCCCGGCTCGACAGCTTGAATGACGAACTCAATCCCAATGAAGATTATTATGTCGAACTGGATATGTTGCGACAATCCTGGGATTACAACCAACAGGCCGTAGGCATGAAATTTTACAATGCTTATAATGATGGTATACTCATCGATGGTATGCCCGACAATATAGATCCCACCGTGCATATCCCCATCCAGGAATGGTCCATGGTGTCGGGTGATCAGGGAACATTTTATAATCTCGTGCACTTTGAAGAAACCAATTGGGAATCAGCCGAACTTTACTATTGGGACAGTGCTGACGGCGGTCAGGCAGATAGTGCAGTGGTCGTCGGCGAGGATACAGGAGATAGGGTCTCGTATGGCGATAACGGCATCACCCTGCGTGAGCACACAGAACACAGTTCGCTCAGTCTGGAACTGGGTTTCACTGCCTATTTTTTGGAGAAAAATGCCAGCCAGGCAACAGGCATAGAATTAACCTCCTGGGTCTTGAACCCCGTAAAATTGAATCGCCGGGTTGTCACAGAGGTCAAAGATCAGCCAGAGAACGCGCCGCGAGATTTCAGGTTGAATCAAAACTATCCCAATCCGTTCAATGGCGTAACCCGAATAGAGTTTTCGCTCCCTCACAGGGCATTTGCCACCGTAACAATATATAATGCCATTGGCAAAAAAGTCAAAACCCTGTACAGTGCCCCCGCGGCTGCCGGATCTCATCACATCTCATGGGATGGATCTGACCAGTCCGGTCAATACGTGGCTTCTGGTGTCTATTTTTACAAACTCGAGACACCGGAATTCAAAACCATGAAAAAGATGCTCTATCTACGCTAGAATTCGAGTCTTGAAATGATAAAAACCTTTATTACCGGTCTGTTCATATTTGCCCTGATGTTTCTGCTGAGCTGCTCAATCGATCATGGGTTGGCACCGTTGGAAGGAACTCTGAATGTCAAGGTCATATTCCGGGGCGAGGCACCGGCCAACACGGAAGGGATCTACCTGGTCGTTGCTCCCCAATTTCCACCGCATGCGATCAACGAGCTCTATCAGAGTCCCAACAGCCTGCCCATCGATCAGGATACGGTGACGACCTCGCTGGCCCTGCCCTTTGGCAGCTATGAGGCCGTAGCATTGTGGTGGTACAATACTGAAACCAAATCCAATTTGGCCGACATCCTGGCGCTCCCTCTGGATCCGTCGAGCAACTTGCTGCCATTGGGCTTTCATCTGTCTGAGCAAAGTCCCATTGTCGATCGTACTCTCTATGCGAGCTGGAATCATTTAAACCGGGATGCTGAAATTCAGGGGACCATTACCTTCAACGGACCGTTCCCCGAACAAACTTATGCCGTGGCCGTGGCTGCATTTATAGAGGTTCCGCAGGAGAACATTCACTTTCTGACCTGGCTCAAATCCATCGATTTCGGTATCGATGAAAATCCTTACCATTACAAACTCCCTGTAAGAAGGGGAACCACCGGTTATGTGGCAGTATTTTGGCTTAAAGAGCGCGCTGCGCTCACGGATTTCAAGACTGTGGGTTTTTATCGTGATCCCAACAATCCGGAGAAACCTGCCCGGCTCAATTTGTCCTCGGGCGAAATTCTCAAAGGGATCGATATCGATGTGGATTGGTCGACATTGGAAGATCAGAATTAAAAAGGAGATCGTTTGCGCACATCCCGATTAACCATTTTCTTTTTCCTCATCCTTTTGCTTGCTCTCTCTCAGGGGATAGCGGCCATTAATGGAACGATTCAAGGGATCGTCGCGGACCGTGAGACCAAGGAGCCCCTGCCCGGCGCCAACGTCCAAATTCTCGGCACCCTTCGGGGAGCCAGTACCAATAGTGAGGGAGTGTTTGTCATCAATAAAGTACCGGTGGGCACCTATGCCTTGCGGGTTTCCATGATCGGCTATCGCGCCCAGCGTATCACGGATGTGCAAGTACGACCGAACAGCACCACAAAGATAGCGGCTCCCTTGCGATCGACGCCCATAGAATTCGATCCTATCGTGGTGTTGGCTGGCAAGATAGAACAACGCCTGGATCAGGCACCGGTCTCTATGTCTGTGGTGACCTCTAATGAAATCAAACGACGTAATCCCATGGATCTGGTACAGGCCCTGGAAACCACCCCCGGGGTTCATTTTATCGGCAATCAAATCAATATCCGGGGATCTACAGGCTATACCTTTGGTGCAGGGAACAAGGTCCAGCTTTTGCTGGATGGCGTACCGGTGTATGCCAGCGATACCGGAGAATTTAACTGGGATATGCTTCCCCCACTGGATATCGAGCAGATCGAGGTTTTAAAGGGCGCCGGTTCTACATTATGGGGCTCATCCGCTCTCGGGGGTGTGGTGAATGTCATTACCAAAGATCCATCAGAGGATGCCCGGTTGATGTTTTCGTCCAGTGTCGGAAAATACGACGAACCGTATTACGATGAATGGAAGTGGACCGACCACAGCCGGCTGCATTATACCCGAAACGATTTGAGCTATAGCCAAAAGATAGGGAATCTGGGCATACGACTCTCGGCCGGCCGGTTTATGGATACCGGATATTCTCAACTGGGCGATGCCCAGAAACACAATCTCACCGGTAAGGTGGATTACCGTTTTGCCAATGGCATAAAATGGACCGGCTATGCTGCTTATAGCCATATCAATCGCGGATTTTTCGTTCAATGGCGGGGACAAAACGATCCCTATGAAGTGGATCCCCAGAATCTGGACAACCGGGCGGCCACCCATCAGCTCAATGCTTATACCAAAGTGGTGGTTCCTTTTTCAGCCCGGTTTGCGATCAATGTCCGTGCTTCTTTTGTGCGTACGTTAATGGGCAATCAATTTGGTCCGGATGCAGGCTTTAATCCAGCCCTGGGGCAGGGGGCTGAACTTCAGGCGAATTATATCCCGGTGTGGGGACACACCCTGACCATGGGAGTTCAATATCAACACGATGCAGGCAGCACCGAATATTTTGGTGATCATAAAGGCTATTTTATCGGCCCCTATATTCAGGACGAATGGACAGCCCTGGAAAACCTGCGCATCACCGCAGGTGCAAGGTATGACAGATACCAGCTCATCGGCGGCGACGCAGAAGATTTATTCAGTCCACGGCTGGGCATCAATTGGCAACCCTGGGACGGCACCACCTTTCGGGGCTCTGTGGGCAGCGGCTTTCGGGCAGCCACGATTGTCGAACGCTTTCTGGAACTGACCATCATGAATTTCAAGATCTTGGCCAACCCCGATCTCAAATCGGAAAGCTCATGGGCGTATGATCTCGGTTTTCGCCATTACATCACGTCAAACTGGAATGTCGATGTATCTTTATTCGATAATGAATATTGGAATCTTATCGAAGCTCATCTCGATCTGATCAGGGGACAAATTCAATTTCGAAATATCAAAAGAGCACGCATCCGGGGCATCGAAGCGACGACAAATCTGTCAGGCGAGTGGAATCTCTTTGGTCTCGCCATCACTCCTTCGCTTCAAGCAACCCTTACCGCCATGCAACACCGAGACCTGGTCTGGGACGAGCCACTTACCTATCGTCCCAATGTGATTGCCAACATCAAACCCTCTTTTTCGACAGGTCCCTGGCACGTTGAAGCCGATTTTCGGTATGCCAGCGAAATCGATGAAGTAAAGATTTATCCAATCAATGACCGGGTCCCCATGAAAATCGTAGATGTGCGCGGCTCATATAAATGGCGTAATCTGACGTTACAGTTGAGCGTCAACAATCTGTTGCAATACAACTATGCCCCCATGGAAAGCAATCTCATGGCCCCGAGAAATTTCGTGCTCAGTCTCAAAGGAGAATTATAGTTCAAAAAAAAGGGGATGCTGAAATATTTTTCAGCATCCCCTTTTTCAAAAGTCTGACCTGTATGTTTTATTTAATCAGGACAATACCTATTCAGAGTCTTTTAAAACTCTCCCCCCAAACCGAAAAGACTGTTCTGGCTTTTCGATTGCTTTTTGTGTCCTTTGTGTTATACGTGGATCATTCAGACTAGAGAAATTCTACCCGATAATCCTCAACACTTGCTTCTTCTTTATAGTTTGTATACCATTGACCGAATACCGCTTGTTTCTTGCGCTGCAGCATCTGTCGTTTGAGCGTTTCTTTTTGCGCTTCAAAGGTTTCCCGGCTGACTTCTTGTTTATCGGTTACCTGTAGAATATAATAACCCTGGGCACCGGGAATCGGCTCGGAAAAGTCGCCTATATCGAGGCTAAAGGCGGTTCCCACAAATTCCGGGGCATTTCCTACATTGGGTATATAGGGTGACATTGTGAAAAAGTCGGTCGATTTGATTTCCACGCTATCCTGGTCAGCGACTTTGTCAAAGAAAGCACCGGACTGGATTTTCTGATAGGCGGCTCGAGCTTTTTCAGCGACCAACTCTTTTTGTTTTTCCTGTTTGAGGGCGGAAATGATTTGGTTTTCGACTTCATCCAAAGGCCTGATCCCTTCTTTGATGATATTGGAGACCTCGGCCACCACAAAACCCCGTTCGGTCTGAAAAACGGGCGAAACCGTCCCGACATCTGAACGAAAAGCAAACCGGTTAACACGCGATTCCATGCCGATACCTTGTATAAAAGCATCCAATTCAAAAGGCGGTGTGGTTTGCAGCTCGACATTTTCAGCTTCGGCTACACTCTTTAAATCATTTTCCATGGCCTGGGTTGAAATATACTCGGCTTCTTCACGCAATGCTTCTCTGGTTTGTGGAGACGCATCGAATTTCAGCAAGATGTGTCTGGCTTTGACTTGTTGTTCGCCGTCCTGAACTCGCTTATCTTCGACCTTAATGATATGAATCCCATAAGAGGTTTCTACGGGCCCGACGATATCACCGGGTTCGGCATTAAACGCAGCCTTTTCAAACGGTTCAACCATTTGACCGGATCCAAACCAGCCCAGGTCACCGCCCTTTTCGGCAGAGCCCGGGTCTTCCGAATAAACACTTGCCAACTCTTGAAAGCTATCGCCCTGTTCGATATCCTGCAAAAGCTCATCGGCCTGATTAAAGATGGCCTGGGTATCGGCAGCAGTGGGTGTCGTTTCCAAAAGGACATAGTCGAACTGACGTCGCTCGGCTTGTTTATAGTCTTCTCTGTTCTCGTTATAATAGGCCTGAATTTCTGCCTCTGTGGGCTCAGAGACGTCTTGAGCGAATTGAGTCAGGGAATAGAGGACATAATCGACTTTGGCTTTGGCATTTCTGCGTTTATATTCCAGAAACGCCTCATCATCTGTGACCAATGCGGTGGCATTGAACATATACTGTAATTTGTTCAATGGAAGTGTCACCCGCAAATAGTTTTCAATGGGAGCCCAGTTTGTTTGAGGATCAGACAGGGCTCGTTGGTACGCTTCCATTTGAAAAACCCCATTGGAATCTAAAAAAGCAGGTTGGGTTTTTAAAAATTCAGGCGGATGATTGTAAATCTCGTCCACGATTTCCCCATCCGACGCTTCCAGATCCATATCAGAAACGATTTCACCCAGCAGTCTTTGCTGAACCAGGCTTTCAAAGACCTGATTTTCAATCTGTTGCAATTGATATCCTTCCGGATCAGCGCCGGTGCGTTCCCGATATGCGCGGAGTTCATTTTGATAATTTTGATAAAACTCATCATAGGGGATTTCCTGGCCTTCGACTTTTGCAATGACATTTCTGCCGCGCGGTCCTTGAAAGCCGCCCATTCCCCAGTCAAATATAATCGTAGCAATGAATGCAAATACCAATATCAGTAATATATTTTTGGTATTTTCACGCATTCGGTTCATAACAGCCATAAATGATTCCTCACTCGTTGTATGTTCACTCTTTTTTTGCAAAATCAAAACGGGTATAACAGAACAATATATAATCTATCTTATTTAAAAGCAAGGTCTTTTTACCCATTGCCCTTGCCAGGGGTTCCAGAATTTTTATTGATTATTATTGGTGAAATAGTTATAGTAGGGAACTGATATCTACCTCGGAGTGCATATGTGGCTTGACTTGATGATGATAAGTGTGTGGGGAGGGTTTGTTGCTCTTGATACCACTGCTGCGTTTCAAATCATGTCTGCCCGGCCTCTTGTTTCCTGTACCATTATCGGTATTTTATTAGGTGATTTTTCGCTGGGCTTTATTCTCGGTACTCTGTTAGAACTCTTATGGCTAAACGAGTTACCTATAGGCGGAGCCTTTTTTGCTGAAGGCAACCTGGGGGCTGTTGTGACAGCCAGTATCGGCATTCTGGCTGCGCATCAGACGGGCCGGAACGTCTTGGCTTTGGCATTGGCCTTGATTGCCGGAACGCTTATCAGCCTGACCAGTGGTTATATGGTTGTATTGATGCGCAGAATAAATGGCAGACTTTATGAACGATTGCTCTTTCGTAACAATTTATCTTTTAAACATGTCAGCAGAACACACTGGGCAGGAATCGGATTTAATTTCATTATCGGACTGTTTTTAACCGGCATACTGGCTTTTATTTTCGGTTTGCAATTGTTTCCTCCAATCATCAAAGCCATACCAACGACATGGGATAACTATGCTCGACCCATAGGCGGTGCCTTTCTGGGTATTGGATGCGCCACGCTATGGACTCTGTTTGTAGACCGTAAACAGTGGCTTTGGCTGATCCTCGGGCTGGCAGGCGGGGCATTGGCCTTTGCATTGACATGGTAAGCAATGAGGACTTTATGGTAAGGACCCGCCACTGGGATCGATTAAAAATCTTATGGCGATGTTTTTTTATACAAGGATCCTGGAATTTTTTCGCGCTTATCGGTCTTGGATTTTGTTATTCACTTGTACCCGTCGCTAAAAAGCTTTATAAAGACCCTAAAGATCAGACACTTTTTTTAAAAAGACATCTAGAGTTTTTTAATTCACATCCCTATTTAGCATCATGGTGTGCGGGAGCCGTAACAAAACTCGAAGAGGAAGCATTCAATAAAAACTGGGATGATTATCGACCGATACAAATTTTTAAAGAACGCCTGATAGGCCCTCTGGGATTAATTGGCGATACACTGTTCTGGCAAAATATCAAACCTGCTGCCTCTGCGTTAGGGGTATTTATCGCGCTTACGTTTGGATGGATCGCAATCCCGATTTACTTGTTGGTATATAATATTCCACATTTTTTCGTGCGTATTTATGGGTTTTTGCTGGGCTATAAAAAGGGATTTGATATCATTTCCGATCTTTCCATGCGCCACTTTGAGAAATGGAAGAAACTCGCCGCAACCATCGGAGCTGTGGCAACAGGAGCTTGCATCGTGGTGGCCACCGCAAACTCTGCAGGTCAAGGTTTTGATGTACTCGCATCATTCATTACGGCATTTCTCATCGCATGGATCATGATCAAAAAAAACAAACCGGTATTCTATTATGTGATTCTAGCATCACTGATGGCAATGATCGTCGCAGCAGGTGTCAGGACAGTAGCCTTTTGATGGCAATGTGAGGAACAATCAACTATGGTTACAAAATCTTTTAAAATTAAAAACAAACTCGGTATTCACGCCCGTCCGGCCGGACAATTGGTAAAAACCGCAAGTAAATTCAAATCATCTGTATATATTTCTAAAAACGGCAATGAAGTCAATGCCAAAAGTATTATGGGTGTGCTCATGCTCGAGGCCGGATTCGGAAGTGAGGTCACCGTTCGCATTGAAGGTGAAGATGAATTTGCCGCATTGGAAGCAATTGAACAAGTCATCGACAAACGACAATTTGATGAAGATTGAACCTATGACGGAAACTCGTATTAAAGGAGTTGCAGCTTCACCCGGTATCGCTATCGGCAGGATAAAGATACTGGATAAAAGAATGATATCCATCGAGCATCAGGAAATATCACCTGACGAAATAGAACAGGAAATTGAACGGTTCAAAAAAGCACTTGACGACTCTAAAAAAGACCTGACAACCATTCGCGACCATACGGCCAGTCAGATGGGCGAAGAGCATGCCAGTATATTCGATGCCTTACTGTTGATGCTCGAAGACGACGCCATTGTCCAGCAGACGCTTGAATCCATCCGGCATCAACACTCGGCCGAATTTGCCTTTTTTCAAGTAACCTCCAGACTGGAGCGATCTTTTGCCGATCTGGACAATGACTATTTAAAATCCCGCGTCGCGGACCTGAGAGACATCAAACAGCGCGTCCTTCAACATCTTGAAGGAAGTATTCATCAAACCGTCCAGGAAATCTCGGAACCAGCCATTGTGATTGCCCGGGAATTTACCCCCTCAGATACCGTCTATCTGGATCGCAAAAAAATACTTGGTTTTGCTTCCGATCTTGGAGGCCGTACATCACACGCAGCCATTCTGGCGAGGAGCCTTCAAGTACCCGCGGTCGTGAGCTTGGAGCAAGCCTATCAACGTGCCAAAGATAACCAGTTTGCAATCATCGATGGCAATAACGGTCAGCTTGTACTCTCGCCCAAGGATAGCACTCTAAAATCCTATGAAAGGCTCCAGGCAGAATATCTGGACTATACTCACAAGCTCTCAAAAATCAAAAATCTTCCTGCCCGCACCCAAGATGGCAAGGACATTGAATTGTCCGCAAATATCGAATTTCCGGAAGAAGCAGATCAACTGGCCGAACTGGGTGCACAGGGTGTTGGTTTGTATCGAACCGAATATCTATTCCTCACCCGTAATGAGCTGCCATCAGAGGAAGAACAAGTTCAGGAATATACCCGTCTCATTAAAAAGGTGGGTGAAAAGCCCCTGATCATCAGAACCGTTGATATCGGGGGTGACAAATTGCCGGATAGCCTTCGTCTTCCGCATGAAAACAATCCTTTCCTGGGCTTGCGAGGCATTCGACTCTATCGTAAAATGTCTCATCTCCTTAAAACCCAGGTAAGGGCTATTCTTCGTGCCAGTGCGCATGGTTCTCAGGTGCGCATACTGTTTCCCATGATTTCCGATGTCACTGAGATACGAGAATGCAAACAAATGGTCCGGGAAGCGAAAGGTGAGTTGGATCGCCAGGACATTCCTTATAACAGAAACATTCCCATTGGGGCAATGATCGAAGTTCCTTCATCAGCCATCACGGCAGATATCATTGCCAAAGAGTGCGACTATTTGAGCATTGGCACAAATGATCTTATTCAATATTCTCTGGCGGTAGACCGTGGCAACAAGCAAGTCGCTTATCTTTACCAAACATACAATCCGGCCATTATTCGTATGATCAGAGATATTATTCACAAAGCTCATACCGAAGGCGTATGGGTTGGCATGTGTGGGGAGATGGCTTCAGATCCTCTGGCGACAATGGTGTTGATCGGTTTGGGACTAGACGAATTCAGCGTCAGTCCTGTTTCAGTACTGTTGATCAAGGAACTGATCCGTCGTGTGGAATATTCTGAATGTCTTAATGTGGTCAATAAAGTGCTGGCCATGCCGACGGCCCAGGAAATCCAAGCATATTTAGCTCAAATATTGGGAAAACGCTTTCAAGACTTGCTCTACTGTCAGATCATCAGCAAGTGTCCGGAATAGCATGATTTCGCCCGGGGATTTTTCGTACGCATAATCTCGAGATTGCCGGTAATACCTTTCAACGTGCCCACCCCATTGGGCATTTGCCTGTAACTCTCTTTCGATCCCGATGAAAAAGGTTGTTTGTATCGTTTGTTTTTGTTATAATAAAAAGTTTTATCAATTTGTACGAAACTGATAGTATAGGAGACTGGTATGGCCGAGCAACTGTTTACTTCTGAAAGCGTTACCGAAGGGCATCCTGACAAGATCGCAGATCAAATATCCGATGCCGTACTCGACGCTGTGCTCAAAGATGATCCACGCGGCCGTGTTGCTTGTGAAACCTTTGTAACCACAGGATTATGTCTGGTAGGTGGAGAAATCACCACTGAAACCTATGTCGATATTCCAAGCCTGGTAAGAACAGTCATCAAGGATATTGGTTACACCGATGCGCGATTTGGATTTGATTATGAAACCTGTGCCGTGATAACCACGATTGATCAACAATCCCCGGATATCGCCATGGGGGTCAATCGACTTGGTGCCGGAGATCAAGGCATGATGTTTGGATATGCAAATGATGAAACCCCGGAACTCATGCCATTGCCTATTGTTCTGGCACACAAATTAACCCGTCAGTTGGCCCAAACACGTAAAGATAAAGAATTGCCTTTCCTCCGTCCGGATGGAAAATCACAAGTCACTGTTCGCTATAGAGACGGCAAGCCTGTGGCTGTTGATACGATCGTCATTTCAACACAACACGATCCTGACATCAGCAATAACGAACTCTGTGAGAGTATCATTGCAAAAGTCATTACCCCGATTATTCCCGATGAATTGCTGGAAAAAGAACCTGTCATCCATGTGAACCCTACAGGCCGTTTCGTCATCGGTGGACCTCAGGGAGATGCGGGCTTGACGGGTCGAAAAATTATCGTGGATACTTATGGCGGCTATGCCCGGCATGGTGGGGGTGCATTTTCAGGCAAAGATCCCACAAAGGTCGACCGTTCTGCCACTTATGCCTGCCGTTGGATCGCCAAGAATGTGGTCGCTGCCGGACTGGCAACAAAGTGCGAAATTCAAGTCGCCTATGCAATTGGCGTCGCCGAACCGGTCTCGATCTTTGTCGATACATTCGGAACCGGCAAAATTGACGATTCGGAAATCGTCTCCCTCATCCGGAAAAATTTTGACCTCACCCCAAAAGGGATTATCGATTCCTTGCAACTCTTGAATCCGATTTACCGGCAAACAGCGGCATACGGCCATTTCGGTCGCCTCGATCTTGATCTACCATGGGAAAGAACCAATAAAGCAAACCAATTGGCTTGACACTAATCAGGAGGAATTGTGAAATACGATATTAAAGATATAAATCTGGCGACAGAAGGAAAGCGACGGATTGAATGGGCCGAAAGAGATATGCCTGTTCTCAGGCAAGTCAAAGAGCGCTTTGAAAAAGAAAAACCCCTGCAAGGACGCAAAATGTCGGCCTGTCTGCATGTGACTGCTGAAACTGCGAACCTGGCAAGAACACTTAAAGCAGGCGGTGCAGACCTTGTTCTGTGCGCATCCAACCCTCTGTCAACACAGGACGACGTATCCGCTTCTCTGGTAAAAGATTTTGAAATCCCGGTTTTTGCCATCAATGGTGAAGATGACAAAACATATTATGAGCATATTCGCGCTGCAATCGATCACAAGCCCGACATCACCATGGACGATGGGGCTGACCTGGTCTCCACCATTCATTTCGACTATCCGGATCTGACCTCCACCCTTTTGGGCAGTATGGAGGAAACCACGACCGGTGTTATTCGTCTGAGAGCCATGCAAGCCGATGGCGCATTGAAAATACCGGTGATCGCGGTCAATGATGCCACGACAAAGAATCTCTTTGATAATCGCTATGGAACCGGACAATCGACCGTTGATGGTATCATTCGTGCCACTGATATTTTACTGGCAGGGAAAAACGTGGTTGTCGCTGGCTATGGCTGGTGCGGACGCGGGTTTGCCATGCGCTGTCGTGGCATGGGAGCCAATGTCATTGTCACAGAGGTGGATCCCATCCGTGCGCTCGAAGCAGCGATGGATGGATTTCGCGTTCTCCCGATGGCAGAAGCGGCCAAAGTCGGTGACCTTTTTTGTACCCTTACCGGTGATATTAATGTTATTCGTACCGAGCACATGAATGTCATGAAAGACGGCGCAATCATTTCCAATTCTGGACACTTTAATGTGGAAATCGACACCAAAGGTCTGGAAGAACTGGCTGTTTCCGTACGTCGGCAGGTCCGACGCCTGGTGGATGAATTCACCCTCCCCAGTGGTAACCGGGTTTACCTCCTGGCCGAAGGTCGACTGATCAATTTGGCGGCTGCCGAAGGACATCCCGCTTCTGTGATGGATATGAGCTTTGCCACACAAGCACTCAGCACCGAATGGGTCGTGGACAATCATGAAACACTGAAACCACAGGTCTATAATGTATCCAGAGAAATTGAAGACTGGGTATCGAAACTTAAACTTAAATCGATGAAAATTGAGATTGATGAATTGACTGAAGAGCAGAAACAGTATCTAGCATCCTGGGAAATGGGCACCTGAGTTTTGAGGGGTGTATCGAGCAAGCAAATTTTTTCTGCAGATACACCCCGATCTTTCCTGCTTGGCATCTTTATCCTCCTTTTGTTGTGAGATCTTTTATGCAATGTAAATTATTTGCCCGACCGTTTCTGATATTCATGGTCACAATGGCCAGTCTCCTGATTTTTCAAGGTCAATCAAGGGCCGAATGGGGACTGGCGAGAGGTGTGGGGATGGGGGGCGCCATTAGTGCACTTGCCCGGGGCGCCGAAGCGCCTGCTTATAATCCTGCAAATCTCGCTTATCGACAGCCACATTCCTGGAGCTTTTCCGTTTTGGGTGTCGGTGGTTTTATTGCCAATAACAGTTTTTCGATTGAACACTATAATCGCTATAATGGCAAATTTTTGACCGAAAAAGACAAAGAGGAAATACTATCTCACCTGAAAAATCATACACTCTTGTTCGACAGTAAGGGACATGCTCAGGCATTGAGTCTTGCCTATAAAAATTTTGCCTTTTCTCTTTCATGGTTGGCAGGAGCACGTGGCGATATTGCCAAAGAAATTTTTGAATTGGGATTGATGGGCAATGAATTGGACAGAAAATACGATTTCAACCCTATCTCGGGGCAGGTGTTGTCAGCCAGAGTCATGTCATTGTCTGCAGCGCTGCCGCTAAAAATGCCCTTTGAAAATATTGACACCTTTGCATTTGGTCTCAGTCTGAGCTATATCTCTGGGCTCTCTTATGGAAACGTCAACGAGTCCATTGCCCAAAGCTTGACAGGATTGACCTCTACCCAGGCCAGAGGATCGATGATAGTTCAATCCGCCAGAGGCGGACATGGCTATGGATTCAATCTGGGTATGGCAATGGCCATAGACCAAAGCTGGTACCTCTCGGTTTGCATGGAAAATATGATCAGCACCGTCACCTGGAACAGGGATCCTGAACTCACCATTAGCCGGTTTGAATTGGTTGACAATAGATTTTCTGATCTTTTTACAGAAAACAAAAATATCGATTCTGTTTTCGTGTCCTCTGACACAACCTATAGTATTGCGCCCTTTACCTATGACTTGCCCTCGGTACTGCGATTGGGAGCAGCTTATGAAATCAATAATGCGACCCTCGCTTTTGAGATCGTACAAGGATTTAAAGAATCGGCCTGGTCTGAACGGCAAATGAGATTTTCTCTGGGTGCCGAATATAAACCTTTTTCATGGCTTGATCTCAGAAGCGGTTTCTTGAGGCAAGAGCATATATGGGCAATGAGCTATGGAACAGGATTCTATTTAGGGTCTTTAAGATGGGATCTGGCGCTGAAAAGTTTTGGACATGTTTTGCCGGGGCAAGGAACCGGCTTAGGAGCGGCAATGGGGTTTCAATTCCTTTTTTAAAGGAACCTATAAAGTGAGGGCTTTCCGTTTGGTCAGCCCTCTTTATTATTTATAGAAAAATGTCAGAAATTTTTATTTAACGAGATATGCAAATTTATTCAAAAACTCCTCAGTGGTCATTCCCCCACCCTCTGCCATCTTGGCAAGAAATGCTTTATCTTCGATATCCCGTTTTTCCAGGCGTACCATGTAACTGCGTGCGACTTTATAGCTGTCACTCACAACATCGAGATACCTGACCTGAGTCTTGTTGGTTTTGGGATCCAGCATCTCATCAAAAGGAAGTGGATGCAATTTGCCGTTATCGACACAGATCATAGCGTTCTTTGAATAGGCAGGATCCTGGCTCAAACAGTATTGCACAGCATTATAACCGAGGTCACGGGTATATTCTTGATCAAAAGGAATAGGATCAGCACAACGCAAGACATAACCAATATTATTTTCGACAGTACGGAATTTCTCACCACGGTCGGCAAATCGTTTTTCGATTTCCCTTTTAACAATTTTGCCCAATTCCACATCTGCGAGTTGAATATGGCCGTATGCATCTTTTTCGACACTTTCACCTGCAGCCTGAATCAGCTCTTCTTCAGTGAATCTCTCGGCAACCCCTTCAGAAATGACCATGACACCGTGATTATTTCCCATTGCCCGTCGTTTCAGTATAGACGTCTCGAGGATATCGCACACATCTGAAAGAGAAATCGGACCCTCATTTCCAAACTCTTCAGAGATAACGGTGAGTGTCGCACCGGCAGATTTTCCGATTCCAAGGGCCAGATGGCCTGCGTGTCTGCCCATGGCCACGACAATGTACCAGCGATCGGTGGTACGGGCATCTTCCATTAAATTCTTAACTAAAATCGAGCCCAAATTTCGAGCGGTCTGATAACCAAAGGTCGGGAGATTATTCGGCAGAGGGAGATCATTGTCAATGGTTTTCGGCACGTGCGCGAATTTGATCTCCCCTTTTGCAGCCTTTGCAATTTGACTGGCACCATAGGCCGTGTCATCCCCGCCGGTTGTAACCATATATTTTATGCCGAGTGAACGCAGCATCTTTAGAGCATTTTCCACACCGTTTTCAACTTTGGCGGGATTAGTTCTCGATGTCCGTAAAATGGATCCGCCGTCAAAATGAATTCGAGAGACATCGCTGATACGAAGCTCGCGGACATGATTCTGAAGATCATTTTCATCGCCTTTGGTCAACCATTTATACCCATCATAAATGCCATACACTTTGAGATTATTTCGGCGGGCTTCGATCGTCACAGCCGAAATCACGCCGTTCAATCCCGGAGCAGGACCACCTCCCACCAGTATTCCAAGGTTTCCTCGTTCATTTGTCATCATATCAACTCCTGTTTACATGGGGTTCAATTTTATAAATCCAATTGCCCGCTCGGATAAGATCCGAGTATCTTGACAAAATCGGTAATTTCTTCTAAATGTCTAATGGCATTGATACTGCTTTGCTCTTGCATACTTGCTGCAAAACTGAGATAAAAGATATAAGAAAACGGTTTGCCTCTCATGGGTCGCGATTCGATCTTGAGCAAATCGATATCACGCAAGGCAAAAACACTGAGACATTTGAATAGCGCACCCGGAATACTCTTCATGGAAAAAACGATCGAGGTTTTGTCTGCGGAACCAAGGACTTTTTCTTTGCTGCCGATAACGATGAACCGGGTAAAATTATGCGGGTAATCTTCGATTTCTTCTTTAAGAATTTGCATCCCATAATCTTCTGCAGCCCATCGGCTGGCCACAGCTGCAGCATCCATGATCTTTTCATCACGAATCATTTTTACACTACCTGCGGTGTCATAGGTGGCAACCGCTTCGACGCCTTCCATCGAAGAGATAAATCGGCGACACTGTTCCAATGCCTGGGGATGAGAATAAATCGTATTAATATCCGACAAACTCACACCCGGATTGGTAATTAAATTCTGAGCAATCCTTAGCACCGTTTCAGCAACGATTTTTACATCATAATCGATAAGCAGATCGTAATTTCGATGAATACTGCCAGTGAGAGAATTTTCAATTGGCAAAACACCAAACTCTGCAATATCTTGCACCACTGTCTCGAAAACCTCTTCAAATGTCCGGCAAGGCAAGCTATCGATTTCATTGCCGAAAAACTGACGGGCAGCCATCTCGCTAAATGCGTAATGGGCTCCCTGAAATGCAACGGGCTTTTTAATTAAAGTATGCATAGCAAATTCACCTTAATAATAAACATAAAAGGTACGCAATTTATTAAAAAAGATCAAGCAATTAGAATGAATCAGAGAAATAATAGTGATAGGCAGAAACAAGAGGATCGATGACAATTCTAGTCAACGTGATGAGAGGAACGATGAAAACCATTCCCCATAATCCGGCAGCAAAAAAACCACCCAAGATCGCCAATGCTTCCCACGCAGGATGCCAGGCAATGAATTGTGGATCCAGATCATCGATCACAAGATATTGTAAAATCCACATCACGGCGGCGGTAATTGCCAACCCGATCAACTGCCAATAAGAGGATGATCCGGGCAGGACGATGAGCAATGGAGGTAAAAGAGCGAGCCAAAACCCGATATGAGGGGCCAACATCGCACAGGCAGAGAAAGCCGCGACCACGAGAGAAGCCGGGATGCCCAATAACTGGAATGATAAAAACCATAAAAGAAACGAAAAGATCAGTTGCAATCCCAAAAACTGCATTTGGCGGTTCCATCGTCTTGCCCATTGATGCAGGATAAAAAGAACCGGCTCGAAAAATACATTATCAAGAGATTCGAGAAAACCAGGAGACCGGTTGGGCTTTATATAGGCAACGGGGATAGCCAGAATAAAAGCACTGAGCCAATACATTACATTCACAGGAAAAAACAAGACCATTGTCTGCCACCAGTGTTGCAGCTGCTCTATAAGAAAATTTTGCCAGGTACCCAAAGGAGGCATAACTGGAGCGCTGACATAGAGGTAAAGATTGATGGATGTAATAAAAAAAAGAACAGCCAAAAGAGACATCATAAACTTTGATGGGCGCTTGAATTGGAGTATACTGGCGAGTACAAGGATACAAAGAATCCATCCTCTGCTGACCATGATCAGAAAACCGAACAACAAAGCCACTCCCAAAAGCAAACCCACGCTTGGAAGTTTTTTGATAAACGTGGATAACGTATGTTGATTAATTAAGATAGGCATGTTCTGATGCTAAACAATGATGTTGGACTGGACGAGTTTTTTAGTCAGGTTAGAATAGTCGGTTTGCAAGTCGTCAAAGGCTTGCCACAATTCGCGCAACAAATTAGACAATAATTTTTGAGCCAACGCAAGGCGATGATCCTGAATTTCCTGAAATTGCATGGCAGTCAACACATAAACACGACAGGGATCCAATGCCTGAGCATTATAAGGATGTCTGACTTGCCATAAAGCAGCCATCCCACATGTGTCCCCCGGGCGCAAAATACGAATCCGGTCATTCTGACCATCTGATAATGTTTTATACAACTCTATGGTTCCATTACATAACATATAAAAGGCATTGGCAGGAGTGGCCTGACGAAACAAGAGTTCACCGGTTAGATACTCGCGTTTATGGATAAAATGACTCATAATATTCAACTCATCCTCATCAAGATGCCTGAAAAGGGACATGGATGAGAGTTTTTCCAGGGCCATACACGATCTCCAAGATACACAAAGAAAATATAGATGATTTGGGATTGACAAGCAAGTCTTTCCTGTTGCAAACGCTGGCCTTATCTCACATTTCCATACGGTGTTTTCTGTTGATTTTCTCTTTGCAAAGCCTTATCTTGCTGCATTAAACGACCAAAAAAGAACCTTTTTATGATATAACGTTGAACACCAAGATATACATTCTTTTTGCACTATTTTTATATGCAGGACTCTCTCCAGCTGCTGACGATTCTATCTCGAACAAGCGGGAGCTCGCTGCCATCCGCCAGGAAATCGTAAAGTACGAAAAAGAGCTGGCCCAGAATCAGGCTCTTGAAAATAAAACTCTTGATTTTCTTGAAGCTCTTCGGCGCGAGATCGACCTGACAACCGGCTATATTCGCACGCTATCAAAAGAAATCCTTGAGCGCGAAAAACAAATCGCACGTCACGATCAAGAGATCGGGCGTTTGAATAAAGAGTTGGAACGATTAAAAGAGCTTTTAAAAAAGAGAATCGTTTCCATTTATAAACACGGTCGTTCGATACGAGCCAATGCACTCTTGGCAACCCATTCATGGACCCAACTCCAGGTCTGGTTACGTTATCAAAAAATGGTTGTTGAAAATGACCAACGCAATTATCACGCATTGATTGAAAAAAAACAACAACTGGAAATGCATCGTGATCATCTGAGGATGCAGATTGCTGAACGTGAACGAAAAATCAGGGAAAAAAGTCAGCAAGAGAGTCGCCTAAAGGCCAGTCGACAGAAAAGAAAAAATATCCTTGTCGATGTCAAAGATAACAAAGAGATTTTAACACAAAGACTCGACCAAATCAGCAAAGCGGAAAAGGAAATCTCTTCGCTGATTATCAAAGCAGAAGAGAACCGTCTAACGGAATATGCCCGTAAACCCAAAGTACAGCCGAATGAGACCCGGCAACAAAGGCGTTCGCATGCTTTTTCTAGCTTGAAAGGTAAATTGATTTGGCCGACAAAAGGTAAAATCGTAAGCCAGTTCGGTCGGCAAAAACATCCCAATCTGAATACGGTTACCGAAAATCTGGGAATTGAAATACAGGCCTCTCCAGGATCAAATGTCTTTGCTGTTGATGACGGGCTTGTACAAACCATTACATGGCAACGGGGCAGGGGCAATATTGTTATCGTCAGCCATGATAATGGCTTTTATACGGTTTATACAAACCTTGGGCAAATATTGGTGGAATCCCAGCAATCTGTAAAACAGGGACAACCCATCGGTACTGTTGGGGAGGTAGGGACTTTGAATGGCCCGGTTCTTCATTTCCAAATCTGGAAAAACACGCAAAATCTTAATCCTGAAGAGTGGTTGAGTTGATCATCGTTGGGTTGATGCATGGCATTTGAACGTATTATCGGACAAGCTCGCGCAAAAACAGTTTTTTCAAGAGCATTACAGAATCACCGTATTCCCCATGCATACATTTTCACCGGACTGTATGGTGTGGGTAAAGAAGCCATGGCCCTGGAACTGGCAAAGGCGCTTTTTTGCCAGGATATCGAAAATAAACCCTGTCAGCAATGTACGGCCTGTCGTCAGGTCGAGCATTTCAATCATCCGGATTTACTCTATTTATTTCCAACACAAAAATCTGCAGATGAAAAGGATATCAGAGAAATACTCGATCAGGTCTCTGAGGATCTCTACAGTCGAAAAAGTAAAGGGGCTAACCCGGGTATCGGTATCGATCAAATCCGTGACATACGCAAGGCAACCGCCCTGAAACCCTTGGGAAAGAACCGCGTCGTTGTTATTGCAGAAGCCGAAAAAATGACACTACAGGCCTCCAACAGCCTGTTGAAAATTCTGGAGGAACCACCGCCAAATACATACTTTATCCTGACCAGTTCGCATCCCAGTGCGTTGTTATCAACAATCATATCCAGGTGTCAACAGGTTAGATTTGCGCTATTGACCGACAAGGAGATAGAATCAGCACTCATTCAGCGCCAGAATATCGATCCTGAACAAGCTCGTCTGATCGCAGGGATCTCACAAGGCAGCTATCGCAAAGCAGTTGAATGGCTCGATGAAAATTTTCAGCAGCTACGTCAAATGGCTCTGGATTTTCTGAGAACGTGTTTCAAGGATTATAATACAAAAATCATTTTTATCGAAAACGCCTCAAAATCCATGGACAAGCAAACCATCAAAGATATGTTAAGCCTTAATCTGTTGTGGTTTCGGGATGCCTTTTTGATATTTGAAAATAATCAGCAAGATAACGAATTTCTGCTAAACAGTGACCAGATCGAGATATTAGAAAAATTTATAGGAGCCTTTGAAGAAATTGCATTTGACAAGGTTTTCTTTGCTCTGGAACAAGCAATCAGTTATGTGGATCGAAATATCAATATAAATCTGACTCTAATGTCTGTTTTCAATCAGTTGCAGCAATCATTAAAAATTAGAGGAATATCCTCATGATGATAGAAATCGTTTTCAAGGGAGAACGAAAAGAGTTATATGCCAATCCTCAACAATTTCCGTTCAAAGTCGCCGAGTTTGCGATTGTGGAAGCGGAAAAAGGAGAAGATTTGGGAGTCGTCAATCAAATCGGCCCCCTATTGGAAAGAAAAAAAGGCGACAATGTGCTTCGAAATATTCTGCGCAAACCATCTCTGACAGACATGGAAAGATATTGGGATAATAAGGAAAAGGAAAAGGCTGCCTATAAAGTCTGTAAACTAAAAATATCAGAACATAATCTAAACATGAAACTGGTCGATGTAGAATACCAATTTGACAATAACAAGATCACCTTTTACTTTACAGCTGAAAAAAGGGTTGATTTCCGAGAATTGGTCAAAGATCTTGCCAGTGTCTATAAAGTCCGTATCGAGTTGCGTCAAATCGGTGTGCGCGACGAAGCCAAACGTATCGGGGGCTATGGAATTTGTGGCAGAAAACTCTGCTGCACCAGTTTTCTTAAAGAATTCGAACCCATCACCACACAATGCGCTAAAGAACAACACCTGCCCTTGAATCCTCAAAAATTGTCCGGCCTCTGCGGTCGTCTGTTGTGCTGTCTATTGTATGAGCGGAATTTTTATCAACTGCAATCGCAAAAGCTGCCCAGAGTCAATTCAATATATGAAACACCTGACGGACATGCCAGAGTGGTCAATATAGATGTCTTTAATGAAACCATCACACTACAAACCAATGAAAAATATGAGACCATTACATTGGACCGATTGTGTAACTTTACCCTGATCGAACAACCCGAAGATGTATGCGAAATGGAAATCGATCCATCTCAAGAACTAGATGACGAATAAGAAAGACTGAATCTCATGAAAAGGTACAAAAGGATTCTCGTTACCAGCGCTCTTCCCTATGCCAATGGCCCTATTCACCTGGGACATCTGGCAGGTGCATATCTGCCCGCAGATGTTTATGTGCGTTATCAACGCATGCAAAAAAGAGATGTCATTTATATTTGTGGCTCAGACGAACATGGAGTGCCGATCACCATCGCTGCCGAAAAACAAGGTGTTTCTCCTCAAAATATTGTAGATGAATATCATCAACGCAACCTGGATGCATTTGATCGATTTGGGATGTCCTTTGACTATTATGGACGAACCAGTTCTTTGGTTCATCATAAAACATCACAGGACTTTTTCAAACAATTGGATCAAAAAGGAATCTTTAACAAGAAAACCGAAAAACAACTCTATGACAAGACCATAAAGATGTTTTTGCCCGACCGTTATGTCAAGGGAACATGTCCGGTCTGTTCTTATACCGAAGCCTATGGGGATCAATGTGAAAAATGCGGATCTTCGCTGTCAGTGGCGGATTTGAAAAACCCCAAGAGCGTTCTTACCGGTCAAGAGCCCGAACTCAAAGAGACCGAGCACTGGTTCCTGCCGCTGGGCGAATTGCAGCACAAAATAGAAAACTGGCTAAAAGATAAAAAAAACTGGAAACCCAATGTCATAGGACAAGTCAGAAGCTGGCTCGATGCGGGTCTGTCTGACAGAGCCGTGACCCGGGATCTGAACTGGGGCGTTCCTGTCCCTCATCCGGATGCAAAAGGCAAAGTACTTTATGTATGGTTCGATGCACCCATTGGGTATATTTCTGCTACCAAAGAATGGGCTGCTGAAAAAGGTAAACCCGAGCTGTGGAAGACCTATTGGCAGGATGAGGAAACACAACTGGTCCATTTCATCGGCAAAGATAATATTGTGTTTCATTGTATCATGTTTCCGGCAATGCTCATGACCTATGGCAAATTTATTCTGCCGGATAACGTTCCGGCGAACGAGTTCCTCAATCTCGAAGGGGATAAATTGAGCACCAGCCGTAATTATGCGGTGTGGCTGGAAGATTATTTGGAAAAATTTGATCCGGATTTGCTGAGATATTATCTCACGATCAATGCACCGGAAACCAAGGATTCTGATTTTACCTGGAAAGAGTTCCAGCAGCGAAATAATGGCGAACTGGCCGATATTCTGGGTAATTTTATCAATCGAACACTCACTTTTGCGCGGAAACGCTTTGATAACAAAGTCCCGGCAAAAGGAGAATTAAATCAAACAGATCAAGCCATGATCGATGAGCTGCGAAAAGCACCCACTTTACTCGGCACCTCAATCGAACATTTTGAATTGCGAAAAGCAGCTTCAGCTTTGATGAACGTGGCACGAATGGCAAACAAATATTTCAATGACAAAGAGCCCTGGAAAACCGTCAAGGAAGATCCGGAACAATGTGCGACCACTCTGCATATCTGCTTACAAGCCGTACAGAGCCTGGCGATATTGATGGAACCTATTCTACCTTTCAGTGCCCAAAATGTATGGCAAATGTTAGGCCACAAGGATGATATCCATGACCATGCCTGGGAAGAGGCATCAGAGTTGGCCCTGCCTGTTGGACAGACTTTTGGAGAGATCGATATCTTGTTCCGGAAAATCGAGGACGAAAAAATCGAACCCGAAATTTTGCGATTGCAAAAATCAAAACCCATGAGCACAGAGGAAGAAAAGCCAGAGACAGAGCGAGTAACCATCGAGGATCTTGCTAAAATACAACTCAAAGTGGCCACGGTTCTACAGGCCGAAAAAATAGAAAAAGCTGACAAATTGCTGAAATTGCAGATTCAAATCGGAGATGAAACACGGCAACTTGTGGCCGGAATTGCCAAACATTATGTTCCCCAAGAGCTGGTCGGCAAGAAAATAATTGTGGTGGCAAACCTCCAGCCGGCTAAAATACGCGGAATCGAATCAAACGGAATGTTGTTGGCTGCAGAAGACGAGCAAGGTGCCTTTTCTTTGCTCACTGTAGACCGAGATGTAGACACTCATGCCTCTATACGGTGACTATGAAACTTGTCGATACACACGCACACTTGTACTTTGAGCAATACCGCAATGACCTGACACAAGTTTTACTCAATGCCAGGCAAGCCGGACTGGAAGCGCTGATCAATATTGGCATAGATCTGGACACCTCGAAAATGTGTGCTGAAATGGCTGAAGCCCATTCAATTATGTATGCGGCTGCCGGTATACATCCTCATGATGTGGCGAGCATCAAAGAAAATGATTTGGAGGAAATTGCCGCGCTTTTAGAACACCCCAAAGTCGTCGCCATCGGTGAGGTCGGGTTGGATTTTTACCGAGATATCTCTGCCCCGGAAGACCAACGAAAGATATTTAAAATATTTCTGGACTGGTCTCTAGAGTACGAGATGCCTCTCATTATTCATACACGGGAAGCAGAAGAAGATATCCTCAAATTGATTTCCAGTCGCAAGAAAAAAGGCTGGAGAGGAGTTTTTCATTGCTTTCCAGGTGACGAAGAGATGGCTAAAGCAGTACTGGATTTGGGATTCTATATCTCATTTACGGGAAACATTACCTTTAAAAAATCCAGTTCTTACAGAGTGATGAAATCTGTGCCTTTGGAGCGGTTGCTGATCGAGACCGATTCACCATTTCTCACACCGGTGCCGTTTCGTGGTAAACGAAATGAACCTGCATATGTACAATACGTCGCACAATCCATTGCCAATGCCAAAGGCGTTTCGGTAGAATCTGTGGCAGAACGGACAACATTGAATGCTATGAATTTATTCGGATTGTCACTGTAAGCCATGTATACAGAGGTAAAGCCCAAGCAAAGTTTGGGACAAAATTTTATGGTCGATGCCAATGTGGCCGATAAAATTGTGCGCGCTTTCGAAATAACACAAAATGACCATATTGTTGAAATAGGGCCCGGAACAGGAGTTTTAACACAGAGGATTCAGAAACTTGCCAGAAAAGTAACCATCATTGAAATCGACCAAAGGCTTATTCCTGTTCTAAAGCAAAAATTTGAACATTTATCAAACGTTGAAATTATACATCAGGACTTTTTGACCTTTGATCTTTCCGGTTTCAATGAAACAATTCGACTCGTAGGAAATATCCCCTATCATATCACGAGTCCTATTTTTTTTCATACGATCGAATATCGGCATAGGGTAGAGGATATGACTTTACTCATCCAAAAAGAAGTTGCCGAACGGATGGTGGCCAAACCCGGTACCAAAGACTATGGGATTCTCTCGGTGGTGGCACAATGCTACTCGACAGTCAAACTGTTATGCCGTGTCTCGCCGCATGTATTCGCTCCCGCACCCAAGGTCGACTCGGCACTGATACGTTGGACTTTTCATCAAGAAAATGAACAACAGATAGACAATCACAATTTTTTTCGTTTACTCGTCAGGACTGCATTTAATCAACGGCGTAAAATGCTCAGAGTTTCTCTGAAAAAATGGCTGGCCCATCGATCCATAGAATTTGATTTGAAACAGCGACCTGAAGAATTGTCCGTTTCAGAATGGATACGGTTGTATCGGCAAATCGTAGGGGCAAAAGCGTTTACGCCATGATCGGATCATAAAAAAACAAGATTATTATAGATCGACACGTTAACTATGGCCACAGAGCGAACCCCTTTTGGGAATATAAAATGGAATTATTAGACCGTAGAGAAATTATTGAAAATCTAAAATATCTTGTTCAGGCGCAGGACAGGCCAAAACTGAAAAATATTCTGATAGATATTCATCCGGCAGATATCGCAGATATTATCCGGGATATGGAAATCGACGAACGGGCATTTATTTTCAACCTCCTCGATTTGGAAACAAGATCCGATGTCGTACTCGAATTGGATGAAGTCACACGAGATCAGTTAATCGAGGTCCTGGGACCCGAAGAACTGTCGCAGCTGGTCGACCAGATGGATTCGGATGATGCGACAGACGTCTTGTCGGATTTGCCGGAAGAAACCGCAAAAAAAGTTCTTGCACGTCTTGATTTCAAGGATCGGGCCGAGGTTGAAAAACTGATCGTCCATGATGAAGAGACCGCCGGCGGAATCATGGCGCTCGAGTTTGTTGCTGTATATACTCATGAAACCGTGGATGATGCTATACAAAAAATCAGACAAAAAGCCCAGGAAGTGGAAGAAATCTATAATGTGTATGCTATCGATGAAAAAAATCAGTTGGCAGGAGTGGTTCCCTTAAAAAGATTGCTTTTGGCAAAACACAACCAATTGATCCGGGACATCATGAATAGCGATGTCATCGCTGTCACCCTGGAAAAGGATCAGGAAGAGGTGGCTCGGATGTTCAGGAGGTATGATCTGGTATCGATTCCTGTTGTGGATCACGAGAATCGACTTGTAGGTCGTATCACCATCGATGATATCGTCGACGTATTACATGAAGAAGCCAATGAAGATATGCACCGTATGGCAGGTATTGCGGATGAAGAAATCCCTCAGGAAATGTCAACCTTGCGAATTTCGCGTTTCCGATTGCCCTGGCTTTTGGTTAGCTTTGTCGGTGAAATATTTTCAGCATTTATCATGCGTTCTTTTGAAGCGACGATTAATCAAATCGTGGCCACTGCTTTTTTCATCCCTTTGATTATGGCAATGGGAGGAAATACAGGCATTCAGGCGAGCACCATCGTCGTACGAAGTATTGCTCTGGAAGAAGGCGGAACCACAAATCGATGGAGCCGATTGTGGCGCGAAATCAGGGTTGCGGGTATGAACGGACTCATCATGGGAATTTTAATCACAACCATGGTTATCATATTTTTTACAGATGATCCCTTCTTTGGCATGGTCGTGGGAACATCTATGTTTTTTGTCATGTTAAATGCTGCAATCGTGGGAGCTGTCGTCCCCTATGTCTTGCATAGATTCAATTTTGATCCGGCAATCGCCACAGGCCCTTTTATTACCACATCCAATGATGTACTCGGACTTTTTATCTATCTCAGCTTTACAGTGGGATATTTACGGTGGCTGAGTTAAGGTTATGCTCTAAAGGCCATATCGATGTCTATTCTCAAATCAGAAGCGATTGTTTTATACAGCCAACGACAAGGTGAAACCAGTAAAAGATTACAACTCTATAGTAAAGAGTATGGGAAACTTGGTGTTATTGTCAAAGGATCTCAAAGCATCAAAGCCAGACACTGGGGATCGCTGGAAACTTTATCATATATAGAAGCAGTTTTTTACTATAAATCCGGTCGCCCCCTGCATTATATCAAGCAGGCATCGATCATTCACGCATTTCCTTCACTCCATAGCGAACTGGGAAAATGGGCTCTGGCTGCCATTCCATTGGAAATCGTGAACAGAACTCAAGAACCTGAAGATTCCAATAGCTATCTTTTTGACCTGCTATTAAAGACGCTTTGCACATTGGAAAAGAACGAAAAAGGCTTGAAAAATATTATTCGAGCTTTTGAACTGCACATGGTATCGGATGCGGGATTCAAACCCAGTCTCACCAGGTGTGATCATTGCAGCAATGAAACCGAAGCCCTGTACTGGCATTTCCTGATCAAACGGGGAGTCTTGCGCTGTTCACAGTGCGGCACCCTGGAAAGAGAGAGTTTAAAAATTTCGACAGATGCCCGAAAAGCTCTGAATTGGTTGATGGCTGTCAGTATTCCTGATTCCCCAACCGTGCTCTTGCCTGGCAAACTGGGGAAAGAAATCGACCATATATTATATGCATTTTTGGAAGCACATCTGGAGTCAATGAATAACCTGAAATCTGTCCGTGCACTAGAGGCGATGCAAAAGAACTTGCAACAGAACCAAAACTCAAGATAGAGGAATTCGACTATGGCAAAAAAAAGCGACACCGTAATGGATCAACTCGTTTCACTCTGTAAACGACGGGGTTTTATCTTTCCCTCCAGTGAAATCTATGGTGGACTGGGAAGTATTTATGATTATGGCCCATTGGGCGCGGAACTGAAACGCAATATCAAAAATTTTTGGTGGCGATGGATGGTGCAAAAGCACCATAATATCGTTGGCCTGGATTCAGCCATACTCATGCATCCGACCATCTGGCAGGCTTCCGGACATGTCGAGAGTTTTTCAGATCCGCTGGTGGATTGTAAAAAATGCAAGCACCGCTTTCGCGAAGATCTTTTAAAAGACCCGAGCAAGTGTCCGGATTGTGGCGGAGAGTTGACAGAAGCAAGGCAATTCAACCTTATGTTCAAAACATTTATGGGACCGGTCGATGATCAATCCAATACCATATATTTACGGCCAGAGACTGCCCAGGGGATTTATGTCAATTATCTCAATGTGTTGAATTCAAGCCGTCTAAAGATTCCTTTTGGAATCGCCCAAATCGGTAAGGCGTTTCGCAATGAAATCACTACCGAGAATTTTATCTTTCGTATGCGCGAATTCGAACAAATGGAAATGCAGTTTTTTGTCAAACCAGGCACGGATAATGATTGGTTCGAAAAGTGGAAAAAGGACCGAATGCAGTATTATCA
>WJME01000280.1 GCA_014728115.1 Candidatus Zhuqueibacterota bacterium | reverse complement strand
TATCTTTACAGATTATACCGGTGATGGCGTTTCTATCGAAGATATCGACATTGAAGATAGCCGCTCCAAACTGGAAAATGGCTTGTTGGCACTCAAAAACAATATCTGGTGGAACTTTGGCGCCGGCGCGACTTTGGAAGCAATCGTTCCCCAGGAGTTTGTGCGCAATGCTGCGGCCTTTGATGGCAATCAGGTTGTCGATCCCATGCTTGCCAGAATCGGTCGCGATCCGAAAAGTGGATTGGATCCACGTCCTTCCACAACCGGGCCAGCAGCCAGCGCCAGCGTGATGCCGAACAATCCTTTCTTTACTTTGGCGAACTATACAGGAGCCTTTGATCCGAACGCTGCAATGTTGTGGACCGATCATTGGACTGCTTTGTATAGTTATGATATCACCCAGTTTGAATCTGCAGTCAAGGAAAAACTGGCTGATCATTCCAGCATACCTCAAGACTATGTGCTTGAGCAAAATTATCCCAATCCCTTTAATCCTTCGACCACAATCAACTTTGCTTTGCCCCAGACAGGATATGTCAAACTGACGGTTTACAATCAGCTGGGTCAGCAAGTTGAAAATTTGGTCAATGGAGTAAAATCCGCAGGATCTTACTCTATCGTTTGGGATGCTTCTAATGCTCCTTCAGGTCTTTATTATTATCGACTGGAGACCGAGAAGGCTATGGTCATGAGAAAAATGCTGTTGATTAAATAAAGAACCACCCAGGGGTCAGGCAGTCATTGATCCCTGGATTTCTCTGCCCTCAAAGCCTTGCTGTCTTGAATTGGTGTTTGTCTTTAGACACGGTCTGCCACCCGATCACCTTTGTACAGCAAGGCTTTTTAATATGATTACATATTCTTTATCTTATATTTACATATAACGCTTATACTACAAGAGCGTCCGGGGCCCCGAGCCCCACGTATACATAGGATAAGGGAACCCCCAAATCCCTTATCCGTCTACCCTCACCTTTATCCAAGGCCTTGCTGTTTTATAAGGGTTGCTCCCCCTCTATATTCCAAACAGTAAGGCCTTTTCTTCATTTATTCTTAATCCTGCCTTTATAGATTGCTAATTCCTGATGGTTAGATTAGCGGCATCAAACAGCGGAGAATAGGGTATGATCAGAATATTTGTCGCAAATCTAACCCACTGGGATCAGCGAGTATGTTTGAGAATTTTCAAGTGGAATGGAATCCGTCTTTTCGACGGCTTGATGCTGGCTTTCTCCCGGTTAGGTGATGGATATCTTTATGCCATCATTGGTATTCTGGTGGCCTGGATGGATCGGGCAAATGCTTCTGTATTTTGGAAGACGGGAGTTTTGGCCTTTGCATTCGAATTGATTCTGTATAAACTGTTAAAGACAAAAATCAAAAGAACCCGACCGTTTCACGTGATCGCTGAAATAAAATATCTTATCAAACCACCGGATGAGTTTAGCTTTCCATCCGGTCATACCGCTGCTGCTTTTGTAATGGCCACATTGTTGAGTGCTTTTTACCCTGAATTGTCCTTCTATGCCTATGTTTCAGCTTCACTGATTGGGCTCTCCAGGGTATATAACGGAGTTCACTATCCGACAGATGTGATCGCCGGATCATTTTTGGGTACGATTTGCGCATTATCCAGTTTGTTTATTAGCATGTGAGGGTAAAAATGAAAGTAGCCTATTTTACAGAGAGTTTGCCTCCCAACACCGATGGTGTTGTCAAAACGCTGTGTCATCTCGTAAACTCTTTGGACGAAAATGACGTTGATTTTCGATTCTATTCACCGGTAAAGCCGGATAATTCATATCCCTGGGCAGACAAGGTACGAAAAGTGGCATCCGTTCCTTTTGCTCTGTATTCTTATTACCGGGTTGGCTTGCCCTATTTTCATGGTATTAAGGAAGAATTGGATGAATTCAAACCCGACCTCGTGCACATTGTTAGTCAGACACTATTGGGGATGTATGGAATGCAATATGGACGTCGGGCAAACATTCCGGTGGTTTCAAGTTATCATACTCACTTTGTCTCCTATTTTCAATACTATGGTTTTAAAAAAGCAGAAAAATTGGGATGGCAATATCTCACGTGGTTTCATAATCAATGCGATTTGACCTATGCCCCTTCCCCCAGCACCGTCAATGAGCTCTTGGAAAAAGGGATCCACGATGTGGAACTGTGGCAAAGAGGCATTGAGCTGGACAAATTTTCACCGGATCATAGAAATACAGACTTGCGCAAAAGTATCGGCGCTGAAGATAAACCCATTTTGCTCTTTGTTGGGAGATTGGTCAAAGAAAAAGATTTGGATGATTTGATCGCTGCAGATCAAATTTTAAAGGCCCGTGGCAATGACTTTAAAATCGTCATTGTTGGCGATGGCCCTATGAAAGAGGAATGCCACAGACGTTTACCAGATGCCCATTTGCCGGGATATCAATACGGCAAGGATCTCGCTAGATGGTATGCTTCTTCAGATATTTTTGCGTTTCCCTCGACCACAGAAACCTTTGGAAATGTCATTTTGGAAGCATTTGCATCGGGTATTCCTGCTGTAGGAGTCAACAAGGGCGGTGTTGCAGACATTATTCATCATGCTCAGGATGGCTTTATCGCTCAGGCAAATGATCCTGTTGATTTTAGTGACCATGTTGAAAAACTGATAAAAAATCCCTCTCTACGATTTGAATCAGGAGTTAAAGCCCGTCTCACAGCTCGTACCTATAGCTGGAGTGCAATTAACCAAGCATTGCTCAAGAGTTATGAAAACATTATCACAAATTAGCACAGATCGCAATTCCAGAATAGACCTCCACGTTCACACCTGTCATTCACGAGGGGGAGGTAACTGGTTTCTCAAAAATGCGCGAGTAAACGAATCCTATACAACCCCGAAACGGCTTTATGAAACAGCCACGCACAGAGGTATGGATTTCGTCACCATAACGGATCACGATCGCATCGAAGGCGGACTAGAACTCGCTCATCTTGAAAATTTTTTTCTGAGTGAAGAGGTCACTGCTTATTTTCCCCATGATGGATCAAAAGTTCATATTGTGGTTCTGGATATAACCGAATCACAGCACATGATGCTGCAGGAACTGCGGTTTAATCTATATGAACTGGTCGAATTTCTGAATCTGGAAAAGCTGGTTCATTTTATCGCGCACCCTTTTTTTAGCATGTCTGAGCACTATACTGCAGAACATTTTGAACAACTGATTTTATTGTTCAAAATTTTCGAAATAAAAAATGGTGGGAAACAACTCTATCCTCAAAATTTGCTCAAACAACTTTTGGAAGGATTGACTCCCGAGTATGTATGGTCTTTGGTGGAAAAGCATGATATCACTCCTCAGGATTCTCAGCCATGGATCAAATATATGGTGGGGGGATCAGATGATCATGGGGGGATTATGATTGGTTCACCTCATACCGTCGTACCAAAGTCCGAAAATATAAAAGAGCTCTTGAGTTTTATCGCTACCGGAAAGAGTACAGTAAAAGGCAATGGGGGGTCGCCCTTTACCGTGGCCCATAGCATCCTTTCGGTTGCCTACCAGCACCATCGACAGGGTAAATCCAAAAAGATCTCACACAAGGTGGCAAATGATCTATTGGATCAACTGTTTGTTAATTCTTGCAATGATCGTCGTCTATCCTCTACGACCCGAACTCTGCTATTCTTTAATGATCATGTTCCATTTGTTGCCATGGCCCCAAGGAAAACCGTTCAAAAACAGATGCTGAACCATTTTTCTACCCTGTTAAGGAGCCATAAAGAGTTGCGCGAATACCTGCAAAAAGGACTGATGTTTACAGAGCAAGATCATGAAAATCTTTTTTTTCTCATCAATGAAACGCTGAAAGAGTTTTTGCAGGAAACACATAAACAAAAAAGCCTGTCACTAAAGGATGGACTGGACAGTGCGAGATTCGTTCTCCCTCTGTTAATACCCTATGTGATCGGATTTCGGACAGAATACAAAGATCGCCCGCTCATGAGAATAATGAGAAAAAGAATTCTGGGGCATTCGGCATCGTGCCATGTCGGTGTTTTTGCAGACAAGTCCATTCATAACCTGGATGAAAATCCCAAAATCAAATGTCTGCTGGAACCCGAACTCAGCAATCATGCTCGTCTCTCCTTTTTTGCATGGCAGGATCAGAGCCAGGAACTCGAAAAAGGTGGGTTTTATCCTGTAGAGTCCATTCAAGGTATCAAAATTCCACCCATACTCGATATATTGCATCATATGAATTCTATTGATCTGGACACGATCTATATTCATACATTGGGTCCAATGGGTCTCTTGGGAATATTCATAGGTGCTTTTTATGGTATTCCGGTGATCAGCCATTTATCACGTCCCAAAATTCAATATCTCTACAAGCTCTTGCATTCTTCCATCGTGGATAAATTCGTATATGTGGTCAATAACATTGTCCAAGAATATCGCACCGAAAACCGAACTGCATTTGCATTGGCTGAAGATTTAAACATTCCGGCAAATAAAATACGAATGATTAAACGGAACCATAAGCAACAACAGGAAACGCAGGTTGAATGGTCTATATAAAGATTGGATAATAATTTGAAAATATGTGATTTAACGCAATCTTATACTCCTACCAGCGGAGGGATTAGAACCTATATTGATGAAAAGAGCAAACATATTTCCCAATGGTCAAACTTTGAACATGTATTGGTCATCCCTGGTAAAGAGGATACGATGACCAAACGGGGAGCAACGACCCGGTATACCATCAAAGCTGCTTTGGTACCCCATGCAGAACCCTACCGTTTTACGTTCCGCATGGATCGTGTCCTTTACATTTTGCAAAAAGAGAAACCCGATATCATCGAGTTGGGAAGCGGTTATGTGATGCCTTTTGCAGCATTTATTTATAAACTTTTTCATCCCTCTTGTATCCTATCCGGATTTTATCATACAGATTATCCGGGTGCTTATGTATACCCCTATTTGGATAAGCGGTTTCCGGGTTGGGTTGCAAAGATCGGCCTGATGCTTGCGCAGAGGTATGCCCGATTTATTTATAATCGATGCAATATCACTTTTGCGCCTTCTGCTACCATTAAACAAAAGCTTTTAAATATGAAAGTCAAAAACGTGCGTAAAGTGAGTCTGGGAGTTGACATTGATCTGTTCAATCCACGAAAGCGAGATGATCGATGGCGCGAGGTGTTGGGATTATCCGGTACAGACAAATTATTGATCTATGCAGGGAGATTTGATTCTGAAAAACGGATCAAAGTCTTATTGGATGCATTCGCTGCAATTTCGCAACAATTCAACGGTAAATTTGCTTTGATCGGGGAGGGCCCTCTCAAATCACTGATCCAATCGTACAGTCAATCGAATCCCCGAATCGTTTTGTTGCCCTACGAGACCAGCAAAGAACGACTGGCTGTAATTCTTGCATCTGCTGATATTTATGTTACTGCCGGCCCCCATGAAACCTTTGGCCTTTCAATCCTCGAGGCCCAATCTTGTGGATTACCTGTCGTCGGTGTTGCGGCTGGCGCTCTGCTTGAACGAGTGGACAGTTCTGTAGGGCTTTTGGTTCCTGTCGATTCTGTCGTCGATTTTAGTCGTGCCATTTTGCAAGTTTCTCAACATGGGTGCGTCTCTAAAGGGCGGGCTGCTCGTGAACGAATCGAATCGGAATATTCCTGGAAAAAGTCATTTGAAAAATTGATGCAATATTATGAAAAGTTCTCATACAAAGCCAAAAAAAGGCAATGGGCCTTTGAACCTACACTCGCTCGATTTTAAAAAATGGTTTAAAATCCTGTTGTTTATCATTCCCATCGGAGTGGTTGGAAATCTTTTATTCTCCTTTTCAACTCTTGAAAAAGGGATCTGGGATAGTCTTGCATTTTTTACTCCCCGTTATCTTTTCCTTGCTATAATTCTCGGACTCGTACCCTGGCTGACAAACAGTCTTCGGATCGTGATATGGACGAGATTTTTAGGTGCCCGGATATCGCTGAAAGAGGTCCTGAGCATTGTTTTGGGCACGGAATTGGGTTCAGCAATCAGCCCTACAGCGATTGGAGGGGGGTATGTAAAAATGGGAATGCTCATTCAAAAAGGATTAAAGCCCGGTGCCGCAGCCTCGCTTATGACGTTGGGGAGTGTTGAGGATGGTGTTTTCTTTGCTCTCGCCATCCCTGTGGCCTTTATTTTTTCTTCTCATATAGAGTTTTCCGTTCTGGACACAATTTGGATCGGATTGCAACACTCTATTTTTAATATTCTTATCGTGATATCTGTTCTTGTCCTGATTCTGTTCATTTTGAAAAACACTCCATTGAGTGAGATTTTTACCCGTCTTTCATGGCTTGAAAAGATAACATCGGCCTTGAAAAAAATGGCATTCGAATTTGTGACAGTTTATAAAATGTTGGGTAAAAAAGGAAAGTCTCGTTTCGCTCTATCACTTTGCCTTACTGCTGTTCAGTGGACTTGCCGATATTCTGTCATTTCCGCATTACTGGCATGCTTTCAAATACCCATTCATCCCGTCGAATTTTTTCTATTTCAATGGATCGTTTTTACACTTATGACCTTTGTGCCTACACCCGGAGGGTCTGTCGGTGCCGAGGCAGCCTTTTACTTTATCTATCATGCCTTCATTCCACGAGATATTCTTGGCATTGCCACTGCCGGATGGCGTTTTCTTACCTATTATTTTCAACTTTCATTGGGCTCTGTCATTTTCAGTTTACTGAACATCAATTTGATCTGGCGCAAAAAAGGATTAGAATAGGATTAGGGTACGAAAAATCAAGATCATCCTCTTCCCTAGAATCGTTTTACTTGACAAATGCGTAATTTATCCCTAATTTTGCACCCTAGGAACAACCATCAACTTTTGTTAAAAAGGCTATAACCACCCATGAGGCGCATCTTTTCTCAATCTGTAAGGCTAATTGGTATATTTGTTCTCCTTATTCCTTTAGTTTTATTTTCTAAAACCCGACGCGACTATTCTTCTCAAAGACTGAATCACGGCGCAAAAATTTCTGCGGATGATTATTGGCATTTTCATAATGTCGGCAACCTGGGATTGACGGTTACGAACTATGGGGTCATTGGCGAGGGATACAACAACCCCGATCAACCCTCGTGTATGTATAAACTCTATGCAGATAATCAGAGGGAACAGATCGAACATCTCTCATATGGTGGGTTGTGGATCGGTGGTCGAGGAGGACCGGATGGAGCGATACGTGTCTCTACCGCGATCGTAGACGGTGTGTTCGAATCTGGGGAAGAGGGATTTGAATATACCAATACTGCATCAGCCGCTGATACGATTCGTATTCGTTCCAGCATCGTTACCTCTCCCTACTTTGATCCCAAAGCAGTCTCACATCAGGATTTTATTTGTGATTTTTCCGATGTAAATACCACAGTCCCCGGAACAGATATTATCATTCCCAATCACGAACCACTGGGATTGAATGTCCATTTGGAATCCTATGCATGGAATTATTCTTATACAGAAGCCTTTGTCATCCTCAATTATACCGTCACCAATATTTCCGATTATCCTATTCAGGATATTTATGCCGGATTATGGAATGACACAGCGGTCGGCAATATGAATTATACCAACATTTATGAACCCGGTGGTGGATGGAGCTGGTATGATAACCTGAATGGATTCGATATTCACTATAATATGGGATATCAATATGACGTCGATGGCGATGATGGTTTTGCTGAAAGCTATGTGGGTGTTCGGTATCTCGGCTCCTCTGGGCCGCAAGAAGATATTGAAGTTAATTTTGACATGTGGCAATGGTCTACACCCTCTAGCTTAGACTTTGCCGATTATGTTATGCCTATCGACGATGAAGGACGGTATCGCGTTCTTAAAGGAAGGCACACCGGCAAATATTTTAATGCCCCAAACGCGGGAGGATATCCAACAGATCCCGAAGAAGCAGCCAGCTGGATGCTTATTATGGGCGCCGGATCACTGGGAGATCTGCAACCAGGCGAATCGTTGAATTTTGTGTATACAATCGTATGCGGCCTGTGGGCCAACAAGGATGATCGTGATACCGCTGCAAGACGGGCCAATTTGCGACTCAATTCGGATTGGGCCCAGATCGCCTATAATGGCGAAGATGTCGATGGCGACGGCAAACTGGATCCTGATGAAGATGTCAATAACAATGGCGAGCTGGATGCCGGAGAAGATGAATACCGTGCCGAACTCGACTTGAATGGAAATGGAAAATGGGATCCGGGAGAACCGGTTTTTGGCGATGGGGATGGAAAGCTGGATATTCAGGAAGATGTGTATGCGAATCCCCAAAAAGGAATTGTCGCTGGAAATGGGGTTATCGATCGCTATATTCTTCCCAGTCCTCCGCCTTCACCCAATCTATTGGTTGTACCGGGCGATGGCAGAGTCACTTTATTTTGGGATAATATAAGCGAGGAATTCGAAGATCCAATAACCCGCAGAAATGATTTTCAAGGTTATCGAATTTATAGTGCTCCTAAAACACTCGCACTCGAAGCTGATTTTACTCTTTTGGCACAATTCGATCTTGTAGATAATTTAGGTTATGACACTGGATTTCAGGCTGTTCGCATCGATACGGTTATAGATGGAAAAGCTTATCACTATAAATTTGTGAATGATAATCTCAAGAGTGGATGGCCCGGTGAATACTGGTATTCTGTGACTGCATTTGATACAGGTAACCCCAAAAACAACTTGCCCAGCCTGGAAAGCTCGGTTTTAGAAAACAAGACCTATGCCATACCAGGCTCCAACCCCAGAACCGCTCAAACCAAACAACCGGTATCGGTGTTTCCCAATCCCTACAAGGCTCAGGCCATGTGGGATGGCTCGAGCGAACGTGAAAGCATGATCTGGTTTACAAATTTACCTGCCCAGTCCATCATCCGGATTTATACGCTTGCGGGCGATAAAGTGGATGAAATCGTACATAATGCAGCCTCTTATAAAGGAGAGGATGTGAGATTGATGACAGATCGAATCGGAGGTTCCAATACCGTGCTCTCCGGAGGTATGCATGCCTGGGATTTGATATCTGCTTATGATCAGGCGATTGCCACGGGTTTGTATCTTTTTAGTGTCGAAGATCGCGAGACCGGTGAAATTCAGACCGGCAAGTTTCTAGTGATAAAGTAATTCATCATAACCATTAACAAAAGGAGAAACGCCTTGAAAAAATTGTTAGCGATTTTTTGTCTGGTACTGATGGGGGTTGTACTTTTCGGTGCCCCGACCATCTTTGCCGGTGTCGATGATGTACCTATTCGGGACATTCAATACACCGAAGATGCATCAGGAGACTCGCCGCTAAAGGATCAGAGTGTTACCATCACCGGTATCGTTACCGCTGAACCTTATGCCTTTGGAGGCGGTTACTATTATGTTCAGGATGCCAGTGAAGCCTGGTCTGGTATCAAAGTCTATGATCCTGATCGCCAGGTCGCACAAGGGGATTTGGTAACCCTGACCGGAACGGTTCAGGAACGTTATGGCAATACCCAACTTTCAAACGTTACCGCTTTTGAAATCGTGGCTCCGGATTCAGGTGGTATCGAACCTGTTGTTGTCACAACCGGTGAGATTGCCACAAACGGAAGCATGGCCGAAGCCTATGAGGGATGCCTGGTTCGGGTTGAAAACGTCAACATTACCAATCCTGACCTGGGATACGGAGAGTGGCAAGTCGATGACGGCTCGGGTGCTTGTCGAGTAGACGATGCTGCGGACTATTATTTTGATCCTGAAAATTATACCGGTGCAGCTTCTATTACCGGTGTACTGGAATTCTCTTTTGATGACACCAAAATCGAACCCCGCCTTGCATATGACATTGTTGAAAACAATGGTATCACCCGTATTCAACGCATTCAACAGGTACGTCATAGCGACTTGATGAAAGCCGCTGAAGACAATGTTTCTGATTTCAGCTATCTGAAAGATGATACTGTGACAGTGCAGGGTGTGGTGACCATGCCCACAGGCTTGAGCTATGCCGGTGCTGGCATTAAATTCATTTTTACAGAACCCGGTGGCGGACCGTGGTCAGCCATTTTGTCATATAATGCAGATTCTACCGCATATCCGACCCTTTATGAAGGCGATTTGGTCGAGATGACCGGCTATATCGATGAATATACCACCGGTCCCAGCAACATGACTGAATTATTCATTACCAGCCCTATTAACATTTTGGGTGTAGGCAATGAACTCCCGGAACCCGATTCAATCGCGACCGGCGATCTGCGTTGGCCCACGACAGCGGAGCAATGGGGCAATGTTATGGTAGAGGTCGGGAATGCTAAAGTCGTTAACGTCAATCCCCAGTATGAACTGTTTGCCGTTAATGACGGAACAGGCAGTGTGCTGGTGGACGATGACTCTGACAGCCTTGAAAACTACCCTGATCCTCCATTGGGCACGATTGCCGAAATGATCCGGGGATGGGTCTATCATCATTATGGAAGTTATGCCGATTCCACGGCTTATAAACTGGAACC
>WJME01000279.1 GCA_014728115.1 Candidatus Zhuqueibacterota bacterium | reverse complement strand
TATCTGAATAATATTTTCTACCTTTTCTGAATGAAAAATAAATTCTGACAAGGGCGCCGAAAAATAGAAAACACAAAAGAACGATATCCCTAAAAAGATACTCACGGTATAGCCGGTTTGAATCTCATTTTGAGAAAGTTCCTTTTTCTGTATCAAGGCAGGTCCAATACCAATTTGAGAAAAATACAATCCAAAACGTACAATAGCATTAGCCATGGCCATTAATCCAAAATCGGAAGGAAATAATAGCCTGGCCATAAGAGCTGTATAGATTAATTGAACAGCACTATTTATGATTGTAGAAAGGTAACTCCATTTGATACCTCGTATAATTTGAGGTGCTAATGATTCGCTCATCTATTTTTTCTTTGATAAGTGTAAATTTTATAAATTGAATCTTGATGAATTAACTCAAATTGCTCGGCATTTGTTAGCTCAACATTACCAGAAAAAAGACAATGAGTAATATTTTGCTCATCACAAAGCCTGGTTAGCAATTCAAGCGCAGTACTATCAAATTTTGAATTGTATATTAATTCTGCTAGCTGTAATCGTTTATACCATTCGATGATATCTTTATCTTTATAGGGGTGAGATTTTCTATCTACATATACAGGTACAAATGTAGTTAAGCGGAAATTTTCAAAAGTAGTATTGATTAAAAAATGTGGACTTTCTGGCTTGCTAGCTGCGATATAACTAAATAAAGACATATCTTCAAGGTCTCGTCTAATTTTATAGTTTTTTAAAATACTTTTTGAGCCCCATAGCAGCGAAATAAATACTGTAATCAAAAATACATATAAAATGGTTTTCTGAAGATATTTATAGTGCCAAAGTAATTCGTAGAGCTGGTGAAATATCCAAGTCAAAAATATAACAGAGGTTATAGGCAAAATCCAAACAGACAATCTCCATGGAAAAAGAAGGGCTAGTTGATTATTTTGAATAAAGTATTGAATTATCATAAAGAAAAAGCAAACACTGCTTGAGATCAATAAAATTTGAAACAGGTCTTGTTTTTTTCGTACGACCAAGATGCCAGCTAAAATGATAAATGTCCGTACTAAAGAATCAAAATCAAACCAATAACGAATGTCTGCATGATGAGGTACCCTCTTGTGTACTAAAATATCACTTGCAATTTTCATCGAATCTAAAGTTGTTGGAGAAAAATTATATAGAATGTAAAAAATATATGGAGACCACAAAATTGCAGAGAAAATTAAAAAAAACAGAAAATGTCTTGCTGACTTGAGTTTGAGTAAAATAATTAAAGACAGAATGATTGCACTTAAAAAATAGGTGGAATGAAAAAGAGGAGTTATAATTATTAACAGTAATGCCAAGAAATTATATCTTTTAATAAGTAAAAATATAGCTAAAATAAAAAGCACGCCAAACGCGCTGGGTTGAAAAACATGTCCTAACACTTCCTGTTCAGCAAATCCTACTGTAAAAATATTTTTTAAATTATAGTTGAATAACCTGCTAGATACCCTTGCCAAAAGATGTGAATGAACAATAATGATCAGGATAATGGATAAATGATAAGAAATATCATTAAACTTAAAATTAAATAAATACCTGATTATACCTATTAAACTTGTAAGATAGGTCGCAGAAAGAATGAAATGAAAAAAATAAAAAAGTCCAGAATTAACAGTTGATACCAATTTTACAAGTTGAGAGAAAACTGGGAATGGATCTGGGGACTTGTATAATAGGTCTTCTTTTAATGCTTCATGATTTGCATCGGCAAGGCCATGAATAAAATAAGTATTTTGATTTCCATAATACAGCGGGAATTGTGTGTAGGATATAGAGAAAACCAAACAATAGAAAAAAAGGATCAGATATTGTTTTTTTAGAACTTTTTCATAAAATTTATTCTTCAAGATTTCTTTAGCCCTCTAGACCTGTTTTATTTATAGAGCTAGAGAATGGTTCAATGATAATCTGATAGACATTTTCATTGTAATTAAGATCCAAAATCCGTTGATTAATTTTACGCATAACCTCATTTAATGTGGAACAGTCTTGCCAATAACAATTTTGAAAAATCACGTCAGTGTCGGTTATTCCTCCTATATTGAGATAATGAGCACTATTAGTTTGCAGAAAATTATTGAAAGTATATTCATGTCCCAGCAACCCATTCAAATTCATATTTAAAGTCAAATTTTCCATCGTATTATACTGAAACTTTACATCGGGTGAATCCAGTCCATAAACCCCGGTATCACATTTTTCCATCAAACAATTATTCACATCCATCACTGCCTCGTACTCGTAATTCAGTCCGGTCTGGCAGCGGGACAGGATGGTATTTGTGATGGTGGCTTTGGAATTATTGATATGCACGCCGGTTTCGGTATTGAGATTTTGATCTCCGACAAACAGGCATTTATCGATTGTGGTTTCAGATCCGCCGTCGATGCGGGCGAGCTCCAGGCAGTCCGTGAAAATGCTGTGACGCAGGTTCAAAACAGAACTGTTGGAGCTCAGGATACCGTTAAAGGAAGCATAACGGACAAACAAATGTTCGATATCCACGTCGCTCTGCACGGTCTTGATGGCATTGCGGGCAAAGCCTGCAAACACGTATCGCAAGAACGTCTCTTCCCGGGTATCGAGGCTGAGGCCCTGCCATCCCTGATAATTCCCCGGCTGCACCCTTTCGGCGGTAAAGCGGATATAGGCATCGGATTCACCATAACATTCAAGCTTGCCGTTGACCTCGAAGACTATGTTTTGTTCGAGCCGTACCGTCACCCCCTTGTCGATGAACAGCACCCCGCTTGCCGGCAGCGTCACCGAATTTTCGATGATATAGTGCCGGTCTTTTTCCCAGATCTGGTATCCGCCGGACAGGCTTTGCACCCGGGTTTCGGGATAGAGCTTGAGGTCCGGGATCTCGATGCCCTTGGCAACGGCAGGCAAAAGGTGGTATTGCCATCCGAAATTGGGTTTGGCCACCACCAGCACATAATCCACGCCTTCTTCCACCTCTTCCAGCCGGTAATCGCCCTCTTCGTTACAGGTGGTGTTATAGGCCGGCTCGTATTGGCGATGATCGAACGTCACGAGCGGATCGGCATCCAGTCCGAGCACCGGATAATTTTCCATATACTCGTAGACCAGGCTGTCTGTATTGGGCAGGGTATATAGATAGACATTCGTATCCGTAAACTGTGTGCTGCCCTCCAGCTGCACCGTTCCTCCCAGGGTTATACCGCCGTCAGGATCAGCCGGATTCTCGGTACAGGCAATCAAGGCTGCCAGGATCAAAATGCTCAATACTTTACGCATAACAAACCTTTTATGAAACAACAGTTCTGGCATAGGTGAATTTTGATTCCACCCCGTCGAATCGAATCTCCCCCTGAAATCCGTTCTGCTCTGCTTGCGTTCGGATCAGAGACGCCAGGTCAGAGGCGGGTTCACCCGGGAGTTGAACGATCTGCTCAT
>WJME01000278.1 GCA_014728115.1 Candidatus Zhuqueibacterota bacterium | reverse complement strand
GTCCCCAAACCAGAGCATAACGGGATGTATGACTATGAAGCGTTTTTAGAAGATACAACTCTGGGGGTCATTGAGCCTGTATTGTCTGAAGATTTTTATAGTGAAAAAGCTGCGGATTGGCAGAGGGATGAAAATGATATTGATCTCAACCATGTCGCACTCGCGGTGCCATTGAATCTTCTCGAAAAGCCTGTTGTTGTTTCTGCTGCCTATAGTAAGAAATATCAGGTATGGGACTATGACAGAAATCATACCCACCTGTTCCCCCATCCCGGATATACTCCCTATGAGGGGCTTTTTGAGCGTGTGGTTGACCCGATAGACAGTACCCGAATGTATTGGTCGGATTATGAACGTGAGAGAACCGGAAAGATATGGAATATGACTCTGGGGTTGGCGACTCAATTGAATCAATATGTCAAACTGGGACTCTCTATGAGCAGTTTTTCAGGAGAAACCGAGGATGCACAGGGATTGAGCAGAATCGGGTACTTTGATCTGGTTGAGGCAAATTCATTCCGGTTTTCTTATGATACTCTGGCAACGCATACTACCGGGACGTCGGAATTTAGTGCCACGAAATTGAAATTAGGAGTATTGTTTGAATCTGAACGCATCAGTATCGGGTTCAATTTTAGTCCTGAATATACGTTGAAACGGGATTGGAATGCTACCACGGTTACCCAAACAACGTCAACTATCGATGAAAATACTCGATCCGGACAAGATGAATTTACCGTCCCTCTATCCTATGCTGCCGGATTGAGCATTGCCCCGATAAAGTCCTTCAGAATCGCCCTCGATCTGAGCAATACCAGCTATAGCAAGGCAGAGTTTAATTTCGCTCAGGAAGATTCAACACACCGAGGCTGGGTGGATCAAAGGATTTGGAGTGTCGGCGTGGAATATACCCCCTGGGACTGGATATCTCTGTTGGCCGGATATCGCTATCTGCCGCAGGTCTTTGTTCCGGATGGTGCTGCCATAAAGGATCGTGGCCCTGTTGCAGATTGCTATACCGTTGGCATCAGCCTCGGGGTATTTTATGGCCGATTGAATGCCGGTTATGAGATCCGCAGGCTTAAATATTACGATTCTTACCTGAGCAATACAAACTATGTCCTGGAAACGTATGACAGGATCTTGCTGGGATATACCATTATTCTATAATATAACTCAATAGTTATTCAAGTTGATAACCGGAAAGGAGGATATGGGAAAAAAGTTTACAATAAATGGATTTATTTTCACTTTACAAGACTTGGAGGTTCTCATGAGAATCAAGAGTATGTTAACGATTTTATGCATTGTATTGTTTTCAATATCAGGGTTTTCACAAACCGTGATTTCCGTTGAGGAAGGTGCAGATGAAAATGCCAACCTGACTGCTGCATTAGTCTTTGCGAATTCAGGCGCAACTGACGATCTGATCATTGAATTGACGACCGACGGTGGGGTTTATACCTTGAATGCGTCCGACTCTGTGACGACTAATTTGACCATTCGCGCCAAAGAAGGACTGCTGGAAAAGCCCACGATTATTCCGGGTGATACAATTGATAACTTTTTGGAAATTGATGAGAGTCTCCTTTCGGAAAGCATCACCTTAAAATTGCAAGGCATCAAATTTGACGGCAGATTTGCGGATGGATCTTTAAATCCTTTTGATAACAAAGACATGATTGCAATACTCAGAAACGATGAAGCAGACAGATCAATCCTGCCCAATCTGATCATCGAAGATTGTGATTTTAGCTACAGTTATCAAAATGGCGATCCTGAAACAGACAAAAAAGGTACTTTTATCAGAGTTCGTGATTATGGCACGGCGGGTACGATACGAATTGAAAACTGTACCTTTATGAACAATTCTGATGAAGTCATTGTAGCACAGAAGGGAAGGGGCAGAGATGGTGTGTTTAGCCCGGCAGATTCTCTCATTGTCAGGAATACTACCTTCATCAATGCCGGTACTGGTCCCAAAGTCCAAGGATTAGTGACTGTGAAATGTGATGGAGATTCTGCAACCCCATCCACTAAAATCATTCTTGAGAATCTTACGTTTTATAATTCATATCAACAACTGATAAGATCGAATGACTGTGATGCGACCGTTGTGAGAAATATTATTACCGCCAGCCCTGACACAACTCTTGCCGCGAAAAGTAACAATATCATTCCGATTGAGAAGGAAAGTTCAAGTATCAGTCATATAAATGCATATAATGTTGCTTATGCAATGGAAGAAATTCCTGAGGACGTAGATAGCTGGCAATTCATACTCGAGAATGCATTTGAAATAGCTCCTGGACGTGATACAGGCGGTGATCCCGGTACACCGGATACGGAAACGATCTGGAACTTTGATCCCATGTTCGCCGATGCAGAAAATCATGATTTTACGCTGATGGAAGGTTCACCCGCTTATGGTAAAGCACATGATGGCGGTGCTCTCGGAGACTTGCGCTGGGCGACCAATGCTACATCCGTGGCGAAGAACAATACCTCGGCTCCTTTTGATTTTGCATTGTCTCAAAACTATCCCAATCCTTTCAATCCGACAACGACAATTGACTATTCCCTTGAACAAAAATCCAATGTCAAAATACAGATTTTTGATCTGACCGGTGCCTGGGTGACCACTCTTGCGAGCGGTCAACATCAGGCAGGACAATACAGTGTCACATGGGATGCCTCGAATGTTGCAACCGGAACCTATTTTTACCGAATCGAGATCGATGGCCAAAGCCTGACCCGCAAAATGGTCCTGTTGAAATAGCCAGGCTGACAGACGGGTATTGTTCTTATAGATGCTGCAGATGGAGGACATTATACAGGTGTCCTCCATCTGTTCTTTAGGATAAAGGAAACATTTCAATGAAGTTACAGGGATGGGTATTACTCTTTTCAATGTTGATGCTGACCAGTTCCCCAATGTATTCTCGTGAATACCGAGTCAGGAATTCAACTGAAATAGATATGGCAATGGCAAAGGTAAATCCGGGTGATACGCTAACCATGGTCAATGGTCTGTGGAGTGACCAGGAAATCGAATTCGATGCATCTGGATCCGAAAACAATCCCATTCTTCTACGGGCTGAAACCCCTGGGCATGTTATCATCACAGGACGATCGAGATTGAAAATTGAGGGTCATGACCTGATTGTTGAGGGGCTCTATTTTCTCAATGCCTATATGACAGAGTACAAAGTACATATTATTGATTTTGGCAGCCATTCCTATCGATGCAGGCTCACCAACACGGCAATGGTCAATTGCAATCCCGATGATTGGGGACTGTTTTACAAATGGGTCAGAGCCAAGGGCACACACCACAGAATAGATCATTGCTATTTCAGCGGTAAAAATCATCAGGATGCATTATTGAAAATAGTCGTACCCGATGATGGCCCCAGTTATTCGCGTATTGATCACAATTATTTTGGTGATATCCCACCCGGGAAAACCGGAAATGGCTGGGAAACGATACGTATTCAGGGGCCTGAAATCGCTGCCGGAAAAACGATTGTCGAGGATAACCTTTTTTATCATTGCGATGGAGAGGGGGAAATTATTTCGCTCAAAGCCGGCGACAATGATCTTCGCAGAAATACCTTTCTAGAGAGCATAGGCTCGCTCACCTGCCGCAAGAATGTCGGAAACCGCATCTATGCCAACTTTTTTATCGGCAATCATAAACACGGTACGGGTGGCATTCGTATGTACAGCAAAGATCATGTCATTACCAACAATTATTTTGAAAATCTGAATGGGGATAATGAATGGCGAGGTGCGTTGTCCTATATGACCGCACAAGAAGGAATTCCGGAAGTAGAAAATGTATTGGCCGCCTTTAATACGATGGTCAACTGCAAATATTCTGTCGAGGTGGGTGTTGGTCGAAGCAGCGGTTCCGGGAGGGTGGTCCCTCCCAGAAATTTGACCTTTGCCAATAATCTTGCATATCATCCTGATGGTCAGGTCATTCATTATCGTGAAAAAGTAACCGGCATGGAATATGAGGGGAATATCATGTATGGTACGCCCATCGGTATTGCTTTTTCCACAGGTATCGATACGGTTGATCCCGGGTTGACACAGGATGCAAATGGCCTGTGGCGCCCCGGCAGCAACAGTCCCGCAATCAATTCGGCGGTTGGAGAGTATCCTGGCAATGCGTTTGATATGGACCAGCAACCCCGCAATGATGGCCATCCTGATATTGGTGCGGACGAGTTATCCGAAGCACCGATTCTTAACCGTCCATTGACCCGTGCTGATGTAGGGCCGGAATGGATCAATAAACCTGATTTGCCTGTGGCTCTGGCCATCAGAAAAACGGGGGGAGGCTCAGGTACCGTTACGCTTGATCCTCCTGAAGGTATTTATTCAAAAGGTACTGTGGTCACGTTAACTGCTATTCCCGATACGGACAATCAGTTTGAGGGATGGAAAGGTGATATCAACAGGTCTGATAATCCAGTCACTGTTGTCATGGATTCCAATAAAATCGTCAATGCCGTATTCACGCCGCCCGTGACTTTTCAGGTAAGCGTCTGGAACGTGGGAGAAGGTGAAATTGTTTTCGATCCGCCGGGAGGCACCTATCCGCAAGGCACGATGGTCTATATATCGGCAGAGCCTGCCGAAGGATGGTCATTTAGTCAGTGGGGAGGAGCCTTAACCGGCAACAGTAATCCCGACAGCTTGTGGATGGATTCTGACAAGGCAATAACCGCAACGTTTTCACAAACCATGGATGTTGCCAGAAACCTTACCGAACCTCTGTTCTACCGGTTGGATGCGAATTATCCAAATCCATTCAATCCGGTTACCACAATACCGTTTGCACTAAAAGAGTCAGGATTCACCACACTTTACGTCTATGATGTTTTGGGCCACAAAGTTGCTGAATTGATCGAAGAAAATCTGGATAAGGGGTATCACAAAGCAAGGTTTGACGCTACCGAATTGGCCTCCGGAGTATACTTTTATGAGATCCGGTCCGGTCGTTTTTCCTCAACTAAGAAAATGATTTTGATGAGATAATTAAATCATCAGACGAAAATAGTTTATTAACTATTGCAGCGTATATAAAAATAGGGTAGTAATATGAAGACATCGAGGATTGATACACGCCGGGTATTTTTGAAAAAATCCATCGCAGGCCTGGGTGGAATGGGACTGATGGGCCTGCTCGGATGCAATTCCGGTAATGGCGACCAGGAGAGTTTGGACTATAATTTGGACGACGTTTTTCCGAGATATACAAAATATGATCCCAAGGTTCCAATTTGGTGTGTCACACCGGATTTGGATCGGTGTATCCATCGGTTCCATAGTTCTTCTCCCTTTAGTCCGTCTGGCCGGTATCTCGGATTAACCCGGCTTTCACGTGAAGATCATCCGCCAAACCCCGGAGAGATAGCAGAAATAGTCCTGGTGGATCTGATGACCGGTGAGCAAAAAATCATCGCTAAAACCCGGGGATGGGATACCCAGTTGAGCGCTCAGGTTCAATGGGGCGCTGATGATACCCAGTTGTTTTTTAATGATGTCGATACGACCACATGGATGCCCTTTGGTGTGAAAATGAATCCTTTAACCGGTGAGAAAATGAAACTGGATGGAACCGTATACATGGTTTCTCCGGATGGTAAATGGGCTGTAAGCACGTGCCTGCGCCGAATCGGCGCCACCCAGGCCGGTTATGGTGTCATTGTTCCGGAGGAATATGTGCCGGTAAACAAGGGTGTTGTCGATAATGACGGCGTCTTTGTGACCAATACCATAACCGGCGAGTCCCGCATGATTGCCTCCTATAAAGACATTGTAGAAAAAGCAACCCCTGAAATAAATGTCAGCCGATATGGCAAGGGTGATTTTTATGGTTTTCATACAAAATGGAATGCCCAGAGCGATCGCATTATGCTCGTATTACGGTATATGCCCGAGAATGACAAAAAGCGTAAACCCATGTTGGTGACCATGACTCGTGAAGGTAAGGATATTCATGTCGCCATCCCCGCATCAGAGTGGGCCGATAAAGGCGGCAATCATCCAAACTGGCAGCCGGATGGGCAACATGTCATGATGAATCTGTTTGTCGATGGCAAAGGATTACTGTTTATCGGGGCAAAGTATGACGGCACAGACCGCAAACCCATTACTCCGGTGCCGGCAAACCGCGGTCATAACAGTTTACATCCGAGCGGGAAATTTCTCATGACGGATGCGTATCCCAATGAACCCGTCGCTTATGGAGATGATACCGCGCCATTGTGGTTGGTCGATCTGAAAACAAATGAAAAGGAAACCCTGGTCCGTATGAAAGCGGCAACTCCGATGTTCGAAGATGATCCTTCCGAGGCAAATGAAATGCGAGTAGACCTTCATCCGGCATGGGATTCACGTACTCATACCCATGTCGCGATTAATGGTGTTCAGGACGGGACTCGTAAAGTGTTTGTGGCTGATTTGTCTGAATTTGTTCCAGCGGTCGGTGAATAATTCATGATTTTTACTCTGTGAAATGGTCTGTCTTACCCTTACAAAATATGGAGTAACTGTGAAAAGATTGGTTTTCGTGATTCTTTTGATATCGAGTTCTATTTCATTTGCCAGTGAATATCATGTATCAAATGCAAAAGAGATAGAACGGATCATGAACACGGCCCAACCCGGCGATACCTTGACCATGGTGGCAGGGGTATGGACAGATCAGCTTATTGATTTTCATGGCAATGGAGCAAAGGGTGACTCGATTGTCCTGCGGGCGGAAAAACCGGGTCATGTGTTTTTAAACGGCAGATCGAATCTCAGCATTGGCGGGACCTATTTAAAGGTCGACGGATTGCGATTTGTTGGCGGTTATAATGGCAGCAGTGCAATTACATTTGACAATGACAGTCAACATTGTCGGGTCACGAATACGATGGTTTCAGAGTTTAATCCTCCCAACGCAACCATACGTTATCACTGGATTAAGATAAATGGTTCACATCACCGGTTGGATCATTGTTATTTTTCCGGACAACGACATAGTGGAGTCACTGTGCATGTATCATTATCCACGGCACCGTATGGCTATCACAGAATCGATCACAACCATTTTGCGGACAAACCGGAAGGGGATGGAAATGGATATGAAACATTAAAGGTGGCATCCGGAGCTTATTCTGATTTGGATGGTCATGTTATTGCCGAATATAATTATTTTTACAGGTGCAGCGGTGAAGCAGAGATAATTTCGAACAAGTGTTATAATAATATATATCGTTACAATACCTTTGTCGAGTGCAAGGGGAGCGTGACCATGCGTCAGGGAATGTATTGCATGGTCCAGGGCAATTATTTTTTCGGCAATAATGTGTCCGGTACCGGTGGTATCCGCATCACGCAGCGTGGTCACAAGATCATTAATAATTATTTTCAGGATTTGGGCGGTACGGGCGGACGCAGTGCTTTTTATCTTCATGCCGGGATTGATCATTCGGAATATGTCGTTGGTTTAGGGGGTCATGTCCGCGCTGACAGCATGCTTATTGCTCATAATACTATTGTGAATTGTGCGGCAGGCATCCATTCAGGGGCCGGAGATATTGATGATCCTTATTATCTTCCATCAAAAGATAATGTTATTGCAAATAACATTATCACCATGGATGACATGGCACCCTGCTATATCGATAAAAGTCATGCAGGAACGAATCAAATTTGGCAAGGCAACCTGTTTCATGGCGCTAATTTGGGTGATGTCCCTGATTCAGGCTATATGGTGAATGATCCGATGCTCGCCCTGTTAAATGACTGGTATCAGATAACTGCAACCAGTCCGGCTGTGGATGCCGGTGTGGGTGAGTTTTCGGATGTGCTGGAAGATATTGACGGTATACTTCGTGACGACCATAAAGATATCGGAGCGGATGAGTTGGGCAGCGGTCCGCGTCAACCCTTGACTCCGGCAGATGTCGGACCGGCCTGGAGACGTGATGCAAACCTTCCGGATGAGGATGATTTGCCTCGGATATTGACAGTCACGTTAGAGGGCTATGGAACAGGAGAGGTGTTGATCGATCCCCCCGGAGATATTTATGAGGCCGGGACAGCTGTCACGTTAACGGCAGTTCCGGATACAGGACATATGTTTGTGGGATGGGAAGGTGATATAGAAAGTACAGAGGATTCGATCATAGTGATCATGGATAAAAGCATCACGATCCGGGCTCATTTTGATCCACCTCTTCGCTATACCTTGGCGGTATGGAACATGGGATCCGGATCTGTAGAGTTTGAACCGCCTGGCGGCTCTTATGCAGAAAACACTATGGTCAAAGTTACGGCAATACCTGATGACAATTGGGGATTCAGTCAATGGGGTGGTGTCTTGTCCGGCTCCAACAATCCGGATAGCATTATGATGGATTCTGACAAGTCATTAATAGCAACCTTTAAAGAATTGACAGGTATCGAGAGCAATCAAGAATCCTTAACGTACCGGTTGGGAGCGAATTATCCCAATCCATTCAATCCTGTCACGACGATCCCGTTTGAATTAAAAAAAACCGGATATACAACCCTCGATGTTTATGATGTTTTAGGCCATAAAGTGGCTGAACTGATCAAAGGTAATCTGGATGCTGGATCTCATACAGTACAATTTGATGCGTCTGAATTGACCTCCGGAGTATATTTTTATGAAATTCGATCCGGTGATTTTTTAGCCATTCGAAAAATGATATTGATGCGTTAAGTGTATCGCCAGGAGATCAAATGAAAATATTGTCATGCGTTTTAATCGTAATCATCAATACCACCGTTTTCGCTACAGAATACATGGTTAGCAGTGCTCAAGACATTGATGATGCAATGTCAGGCGCTTTACCCGGCGACACCTTAACCATGATCGATGGATCCTGGGTGGATCAGGAGATTAATTTTAGGGGCCATGGAGTGGCGGGAGATTCTATTGTCTTGCGTGCAAAAACTCCTGGCCATGTTGTGCTCAATGGGAATTCACGACTGGAAATTGACGGATCGTATTTAAAGGTCGACGGTCTGCGATTTGTCGGTGGCTATAATACCGACAATGCGATTGAATTCGATAACGACAGTCAGCACTGTCGTGTTACGAACACTCAGGTCTCTGAATTTAATCCTCCAAATAAAGCTACCCGCTATCATTGGATAATAATAAACGGATTTAAAAATCGTTTAGACCATTGTTATTTCAGCGGTAAAAGACACAGTGGTGTCACAGTGCTTGTCAGGTTTCGAAAAGCTCCCTATGGTTATCATCGTATCGACCATAACCATTTCGCACACAAACCGGAAGGGAATGGCAATGGATATGAATCGTTAAAGGTTTCATCCGGAGCCTATTCTGATCTGAAAGGCAATATTATCGCCGAATATAACTATTTTTATCGCTGCAATGGTGAAATGGAAATTGTGTCCAATAAGTGCCTGAACAATATTTATCGATATAATACGTTTGTAGAGTGTCAGGGAACGTTTACCTTGCGACAAGGAACGCATTGCATTGTTGAAGGCAATTATTTCTTTGGTAACAATATACCTAATACCGGCGGCATACGAATCATGCATCGTGGACACAAGATCATAAACAACTATTTTCAGGATTTGGCAGGAGATGGGCAGCGAAGCGCGATTATCCTATATACAGGGATGGATCATTCTGATTATATCCCCGGAGAAGGGGGCCATGTCCGTGCGGACAGTACTCTGATTGCCCATAATACCATTGTGAATTGTGAGCAGGGAGTCTATTCCGGATTTTTAGATCTGGATGATGCAATCCGGCTGGCACCAAAAGACAATATTTTTGCCAATAATATTATATCCATGAATGATGAGGCTGTTTGTTATGTTTTGGATCCGAATTATCCCGAAAAAAATCCGTTTTGGCAAGGGAATATTCTGAATGGTGATCATTTGGGGAATGTGCCAGAGTCCGGGTATAGTGTCACTGATCCTGAACTAACCCTTTTAAATGGCTGGTACCAGATATCAGAATCCAGTCCGGCTGTCGATGCCGGTATAGGTGACTATCCGGAGGTGACGGAAGACATTGATGGCATCATCCGGGATGAGAAAAAGGATGTCGGTGCTGATGAATTGGGCAGTGGGTTTCGCCAACCCTTGACAGAAAAAGAGGTAGGTCCTTTATGGTTTGAAAATACAGCTTTGCCAGTCATTCTCGCTGTAAATAAAAGCGGGGACGGTAAGGGAGAGGTGGCTTTGGATCCTGCTGGTGGGGTCTATGACATGGGAACCCGTGTAAAGTTGACGGCCATGCCCGATGAAGACAATACGTTTGTCGGCTGGGGAGGAGATTTGCAGGGGATGGAAAATCCTGTTTCCATCATCATGGATCGTGATAAAATAATTACAGCTGAATTCAAGGCACCGGTTCGATATAATCTGGCCGTTTGGACAACAGGTTCCGGAACAGTTGAATTTGACCCCCCGGGTGGATCTTATCCGGAAAGCACAATGGTAAAAATTACAGCAATTCCGGAAGATAACTGGGCCTTCAGTGCCTGGGGCGGAGAGTTATCAGGCTCGAGCAACCCGGATAGTGTGTTGATGGATTCTGACAAGGCATTAACGGTCACATTTGCTGAAATGACGGGTATCGAGATCAAACATGCAACACCCTTAACATACCGGTTGGAAGCGAATTACCCCAATCCATTCAACCCTGTTACCACGATCCCCTTTGTATTGGAAAAATCTGGATATACGACCCTTGATGTTTATGATGTGTTAGGCCATAAAGTGGCTGAATTGCTCAGCGACAATCTGGATGCAGGAACTCACAATGTGCGATTTGATGCGTCTGAATTGTCTTCCGGTGTCTATTTTTATTGCATTCGATCCGGATACTTTGGTGCAACGAGAAAAATGATTTTGATTCGATAACCAGTGAATGGATAGAAAAATTAAATGACGATTTCAAGAAGACATTTTCTGAAAAGATTTTCAATGTTCCTATCTACCCTTGCAGTTGCCCCTGTGACAGTTGCCCAAAAGACGAATACTTTGCGAAACAATGTTTTGTTCATCACTATTGATGACCTGAATGACTGGATCGGATGTCTGGGTGGCCATCCGCAGGCGAGGACGCCGAACATCGACCGGCTTGCCAGCCAGGGCATGCTTTTCAGAAACGCACATTGTGCCGTTCCGGTATGCGGCCCTTCGAGAGGAGCAATTTTTACCGGTCTGCAACCCTGGAAAACAGGGAATTTTTCAAACGGAGATAAAAACGCCTTTAAATCCATTGGCCGTGAATTTAAAACATTACCTCAGGATTTGAGAAAGGCCGGATACAATACATATGGGGCCGGCAAATTGTTGCATGGCAATATCAATCAATACCCCATAGACGACATGTTTACAGATTATGGGCCTGAATACGAAAAATGGCTGCCATTCACTGATAAAGAAATTGTTTATACGGATAAAGAATTAAATGGTTCAGTTGATAAATCAATGATTAAACGCAAGGTCGACCGCGGCCCCGGAAAATTAAACGTAACCTTGCCGTTAAATGATATGCCTCGTGAACGTAATCCTGGAAGCAGACGAATCGATTCATTTGACTGGGGTGGCCTACCTGTTGATGACAGCGAAATGGGGGATTATCAGACCGCAGAATGGGCCATTGACAAATTAAAACAAAAGCAAGACAACCCCTTTTTCCTCGGGGTAGGGATTTACCGGCCGCATATCCCTTTATATGTTCCCCAAAAGTATGTTGACATGTTTCCACCGGATCAGATACAATTGCCCAACATTAGAAAAGATGATTTATCGGACCTTCCCCCTGTGGCGCGGGATCTGGCATTAAAGGAATACACGGCTGGCACACACAAAATCGTGGTGGAGCACAATCAATGGCGTAAAGCGGTTTCCTGTTATCTGGCATGTGTCGCGTTCGTGGACGCCCAGGTCGGCCGGGTTCTGGATGCGCTCGATGCCAGTCCATACCGTGAAAATACGACCATCGTTTTGTGGAGTGATCACGGCTGGCATTTGGGTGAAAAAGAACACTGGGGCAAGTATACCGGATGGGAGCGATCGACACATTCCCCACTTATTATTGTTCCCCCCAAAAATAGTCAAACAAAGTATAAAGCCGGACAGACCTGTGATCACCCCGTGGGGCTTGTCGATATTTATCCGACAGTTTTGGATTTGATTCATTTCCCGCAAAATGATCAGTTGGACGGTAAAAGCCTGGTGCCGCTTTTAAGAGATTCGGAATCCAAACTCTCCGATCATGTGGTCACCAGTTTTGGGCGGGGGAATCATACGGTCCGCACCAACACATGGCGGTATACACGATATTATGATGGTTCCGAAGAATTGTATGATGTGCAACACGACCCGAACGAGTTTCACAATCTGGCAAATCAAGCCAAATATAACCCTGTTAAACAGGAATTGAAAGGTAAATGTCCCGCATATGAGAATGTTGATTATTTTGTCAGTATGAAATACTGGAAAGCAGTGATTTACAAAGACAGAAGCAAAACAGAGTTGTTTGATTTTAAAGACAACAAAGCGATTCCCGAGGGTGATAACGTTGCTTCAAAACATCCGCAAGTAATTAATACTATGCTTCGTTATATCCGGAATAATAATATTAAAACAAAGTACGTTTCGATACCCGATTGAAACGGATTTAGGAGGAGTCTGAGATGCAAGACATGAATCGACGGAGATTTTTAAAAATAGCCGGCGCCGGCAGTGTCATGTTGACGATGACAGGATTTAAAAATGGCACAGCAGCAACCAAAAGACCCAATGTGTTGATCTATCTTGCTGATGATCAATACAAGTCCAGTGTGGGATGTTATGGGGCAGACCCCAGTCATACACCCAACATAGATATGCTGGCAGAGCAAGGCGTACGGTTCACAAATTGCTTCACGCCTTCCTCCATTTGTACCCCAAACAGGGGTGTCCTGCTTTCCGGGATGTATCCCATACAAAACGGTGCCCACGCCAACCATTCCGGGTTCAAAGATGGTGTAAAATCTCTTCCCAATTATATGAAAGAACTGGGCTATCGTGCCTGTATCGTGGGAAAAGACGGTATTCAAAAACCCAGTGATTTGTATGAATGGGAATTTCGGATTGATAAATCCGAGGAAACAGTACCAGCCGCTCCGCCGCCAAAATACGAATGGAATGATTCTTCCCGACACAAAAAGACCCGCTTTGGCGAGGTTGAAGAGTTTATCAGTTCTGATGATTCGCGTCCGTTTTGCATCTTTCATGCTGCTTCTCTTCCGCATGATCCGGAGCTGGAAGAATTGCCGAACGGACTTGCCGGTTATAATGCTTCCAACTGGTATATGGATTTTGAATTTGGTAAATATTTACAACTGCTGGAAAAATACGGATTGACAGAGAATACGATTGTCATCTACAATAATGATAACGAAGCACAAAAGCCACGAACAAAAAACACCTTGTATGATACAGGATTAAACATACCGTTTGTCATGCGTTGGCCGGGTCTTGTAAAACCTGGGACGGTCAATCACGAATTGGTGACAACACTGGATATTTTGCCCACTCTGTTCAAAGCTGCGGGTGCCACACCGCCGGAAAATTTGGAAGGCAAGTCTCTTCTCGGGTTGTTAAATGGCACATCACCTCTGCATGATGAACTCTATTTCAGCTATACTGCTGTCAACGTTGGCAATGCAGATTGGAAACGTGACAAAACACCCTATCCCATCCGGGCAGTACGAAACAAGCAATACAAGTATATACGCAATCTGAATCATGAAATTCCCCATCCCAAATATGGTTGGACCAAACCCTATGAAGAGTTGTATGATATTCAAAAAGATCCCCAGGAAAAGAATAATCTGGCTGATCTGGATCAGTTCCAGTCTGTGAAAAAAGAGTTGAGCTCTAAAATGGATGCGTGGATGCAAAGAATCGGTGATGAGGGGATTCAGGAAGAACTCAAAGCCCTTGAAAAATATCCTCCCAGATGGATGGACAAGGAAAAATATTTACAGAAAAAAAAGGGATAAAGCCTAACTCACTGGAATTGCAGAATATGATGATGGGTATTCCAATTTTGTTCTGCAACAGAAAGTGAAATGGCAGAGTCCGCTGGTCTCTAGATTTTTGAAAGGCTAAATATGAATCATTTTAATCGTCGACAATTTCTAAAAATGACCGCTAGCAGCGCAGCTTTGTTTGGCTTGCGGGGTGTGGTGACCTCTGCACCAAATGCAAAGAAAAAAATGAACGTACTGTTTATTGCTGTGGATGATCTGCGACCCGAATTAAATTGCTATGGCGAGACACAAATCCAGTCGCCGAATATGGATAAATTGAGCCAAAGCGGAATGGCTTTTACAAGCGCTTTTTGCCAACATGCGACCTGTGGTGCCTCCAGAGCATCGCTTTTGACCGGATTGCGGGACGATTCTACGGGCATCATTGGTCTTTATCCCCGGGTGTCGGATGCACTGCCGGATCATTTAACCTTGCCACAGCATTTCAAACAGCATGGCTATGAGACCATTTCACTGGGTAAAGTTTATCATCATGGTGACGATGATCCGGATGGATGGAGTAAAAAACCGTATCGGCCTTCGGATCACTTTTTTACGAGAGGCTATGTCACCGATCAAGCCCAACAAGCCGTGCTGCAACAACGACAAAAAAAGCAGTACGGGTACTGGATTGTCGAGGATCCTGCTGCCTCAAAAGGTCCGGCAACCGAAATGGCCGATGTTCCTTATAACGGGTACAGTGACGGGCAATTGGCAGACCGGGCTGTCGAGGAATTGCAACAGTGCAAAAAATCGGACAAGCCCTTTTTCCTGGCTGTAGGATTTCGCAAACCGCATTTGCCATTTAATGCCCCGAAAAAATTCTGGGACCTGTATTCCAGGGATGAGATCGAGCTGGCGGACAATCCGTTTTTCCCAAAAGGGCATACTCGATACAGTATGAACGGTATGGGTGAACTGGAGAGCTATACAGATACACCTGATGAGATTAAAGAAGGAGACCTGGATGAAACGATAGCAAGACGCCTGATCCACGGCTATTACGCCTGTGTTTCGTATATCGATTATTGTCTGGGTTTGATAATTGATGAACTGGAGCGACTCGAACTCCGTGAAAACACTGTCATTATACTCTGGGGTGATCATGGCTGGAAGCTAGGTGAACACGGCGCCTGGGCCAAACACACCAATTTTGAAGTCGATACCCGGGTGCCGTTGATTATAGATGTCCCCGGTATGAAGGCAGAGGGTGAAACATCTGACGCGCTGGTCGAGCTCGTCGATATCTACCCGACCCTGAGTGATTTATGCGGATTGCCAACACCCGATAATTTGGAGGGAGTTAGCTTTACTCCGCTCCTTGATGATGCAGATAAACCATGGAAAGAAGCTGCGTTTAGCCAGTATCCGCGCAGCAGGCGGGATGCGGAAAAGTTGATCATGGGAAATACGGTACGTACACACCGATATCGCTATGTAGAGTGGGTTCATGTCAAATCAGGGACGGTCAAAGCACAAGAGTTGTACGATCGTCAAATAGATCCCCAGGAAAATATCAATGTCGTTGATAAAGCCGAATATGCCGATGCGGTGAAAGAGATGAAAACGCTGTTAAAGCAAGGATGGAAAGGAGCACTGCCGAATTAGATGACATATAAACCATCAATAAAGCGAATAAACCCATATACAAATTTAAAATGGATATGTTCTGTCTTTGTTGTTCTTTTAACCCTGTTACCTTCCGGTGCCCGCGGACAGGACGAACCATACTCTCCCAGAGTATTTCTTTACGATTCGCAGGATCTCGCCGAAATCAAGAAAAAGATTTTCGCAGGAGACAGAATGTTATCACTCGCGCTGGATTCCTTGCGTAAACAGGCTGATCGTGCTCTGACAAACGGTCCCTGGTCTGTTATGGATAAACCTTTTACACCACCCAGCGGAGATAAACACGACTATATGAGTATAGGCCCCTACTGGTGGCCTAATCCGGATACTGAGGATGGATTGCCCTATGTTCGCCGGGACGGATTGACGAACCCGGAACGCAACGCCTATGACCGTATTCCATTGGCAAAAATGACATCAAGTGTCTCGACACTGGCTTTGGCATATTATTTTACCGATCACCAACCCTATGCTTCCCATGCCAGTATGCTGTTACGAACCTGGTTTCTCGATGAGGAAACCCATATGAATCCGCATCTGGAATATGGTCAGGCTATCCCGGGCCGGACAAAAGGAAGGGGAATAGGTATTATCGATAGCCGACGCTTTGCCCATATTGCTGATGCAATCGGTTTGATTGAATTCTCTGGCAGCTGGACAATAAAAGATCAAGAGGGCATGGAAAAATGGTTTGGCAATTATTTGAACTGGTTGTTGAATAGCGACCATGGCAGGGATGAAGCATCAAAGAAAAACAATCACGGCACATTTTATGACATCTTGACGAGTCATTTAGCTCTTTTTGTAAATAATAAAAGGGTTGCAAAAGAGATACTCGGCCAGGTTCCACAGAAACGCATAGCTGTCCAAATCGAACCTGACGGAAGTCAACCGTTGGAGCTGTCGCGAACCCGGGCCTTTACATATAGTTCTCTTAATCTGCAGGGACTGTTTCGCGCGGCATTGCTCGCAGAACATGTCGGACTGGATCTGTGGCACTTCCGTACCCCTGATGGCCGGTCTCTAAAGGCAGCTCTGGATTTTTTAATCCCTTTTGCCCTCCAGGAAAAAGAGTGGCCCTATCAGATGATTCGCGGTTGGGAAGATGACCTTGAAAAGATGGTTTTCCTTTTGAGAATCGGCGCACAAAAATTTCAAAATGATGAATATGAGCAGATGATTCAAAGATTACCTGGTATCGATTTGCAGAGTAATGGGATAAACCTTGTTTATCCCAAAAAATAATAGAATCAAAATAGATGTATTTTGGCATTATATCTTTTTAGATCAGTTCAGCTGCTCTGCAAAACAACGGTACATGATTTGTGGATCATCCCGGATTCCGGTCGTTTGTCGGCGTGGATCTGTTGCTCTCTCCTCTCCCATAACTGTTCTGACCTGGCAGGTTTTTACTAACCTGCCAGGTCTACGAACAGTCCAACCCTCATGGCCCAGGCCATGATCTTATCTTTCAGCTCCTGGTTTCCCATTCTTCCCGGGAAGGTTAAATCCTCTCAAAACGTTCCATAAAACGAAAATAGACCATACGGGAAATTGTTATGAAATACGATCTTGTTGTCATTGGCTCGGGTCCGGCCGGACAAAAAGCAGCCATTGGCGCCTCGAAATTGGCCAAGTCTGTGGCGATCGTCGATCGCAAATCCATGATTGGCGGGGTGTCGCTGCATGGCGGAACCATCCCCAGCAAAACCTTGCGCGAGGCGGTTCTCTATTTGTCCGGTATGAAACAGCGTATCTTTTACGGCAAAGACTATGCGGTCAAGGAAAAGATCAGCCACAAGGACCTCAAAGACCGTGTAGAGCTGGTGGAAAAAAGCGAAATGCAGGTGGTGCGCAATCAGCTCAAACGCAATGATGTCGATATGTATTTTGGATGTGCCCATTTCCTGGATCCGCATACTATTGCCGTGGATGCGGACGGCAAAGAACGGGTCACCCTGCACGGTGAAAAGATTCTCATTGCCTGCGGCACGCGTCCGGCTCGCGATCCCGATATTCCCTTTGATGACCGTTCGATCATCGATGTGAATCAGATTCTGGATCTGCAAAAGCTTCCGGATGAGCTTATTGTGGTCGGCGCTGGTGTGATCGGACTCGAATACGCTTCCATGTTCGCTGCCCTGAATACCGAGGTGACGGTGATCGAAAAACGCACCTCTTTGCTCGATTTTGTGGATACCGAAATCATAGAACGACTGGTTTATCATCTCCGCAATCTCAATGTCACCTTTCGCCTGGGCGAAACCGTGCAGCATGTTGAAAAGGATGAACAGGATCGGGTGGTGGTGTATCTGGAAAGCGGCAAAAAAGTGAGGGGTCAGACGCTGCTCTATGCGGTAGGACGCCAGACCAATGCCGACACCCTGGATCTCGATGTCATTGGTCTTGAAACCGACAAGCGTGGCCGCATCGATGTCGATGAGAAATTTCGCACAGCCATCGATCATATCTATGCGGCCGGTGATGTCATCGGTTTTCCGGCGCTCGCCTCCACTTCGACCGAACAGGGCCGGCTGGCCAGCAATTATATGTTTAAAAAATCTGCGAGGACCAGTGCCAAATGTCTCCCCTATGGCATCTATACCATTCCAGAGATATCCATCATTGGCAAGACAGAGCAAGAGCTTACACAAGAGAAAATTCCTTACGAGTTTGGCGCTGCCCGTTTCGATGAATTGGCCAGAGGCGGAATTCTGGGTGTGAGTCTGGGGTACCTGAAAATCTTGTTCGATCCCGATTCTCTCAAGCTGCTGGGCATCCATATCGTGGGCGAGTCTGCCACAGAACTGATCCATATCGGCCAGGCCGTGCTAAGCATGGACGGCACGCTGGAATATTTCAGGGATACGGTATTCAACTATCCTACTCTCGCCGAAGCCTATAAAGTGGCTGCACTGGATGGGTTTAATAAATTGTAATAGAAATACCAGGCCATAGCAGGAGACGAGATGATGAAAACTTTCGTCTGACTTTTAGCATCCCATAAAGGGCTATTTTCTAATTTTTTTTTCAAGGTTTACAGGTGAATGGCCCTGAAAAGAGAGCTTGCCATAAAGCGCATCCACAAGAGGTTTGGCAACACAGGGGTCGGTGTTAAACGTGTTGATATAAACCGCAGCGTTCTGGAATTGATGATAATGAAACGGGTCGTCAAATGAAATTACAATGCTTTTTCCGGGATTGGCCTGGAATATCTTGTTGATCCACAGCGAAGCAGAATCTTTGGACATTTCATTCCCGGAAAAAAGTGCGTACAAGATCAAATCCACCGATTCAGCAACATGAAACAGTTCGGTCAGAGTCAATTCATCATGACTATAGACTGGCTGTTTTTTTTCAATTTGCTTCTCTAGTTTCGAGATCAAATCCCCATGATCGTGTCCCGCGTTTGTGATCAAAAGAATCGATTCGACGTTTCTGGACGACAGGGGAATCAGCTGAGGAGTGTTTTTGATCAAGGTAAGACTCTTTAGCAAGATCTCTTTGGCCAGAGTTTGTGAGAATATCCGTTGTTCACGACTGAGTTCAGGGAGAACAGCATATTTCCGTTCAAGGTTTATCTTTTTCTTCAGGCACGAAATCCGCTCCAGTGCATCGTTAAAGCGTCCCTCTTTAATCGTTCCATTTTTAAGCGCGTGTTCCATCGCATCATAATAATCCAGAGAGGGACAGAGCAGCATGTCTGTCCCGTTTTTTATCCATTCAATATCGATTTGCCCCTTGCACTCTGTACTGTCCATAGAATTTGCCAGAGCTCCTCTGACGATCACACTTTTGAATCCCCTCTCTTTTTTTAACCTGCTCACGATCCGTTTTGATGCCAGGGAGGTCAGACAACCGCTGTCTGCATCGCTCGGGGATTCCGACGTGATGATATTGTTCTCGTCTGCAAAAGGTACCATCATGATTGCCGAGACCCCACTTTTAATCAGCGTGTTCAAGATCATGTCCTGATCTGCTTGCCAATCAAACAGGGGGGACCTCTTTTTGGCGTTTATGTGATCGTCTGTTTGAGGCAAATAAACCGACGTTTTTGCTGTAGCCAGAATGTGATGATGTTGGTAACCATCGATCATTTCTTTCAAAAACCACTGGGTAAACAACGGATCATCTGAAAGACCGTCTGTGAAACCATTCGGGCCCCCGGGAGCAAAAGGCCGGATCACATTGACATGGGGATTGAGCACCCAATCGATCCCGACAGATTTCGCTTCCCAGGCCATGACTTTGGCAGCACCATAGGCCAGTTTGGGAGACTGGGTAGCTGCAATTCCTGTCAATCCGGGAAATCGTGTATATCCCTTGACAAGAGATCCGGCGCCGCGTGAAAGGTCTGCGCAAATCAATAGGGGATAAGGCACGGCCTGGCGATAAGCAACGACGAGTTGACGTAACGAGTCTTTTTCCCATATTTTTTCATGATCGATCAAAATGCCACCGGGAGGATATAGCTCAAAGAACTCTTTATAGCTTTTGCCCTGCGTGCGACATTCCTCCTCGAGGGTCGCAGAGCTCAACAGGACGGTTTGACCGATGAGTTGCCTTAACAGTTGTGGATCGTGATCGTCTCGCAGATTACAAGATGTATTGTCCGGTGTGTCCGTCAAGGCCGATTTTTGGGGGTCACAATTTAGAGAAAATATGTGAACGAGTCCGGCTAAAACCAATAGAGTTAAAGGTTTCATCGAATTTACCGCCTTTTGGCCATTGATCCTGTGCTGTCCTGTCGAACAAAATCACCATGCTTTTGTGGTTTGACGATTTATCGATAGTAAAAGATTTTTCCGGGACGTCGACAAGATAAACCAGGATTCATTCTGCTATTCCACCAGTGGATCGTTGAACCTGCAATTTTCTTGTAACTTTTTCAGACCAGAACCAGAGCAGTGGCGGGTTGTGACAGACGAGCGTACATAAAGACTCCAGCCCGATGAAGAGCAGGTCAGAAACGGACTGGAGTCTGTGAATGAAAGGACAACATCTTTATTTTAACAAAAGCATCCGGATATTGGAAACCTGTTGACCGTTTACCAATAGCGAGCAGATATAGACGCCGTTGGCCAGGTCATGACCGCTGAATTCTGCGGTATAGGTGCCGGCGATTTGTTGGGCATTGACCAGGGTTTGTACCTGCCGGCCGAGAATATCGAAAACGCGCAGCTCGACCGTTCCACTCTTGTGCAGATGGTAGCGGATGGTCGTGGTTGGATTGAACGGATTCGGATAATTCTGTTCCAGCTCATAAGCAGAGGGCAGGGTTTCCGGTTTTTCAAATTTGACGCTTGTGATATAGGTTTCCCATTCTGCTTTTTTGTCCGGGAACCAGTTCAGATCACCCACCGGGAATCCTCCCTCTGCACCGGTAAAAAGAGGGGAATCTGTGGAATAGCTCAGGTTCTCGGGCAATGGCCAGAGCAAGACACCAAAATTATCTCCGTCCGGATCCCAATTCCAAAGCGAGGCATCGGCTCCGCTACGGCGATCCATCATCCAGGAAACCAGATTTGCAGAAGATTCATTTACAAATTCCAAAAATCCGGGATCCATATTCATGGTATTGTTTTCTTCCAGGAAAGGATAGCTGGCATCGTCATCGAACATGGCCTGGGTGCGTACATTCATAAATGGCTCAGCTTCAACAGTATCCAGAGAAGCCCAGTAATTCTCGACCTCTGAGCTATAGAACCAGTTATTGTTGTTCACCTTGATTCTGCGGTCTGCTTCTGTACCGCCGAATCTGTCCAGCAGGTCAATTGTCAGGGTGTCGACATTGATAATACCGAACACATTGCCGTCAAAATCCTGTCCGGGCAGATCGCTCGCAGCTTCGCCATAGGAATGCGCGTTATAAAATAGATTGTTTGAAAAAATGGCATTGGTTTGCCATGACCACTGAAAAGGCCATTTTACCGTATTGACAATGGTATTATGCTCTATGCGCGCGAAATTCACGAGATTGAGACGGATTTGAAAGAAAAATGAGTTGCCATTAAAATAGGTATTGTTGATCATTACCAGAGTATCGACCGGATTTTCGCTAAACTCGAGGCTTCGGCCGTTATACAATCCGCCCTGGTTGACCATATTGCGATAATGACAATTGGTAATATACACCTTGGTCCACTGGGATCTGATATTCAACCCAAGTCCGGAACACATTTCATAATTACAATTGTCGAGAACCACTCTTACACTATCCTTGTTGATGCGCATCATATTCCATTTCTGGGCACCTGTAGGGGTCATGGGAATGATATAAAGATTTTTAAGGGTTACATCCCCTTCAGCCTGCAGTAACTGACCCGTGCTGCTGCCATCCTCACGAAGACCTGGAGCGATGACCGGTGGGGCAACCGGATTTGCAGGGTCATCATCCGGAGCCACCAGCTGCAGATGATACCCTCTGGTGTTGATCGGCCCATTCATAAAATAGACAGCACCCCGCTGTAGCTGGTAAATACGATTGGGATTGACACGTTCACCTGTTGCAGTGGTATCTCCCATGATCGTGTTCTCAAGTACACCCAGCATTTGACCATCGACCACAGGCGGAATGATCATGACATCCGGTGCCTGGGACCACCCGGTACCCAGCAGAATCATGACTGCTAACACCATAATACCCAACTCTTTTCTCATGCTTTTTCTCCTCTCTTTGGATGATAAATTGTGATCCCGGGACGTTCTAATCGTTCCGGAGATCTGGTTCAGCCTGTATTTGTTGTGCCATTATAGCCGATAGCGTAACCCCATATCTATCGTCATTCCATAGTGCTGTTCTGACGTTGGAAAGGCCGTACCTGCATTCAAATTTATATCTGCGGCACTTGAAATGTTGTTCAGGTTCATGAAAAACATCAATCCATCGATGGGCAACCCCTGTTTGAGGGAAATATCCCATCTTAAATAATCGTCGGTATATCCTCGCAATTCCGGCCAGAAATTGTTGGATTTGAATATATTGGATTGATAGAGCATGGAAATGCGAAACGAAAATCGTTTATAGTCATAGCCCAGGGCCATATTGATGATCTCGTCCGGCTGATTGATGAGTCTGTTTGTATAGCTGGTGTCGATATTGGTTTGTTGAATCCAGGGTGGGCGGGTCAGGTATTGGGTGACGATAATCGTTCTGGGATACTTTGCCTCGGACTCTGCGTGCGTATAATTGACATTGAGCACCAGTCCTTTCAGGACTCCCGGCAGATACCAAAACGTGGTTTGCCAATCGAGTTCGATTCCTTTGACAGTAACCGTATTGGGATTGTTTACCTCATAGTTGATGCTTTTGCCTATTTCACCGGCTGGAAGATCATATTCTGCAGGGTCTATGATTGAACGGTTACCGGTTCCGAAAATCAGGTCATCGATCTCTTTGTAGAATCCTCCAGCTGTAAAAAGTCCCACGTGATTCTGGTAAAACGAAGCGTATACATCGATATTGCGGGACAGGGCTGGTTTGAGTCTATAGTTATTCCAGGAAACGGTTTCATTATTGATTGTATAAGAGGGGATAAGGTGATTGTAATTGGGTCTGGCCAGGGTATGGGTATACGCCAGCCGGATGTCAAACCAGTCGGTGGGTTTGGTTCGTAAATGGACCATGGGCAGCCAGTGCTCGATGATGCGTACTGTGGTCGTATCGGTGTAATCATAGCGATCGAATCCTCGGCTGACTGTGGCGTCTCCCCTTATCCCGGTATATTCGGTCCGATTACGCTCATAACGTACGCCTGGAATGAACGTAAACCATCTGCTGATATTGAGTTCGCTCATAATATAACCGGCTGAATAATTTTCAGTACCCTCATAATCATCTTTTTTATTGTTCGTTGCATGGCTATATGCATGATCCTTGATGGCATCGTTGGATCCGTTCAGGATTTCTACATCAGCTACCGGCCCCATGGTATATTTACCATCGAAAAAGTTGTCATCCGAGTAATCGTTGTCAAAAAATAGAGAATAGGGAAGCTGAAATGTGCCCAGGGGAGTCGTATCCTGCATCTGAGGGTATGCTGCGAGGACTCTGTCCCGTAAGGGCTGTTCACCACCCCAATTGATTGGGCCATACACTTCTTGATGGTCATATGCGCGTGATTTATGACGATATTTTCCACCCATCTTGAGATTGCCGCTCAGCCAATTGAACGGGGTTATATCATAGGTCACATCGAGTTGTCCGGTAAGGTCATTTTCATGAGTGTCATTCTCATTAGAATTGAGAAAAGCGATAAATGTGTTGGTGAGATCATTTTTGGAAAATTTGTGAATATCCTCCAGTCTGGATTTTTCAGCCTTGCTCACACTGGTAAATGCAGCTGCCTCTTGAAAGCTCATTTCAATGCTTTTAGGAGTAGTGTTCTTTGAATATGCGTTCGAGATCCCCACATGCAGTTGCAATGTGCGCCAATTCTGTCTAAAGGTTAGGGCATTGGTCATAATTGTGAGTTCGGTATCGGAATTGTTGGTGGAATAGATATGATTGTTGTTGCTGATGGCAAAACTCTCACTGCGATTTATGATTTCAGTTTTAACATGGCTGGCAAAATTGGTGAAATTGATCGAGCCATTGGGCAATCGATAGTCCATGACCAGTGCACCACCAAAACGGTTTTTATCCCTGCGGATGGCCCTCAGGTTCAAATTGTTTACCGTGACCTGATTGACTTGTCCTTCTTTGGGATTTTCCAACTTGTAGCTGGCACCCAGTTCATCCGAACTGCGGTCTCTGCCTTCTACATCGATCTGTGCATAAAGTCCGAATCGGTTATTGGCAAAGCGATTGTTGATCGTTCCCACATATTTATAATCACCGAGTGACTGGCTGATATCATTATATCCGCCCTGGGCAATGACATCATAATGCAGCCCTTCTGCGGCTTCTTTGACCCTGAAATTAACGGTTCCGCCTATTATATCAGCATCCTGATCGGGCAAGGCTGCTTTACTGACTTCGATTCCTTCCAGCATATAGGGGGAGATCATGCTCAGGTTGGCAGACCGGTCCCCCGAGCCGGTCGCTGCCATTTTGACACCATTGATGGTGATATTGTTATACTGTGGAGACATGCCACGAATCACTACTTTTTCGCCTTCACCACCGCTTCTCAATATGGCAACACCTGGAAGACGCCCCACGGATTCGGCTGCATTGGCATCCGGCAATTCCTGGATACGCGCCGAAGAGACCACATTGACGATGGAACGGGCAGCCAGCTGTTGATTGATCGCTTCCAGCTGGCCCTCGGCCTGGGCTGTGATCACGATGCTCTCGCCTTCGATCACAGCTCCATAATCCAGCTCGATATCGAGACGGGTGGACCCGACAGCTTCCACCACCACCTCTTTTTCAACGGTCTGGTATCCGATAAAGGTTGCACGCAGCATGAGCCTGCCAGGAGGGACATTGGCAATCCTGTATTCTCCCTTTAAATTCGTAGCAGCACCCATGCTCGTGCCCACAAGCATGACATTGGCGCCCGGAAGCCCTTCGCCGGTGGTGGCGTCCGTTACTGTGCCCGTTAAAAGTCTCGATGCAGAAAGCACAGACGTAACAAGCAAAAAACTGATAAAGGCTGAAATGGCACACAAAATCCTGGTATTCATAACCGGTTCCTTTTGCTTGATGATCACAGGAAAAAAATAATCCATACCTTTATAATCAGGTCCTTGATTGGCCTGGACGAATGTGAATAATAGTGGGCAATCGGGATGATCAAAAATGGCTTTTGTGGATCGTATTTCACAACAAGCCCTATCCGTGTGTGGTCTGAAATGATTGATAGAAACATAACATGGCAGACGAAAACATTCCAGTGAATAACGGTAAAATAACCGTTAAGGATTGCTGTTAAGCAGAGTTAAATCACGACTCTTTTAATTGCTTGCATTTTAGTTTATTATTTTTCATATTGAGGATGGTTGACCCATCACAAACTTTACACTCTATGATCGATGCCAAGCAAAAACGATCGATTCTCAATTCCATCCTTGCGAGCGAGGGCTTTGTTCACTCGCCTAAAAATCAAAAACTTCTCACCTACCTCGTCGAATCGTCAATCAAGGATGAAATTCCCCGCGAAACCGATATCGCCTCGGATGTGTTTGATAGACGTTCTGATTTTGATTCCTCTGGCGATACCATTGTGCGTGTGTCCATGCATAACCTGCGCAGCAAACTGGAAAGATATTACGAAACAGAGGGCAAAGACGATCCCGTCAAGATGATCATCGATAAAGGACACTATCGGGTTTCTTTTATCAAAGACGGACCAGCCGATGCGTCGGTACCATCGAGGTCGATCTCATGGTATTATTATGTGATCTTTGCACTTTTGGGTGTGATCATTTTTTTGAGCTATAAATTGGTCTCTTTTGAAAGAACCGTAAATCACTCAACCGTCAAGCTCGGTACCTCTGCACTCTGGTCAGAGGTTGTGCATTCTGACCGCAAGAAATTGATCGTGCTTGGAGACGAGTTTTTCTTTTCACAAACTGCAGGTAGCGATCAATCTGTCATTCGAAAGCATTTCGTCAATACATTTCCAGAATTCGATGCCTATGTGCAGGGACAAATCGATACGTTTGTCTTTGCAAAAACTCCTTATCTCTATTTCCCTAAAATGGTGATCTGGCCTATTCCTTCGATTTTAAAGCTGTTTAAACCTCGTACGACCATAGAATTTCAGGGATCATCGCTATTACAATCTTCAAATTTGCTGTCCAACGATATCATTTTTATCGGCTCTTTCCGAAGTCTCTATCTGTTCAACGATATATTCAAGGATATCGCCTTTAAATATCACTGGACGTCGGATTATCAGGATCTTGTTGTCACCAATTCGGATTCGTCCATCGTGCTGACATTCGAGGGCGAGCCCGGAATCCACCATACCGATTACTGTTATCTTCGCAAGTTTCCCGGTCCCTCTGGCAATACCATTATCATGATTTTCAGCGCTTTTCATTCCGGCATGTCTGGAGTGATGGAGATCATCACGGACGACAAGAAATTGCACACTCTCGAACAAGCGATGCATCAATCTATCGGGTACCGGCCACAATATTTTAATATCCTTTTTGAAACAACCGGCCACTCGCGCACCGCTCTGAAAACGGTTCCCATCGAATTCGAGCCCTTTAAACAGGACGCCAGTCTCTGGTAAAACCACAATCTATTAGATGAGTGATGATTTACTTTCTGTTCGTGAGATTTCCAGATGGCCCTGACTGCGAATACACGTCATTAAATCCAAAGAGCTGAATTTTACCTTTTAACTTTTTATTTTCAATCTGTAAAAGGAGAATGAATGATGCATACCCAGCCCGATCGTCGTCAGTTTCTAAAAACCATGGCTCTGACTGCTGCCGGAACGGCTGCTATGGGCTTGTCCGGTTGCCGTTCGACTCGCACGCGTCCCAACATCATTCTCATCATGTCCGATGATATGGGCTTTTCCGATATTAGCTGCTATGGCAGCGAGGTAGACACACCCCATCTGGATCGTCTGGCTGCCAATGGCTTGCGTTATCTGCAGTTTTACAATACAGCGCGCTGTTGTCCCACGCGCGCGTCGCTGCTGACGGGACTCTATCCGCACCAGGCCGGTGTCGGTCACATGATGAATGATCGCGGTACCGAGGCCTATCAGGGCGACCTGAGCATGCACAGCGTCACCATCGCCCAGGTGCTCAAGACTGCCGGCTATGCCACCTACATGTCCGGCAAATGGCATGTCACTCCCAGCAAGCTGGAGAGTAAACACAATTGGCCGCTACAGCGCGGATTCGACCGTTTTTTCGGCACCATCCATGGGGCCGGCAGTTTTTATGATCCCAATACTCTGGCCGAAGGCAATGAGTATATTGCTCCCGGAGAGGACTTTTATTATACCGAGGCCATCAACGATCAGGTGGTCAAGTACATCGAGGAGCACGAACAGAACAACCCCTTTTTCATCTATGTCGCCCATACCGCTGCACATTGGCCTTTGCATGCCCGGCAACGGGATATCGAAAAGTACAGGGGCAAATATGATGAGGGCTGGAGCAAACTGCGCCAGGAGCGCTATCAGCGCATGATCGAGATGGGACTCGTCGATGGCGACTGGCCATTGTCCGACCCGGATGCCAAAGCGGATAAATGGGACTTTGAGGACCATCCCGATTGGCATGCCCGCTGCATGGAGGTCTATGCTGCCATGATCGACAGCATGGATCAGGGTATCGGCCGGATCATCCAGGCCCTGGAGCAAAAGGGCGAGCTCGATAATACCCTGATCTTTTTCCTGCAGGACAATGGCGCCTGCGCCGAGATGATCGGCATGTGGAATCCCCGCCATACAGAAGAACAATTAAACGAGCGCAAGCCCATGGCGCCGGGTGAGCTGCAAAAACATATGGTGCCGGAATACACGCGCGACGGGCGTCCGGTGCGGCAGGGCACAGGCGTGATGCCGGGGTCGGCCGACACCTACATCGCCTATTCCGGCGGTTGGGCCAATGCCTCGAATACGCCGTTTCGCATGTATAAGCACTGGATTCACGAAGGCGGTATTGCCACACCGCTTATCGTGCACTGGCCGGCCGGCATCGATGCAAAAAATGCCCTGCGCAACCAGCCCGGTCATCTCATCGATATCATGGCCACCTGTGTGGATGTGGCGAATGCTGCCTATCCCACCGAGCATAATGGAGAGTCCATTCGCCCCATGCAAGGCAAAAGCCTGGTACCCACCTTTGCAGATCAACCGCTCGCGCGAGAGGCTTTGTACTGGGAGCACGAGGGCAATCGCGCCATCCGCATCGGCAAGTGGAAACTGGTTTCCAAAGCCGACGACCATCCGCACACCTGGATCAAGACCGACGAGCTGCCGCTGGACATGTGGGAACTCTATGATCTGGAGGCCGATCGCACCGAGATGACCAACCTGGCCGCCACGTTTCCCGACCGTGTCAAAGACATGGCCGGAAAATGGCAGGCCTGGGCCAGGCAAACCGGGGTCGTACCCAAGCCGTATTGAGTATGTCTCTCTCAGATTGCATATATTGTGTATAGTACTGGTCAAACGGTCGGGCGGGTAATAATAACTCAAGTACCTGGTGTTTTTTGAGGATAATTTAGGTTAAACTGATCATCTTTTAAAAACAGGGAGCTATTGAAAATATGAAAAGACGCACCTGGTTGAAATCGACTTTTGCCGGATCAGTGTTTTTACCGTTTGCGCTCCGGTCAAAGGCAAACGCCGGCTATCGTGTGGATCCGGTACGTGATCGCATCCCACAAAAGGGGGAAGAGTTTAATGAATCATTTGTCTTTCCCGACCAGGCCACGGGCAGGCTGACACGGAGATTGACCTCATATCGCCAGTTCAATCAAAAACCGACCTATCATATCAATGCCGGTTTTTCTATGGACGATCTCTATCTCTGTTTCAATACCTGGAATCCCGATAGCGGATCCGCGTTGGTGCGTGCCAATGTGGAAACAGGGGATTGCAAGGTGATCGATTCCGCTCCACCGGGGAGTGAATATCCGTTTATGGGACAGAGTCTGTTCATGATACCCAAGACCAACTATGTCTCTTTGGGAGGCGAACAGTCCCGATTGTATGACATCATGACCCTGGAAAAAACCATCCTGTTCGAGTCCACTGAGCCGGAATCGTATTACTCGGCTGCAACCGGAACCTGTGACGGTCGTTATCTTGTTTTTGCCAAAAACGACCATCGCTATAATTACCGGCAAGACAAGGACATAAAAGATCCATACAAAGCCCTGGGCTTTTCGTTATTCAAACTCGATATGCAAACCGGTGAGCGAACCGAAATCTACCGGGATGAGACCTGTAAAGGCGGGCATATCGTTTCTAATCCGGTTTATCCCGAGCTCATTGTTTTTCATCGTGATTTTCCGCCAAAATTTGGCCATGGCGGTGATCATGGCAAAACCTCGCGGGACTGGATTCTGAATATCCATACGGGCGAATTGACAGAAATACAGCCCCGCAACACCTGCAAGTTTACCTGGCATGCCAACTGGAGTGCAGATGGAAAATATATCTATTATCATGGCCCCTCTCACGACAGACCTTACAAAGAAAAGGTTAAAGCCGAACGACCTCCCTATAAAGATGGCTGGGGCAGCGAACATTTTATCGGAGTAGCTGATTTAACGGGGGATATCGTTTGGGAAAAAGTCTATCCTTACCTATATTACGGGCATGCCAGTTCACATGCCATTGAAAATATCATAATCATCGACAATTTGCTGGCCTATGAATATATTTCCGGGATTCATTGGCAGGACCGGGATAACAACGATAATCCCAGAATCGAACTCATAGGCAAGCACAACAGTACCTATGCCCCAGGCGCTCAAACCCGGCACCCGCACTGCCAGATGTCCAATGACGGCAAATGGATCAGCTACAATGCCCAGTTTGATGATCGTTCGGATGTATATGTGCTTCAGATGAAATGAAAATGGAGCTATGTATGAATAGAAGGACATTTATCAAAACCAGTGCCATCGGTTCATTATTTTCCATCCATTCTCGGGGAGCAAGCACGGATCTGCATACCATCACTGAACCTGAAAGAGAAATTCCAATAAGAGATGAATTTGATGTCATTGTCTGTGGTGCCGGACCCGCAGGCGTCTGTGCAGCCATCGAGGCAGGCCGCTCCGGTGCCAAGACCCTGCTGCTCGAATCACAGGGCTGCCTGGGCGGTATCTGGACGGCCGGATTGCTGTGCTGGATCCTCGATGGCTATCAAAAGGGGGGACTCGTCAAAGAACTCTATGAACGGCTGGAAAACGAGAACGCCGGGTTCCCTGACCGCGGCGGCAACAGGGCCTTTGCCTATGATGCGGAAATGATGAAATGGCTGCTCGAGGATCTCTGCAGGGAGGCCGGTGTGCATATCCTGCTGCATACCGCTGTCAGAGCCACGAGGGTGAAAAACCGTCAGGTCGATCTGGTCATCACCGAATCCAAGTCCGGCCGCCAGGCCTGGAAAGGCAGCGTGATCATCGACTGTACCGGTGACGGCGATGTTGCGGCCCAGGCGGGGTGCGGGTACGAGGTTGGCCGTCCCGGCGATCAGGCTGCCCAACCCATGAGCCTGCTGGGCCTGATTACCGGTGTGTATTATGACGAAATCGAACCCTTTGTCCGCCGCAAAGACGAATCTGGCGCAGCGACCAAAGCCAGATTGTTAAAAGAAATCGAACGGGGCGGATACAGTCCCTCTTATAAAAAACCGGGGATATATCCCATTTACGATGATTTGTTTATGCTCATGGCCAATCATGAATACGGCTATTCGTCTTTTGATGCCGGCGAGGTCACAGAGGCCACAATGCATGCCCGGGCAGAGCTCTTTCATATTATCAAGAGTCTCAGGTCTCTCGGCGGATCCTGGAAGAATGTGCAGCTCGTGGCAACCGCAGAGCAGATCGGCATCCGCGAAGGCCGGCGTATTCATGGTCTGTATACCGTGACCAAAGAGGATCTGGTTCGCGGTGCCGAATTCGAGGATGCGGTCTGCCGGGTGTCCTTTGGTGTGGATGTGCATTCCGTGCAAAAAGAGGATGAAATCAGGAGCTATAACCAGGGCATCCGGAGCAAGGACTATGATATTCCGCTGCGATCTCTTATAGCCAGAGACGTAAACGGTCTGATGATGGCCGGACGCTGTATCAGCGGCGACTTTATCGCCCATTCCAGCTATCGCGTCACCGGCAATGCCGCGGCCATGGGACAGGCCGCCGGTCGCGTCGCTGCCATGGCTGCCAGGAGTGGAGTCTTGCCTCAGCATATTCCGTTCAAAGAAACCGGAATACGAAACTAAATCATTGGGAGACAATTATGCCTCAACAAGAACGAATCAGGGTAGGAATCCCCCTGAGCCCACAAACCATGAACGATATCGGTGAACTGGATCAATTTCCACAGTCTTTCAAACAATATGATTTGCAAACAGAGTGGACACTGACCTATCGTGTTTGGGGATGTCACGGATATAAAAAACATCCCAACAGTCAAAATAAAGAGATGGGCTTGCTCAAATTGAGCAAATCCAATTTCACGGATCGACAATTCCTACTCGATGTCCATCAAGAGATCGTCAACGATTATGGAATTCTCAACAGAATTAAAGCGAGTGTCGAGTGTCAAAATGATGAATTCAAAAGTCCGGTTTCATGGCATCTCACGAGTGAATTTATCGGTTCAGAGGGTCAGACTCTAACGGAATTAGGAATCCGTGAAACCGGTCGTATTGATAAAGAGTCTTTGATTATCGAGACAAACGGCAAACAATTCACACGCAATATAAAACAGCCACTTTCTTCGGATTGGACCTTGTTTGAAGCCGTACACCACTTTCCGTTTGATCGTGATTTCGCTTTGAGATTTCATCTTTTGGAAGGGTTATCTGTATTTAAACCCCGGCAGACCCTGGTTTATAAAGGTGAAATCGAACAAAACATTAACGATAAAGTCCTGGTTTTGCATCGATTTGATCATACAGGGGATGGAAATCTGCCCTGGGAATATTGGCTGGATGATCAGCATCGCTTACTGGCTGTGATCAGCATGAACAAAACCTATTGGCTGGATGATGATGCGGTCGAGACTGCAAAAATGGCTTTTGCTCAGCAAATCGAACGCCATGAGAGGAGGACACGATGAGACCACGAGCCCATAGAATGAACCGCCGAGAATTTGTCAAAATTGCAGGTGCTGCAACAACTGCCATGTCTACACTTTCTTTTTCTATTGCACGGGCAACACCCGCCAAAAAGCGACCTAAACATATTTTGCTGATCATCACAGATCAACAGCATCTGGATACGATCCAGGCTAATGGCTGCCCGTATGTATATACACCGGCTATGGATAAACTGGCAGAGTCCGGTGTTGCTTTTCAGAACTCTTATTGCACCAACCCTGTCTGCAGTCCGGCCCGTAGCTCGATCTTTACCGGTCGTACCACCTGTGAAACCGGGGTGTATAGGAATGGTCGTGCCATCAGAGATGATATTCCAAATCTGGGACAATGGTTGTCTGAAAAAGCGGGTTATGAATCAGTGTATGCCGGCAAGTGGCATATCCCTGCTACCTATACGCAATTCATACCCGGGTTCAAGGTGATCAATACCGGGATCAGCGGTCTGGGATATTATGGCGATATTGCTGTCTCGAGGGCCTGTGAAGGCTATATCCGTAACCATGATCCCGAACAACCCTTTTTTATGGTCGCTTCGTTTATGCAGCCGCATGATATTTGTGAATGGTTGCGGCTCAATACTGAAAATCCGGTCGACTTGCGTTACGAGGCGATCCGGGACGAGTTGCCGCCCCTTCCGCTGAATTTCGGCTATGATGAACATGAACCTCAGGCCATTAGAGAAAGACGTGAACGAACCGATCCTGCCATCGGTAAATGGGACAATGACCAGTGGCGTTATTATCGCTGGAGTTATTTTCGCCACATCGATTTTGTGGATGCAGAAATAGGCCGGGTTTTGCAGGCATTGGAGGATTTTGGCTATCTGAATGATACCCTTGTGGTTTTTACCTCGGATCATGGTGAAGGGATGGCGCATCATCATATGGTCCGCAAGCATTCTCCCTATGATGAGGCCAGCCGGGTTCCCCTGATTTTCTCCTGGCCCGGTGAGATTCCTGAAAACGTCACGGATAACCGTCATCTGGTGTCGGGACTCGATATTATGCCCACGATTTGTGATTATGTCGGTATTTCTGCGCCCGCAGGCATAAAGGGACAGAGTTTGCGCAAGATGATGAGCGAACAGGTTGACCGGGAGCAGCCGTTTACGGTTACAGAGCTGGTCGATAATACCCAGCGCATGGTTCGTTCGCAGCGCTATAAATATATCCATTGCAAAGACGATCCAATGGAAATGCTGTTCGATATGCAAGAGGATCCGGGTGAAACAGAGAATCTGGCTGTAAATTCTGCATATGCTTCCCAGCTTTCTGAGCATCGTCGACTGCTGCGGCAATGGGAGCGACGTCTCGATCCGTCAAAAGATGTTCCGCATGTGGATTATTGGCGAAACATATGAGATCGAACCGCATTTAATAACACGCGAATGAACGCGAATGCAGGCTATTGCAAGTTTTTCTTTTTTTGCGTTCATTCGTGTTCATTCGCGGTTCTCAATTTCTCATCGGCAACCTCTTAATCTGTCGTATCTCTTTTTAACATCCATTTATTCCCTTGAATAAAAAGAATATAAAATATATCTTAAAAACTGAATGTTTCCATTGATAGATAACCTCAGAACTCTAAATCGGATAAACACATGAAAGCATCAAAAATTGTATGGACCAAAATCGACGAAGCTCCGGCGCTGGCCACCTTTGCCTTGTTGCCCGTGATTCGTGCGTTTACCCAAAATACAGGCATTGAAATCGAAACCGCTGACATTTCCCTGGCCGGACGGATCATTGCCAATTTCCCGGATGTCCTGAACGAAGAACAGCGCATCCCCGATTATCTTGCATTGCTGGGCGATCTGGCCAAAACACCGCAAGCCAATATCCTGAAATTGCCCAATATCAGTGCATCCATACCCCAGCTGCAACATGCCCTCAAAGAGCTGCAGCAAAAGGGGTATCCTCTGCCGGATTATCCCGAAGAACCCAAAACCGATAAAGAGCGAGCCCTGGCAAAACGGTTTGCCGTGGTGCTCGGTTCTGCGGTCAATCCGGTGCTGCGCGAAGGCAATTCGGATCGCCGCCCGGCTCCGGCGGTTAAAAAGTTTGCGCAAAAACATCCGCATAAAATGATGAAGCCCTGGCCCGAGACCGGTTCCAAAGCGCGGGTGGCACATATGGACAGCGGGGATTTTTATGGCAGCGAAAAATCTGTTACCCTCGACAAAGCCTGTGCCGCCAGCATCGAGTTTGTTGCCCAGGACGGCCGAACCACCGTGCTCAGAGATGATCTCTCATTGACCCGGGATGAGGTCATCGATGCCGCTGTCATGAACGTGCGGGCATTGCAGGATTTTTATGCCGAACAAATCGATCAGGCCAAAAAAGAGGGTGTCTTGTTATCCCTGCACCTCAAAGCCACCATGATGAAAGTCTCTGATCCCATCTTGTTCGGCCATTGTGTGTCTGTATACTATAAAGATGTGCTTGCCAAACATGCAGATTCTCTCAAAAAAATCGGCGCCAACCCCAATAACGGTTTGGCCGATATCCTCGGCAAACTGGATAAACTGCCTGAAGAAGAAAAAGCAGAGATCGAAAAAGATATTCATGCGGTCTATCAGGATCTGCCGGCGCTGGCCATGGTCGATTCGCGACATGGCATCACCAATCTGCATGTGCCCAATAATATCATTATCGATGCCTCGATGCCCAATGTCGTGCGCGACGGCGGCAAGATGTGGAATGCCGACGACGAACTGCAGGATACCCTGGCCATGATTCCGGACCGCAGTTATGCAACCATGTATCAGGAAATCATAGAGGATTGTCAAAAGAACGGCCAGTTCGATCCCGCGACCATGGGCAGCGTGGCCAATGTCGGTCTCATGGCCAAAAAAGCCGAGGAATACGGTTCACATGACAAGACCTTCCAGGCTCCGGCTAAGGGCCGAATCCGGGTGGTCGATGATAGCGGCAATGTGCTGCTGGAACAACCAGTCGAAAACGGCGATATTTTTCGCATGTGCCAGACGCTTGACGAGCCTATACGGGACTGGGTCAAGCTGGCAGTGAGCCGGGCCAAAGCCAGCGGCGCTCCGGCTGTGTTTTGGCTGGATGAAAACCGGGGACATGATAAGGAAATCATCAATAAAGTGCAAACATATCTCAAAGACGAGGATACCGATGGTCTGGATATCCGTATCATGAAACCCCAGGAGGCTATGCGTTTTTCTTTGGAGCGTATCCGAAAGGGCCTGGATACCATCTCGGTGACCGGCAATGTGTTGCGCGATTATCTTACCGATCTGTTCCCGATCCTCGAATTGGGCACCAGTGCCCGTATGCTCTCTAT
>WJME01000277.1 GCA_014728115.1 Candidatus Zhuqueibacterota bacterium | reverse complement strand
TGGCACCGATCGTCTTGGCCTGATCTGATGAAATGTTGTGAGCGTGTTTATATGCGGTCCAGTAGAGATTGAAAATATCAGCTATTTCATGAGAAGGCTGTTTCAAAATACCCTCTTTTTTTTGTTTTTACTTCATTTAACATAGATATTGACCCGCCATCCACCGATATCAGGATATCAGGCCGATACAAACAATTTAAATACAATACTTTATACTCTCATCCGTCTGCCATATCAGCCATACGCGGGTCAGGTCCTGCATAGCCGGTGAATGACTGATATGGCAGATGAAATAATACATTGACAATAAAACAAAAATCTATATATTTTCAGGTGAACAAATAGACACCATAAAAGTATGATCAAGGAGGCCGGTATGGCCGAAAAAAGATTACTCGATCAGGTTTAGGATACCCAATAACGAACCTCCCGGAGGCCAGCGTTAAGATAATCTGAACCTCCGGGAGGTTCTTGGCATGCGATGCCCATGTCGCAGCTTCTACCCAAAATCAGGCTTTCAATGCAATTGTATTTCTTTAAAAACGTACTGCATATCGAGCCTGGCGAGTTCAGGGATATCCATTGGGCCAAAAAACCGCGCCACCTGCCGGTTGTTCTGACCCGGCAAGAGGTGGGACGCCTTTTGCTGAGAACCGCGACCTCGAGAGTAAACCTCCCGGAGGCCAGTGTAAAGAAATATCCTTACAGATTTAAATCTCCTCTACAGTCCAATCACAAACCTCCGGGAGGTATTGCGATCTGCGTTCGTTCCGGCAGAGTGGGCATGGCAATATGTCTTTCCCGCATCTCGGATTTCCACAGATCCACGCTCCGGAATCAGACGCCGACATCATCTGGATGAATCTGTGATGCAAAAGGCGATCAAAAGAGCTATTCGTCAAGCAGGTATTCAAAAACACGCCGGGTGCCATACCCTGCGCCATTCTTTTGCCACCCATCTCCTGGAAAATGGTTATGACATCCGGACCATCCAGGAGCTTTTGGGGCACAATGATCTATACCCACGTCCTTAACCGCGGAGGCCTCGCAGTCCAAAGTCCCCTCGATCACCTCTAAACACAAAAAGGCTCAAAAACAGATCTCATAAACCTGTCTCTGAACCTTGATCGTTTGTCATATCTTCCCCACTCTATCGATATGAACCGCCTGAGCTGCCTGTCATGGGTGTAAAGGTCATTACTTATATATCAATACGAAATAATTCGCCTTTTTGCAAGGGAAAAAAGCAAAATTTCGATCTTTTTTCCGGGTGTCCAGGATCCGGCCAAAGGGCACGACCATACGATCAGCATGGGCACCCTGCGCCCGGACGCTTGCTCCGTTTGACGCTATCCCCGAACGCGGCAACGAGAGTGCCGCACTGGGAAAAATCTATGAAAACCGGTTTGCCGGATAAGAGGTGATGATCCTGACATTTTTCTTTCTTTTTCTCTGCGTTTCTCTCTTTTCCCTCTCTATATTCTCTGCGTTAAAATCCCTCTATCGCCGCACAGCCTTTCCGCTACAGACATGACGCTATAAAAAATCGGCCTCCCCTGCCCCCCTAGATCGCTGTCTGGCGAAACGCCGGCGTTTTGAGGTGCCTGGTCAGCTGCTCGAACGCATAGGCATAGCCGATGAGCCGGGCGTCGGTCCAGGCCGTGGAAAAGAACGAGAGCCCCACAGGCAGGTGATGGATGGCGCCCATGGGCACGGTGACATGCGGATAGCCGGCCACAGCCGCGGCTGTAGAGCAACCGCCGGTAAAGTGATCGCCGTTGATGAGATCTGTGGGCCACGCCGGAGATCCGGTGGCGGCGATGATGGCGTCGAGATTGTGTTTTTGCAGGGTCGCATCGATGCCCTCGGGTCCGGCCAAACGCTTGCTCTCTTTTAGTGCCTTGAGATAAGCCGGATCGGTCAGAGGGCCTTTTTCCTGGGCCATGTGAAACAGCTCTTGTCCGAAATAGGGCATTTCCTGATCAGACTGTTCTTCGTTAAACCGAATCAGCGCCTCCAGGTCGGCCGGGATGCCGGGTGTGGTCTCGCGGGCCCGGGTCAGGTAGGCGTTGAGATCGGACTTGAATTCGTACAGCAGCACCTCGAATTCAGGATCGCCAATGTCGCCGATGGTTTCAATATTCGCGTCGTCGATGACTGTGGCGCCGGCTTGTTCCAAGTCATTGACCGCCTCATCGAAAAGCCGATCCACCTCGGGGTGAAAGTCCAGCAGATTGCGGGCAATGCCCAGGCGAGCGCCCTCGAGGCTCGTGGGCTGCAAAAATGGCATAAAATCGGTGGGCATATCCGCCGGAATGGCCCGTGTAGCCGGGTCTCGTGCATCCTGTCCCATGACCGTCGCCAGCAGCAGGGCAGCATCGGTCACAGTGCGTGCCATGGGTCCGGCAGTATCCTGGCTATGGGCAATAGGGATGATGCCCGAGCGGCTGACGAGTCCCAGCGTCGGCTTGATGCCCACGATGCCGTTGATGGTGGACGGGCACACCACCGAGCCGTCGGTCTCAGTGCCCAGGGCCAGCGGCGCGAGTCCGGCCGCCACAGCCACACCTGAACCCGAGCTCGAGCCACAGGGATTGCGGTCCAGCACATGCGGATTGCGCGTCTGCCCTCCCCTGCCGCTCCAGCCGCTGGTGGAACGAGTCGAACGAAAATTGGCCCATTCGCTGAGGTTGGTCTTGGCCAGCAGCACGGCACCTGCCTGTCGCAGCTTTTGCACCACAAAGGCGTCCTCCTGCGCATGGTGAGCGGCCAGAGCCAGAGAGCCGGCCGAGGTGCTCATGCTATCGGCAGTATCGATATTGTCTTTGATGACCACAGGAACGCCGTGCAGGGGGCCACGGATCTGTCCGGTGCGGCGCTCCTGGTCCCGCTCACGGGCGATATCTAGGGCCTCGGGATTGAGTTCGATGATGCTGTTCAGAGCCGGACCCGCAGCATCGATCTCTTGAATGCGGGTCAGAAGCTTTTGCGTCCATGCTTCACTGGTCATATCGCCCTGCTCCAGGGTCTGGCGCATCTGTGCCAGGCTCCACGGGTCGTTGTCGGGATCCGGTGAGGAGGCTTTTTCTCCGGATCGGATACAACGGCTGCCCAGCAAGAGCGCCTGGCCGGCCAGCGAGGCTTTGAGAAAATCACGGCGTTTCATAGGTCATCTCCAAGTTTTTATATTGACGACTGGATCGCGTTGCAAGCAAAACCATGGGGAACGGGTATAATTTACATTTTTTATCTTGTTTTCCAAGGGGTTAATCAAGGGGGCTCTGACAAAAAGACAAACCACGGAATGCACGGAAACCACGGAAATGATGGCGGGTTAGCAATCGTAATGCGGCAAGGATTCATTTCTCGGCACAGGGTTTATCGAAAACATAAAAAATTGAGCAGGCGTTCTTTTGACATACGAAATCGCAGTGACAAAAAAACCAACACAGAAAAGAATAAATGTCGAGTTTACAGTTGGAAAATGGCGACCCCTTTGTGCTCACACCCCTCAAAAAAAACAGCCCACCGAGGCTGTTGGATCATACTTTTTTCTTTGCAATCTTTGCGATTTTTCTGCAGCCCCTGCGTCGTTATTTATCTATTTTAACCAAGAGGTCAAAAATATCTTGCATTTTTTCGATATAGTTTTATTTTAAGTATTCCCAATCTCATAATCATGGGGTATACGCCACCAAATCTGAACCACAACCACACTCGATTCATCTCACACTCGAATCTTTTGCTTACCCCGTAAACCCAAAAAGGGGGTTGTTATGGACTCTAGAGTTTGCCAATTTGCCTGGCTGTGTATCCTGATCGTTCTTTGCAGCGTGGGAGCACTTTTCAGCCAAAACTGGGTCATGTTAAACTATTGCAAGGAACGAACTTCTTTTAATGATCAGGAAAAACTCCTTTATCCGCCGCTTGAAGAAAAGTTCACTTATCGTCCCAAATCATCCGCAGGCAGTATCAGCAATCTTTCTCTTTATGAGCAAATTTTGTGTGCCTCTATTCAAGGCACTCCCAACAGCCTGGAGGTATTGAATGTCGAAACCAAAGATACTTTGTGGACCTTTTCCCTGGCTGAATCACGGGGAAGCATGTCATTTTTGGTCGCTCAAACAGGCCAGCTTTGTTTTGCCGGCGGTCAATATGGTAAAGGCCTTTACGCACTCGACAAAACCAACGGTGAACCGGTTTGGTTCAAGGAGATAGGCTCTCTATATACCAAACACCTCATCCTGGATGACGAACAGGCATTCATTCTCGCAGACAGCCTCTACTGTATCCGCATCGGTGATGGCTCGACCATCTGGTCCAGCGACATGACCTTTCAGGGCACCCCGGCAGTGGATGAAAAGTATGTTTATTTGGTGGGAAGCTACAAGATACACATTCTCGATAAAACCAACGGGGAGGTAAAATGGTCGAGACCTCACCCGGAAAGAGGGTGTGCCGGCATCACCGTGGATGACCAGTGTTTTTATACCCTGTCGAATGACAGCGTTCTAGCTTACAATAAAGAAACATGGGACTTGAAATGGCATCATGTTCGTCCCGGTGATACGCTGCAGGTCAACTGTGGCAATTCACTTGCGATCACAGACGACAAATTGTGCTTTACCATACGGAATGATGTCAATGGCAACGGCCAGCTGGTTACGCTGGACAAAACATCCGGACAATTTATCTGGGAACACACATTCCAGGGCAAGTATGTGTTTGCTCCTGTGATTGCCAACGGAGTGGTCTATGTGATTCCGGCTGCCGAAAGGGCATTATACGGATTCGACATTACCACCGGAGAACAACTGTTCTACGACAATACCTACCGCTATCGTTACCAACCCATTGTGGCAAATCACATGCTCTATGCTCAGGCAGGAAACCAGATCATCGGCTTTGGCAACACAGAGACCCATGTTAACAGAACCCCAAAATCCACACCCGAAGGGTTGGGCTTGATCGTGCAAACCTATCCTAATCCTTTCAATGCCACAACCACGATCCGGTTTACGCTTATGGAGGATGAACAGGTAACCCTGAGAATATACAATCACCTGGGTCAGGAAATCAGCACTCTGCTCAAAGAGTATCGGGCAGCGGGTGAATATCAAGTGAAATTCGATGGCAGCGATTTACCCAGCGGACTTTATTTTATCGATGCACAGGCAGGTGCTGTTAGGAGCTTGACAAAGTGTATGCTCATAAAATAGAGGAACAGGAGGCCTGATCAGACTCGTCAGGCCTCTTGAATGTTCACACATCCTTATAATACTCGACCTTGCCCTCCCGGGCCAGGTCTTCCACCTTGGTCACCAGGGCCTGGCGTTTCTCTTCATTCAGGGCTGCAAAGGATTTGGCCATCTCGATTTTTTCTTGCATGAGATCGCTGTTTTCAGCGCCGGTGATGAGCACGCTGATGGGCATGGACCAGGCAAAATGAATCGCCTGCTCCAGGGTGACATGATCGGGCACCACGGGATTTTCACTTTCCCACTGGATATCTTCCAGCCGCACCTTTTTGGCAAAAAAGCGGCCATCGGCCAGGGTTTTCATGGCCAATGGTGCAATACTGCGTTCTTGCAGTTTGGGCAGCACCAATCGCGTAAAACTATGCTCACTGGCAGCATCGACAACGCTGATCGGCATCTGACAGGTGTCGAAAAGGTCCGAGGATTCGGTCTGCTCCAGCATTCTCAGGTGGGCATAGGGATTCTTGTGTCCGGTGAAACCGATATATTTGACCTTGCCCGATTGTTTGGCTTGAATAAACACATCCAGCACACCGTTGTTGATGCGGTTATCCACGTCTTCCGGATTCTGCAGCGAATGTACCTGCCAAAGGTCGATATAATCGGTATCGAGCCGCTGCAGAGATTCGTCCAGATGACGTTGTGCGGTTTCAGCATCGCGGGCCGTGCTTTTGGTCATGATAAAAACCTGATCTCGATATTTGGGGGTGATGTACTTGCCGTATCGTTCCTCGCTAACTCCCCTGGCATACGATTCTGCCGTATCGAAAAAGCGCACGCCCCCTTCCAGCGCTGTCTCGATCACGGCCTGTGCGTCTTTTTCTGTGGTCCAGCCTACATGAAATCCGCCCACGCCCAGCATGGTCACCGGAATATTTGTACGTCCCAATTGCCGTTGCGGCAAGAGCTCACCGAGCCGGTCTGAGGCATTGCCGTCCTGTGCATTGCCATCGCAGGCCTGCCAGGGCAGCATCATGGCCGGCATCGCCGCAGCCAGTGTCTGCAAAAACGAACGTCGTTCGATCATGCCTTTCTCCTTTTTATAATTCTGACAAAAAAAGGAACGCATAGGTCAGTAGAATTCAAAGGAGCACAGAAAAGGATTAAACCTTCTCGGCGAGTCTTTGAATTCTCTGACGCTCTGCGTTTTAATCAAGATTTCAAAAAATAAACAGTTACAAAACCAAACACGAAAAGCAGCTTCTCTATTTCAGGAAACTAGCCTGCCTTCCATGTCAGATCAGTTTAGCTTCCAGTTTGATTTCTACACCTTTCAGAGCCTGGGAGACCGGACAATTGTCTTTGGCCCCTTTGGCAATGTCGCTGAACTGCTTTTCGTCGATGCCGGGGACGTCGGCTTCGGTTTGTAGCAGAATCTCGGTGATCTTCCATCCCTTTTCCTGTTTAGTCAACTGCACCTGAGCCTTTGTGGTGACACGTTTGGGAGTGTGACCGGCCTGATCCAGCTCATTGGCAAAAGCCATGGAAAAGCAGCCGGCATGGGCTGCACCGATGAGTTCATCCGGATTGGTGCCCGGCGCATTTTCAAACCGGGTACCGAAAGAATAAGATGCATCCAAAACACCGCTCTCGGTCTTCATGATTCCTTTGCCTTCTTTGAGATTGCCACGCCATTCAGCATTTGCAATACGGGTAGCCATAATATTATCCTCCTTACTGCGATTGTGCTTGTTCAATGAGATGTTCCTTTGTTTGGAACATTCTACGGGTCAGAGAGACATGATAGCGATGTGGTTGAATGAGCCGGCGTACACCGGGATAAAGCCTCTCCACATCAGACTTTAGTTTCTCCCTCATATCGGATAAAACCGGCCAATCATAGTCACTCATTCCCTGTTTATATACGGTTTGTAACAAGGATTCGATGGTTTTCAAATCCCTGGTTTTCACGATTCTTTTTTTATTTGCATCATATGGATGGTGCAAATCCATTTCATCCTCTTTTTGCGGATTTTCATCATGCATGCCGATCACATCAGCGATGGCCCGATGTTTTTGGTCATAGAGCCGCCAGACCTGCTTGTTGCCCGGGATAGGAATCTTTGCAGCACTTTCAGACAGTTTGATCACAGGTTGCCAGTCTCCGCCGTCTTTGAGAGCGACAAGCTTATAAACTCCCCCGAGTGCCGGAGACCCCTTGGACGTGATCAAACGAGTCCCGACCCCATAGATCAGCTTACGGATCAATTTTTCTGCATCCACCCCATACTCTTTGGCTTCATTGCGAATCTGGGACTGGATCTGCCAGATCACCATTTCATCCAGTTGGTTGGACAACACAATGCTGACATCAGCGAACCCGGCTTTTTCGAGCATGCACTCGACCTGAATGGCCAGGAAGGCAAGATCACCGGAGTCGAGTCGAATGCCCACTGGCTTGTGCCCCTTTTCTCGCAGCTCCTCAAAGACCGTGATCGCATTGGGTACGCCACTGTTCAGCGTATCGATGGTATCGACCAAAAGCAGACAATCATCGGGATAAGTCTCGGCATAAGCCCGAAACGCATCCAGCTCACTCATGCCCAGAGACAAATAGGCCTGAACCATACTGTGGGCATGAGTTCCTTTGGGCGGCAACCCCAGCGTATGCGAGATTCCGGTATTCGAGGTAAAATCCGCTCCACCAATCAGAGCTGCTCGAGCGCCGGCATTGGCGCCCTTGTCAGCGCCGCGGCGGGCGCCGAACTCCAGCACCACTGAATCACTGGCCACCAGAGAAAGTCTTGCTGCTTTGGTGGCGATGAGGGTTTGGTAATTCATGATGTTCAACAGCCGCGTTTCGAGGATCTGAGCCATCATCAGCGGACCTTGCACGATGACCAGAGGAACATTGGGATGAACCACTCGTCCCTCGGGGATGGCTTTGATGGTCAGAGATTTGAAATCGCCATATTTGCGCAGATAATCCAAAAATTTTCCGGAAAACAGCGCTTTACCTGACCGGCTCTTTTGCCGGGCCAAAAAATCGAGCTCTTTATCCTGGAACGTTGCATGATGAAGCCATTTAATCAGCCATTCCAGACCCGCTGCAACGGCAAACCCGGCCTGATGGTGACCATAATCCGGATTGTGCCGATAAAAATAATCAAACTGTGCTTCATTTTCATGCAGATTTTGGTCAAAATAGAGCTGAGCCATGGTCAGTTCATATTGATCGGTAAATAAAATGCCTTCGGCACTGGAATAGTCTATCTTATTCATGAGTTCATCCGAACCTAGATATAATTCACAATAATCGTTATGACGAGCAAAATGACCAGGATCCAAAAAAACGCACTCAGGATCAGCACCGGCTCATCGTCAGCTCTGGATCCTTGTGGCCGTCGCATCTTGATCCTGTAAGGTCTGGGAAAAATAAACAGGCTGAGCATCAATGCGACAAGTACACCCACCACGAGAAATCGCAGGGCATATACATCCCATGTGACCACCGGTGCCGGTGCCAGCCATATACCTCCGGCCCAGCTGCCCAAAAAGATAATGATGAAAAAGAGCAAAAATGGCCATGGGCCCGTGCGTTTAAAGAGAAATGCAAAGACCGCAGCGAGTAACAGAGCGGTGATGATCGCGAACAAAAAATCCATAGCAAACATAATCAGAGATTCCTTTTTGCTGATTTGCACACATGCCCTAACAAAAAAGGCCATTATGGAGCCTGCACGAGGCTCCACATGGCCATTCCCTTATCCGGGTTCGGGATTATTCAATGTCCAGGAATGAATAAGGATATTCGTAATCCAATCCATTTTCAACCTTGAGCTTGTTTTTAACATCTTTGGCACCAGCCTCGAATGCATTTTCTTCAGCCTGATTCCAGGCACTCCAGGAATCCACGCTGCCGGTCAGGGTTACAATGCCCTGGTCGACTTTAACCTGGATCTTGTGTTCATCCACAAAAGGACTCCAGAACAACTGATCTTTTACTGCTTCTTTGATTTGCCAGTCGCTCTGCCAGACCCACTGATGTTCGGCATCGATGCGATTATCTACATCGACCACACCGATGACATCCCAGGCAATCTCTGCAGCACGGCGCTTTTCGAATGACGAATTGACCTCGCCATCCAATATAATCAGACCATTCCGTGCATCGACATCTATTTCGGACCATTCCACATAGGGATCGCGAATCAGGGCTTTTTGCATCCGGTCTTTAAGAGCTTCATTGGACGGAACTTTTTCCGGTCTGACGCGGATATGGTTCTCGACCTTCCAGACTCCAATGGTATTTCTGGCGTCTTGTGCAGCCGCCATTTTGGCACCGAGATTATCCACTCTGCCGGACAATATTGCCTTGCCCTGCTTGACTTCGACCGCCAGATCAAAAGGGTTGACGCGATAATCATATAAAAAGGCGTCACTAATAGCCTCCTCTATTTCCGCATCGTTCAGAGCCGTTTCTCTGGGTTGTCTCTGCATATCGTCATGAGCCCACCATTCCACTTGCAAACCTGAGGCATCGACCTCTGTGGTCCCGGCAACCCAGGCGTCGGTACGGGCACGTCGCTTTTCATAGGCACTGCCCACGGTACCGGAGAGGATTACTTTACCATCATTCACCTCGACGCTTATCAATGCTTCATCCACCCAGGTATCATAGATCAGACGGGATTCTACATCCTGCTGGATATCATAATCCGAATGTGTTTCGCTATAATCGATCGTGATATTGTTCTTTACCTTCCGCACCCCTTTAACCCCTTTGGATACGAGTGCAGACATTTGTTTTTCCTGCCAGGATTCCACACTGCCATCGAGCATCACTGTGGCATCATTGACATCGATGGTTATATCATACAATTCTGTAGTGGGGTTATCGAGCAGAGCTTCGCGGATGTCCCTTTCAACGGCACTGTCTTCACGAACGACCGGTTTTACTAAAATATTGTTTACAACAGATCGTACTCCCTTGACTGTTTCTGCAATTTCAGTTGCACGTTCTTTGGCAAGTATATTGTCGACACTCCCCGTAAGAGTGACAACACCATCAACGGTATTGACATCCACGAGGTGCGCAGCCACTGCCGGATCCAAAAGGAGTTCGGCTTCAATGGCATAGGTAATATCCTGTGCCTCGAGTTCCTCCTGAGCGAACAAACTACCCGCGAGAAAAAGGATGGCCAGGATCATGATGGCTGATGATGCCATGTGATTTTTTAAAAAACTGCGTAACATAAAATTCACCTCTTGAATTATGTGATTTTTTCCAATTAACTATTTACCAGCCCGGAGCAAAAACGAACCCAAAGTGGGGGCCTTTTTCCGGTCGTTGGAACGGATAAGCATAATAGACTTGTCCCACCAAAAATCCGAGCAAATTGGCGCGTGCTGCCAATCCGGCACTGAAGACCGGAATCCGTTCAGAACTGCTTTCCGTAAACGTCCATTCCGGAGTATCATCTTTGGTCCACGTCACGCCACCGTCGAAAAAGGCGACCAGATCTGTAGGCAGAAACGGAAAATTGAGCACGCCATATTGTTCATTACCGAAAATCGGCAGCCGGATCTCGGCATTGAACACGCCCATGCGGGAACCAAACAATCGTTCATATTCCGGACATCTTCTCGGATCTGAAAAATTGGTGCACTCTTTTGACGTGTTAAATGTGCCCAGATCATAACCGCGTACATAGGTTTCATATCCGAGATAGAGCGGACCGAGAAGCGGATTCTGGGAATCCTGTCCGTATCGGCCATAGTGCATGATGCGAAAGGCGAACGTCCACGGTCTGACATTGAAATATTTTCGATAATCGGCCAGCACAGAGGCATATCTGAAATCACCCAGTGTAGGTTCAACTTCAAAACGATAGCGTTTGCCATCGATGGGTGAAGTAAACCCCATAAAAGAATAGTCACCGACATAGGCCACACTGCCCTGAAAAAAGTTCAACGCATCGGGAGAATCCAGGTCACGGGTTTCGGTATCCAGGAAAAATCCGCCCAAAGTGGTTGTGGTCTGTTCCAGCTCATAATCATAGCTAATACGCCGATAGCCACCTGAAAACTCGAATCTGCGATTCTGGGATAGCGGATATTCGGCAATGGCCAGTGCCTGATCGACAAAGATGCGTTGGCGAACCAGATTCACATTTCTGACCAGCGTGGTATCCCCATTGACAGTGGTGGTATCGAAAGAGGTAAATACCCTGCCGGTCCGGTAGGGAATATGGCCCAGCACACCGCCCCAGCCAATACGATTATCCTGGTTCAAATAAGTCGCCTGTCCTCCAATATCCTTGTATCCGCCATTAACCTGGGCAGCGACTTGCAACATATGATTTCCCAAGACATCACCAAAGAGCATATGTACGCCCCCTCCGACACCGGTACCAAACCGGTCTACGGCAACACCAATCGATGTCTGACTGACATACATGAGTTGAAGATCGGCATTGTAATCGTTTTGTGTCCACTGGCTTTCCCGGATCTCACCGATCGTCGGATCATCTAAATATTGATCCACCAGAGCCTGTTGAGAATAAGGCGGCAGGGCCACGTTAGCCAGATATTCGCGTTCATCATAATAGACCGGCTCACCTTGAAAATCCGCTTCTGGCAGTTCATAGATATGGTAATTACGATGATCGAATATCGTGAAAAAAATCTGACCGGACTGTTTGGCCACGGTCAATGCCGGTGAAAGCTCGGTCAATCCGCTGATTCCGGTTGCGATCTTGGTTAATCTGAAAAAAGAGTCTGTTGCAAACTCGTAGCGATAGAGATCACTGAATCCGTCTGCATCGGCGATGAAATAGAGGTTATTGCCGTCAGGTGAAAAATGAGGATTGATATGTTTGACCTTGTCACCTATAGACAAGATCCTCCATTCTCTGCTTTCCACATCGAACAATCCGATTTTCATTTTGCTAAAGGTATGCAGCCGGAAATTAGTGTCCGGCCCTCTGTCTGTCGCAACAGCCAGAGTCTGGCCATCCGGAGACCATGCAGGCTGAATTTCAGCATGCTTGTCATCTGTGAGCTGAACCACCTGCTCACTCGAGATATCCAGCAGATAAAGGTTTCCGATTCCGCCAGAGGTTCCCGAGATGGCAATCGCTTCGCCATTCGGTGACCATGCAAGATATTTAATAGCATCCATCTCGGCCATTTTGATGGTCTGCACCTTGCCTGATTCCACATCCAGGATAGCCACCGCATTATCCCCGTTCTTAAAAACGACAAATGCGAATTTTTCGGCATCGGGCGACCAGCTGCCGGAGGCATTCATGAATCGCAAAGCATCAAAATGTTCATCGGTATTCGAGGACACCAGCTTTTTGATGACCTCGCCGGTTTCAGTGTCGATCATGAACAAATCCAGGGTAAACAGGTCCTTGTTGGAGATCAAGGCCATATATTTTCCATCCGGACTCACAGCAGGCGACAGATTGGTCTGATCTTCTCCGGTTACCACTGCTCGGCCGACCTCAGCAGGTTTTGTACGGCCTTCCAGCTGCGGGGCGAACTTTTGACGGATAGCCTCTTGCCAGCGCGAAGAGAGTGAATCCCGCTTGAATCCTAGAATGTTTTCAACACTGTTATCCCACCCATTGGTAATGGCATTGGCAAAGAGCTGGGCTACAATTTCATCGCCATAACGACCGGCCAGGTATGCCCAGATAGCATGTCCGAAACGATAAGGAAAGTATTCCGGATCATTACCAGCCTGCTTGAGAGTCGGCACATCCTCGTTTAGAACCGCATCGCGCATCCACATGGCTGTCAGGGGCGCTTCATGTCCGATGGTCAGATATTCAGACATTCCTTCGATCACCCATAACGGCATTCGTTGATTCTGACGGCCCGCTCCGCGCCTCTTCATAAGATCATAATGATAGGCGTGTGCTAGTTCGTGGCCCAATACATGATCATTTTCAGCACTGACGCCGGTCAAAGGGATAACGATTCGTCGCATCATCCCTTCGGTAACTCCGCCCACACCCTGTGACACGGTACCACTGATCACATTGGTTTGTTGAAAATCCGCATGATTGGAATAGAGAATCACCGGCTGTGTTTCCTGGAGTTTATATCCAAACACCTTATCCAGGCGGGATAACCATCGCTCAAGCATGAATGATGCATCCAGGATAGCTTGCTTTTCCTGTTCATAATAATAAATGTTGAAATTTTCAGTGTTCAACACCTCAAAGTCAAAATCTTCATATTGGACCTTATTCCGCCCAAAATATTGTGCCCGGGATAAAGAAACCATTATCGAGAGCAATACCAGAGTCATGACCAAATACTTTTTCATTATGCACTTCCATATTAGTTCAACTCGCTTTATTAATTACAATAAATATGCCATGAGAAGGACACACGCTAAATCATTGTAATTATTGATATGGATTCATGTCCAGGGGCCTTTGTTTCCAGAGCATGTAAACAATACGCACAGCCCTTAAAAGAGACAGTGTAAAGAATGAGCACAGTCAAAGCGAGTCTCAAACAAATGAAAATAATAGACTTGAAAAAATGGCAGGCTGAGGGAGGGGATCAGGTAAAGCAGGAAAGGCCGGCGACAGACTAGCGCCGGCCTATTTCAAGTTAGTTTTCAAATCGCAACCAACGGCCATCATGGGCTAAAAGTTTTACGGGTGCATCCGGTTGCAGGGTTTCTCCGGTGATGGCATCAGAGAGGGACCGGTAGGAAAGCGAGGGCGTTTCGAGAATTACGGTCTTGTCCGCACCCTTGTTGATGAGAAAAGAGTGATCTGCCTGTTCAGAGGCCAATCGATAAAGAATGAACAGGAAAGGAGATGCAGCAGCTGCATCCGCCTTTCCCCTCGTCGATCCGGATGTGCGGTCACTCCATTCGAGTGTTTTCAGTTCCCGGCCATCATGGCCTCCACATCCGCTTGTACCTCACCGGTAGGTTTGATATTGAAATTTTCCACCAGAACCTTGGCCACATTGGGAGAAAGAAACGCAGGGAGCGTAGGACCAAGCCGGAGACCTTTGACACCGAGATGTAGCAGTCCGAGCAGCACAGCCACAGCTTTTTGTTCGTACCAGGCGATATCGAATGAAAGGGGCAGATCATTGATGTCCTCGAGCTCGAATGCTTCCTTGAGTTTTAGGGCGATCATGGCCAAAGAATAAGAGTCATTGCACTGCCCGGCATCGAGCACACGGGGAATGCCGTCGATATCTCCCAGGTCGAGTTTATTGTATCGATACTTGGCACATCCGGCGGTGAGAATGACTGTATCTTTGGGAAGGGTTTCGGCAACCCCTGTAAAATAGTTGCGTTTGGGCGAGCGTCCGTCGCAGCCTGCCATGACCACAAAACGGCGGATGGCACCCGATTTTACGGCTTGAACGACATTATCGGCCAGGGCCGTCACCTGGTGATGAGCAAATCCACCTACCAGGGATCCGGTTTCCAGTTCAGTCGGAGGTGCACAATGGCGGGCTTGTTCGATAAGAGTGCTGAAATCTTTTTGACCATTGTCTTTGCGATCGGCAATGTACGTCACACCGGGATATCCGGCCTCACCGGTGGTATAGATTCGGTCCTTATAAGATTTTTTTACAGGGACAATACAGTTGGTGGTTATTGCGGAACAGTTCTTCGGCAAAGACCACGGATGCCATGGCAGGCCTGGTACTGAATTGCCGGATCTGATTGTTGAAAAACTGATCCAGCACCTGCTCCGGTTCTTGCAGTTCATTCAAACTGTGAATCAAGGACATGACCCGAGATTCAAACTGATCGAGTATCGCCAAAAGAATATCCGCCTTTCCTGCGAAATGACGATATAATGCTGGCTCACTCATCCCTAAACGGGATGCCAGCCGCTTCATCGTCAGGACTTGCACTCCGCCTTCAGCGATCAGCTCGATGGCATGATCCACGATTTCTTGCTGTCGATGCGTCATAATGACAACCATCTGTTTAGCAAACATTCACAATATACTCTTTTTAAATTTAAAGTCAAGCAAAATTTAAGACAAAACACTCTTTTATCTTTTTATGCAAATATTTTCTGAAAGAATACAGGCATTAACAGAATTCAACGTGTGGCCAGATGAATGTCACCCTAGAGTCCGAATTGTTTTTCAGCCATACCAGAGATCGTCTCTCCGATGGCGATTGAGGCAGTGGCGGCCGGCGACGGAGCATTCAGAACATGGATCATTTTGTCGGCCTCGACGATCCTGAAATCATCGGCAAGATTGCCGTTCTGATCCAGAGCCTGGGCACGCACGCCAGCCCCGCCAGGGACCAGATCATCTTCGGTGATCTCGGGGATCAGCTTTTGTAACGCCGCGACAAACGCTTTTTTACTAAATGAGCGATAATACTCGCCCACACTCATGCGCCAGTGCTTTAATCCCATGATCCAGAAACCCGGAAAAGAGAGAAATCCGAGGGTATCGCGCAGCGAAAAACTGGTTTTGTTATACCCCTCGCGTTTAAATGCCAGAACCGCATTGGGCCCGGCTTCTACTCCGCCGTGGATCATACGGGTAAAATGCACGCCCAGAAAAGGAAACCGCGGATCCGGTACCGGGTAAACCAGGTTGTTCACCAAGCCATGCGATTTGGAAACCAGTTCATAATATTCACCACGAAAAGGAATGATGGTGAGTTTGGGATCCACACCGCAGGTACGGGCAATACGGTCAGAATAGAGCCCCCCGCAATTGATCAATGCCTTGGCTCTGAGTTCTCCCTGAGAGGTCTCCAGCACCAGGCCCTGAGATTCATTCTTCAGGGCCAGAAACCGAGTCTTTAGCTGGATATGGCCCCCATTTTCCTTTACCACATGAGCAAACTTTTCACAAACCTCGACAAAATCCACAATACCGGTTTGTGGTACATAAAGGGCGGCGATACCCGAGACATGGGGTTCATATTCCTTGATTTCCTCAGCAGAGATCTTTTTCAGTCCCTCCAGTCCGTTTGCTGTACCGCGTCGCAGCAGCTCTTCCAGAGAGGGAAGCTGAGATTCATCGGTTGCCACAGCCACTTTACCACAATTGTCATGAGCGATATCGTGCTCCTGGCAAAAGGCGTAAAGGGTTTCACGGCCTGTGGTACAATTTTTGGCTTTGAGAGATCCGGGTTTGTAATACAAGCCACTGTGGATAACCCCGCTATTATTCCCGGTTTGATGGGCGGCCAGTCGGTCCTCGGCTTCAAGCACCACCACTTTGGCACGCTTGCTCAATGCCATGGCTGTTGCGAGTCCCACGATTCCGCCACCAATGATGGCAACATCATATTGTGTTTTGTTCATAATCCATCTCCTCTCTACTTGCCAGATATCGTTTAGGTAAGATCTGAAAGAGCTGTTTTCAATTCTTTGTATTTGAAGGAATAGCCCCACTCGGCTAAACGTTTGCTTTGCACAGCCTGACTGCTGAACATGGTTTCCTGGGCCATTTCCCCTGCTGCAAATTCCATCAGGGGTGTTGGGACGAAAAACAGTGTGGGTCGATGTAATACCTTTCCCAATGTTTTGGTAAACTCTTTATTGGTGACCGGATTGGGGGCCACGAGATTAACCGGACCCCGGGCCTCTTTAGATTCGAGCAAAAAAGCCAGGGCATGGATCACATCATCGATCGCGATCCAGCTCCACATTTGATTACCGCTCCCCAGTTTGGCACCCAGTCCCGCCTTGAACACCGGCAACATTATTTTCAATGCTCCGCCGTTTTTACTCAGCAACAAGCCGATACGCGGATGGACAACCCTGATCCCGGCTTCCCGGGCAGGATCGGCGGCTTTTTCCCACTCTCGGCACACCTCGGCGAGAAAACCGTCACCATTTTGACTCTCTTCATTGACCCAGGCGTCGGGCCGGTGTCCGTAATAGCCTATGGCCGAGGCGCTGATCAAAACTTTGGGCTGTGCTTTAAGACCTGCCATGGCATTGGACAACAATGCAGTTCCCATGATCCGCGACTGCATGATACGCTGTTTTTTCGACTGGGTCCACAATCCAAATAAATTTTCCCCGGCCAAATGAACGGCAGCATCGATGCCTTCCAGTGAATCAGAATCCAAAACACTTTCGCTGGGTTTCCAGTAAATGCTCTCACCATCCAGCGATGACCGTTTTCTTTGCAGACGCAAAATAGAATGACCTTTGGAGCGCAAATGCTCACAGAGTGCAGAACCGATCAGTCCTGTACTTCCGGTTATGGCAATCTTCATCGTAACCTCCTTTTGCATTTAACCTAACAAACTGAGGTCTTTTAATATTTGCAAGAATTTCAAATTATAAAACGATTGGTCATCCTTCTGGATAGCCATTTGGATTATTTTGCTGCCAGTTCCAGGTATCACGGCACATGTCTTCGATACCGTACTCGCATTGCCAGTCGAGTTCTTGTTGTGCCAGGCCCGGATCAGCATAGCAAGAGGCGACATCACCGGACCGGCGATCTGCTATTTCATAGGGTATAGTTTTTTTGCATGCCTTTTCAAATGCCTTTACCACCTCCAGCACGCTGTAGCCCTGGCCGGTGCCCAGATTATATGTCACCAGGCCGGGGTCGCCTTTCAGTTTTTCCAGAGCCTTGAGATGTCCTCTGGCCAGATCTCTCACATGGATATAATCGCGAATACCTGTGCCATCCCGCGTAGGATAGTCATTGCCAAAAATGTGCAATTTTTCCAGTTTTCCAACAGCCACTTGAGCGATATAGGGCACCAGGTTATTGGGAATACCGTTGGGATCTTCCCCGATACGTCCGCTGGGGTGAGCGCCAATAGGGTTGAAATACCGTAAAATCGCAATCTGCCAATCAGGATCAGAAAGTGCAATATCGCGTAAAATATCTTCGATCATCAACTTTGTCCGGCCATAGGGGTTAGTGGCACTGAGCGGAAAAACCTCTGTAATGGGAACACGTGCAGGATCACCATAGACTGTTGCGGAAGAGCTGAACACCAGCCGTTTGACCCGATTCTCTTTCATGGCTTTGCATAGCAACAGCGTACTGGAAATATTGTTATGATAATAAGTCAAGGGAATTTGTGTGGATTCACCTACAGCTTTGAGTCCGGCAAAATGGATGACAGCATCAAAAACCTGAGTTTTAAAAATCTCATTCAGGGCGGCCTCGTCCAGCAAATCGACATTGAAAAAATCGAATTCACGACCGCTCAATTCCATCACACGTTTCAAGGCTTCTGGTTTACTGTTGGATAGATTATCGATCACACTGATCTCATGTCCTGTCTGCAACAGCTCGACCACGGTATGACTTCCGATATATCCTGCTCCGCCAGTGACCAGCACTTTCATTGTTATTTCCTTTCAAGGGTCATGCAAAAATATCAAGAATGCTTTTTGTTTTCATACAGATCCTGAAACCGTTGGATCGTCAGAGGGGAAGAGCCTTCATAATGATTATTGACATTCAAAGCCACATCTACCTGCCGGCTTTCCAGCTCCAGGACCATATCTGCAATCCGGTCCAGTTCCTGATCTTTGGAATCATAGATTCTGTTCCACACTTTAGAACTCTTTTGTTCTATTCCCTTTCGATCGGGACCGTGCAATCGAATCACACAGCGGTCATTGAACAAGCCAGCAAAAGATCCAAAAACCTCGGTAATGTCAGGCATATAATAGCCCTGTAAAAAGACATAATGTACGTCAACAGAGTTTAGAAATTCAAAAAAAGATTTGTTCAGATAATTGGGATTGCGAATTTCAATACCCAGGGGAATATCCCCGGCAAACGGCTCGACAAATTCGGCCAAGCGATCCTGAAATTGATTTTGCGATTCCATTTTCTGTTTATTCAGATACTCGAATTGCAGCATGAACGAAAATGTTTGATCGAGCAAGGGGTGAATGGAATCGAGAAACCGGTTGAACACATCCACGGACAGAAAATGGGCATTTTCTTTTAGCGGATCATTCTTTTGTTTTCGGTAAAAATGGGTCAGAGTGACACTGTTTGGAACTTTGATAGTAAAACGAAAAGATTCCGGTACACTTGCAGCATAGTCATCCACGACATCAGCACGGGGAAGCACCACATGATCAGGTTCAAACAAAGACCAGAACCACTGATCGATTTCCACAGTATCATAATGTTGGGCATAATGCCGGAGATAATTCAATTCACCGTTTTCAGGATATATCAGCCCCCTCCAGGAATCATATTTCCAGCTACACGTGCCGATATACAGGTTGGCCGCCATGTCGACCCCCACCTTAAAGAATTTGCAAAACGATGTAAAATACAAAAAAAAGGATTTGAAAACCAGCAAATAATTTATATTTTTAAGCCATCTGGTTAAATAACCGGTCAAAGAGAGTGATCATGCGGTGGTCACCGAATTCTGGACGGACACTCAAAACGGGAAAATCATGGAAAAGACACCCCTGGCCATAGACGGGCATGTGCACATTTATCCAAATTTCGATTTAGCCCGCGCCATTGCCGGCGGACGTAATCGTCTGTGCGCTCTTTGTAATCACAAAGCGGCCCAGCCGGTATGGTTTTTAACCGAACGCAGCGATTGTTTCTTTTTTGAGCAGCTGATCAATGGAGAATTAGATCCGGCATTTTCGGAAACATTTCACATCGAAGAGACTCGTGAATCATCTGCCGTAAAAATCATCGAGCGTCAAAATGCGGATAAAAATACTTCTCTGTTGATCCTGGCTGGACAGCAAGTCATTACGCAAGAGGGGCTGGAAATCAGCATGATCGGCACACGCGAGAGGATTCCGGATCGCAAATGGTCAGCCAAAGAGGTAATCGACAAAGCAGAACAGTCTGCGGGCTTTGCAGTGTTGAACTGGGCGCCAGGCAAATGGTTTTTTGGTCGAGGGAACATCGTAAAATCATTGCTTTCGTCCAAGCGCTCCACGGATATGCTCATTGGTGACACCACGATGCGCACAAAATTATGGCCGACGCCCAACCTCATGGCTCAAGCAGCCTCCAGAGGATTTCGGATCATTGCAGGCTCTGATCCTCTGCCGTTTATGGGTGAAGAGGACATGATCGGCACATACGGGTTTTGTCTGCACGCTGAAATGCGAATGCCTGTGCAATCCATAAAAAAGGCACTGTTTTCAGCCCAGACAATACTGACACAGGGATCCCGCAGCGGTCTGTTGCAATTCATCTTTCGCCAGCGCAGCATCATGCTCGAAAAACAGCAGCGCAAAAGCCATTAGGAATCAAGCGATCAGGGTAAAGATCTCATCCAGAGGTTTTTTTTCGCTTTGCACCGTATGACCAGCTGGCTTGCCCACACTCACGGCAGCCACCAGTGACCAGGGCTGACGGATTTGCAGCAACTCTTCGAGTTCTTTGCGCGCCACCATCAATCCGCTGAGCCAACATCCACCATAGCCGAGATCCACGGCCGAGAGCAAAAGATGTTCCACCGCAGCCCCTATGGATTGCAGGTCAGGGTATCGTCTGATACTATTCAAATCCTCGTGTGACAGGTCCATTTGATCCAGCATCTTGTCTGCAATGGCACTATAAGGCTTGATGGCTACAAAGATGACTGCCGGCGCATTCTCAAAAAAAGTGGAAAAATGATCAACAGTGGACTTTACCTTGGCAGGCGGAAACAGAGTATCGATCTTTTCGTGCACCCGACCGGCTGCTTGTTCGAGCAAAGCTTTATGGGTCACCACGATAAACTGCCAGGGCTGAGAATTGTTCACACTGGGAGCCATTCCGGCCCGTCTTATCATCTCGCGCAGGTCAGTTTCTGAAACAGGGTCTGAGGCATATTTGCGAATCGAAGCACGTTTTTGAATACAATCGGCGAGTTCCATAATCATTTCCTTTGTTATTTTTTCAGATCGAGTGAATTACTATTTGCATCGAGTCTTATTCTTTACTATTTTATATCACTGTACCTAACAACGGGGGTTGTGATGAGGTTAAATTTGGGAAAACATTGTCCGCTTTGTAAAAGCCAGCTGCGAAAACGCATACCCAGGGAGGCGTGGATGCGGCTGTTACCCTGGAGTCGACTTTATGTGTGCTCGCATTGTGGAGAAAGGGTATACACAATTACCCCCACCCTCTCTCTCCGTAAACATCATCTGATATAGCACATCCAAAAGCAGCCATCGCCTCACATCTCAGCAGCATCTTTGCATCTCCACTCAATCCGCTCATGACCTGGTCTCTTTGTCCTGTCTCATTTGAAACAACATGAATAACCGCCCAATTATTGCGAAAATTTTAAACGATTAAATTGAAACGATCCTTGTTTCTTTACGTTAAAATGTCGATATTACCAATTGGCATTTTTATTCGGATTTTAGAAAATGAAGCTTTCACTTGATGAAATAAAAAAATTTGGCGGCCATGCCATATACCAAAAAGGCAAGGCTCTCTACGAAGACGACCGTGTCGAATTAAAGGACGTCCAGATTCATCATTTCGATGCTCTCGTGCATAGTTCCAAGACCTATCAGGTGCGCATCCGGGAAACGCGGCACGGCCTTTTTGCGTTATGCAACTGTCCGAGCTGGGCTCATTGTAAACATAGTGTGGCGGCCATGCTCGCAGCACACGATTTTTACAAAGACCATGAAGACGATCTTGTCTACAAACAAGAGCATCCGGACTGGCGTGAATTTTTTGACAATATTACCCAACACATGCCATCCCTTCGGAAACCTCCCGGCGAAGAAACACCCCGGTGGCGTATCGTGTATCTTTTTTCATTTGATGCGGAAGAGTGGTCCATTGCGCCAAAAAGAGCCTATATCAAAAAAACCGGCGAACTGGGCCGGCTGACCAATATCGGCCAGTTCGATAGCGAGGGAAGCGATGTCTTTTATACTCCGGATGATCTTGTGGTCATTGCCTCTTTGAACCGGCTGAATTTCAGAGAACACCCGGAACCGTGGTACAACCAAACCCGTCATGTCGATTATCGTCCGTACTATTACAAGTATGGCATCAGCAGCGGATACCTATTTGATCATCTTTATTCACGTGAACTTTATATGGATGCCGGTGACATGATAGGCGAAAGCATCTCCTTCGCCCCATTCGATGCAGAGATACATTTTCAATATACGGATAAAGAGGACCGCTATGAGCTGGTCCCCATTGTAAAGTTTAACAATCAGGAAATCAAACTCAATCCGCGCTTTCGGATTCTCACGACAGATCCCATATGGCTGTTTTTTGAACACCAGCTGATCCGGGTAAAAAATATCAATGAGGTAAAATTTCTTTTGCCTTTTACCCAGGACCGGATTGCCATAGAAATCCCCAAAAATGAACTCGATGAATTCTTTCAAACCAGATGGCCCAAACTGGCTGCAGAGCAAGATTTTGCGCTTCCCGATGATATCGAGATCAAAACCATCACTCAAATAAAACATCAACGACTCGTATTCAGAGAAAATAAAAAAGCCCTGAAAATCTATATCAAATTCCTCTATCACAGCCGTGCAATCGACTATGACAACCCCTTTCCGCGCCTGCTGTTCAGGGAAAATGGCTCAGACAAGTGGATCAAGGTCCATCGGGACCTGAATGCAGAGGAACAAGCTGCAGAAACATTGGTGGCAACAGGTCTGATCAAAAGCAAAGATAACGGCTTTGAAATTCCTGCAAACAAGGCAGCGAACTGGCTTTATAAAAATTTGTCGGCGTTTATGGGAAACGGATACAACATTGAAGGATTGGACAAGCTAAAGTCTTTTCGCATCCGCACAGGCACGCCCAAGATCGAACTGGATGTCACTACCGAGATCGACTGGTTTGACCTCAATTTAAAGATCGTTATCGATGGTTTCCAGATTCCACTCAGGGATATCCGCCGGGCAGTGAAAAATCAGCAAAAGTACGTAAAACTGAATGATGGCAGTCTTGCCATGTTACCCACTGATTGGTTGAAAAAGTTCCGACATCTTTTTTATATCGGCCAGCTAAACGATCAGTCTCTCAGAGTATCCCATCACCATCTCACACTGATCGATATCTTGCACGAACAAGCAGAAAATGTGCAGCTGGATGAACCGTTCCGGGAACGGATCGAACGTATGAAAAAATTCCAGGGCATTGAATCCCAAGAATTACCGCAAACCATGCAAACCGTCATGCGGCCCTATCAAAAATCGGGCTATGACTGGCTGGTCTTTTTGCAAAACTATAAATTCGGTGGGTGCCTGGCCGATGATATGGGCCTGGGTAAAACCTTGCAGGCTTTGGCCATTCTGTTGCGTGCCAAGATGAGTGGAAATCAGAGAACCAGTCTTATTGTCTGTCCGACTTCGGTCGTCTTTAATTGGCAGGAAGAAGTTCAAAAATTCGCTCCCGAGCTCAACGTATTGGCCCATGTGGGCATCGACCGGTCACGACCCCTGGATCATTTGCACGATTATGATATCATCCTGACCACCTATGGCATTATGCGCCGAGATATCAGTTTCTTGCGCGAGAAACACTTTTATTATATTATCCTGGACGAATCGCACAAAATCAAAAATCCTTCCTCGCAAACAGCCAAAGCTTCACGTTTGCTTAAAAGCGATTATAAACTGGCCCTGACTGGCACGCCCATAGAAAATAACACCCAGGAATTATGGTCACAATTTGCATTCCTCAATCCCGGCCTATTGGGCAGCCTGCCCTACTTTAAGCGAGCATTTATCGCTCCTGTTGAAAAAGACGAAGATCAGGAGACGCTTGTGCTCCTGCGCCGCTTGGTTTTTCCGTTTATCCTGAGACGTACAAAAGAAAAAGTCGCCACAGACCTGCCCGACAAGATCGAGCAAACCATTCAGATCTCAATGACGCCCAAACAGGAAGCGATTTATGCCAAGTGGAAAGATCATTACCGGTCTTTGGTTCTGAATAAAATTGACGAACAAGGAATGGACCGGGCCAGGATGAATGTTTTGGAAGGCTTGGTAAAACTGCGACAAATCGCGTGCCATTCGGCCCTGATCGATCCGGGTGTCACCGAGGACTCGGGAAAATTCATCCATCTCAAAGAACAGATTGAAGAGATTTTGGCGGAAAATCACAAAGTCCTCATATTCTCTCAGTTTGTCAGGATGCTGAAAATCATTCGGTCGCATCTGGACAAACAGGGAATTGCCTATGAATACCTGGATGGCCATACCGTTGAACGGGAAAAAAATGTGCACAGGTTTCAGGAAAATCCGGATATCAAGCTCTTTCTCATCAGTCTCAAAGCCGGCGGAACCGGTCTGAATCTGACCGCAGCTGACTATGTCATTTTGTTCGATCCATGGTGGAATCCTGCCGTGGAAACCCAGGCAATGGATCGGGCACACAGGATAGGCCAGGAGCGAAATGTGTTTGTCTATCGTCTGATCACACGGGAAACGGTTGAAGAAAAAATGCTCGATCTTCAGAATCGTAAAAAACAGTTGGTGAGCAATCTGATCACCACAGATAAGGGATTTCTAAAATCCCTGACACGCAAGGATATCGAATTACTCTTTAGCTAACTTGCATTGATCTAACGTTCATCAACACCAGAGAACCAACGCCTTGAAGAGAATAGCTGGATTTGAGTTCTATATTCGTTATGCCTTTGAAGTTAAGATTATATCATTTAAAAAAACACTGAAACTCAGACACCCCGCTACAGGAGTCAATACGGATATCCCTGATTTTTTTATGCTGATGATGGCGTTTGATTCAATTTTTTATGGAACATTGCGAAAAGGATTCCGTCTGTAAGGGTGTGAATCATACTGACAAAACAAACCTAATATCGTGGTGACCCGTGCACTCTACTCACAAAGGGGGGGATGCCTCCCCGCAGGAATTCCGTCAGGCAGCAATCAAGCTCATCGATTGGCTCACAAACCATTTTGAGACTCTGGACGAATGTCCGGTTTTACCGGACATCGAGCCCGGGAGTATACGCCGCAATCTGGAGGATGGTGCGCCTGCAGAGGGTGAATCCATGCTCAAGTTGATCGACGATATCGAAACGTTGATCATGCCTGGGATGACCCACTGGAACCATCCACGGTTTTTTGCCTATTTTTCGATTTCCAGCAGTGCGCCGGCGATTCTTGGTGAATTATTGAGCGCAGCCTTTAATGTCAATGCCATGCTCTGGAAAACCTGTCCCTCTGCCACAGAACTCGAACAACAGGTAATGCAATGGATGCGCCAGATGCTGGGGTTGCCACAAGAGTTTTGGGGAATTCTGTATGACACGGCATCGGTCAGCACATTACATGCCCTGGCTGCAGCACGCGAAGAGTTGAATCTGGGAATCAGAGAGAACGGTATGAGCGATGCCCCCAGGTTGACGCTCTATACCTCAGAGCATGCTCACTCTTCTGTCGAAAAAGCAGCCATTACCCTCGGGATCGGCTCCAAACACGTTCGCAAAATTCCCGTGGATGATCGCTTTCGAATGCAACCCCAGGCCCTGGACCAGGCGATTGAACTGGATATTCGAAACGGTTTCAAGCCTTTTTGTGTGGTCGCGACGGTCGGAACAACGTCAACGACCAGTATCGACCCTGTTCCCGAGATCGTCCCTGTGTGCGAAAAGCACAACTTGTGGCTGCATGTCGATGCAGCCTATGGAGGCTCTCCGGCAATCATTCCGGAATTCCGGCATGTGCTCGATGGCTGTGATCGCGCGGATTCGATCGTGTTCAACCCTCACAAATGGTTGTTCGTCCCTATTGATGCCAGCGCCTTTTATACCCGCAAACCTCATATCCTGAAACAGGCATTCAGCCTGATCCCCGAGTATCTTCGCACCAATGAAGACGACCAGGTAGAGAATCTCATGGATTATGGAATCCAGCTGGGACGCCGATTCAGAGCACTCAAATTGTGGTTCACCATAAAGTATTTCGGTCAAAAAGGATTGGCAGAACGCATTAAAAAAAGCATTGATATGGCTCAGGAACTGGCCCTGAAAATCGATGAGCATCCTTTGTTTGAGCGCCTCGCTCCCACCCCATTCAGTACACTCTGTTTTAGAGCTCATCCCTCTGGATGGGATGAGCAAGAGCGACTCAACACATTGAACAAGCGGTTGCTGGACCGTATCAATGCATCGCGTAAACTTTATCTTTCACACACCTCTTTGCAAGGCAATTTTGTTCTTCGCATGGCCATCGGCAATATCCATACTCTGCCCTCTCATGTACAGATGGCCTGGCAAGACATTCAGGACTGCCTGCGGGAAGAGATGGCTTGAATCATGAGCCGTTGACTCGTTCATCCATCAGAGACAGAGTATAAAATCCCCTCCATGCCGGGGAATCTCGAAAACATTGCCACAATCAGATTGTCCAATATAAAAACCGGGAACACGAATGGATATTAAAATCAGCAATCTTGAAAAGATCTATCCCAACGGGAATCGAGCCCTAAAGGACATCAATCTGACCATTGAAAGCGGAATGTTTGGTCTGCTAGGCCCCAATGGCGCCGGAAAAACAACGTTGATGCGGATTCTGGTTACGCTGCTCAAAGCATCAAAGGGTGAAATTTTGGTCGATGGACAAAATTTGCAGACGCATCGCAAAGAGATTCGCGCGCTTTTGGGCTACCTGCCTCAGGATTTTTCTCTGTTTTCCAAGCTCACAACTTTTGAATTCCTGGAATATTGCGCCTCTCTTGCAGGAATGCATCATAGCCGGGAACGAAAAAAGGCTGTTGCAGACATGTTGGAACGGGTCGGCCTTTATGAAGTGCGTACTCGCCAGGCCAACAAGCTCTCCGGCGGTATGAAACGACGGCTCGGCATCGCCCAGGCATTGATCGGTACTCCAAAAATCGTTATCGTTGATGAGCCCACGACCGGTCTCGACCCCGAAGAGCGTATCCGCTTTCGCAATCTGCTGGCAGAACTCGGCCAGAAAGAAATGATCATTATTTTATCTACCCATATCGTTGGCGATATTAGCAGCACGTGCACAAATATGGCATTGTTATTGGATGGCAGCGTCGCGTTTCAAGGTCCGCCCCAACAACTGCTCGAACAAGCCCGCGGCCATGTATGGAAAATCAATGCTCTGGATCAGGATCTCGAAAATCTCAAAAATCGATACCCGGTCATTTCCACGATCCCCGGCCAGGGGGGTTATGATGTAGAAATCGTTGCCGACCAAATCAGTGATTACAAGGCAAAAGCGATAGAACCCAACCTTGAACACGCATATGTCTATTTTGTCGAACAAGCTGCTAAAACGCAGGCACATCACGCTTTCAATATCAACCGTGCTAACTCTTGAGGTATCGCTATGGTATCGTTTGTCACTCTATGGACAATTGCCCGTTATGAAGCCCTGACCCTTTGGCGGAGCTGGTTTTTTCGTATTTTTGCGCTGCTCACTTTGCTGATTCTTGGTATCTTTAACGCTGATTTTTTTACCACCCTGTTTCCTTTTTCCCCCTGGATATTTCAGGCCATCCCTTCCTATGCGCCCTATATCAATGCAATCTTTTTTAACCTGGCCGTTTCATTCATCGCTGTCTTTTTGGCTATCGATTTTCTCAAACGGGATAAAAAACTCGACACCACACAGGTCGTTTACATGCGATCGTTGAGCAATGCCGATTATGTGTTGGGCAAGACACTCGGACTCGTATGGGTGTTTGCCTTCTTTGGCTTGCTGGTGATGGCTATTCCCGCTGTCATTCAAATCTTTTTTTCTTCCCAGCCGTTCAAACCTCTTTTATATGTCCTGTACCCTTTGCTCCAGAGTGTTCCCGGTCTGCTGTTTATCTGTGGATTGTCTTATTTTGTCATGCGTCTGGTGTGCAATCAGGCGATTGCTTTTCTGATTCTGCTGGGTTATGCAGCGCTTGTGCTGTTTTTCCTCGGACCCAAAGCTCACTATATTTTCGACTATATCGGCTTTTACCTGCCAATGGTCTGGTCGGATATCACCGGCTTTGCAAACCTGAATTTGATTCTTTTGCACCGCGGCATGTACCTGTTTCTGGCCATGGGATTGATTTTCCTCACCATATGGTCATTGCCACGTATGCCGCAGACCCGTTTCGGTCGCAGCCTGTCCCTGGTGCTGGGTATCGCGTTCATCCTTGCTGGAATTGCCAGCGGTTATTCCTATTATTCTTATTTTACGCAAGGACAAAAACTGCGTGCCGAGCTGGAACAGAATCTCTTGGCGATTCAGAATCATGACAATGTCACGAGCGAAAAGGTTCAAATCGAATGGCATCACCAGGGAGACCAATTTTCGGCACGAACCAGGGTCTCGGTGTCCAATTCCCACTCTTCTGCCTTGCAGGAAGCCTGGTTCACTCTCAATCCGGGACTTTTGCTCGACAGCCTGAGCGTCAGCGGTCTCGTGGCCAAGGCAAAACGAAAGGGTAATCTGATTCAGGTTCCTCTGGATCCTGCACTGCAGCCCGGCGGGTCACTCGATGTAGAGTTTGTCTATCATGGCACCATCAATGAGCAGGCGAGCTATAGCGACATTGCAGAATCGCAATGGCAAGAGCCTTTTCGTATCTGGCTCTACAATATCGAAAAGGCCATGAGCTTTGTAAGGCCCGATTTTGTCCTGCTGACCTCTGAAAATCAATGGTATCCTGAACCCGCTCCAACCCGTTATACTGTTTTGCCCCCCCAGTCGGCCATGCGATTCAGCCAGTTCGAGTTGACCGTAAAAACCCGTCCCGAGCTCACCGCGGTCTCTCAAGGTGAACCGGAACAGTTGGCTGACGACCGGATTCGCTTTCATCCGGATACCCCGCTCCCTCGTATCTCGCTTGTCATCGGCCACTTTAAAAGGCGCTCCATCGAAACCGATAATGTGACCTATTCGCTCTATTCTCTGCCAGAGCACGATTATTTTGAGCAATACTTATCTTCGGTCAGCGATACACTGGCTTCGGTGATCCGGGATGCCAGACAATCCTATGAACTCAAGCTGGGGCTCGATTATCCGTTCAAACGTTTCACCCTGGTAGAAGTCCCAATACAGTTTTCTGCCTTTTCACACCTGGGCACCCTGGATTGGGCCACCCAGCAACCGGAAATGATTTTTGCACCGGAAAACGGTGCGATATGGCGTGGAGCCGATTTTAACAGCACCTTGCGTTTCATGGACCGGCGCCAGGAACGAAGCAATCAGGTCATCACTGACACTGAAAAACAGGCCAGAGCATTTCGGCAATTTATCGATTTTACCTTGACCGGCAGAAATCAATGGCAGTTTTTCGGCGATCAGCTGGAAAAGGTGGTTCCGGACTATACGGTATTTCCTTTATACTATTCTCTGGTATACGAATTCGAATCCTCCGAATTTCCTGTATTTGATCCGGCATTTGAGGGATTCTATAAAAAAAAGACAACAGAATCATTTCAAGGGCCCAATTCACACTTGTTTCGGCAGGTAACCATGGAAGAAGAAGCAGCTATTGCTCTCCAGCAAAAATCCCTGATCGAAATCTTGAATCAGAATGACGAACCAAAATTGGCCCAGACCACCCTGGACATCAAGGGTGACCAGCTTTTCACATTGCTGGCTTTAACCATGGGGGTCGATACATTCGAAAAGCGCACGAGTGATTTACTCGCATCACATCGATTCAAAACCATCCCTTTGCAAAATTTCGATGCGCTGTTTGGCGACAGCGAAATCGAGCTTTCCGCGGGGCTGGATCAATGGCAAAATCAATCCACAGTCCCGGGATTTGTGTTCCTGGATCCCAAAAGCTATAAAGTGCTGGATGGCGATCGTGAGCGTTTTCAGGTTCTTTTCACCCTGGCAAATCCGGAATCCGTACCCGGAGTGGCCAAAGTTCATATTCGTCAGGGAGGGCGGCGCGGGCCAGGACGGTTTGGGCGTGTCAATGAAAACGAGACCTCTGAACCCGATCTCCTTATCCGACTCGAACCCAATCAGCAAAAACGAATCGGTATGGTATTGAACACAGAAGCACGGGTTCTGAACATCAACACCATGGTTTCCAGAAATCTGCCCGTCATCCTGTCACATACATTTCTGGATTTCGAGCTGGACAAAAAAGCCATTCCCTTTAACGGCGAAAAAATCATAAATGAACCCATAGAGCTGCACCACCCGGATGAAATTGTTGTTGATAATATAGATAAAGGATTTAAAATAACCAGTCAGGGTGAAAAGAATTTTATGCAAAGACTGGTACATAATCAAGATGATCGCGATGAGCTGCCTTATAAACGATTTCGATTCTGGCATCCTCCGGCAGAGTGGACCGAAACCCTTTTGCCCCACTTTTATGGCACCTATATTCATTCTGCGTTTTATATCCGCCCCGGCGACGGCGACAAACGTGTCCAATGGCAGACCGCTGTACCCGAGAGCGGTCAGTATCAGATACGCGTCCTTGTACAGGCCCTGAACAGACCGTTTGGCAGAGGTCGTCGTCGCAATGAATCGATGCTCGGCGAACACCATTTTATTGTCCACCATGCGGATGGTGAGGAAAAAGTCGTCGTCGATTTCAGCGCAGAGGAACCTGGTTGGGCTCTGATCGGGACCTTTTATTTCACAGATAAAGCTATTGTAGAACTGACAGACCAATCAGATGGCGAAATCGTTTATGCAGATGCGATCAAATGGGTAAAACTTTAAGCGGAATCCAATCATGAAAACCACCTTGATAACACTGACTGTTTTAGCTTCGTTGTGCATAGCCCAGGACAAATTGCTTCTTACTCTGGATGAAGCGCTGGAAATGGCATTTCAAAACAGTCCCAATATCCTGACAGCGCAACTCTCACTCCAGCAAAGCCGCGATAACCTGGATGCACAACAAGCATCGCTGAAATCGAGTTTCAGACTCCAGTTGACCCCCTTTTCCTTTCGCAGGGACCGCCAATTCAACACCTTTTTCAACACCTATAACACCAATGAAACCAAAACATCCTATGGCACCTTTGCTATAGACCAGCCATTGTATTGGACCGATGGCACCCTCTCATTCATCAATCGATTACAATGGCAGGACACCTATAGCGAGTTTCAAAACGAACAGAAACAATCATTCAGCAATAATGTTTATCTGAGTTACCGTCAGCCGCTCTTTACCTATAATCGCACCAAATTGGCTGTCAAGCAGCTTCAACTGGATTATGAGAATCAGTCCCTGAACTATGCCATCGAGCGGTTGGCTCTGGAATTGAGGGTCACCCGTCAATTCTATGATGCATATCAAAAAAAGCTCTCTTTGGAAATCGCCCGTGAAGAGTATGAAAACCAAAAAAAGAGTTATGAAATTATCAGCAACAAGGTTCAAGCCGGACTGGCAGCAAAAGAAGAGTTGTATCAGGCAGAATTGAATTTGGCCTCCAGCGAATCAGCCAAACAAAACCAGGAGGTTTTGTACCAGAATGCACTCGACCAATTCAAACAACTGTTAGGGCTTTCGATATTTCAAAACATCGATGTCGCTGCCGATGTCTCTCATCAACCGGTAGAGGTGGATCTGGAAAAGGCCATAGAATCGGGAATCTCATCCCGCATGGAATTGCGGCAGAGACAAATCAATATCAAAAGTGCACGGTTTCGGCTTGTGGAAATCGATGCCCAGAATGAATTCAAAGGAGACATGGAATTTATTCTGGGGATCTTTGGAACAGACGAAGAAATTTCGGATATCTATGAAACCCCAACACGCAATCAGCAGTTTTCTTTCAGCCTTGAAATTCCTCTTTTTGACTGGGGGGCCAATCAATCCCGTATCAAAGCCCAAACAGCCGCGATCGAACGCGCTGAACTGTCATTGGAAGAAGAGAAAAAATCGATCATCATCAATATTCGCCAGATCTATCGAAGTTTGCAAAATCAGGAATTCCAAATCGATATTGCCCGAAAAAATGTACGCAATGCCCAGCTAACCTATGAGATCAATTTGGAGCGATATCGAAATGGCGATCTGACGAGTATGGATTTGAATCTCTATCAAACCCAACTTTCCGAAGAACAGAATAATCTGGTGAGCGCATTGGTCAATTACAAGCTGGATCTGTTGGATCTCAAGATTCAATCCATGTATGATTTTAGACGAAACAAGCCGATTTTGCCTACACAATTAAAGCCATCAGGAGTCAAGAGTGAAAACTAGGTATGTATCGTTGATGATAGGGTTGGGAGCACTGTTTGTTTTCAGCTGTGGCCAAGAGGGCCAGGACGCTGACACACAAATCGCCGTACCGGTCTCTGTTGAAGAGGTGCAAACCCGTTCCATACAGGAGTTTATCTCAGCAACGGGTACTGTGCGGGCCTCCAAAGAGGCTGCGTTAACGAGCCGAATCAACGGATATTATGAGCTACAAACCAATCCACGCACAGGAAAACCCTATAAAACCGGCGACAGGGTCAAAAAGGATGAGCTCATCATCAAACTCGACAGCCCTGAAACCATTAACAACGTCAAGATAGAATCTCAAAAGCTGAATCTGGATATCAGTCAACGCGAATATGAAAAACAGCAAACCCTTTATGAAAAAGGCGGGGTCACTCTGCGTGAGTTGGTGGATTCGGAACGCGCTTTTCGAGATGCGCAATACAGCTATAATAACGCCTTGCTGGAACTGCAAAAGATGGAAATCCGCGCGCCCTTTGACGGTATGATTACCGAATTGCCATATTATACTTTGCAAGTGCAAACCGGTCTGGAGAAACCCATGGTCACGATCATGGACTATGGCCGGCTTTATCTCGATCTGGATCTTTCCGGAAACAGTTTCGGACGGGTCCGTGAATCCCAATCCGCGAGGATTACCAATTATTCCTTTCCCGATGACACACTCACCGGCACCATCACTCAGGTCGCTCCTGCAATTCAGCCGGCAACACGATCGTTCCGTGTGGGCATGATGATCGACAATCCGAATCTGCTTTTGCGGCCCGGCATGTTTGTTAAAAGTGAAATCATTATTGCGGCGCAAGACAGCACGATCGCGATTCCAAAGCATATTATCCAGAGCAATAACCGTGGCAGGATCGTATATGTGGTCGAAAAAGGCGCCGCTTCTGAGCGCATGATCCAGACCGGCATCGAAAATCCAGACTTTATAGAGATCACAGAAGGCTTAAACCTCGGAGACCGGCTGGTCATCAAGGGATTCGAAACCCTGAGCAATCGATCCAAAATTAAAATCGTCAGATAATCCGTCAAAACCCGATCCAGGCTTATTCACGTCATCAGGATCATTCAAACTATCGACAAGACCTATGGAAAAACTCACTCGCTTTTCAGTCAATAACCCCATCACCATTCTGATGATGGTCTTTGCTATCGTTCTCTTGGGTCTGATTTCTCTGAATCGTCTGGGTGTGGATTTGTTTCCGGACCTCAACAACCCAAAGCTTTTCGTTACCCTTGAGGCCGGAGAACGGCCACCCGAAGAACTCGAAAAACAGTTTACACAGCAAATCGAATCATTAGCCATTCGTCAAAAGGGAGTGTCAAGAGTCTTTTCGATTTCGCGCGTTGGCGCCGCCATGATCACTGTCGAATATGGGTGGAACACGGACATGGATGAAGCATTCCTGGATCTGCAAAAAGCCCTGTCCACCTATAATCAAAACACTGAACTCGATGAGCTTACCATCTCACAGCACGATCCCAATGCCACACCCATCGTCACTCTGGCGTTATCTCATCCTCAAGTGACAAACATGAACGACCTGCGTCAGCTGGCAGAGAATTATTTGCGCAACGAGATCATTCGGCTCGAAGGCATTGCTCAGGTAGATCTGTTGGGACAGGAAGAGCAACAGGTGATTATAGCAACAGACAGATACCGCCTGCAAGCTCATAATCTCACAGCCGAACAGATTGCCAATCGTTTGAAAGAATCCAATCAAAATGTCAGCGGCGGGTCGATCGTCGAAATGGGGATGGAGTATATCATCAAAGGCATGGGAGAATTCCGCTCCCTGGAAGATATTCGCAATTTGATTCTTTTACGCACGAGTCCGAACACCCATGTCGACGCACAAACAGTGCCCGTTTATTTACGAGATGTAGCCGACATCAGATTTGAAAACAAAGAGCCGGAGAACATTGTACATGTCAATCAAAAACGCTGCATGGCACTGGCAATCTATAAGGAAACCCGCTATAATACGGTCAAGGCAGCACAAGAACTCCACAAAGCCCTGGATGAGATCCGAAAATCCGTTCCCGGTTATAACCTCGAGGTGATTCAGGATCAGAGCCAGTTTATCAAATCATCTATCGATGAAGTCAAAAACACGGCTTTGATCGGTATTGTGCTGGCCGTGCTTGTGCTCTATATCTTCCTGAGACAGGCCAGGGTAACCCTGGTCATCAGCGTGGCCATTCCCATCTCGATCATTGCGACCTTTAATCTGATGTATTTCAACGGACTAACCCTGAACATCATGACGCTGGGAGGACTGGCCCTGGGAGCAGGCATGTTGGTGGATAATGCCATCGTGGTCATGGAAAACATTTACCGGCAACTCGAGCAAGGGGCGCCCCTTCGAGACGCTGCCATCCAGGGCACGGCACAGGTGGGAGGCGCAATCACGGCTTCGACCCTGACCACCATTGTGGTCTTTTTACCCATCGTCTATCTGCACGGAGCTGCAGGCGAGCTGTTCAAGGATCAGGCATGGACGGTGGCGTTTTCACTCTTGTCCTCGCTCTTTGTGGCAATACTGGTCATGCCCATGCTCACCCGGGCACTGCTCAAAGAAAAATCAGCCTTTGCAGCAAAATCACTGCAATTCAAATCCTATGACAGCGCACTCGCAAAGCTTTTACCCAAAAAAACCATCATCATTCTCGGTTCCGTTATCCTTGTCGCCGCAACCCTTGCCATTATTCCCCGTATGGGGAGCGAGTTCATTCCCAAAAGCAATGTCAACACATTTAGCATCGATATGAAATTGCCCGAAGGAACGACTCTTGAACGAACCGACGAAACCGTAAAGACGATCGAAGCCATGATCCATACCCTTTTGGGCAATGACATAGAAACGATTTACAGTCGAGTGGGTAACGCCAGCACGAGTTTGGAAGGCGATGAAACGATCAAGGGAGACAATACCGCCACCATACGATTGATCCTGAACCCCCGGCAGCAGCAAAAAAGCATGGCCATGATCGATCATCTTGGTCTGTTGCTCAAGGACATTCCCAACCTGGAGACTGAATTTATCCAGGATCAAAGTGCCTTGCAAACCACGCTGGGAACCGAAGCAGCACCTGTGGTGGTACAGTTGTATGGCAAAGATCTGGAGACCCTTCAGACCTGGACCGACTCGATCCGGCTGGCCATGCAATCCCTGCCGGAACTCTATAACGTGCAAACCAATTTCGAACAGGGCTGGCCTCAGGTAAAAGTAGAATTCGATCGCAAACGGATAGGTTTGTTTGGTCTTTCGGTTTCTGCTATCGGCGACCAGGTACAGGAACAGCTCCTGGGTCGCGAAAGCGGGCAATGGGATAATAAAGGCGAGCTGGAAGACATAACCCTTCAATTGCCCCGACCGGGCTTGAATGAACTGAACGATATGATCATCAAACAAGGCGATCAGGAATATCGTCTCTATGAACTGGCAGATATCAGCCTGGACCAGGCACCACGCGAAATACACAGAGACAATCAAAATCGTATGGGACAAATTACCGCTCATCTGAAAAATGATATTCCCATCGACAGAGTCGTACAGCAAATCAGTGCAAAACTAGACCCTATCGAGCTCCCAGCCGGCTATACCTTTGAAATAACCGGCGAGGAACAAAAACGACGACAAGCTTTCGACAGTCTAAAATTCGCACTGATTCTCAGCATTATTCTGGTCTATATGGTTATGGCAGCTCAATTCGAATCGCTCATTCACCCATTTACCATACTGCTGACCATCCCTCTGGCCGGTGTCGGAGCGATTTGGATTTTTGTATTGCTCGGAAAGCCACTTAATATCATGGCCATTATCGGTATGATCATGCTGGCAGGTATCGCTGTCAACGACTCGATCATTCTCGTCGATGCCATCAATCAGTTACGCAGACAGGGTATGGAACGCAGACAAGCAGTGCTGGCTGCCGCAAAACGTCGTATCAGACCCATTATCATGACCAGTCTGACGACGATTCTGGCACTCTTGCCGCTTACACTGGGATTTGGTCAAGGCGCAGCCTTACGCGGACCCATGGCACTGGCGGTCATTGGGGGGCTGGTCACCTCAACCTTGCTGACGTTGGTGGTGATTCCATGTGTTTATCTGGTACTGGATCGTTTTTCAAAAATCGCCTAGCAGGGAGAATGATCCTTGCATAGAAATGGGATACAGGTAGAGGAGCTATCATGACAATAAGATTCAAAATAACCCTCGTTGTTTTCATGGCGCTGTTATTCAGTGCACTGGCATGGTCTATCATGTGTGCTGATCAGGAACAAGCCGGCCAAACGCCGTTTTATTCGTTCACCAAAGAAGGGGAATTGACATTTTTCACGCCGGAATCAGTAAAGGTTACACAAATCGATATCGAATTCGCAGATGATCCCGATGAGATCGTACTGGGATTGATGTTTCGCCGTTCAATGCAGGAAAATCAGGGGATGCTGTTTATTTTCGATTCAGAAGCACCCCGCTCTTTCTGGATGAAGGACACATATTTTTCTCTGGATATGATATTCGTCGATTCGAACAAAAAAATCGTATCAATTGCCCGGGATACCACCCCGTTGACAGAACAAAATTATCATTCGGATAAACCCGCACAATATGTCATAGAGGTCATCGCCGGGTTTGCCAAAAAACATGGCATTGTTCCAGGATATAGTGCAGAGTGGCAAAGGACATCCAAAAATTAGAGATATTTTAGAGTGTTAATGCATAAATTTTTCATGGTTTATAGTTTCTGCTGCCGATGAAATACCGGTCCGAAATGGATGGATCGTTTTGCCAGGCTCCTTTAATTACCTAATCCCTTGAATCCCGGAATCGCAACGGAATCCTCAAGCATGATTCGCACTATTATACAACGCAAGACCTTGGTCAGTATGCTTTTTTTGGCCCTGGTGCTATTGGGAATCATATCCTACACGCAATTACCTGTAGAACTCTTGCCAAACGCCGAACTTCCTATGCTCATCGTTCAGGTCATGGGGTCACGCGAGAATGACCCTGAATTTACAGAGAAAACAGCAGTCATTCCCCTGGAAGGAGCCATATCCACTCTGGAAGGAATCGATCGCATCGAATCATTCATAGAGCAGCGACGGGCAATCATTACGGTCTTTTTCAATCCGAATACTGAAATCAAATATGCGTTCTTAAAGCTGCAAGACCGGATATCTGCCTTACAAGCCTCTCTGCAACCCGATTATCGTGTGTTTGTATTCAAAATAGACACCGAACAACTGGTCAACCGATTCATGACACTCGAAGTGAGAGGAGCCGGGGGGCTGGATCGGATCCGCAATGTCGTTGAACAGGATGTGATGCAAGAGCTATCCGCTATCGATGGCATGGCCCATGTAGAGGTCGCCGGAGGCCACCAAAAATCGATCGAAATCACCCTCGACGAGCAAGCCTGCAACGCGCATGACATCACACCCAACACCATCCGCAGCCGGCTGGTGCGTTTCAATGCTGAAAACCGGTATGTAGGACAAATTCAATACAACGAGTCCCGCTTACCGGTCAATGTCAGTGCCACATATGATGACCTGTCCGGTCTGGGAGACGTCATCGTCAAAGATGAGGGATTCATCCGGCTCGACGATATCGCCCGGATCGCAGAAGGAACCCGCGAGCGCACGTCGATAAGCCGTATCAACGGCATGGAATCCATTACGGTGACACTGGTACGTGACAGTCAATCCAATCTGATCCAGCTTGCCCAGCGTTCCCGCAAGGTCATCGATACACTGAATAAAGATCTCAGAGACCAGAATATAGAGATCCATATTCAGAGTGATTCTGCGGCCGAAGTCGAACGCAATATCGACATGGTGATCGACCTGGCGCTTTTTGGTGGATTGCTGGCTGTCGTGATCTTGTGGATCTTTTTGCGCAATCTCCGGCTGGTCTTGATCATCGGCCTGGCCATCCCTATCTCTGTAATGGCGGCATTTAACTTTTTTTATGGTTATGATATTTCAATCAACAGCCTCACGCTGGTCGGCATTGCTCTGGCGATCGGTATGCTTTTGGACAACAGTGTGGTGGTGCTGGAAAACATCTACCGATCTCAATCGTCCGCAAAAGATCAGACAGACAACATTGCTGCCGGCACAAAACAGGTCTGGCGATCCATATTTGCAGCCACGCTGACCACCATAACGGTTTTTGTGCCTTTTGTTTTTTCGGAAAACTATATCATTGGTATTCTCGGCCGTCATATCGGGGTTTCCATCATCTCTACCCTGCTCATATCGTTGCTCGTCGCACTGATATTGATCCCCATGCTCGCCCATAAATTTCTCAGAACCGGCCAGCCAAACAGATTCCGCACTGTTTCACGCAAGATGCGCCTGCTGCAGATTTATACGCTCTTTTTAAAATCAGCATTGCGATTTCCTGCCCGCACGCTTATTTCAGTCATTGTGCTGTTCTTTTTGAGTTTGCTCATCAGTATCAGCATATCTATAGATGTACCGGAGGAAAAAAAGTCGATGGAAATTCCGGTCTATTTGACCATGCCGGCCGGTTCCACACTCGAGTCCACTGATCTCGCTGTAACCGAAATCGAAGAGCGGGTCAGGGATCTTGAGGATAAAGAGGATATCCTCAGCACCATTTATGAACAAGAAGCGGTTGTCACCCTACGACTGGTTGAAGAGCCTGAGCAATCCCTGGATATCATCAAAAAAAGGTTAGATGAGCGGTTGAAAAATTACGAGCTCGGTGAACTCTCTTATGAGCAACCGATTGCCAGCCAGCGTTTTGGAGGCGGGGGATTCCGCAGAAATCCGGGGATGAACATAGAACGGCTCCTGGGAATCGGCTCGCCCGAAGAACGTATCGTTATCAAAGGCCGGGATTTCGACCTTATGCGCCTTCTGGCCGAGGATATCCAGTACCAGCTCGAAGAGATGACTCATATCGATCGGGCAAATATCAGCATCGAACGCGAACGACCCGAGATTCACATTCATTTCGACCGGGAGCTGCTGAGCTTTTATAATATCCCGGTTTCCAGCATTGCCTCTGAATTATCCGGTTTTGAAAGCGAAATCACCTCCCAGCTGAATTTCAAGCAGGGCAATACGGATATCGACATTATCATTAAAAATGAGGATCTGGAGGAAAAGTCTATCGAGGACCTCAAAGAGGTGAGGCTGCCCAGTCCTGAGGGAGGTGTTTTTCCTCTGCACTCTGTTTCACGGATCGTTTATGGTCAGGGCAGGCCAGCGATTTACAGGGTGAATCAGGAGAGACAAATAGAATTGAGCTACCGGTTCAACTCTAACGTGCGTGAAGAAAAGGATTTTCTCACCACCGCTCGCAATGAGGTCGATGCATTGATCGCCAATATGAATATTCCGACAGGATTAGCCGTTAATGTCATTCACGATGACCGGGACTTGTCAGAATTTTATTTTCTGCTCTCTGCAGCCTTTATATTGATTTTCATGATTCTGGCCTCAGTGTTCGAATCCTTGTTTACTCCCTGGGTCATGATGTTTACGATTCCGCTGGCAGCTATGGGATCATTCTGGGCTCTTATTCTGACGCAAAACTCGATTCTGGATGCAAACACGCTTATCGGATTCCTGATTCTTTTAGGAGTGGTCGTCAATAACGGAATCATCTTTATCGATTATACCCGCTTGTTGCGCAAACAAGGATTCAACCGCTCCCGGGCGCTGATCACAGCCGGACAAGCCCGGGTGCGCCCCATTCTCATTACCAGCCTTACCACCATGATCGCCATGCTACCACTGGCCATGGGAAAAGCCGAATATGTATCCAACATTGGTGCCCCTTTTGCGATTACCGTGATCGGGGGATTGCTAAGCAGTACCCTCTTTACCCTGGTCATTATTCCCACAACATATTCCGGATTGGAATCGGCCTTGAGGTGGCTGAGAGAACAGTCTTTGTTGTCCCAAATAGTGCAATCGCTTGCATTTGCGCTTTTGGTCTGGGTCATTCTGAGCCACGTCGATAGTGTACTGTTCCGCTCCCTGGACCTTTTGGCTGCAATGATCATCGTCCCGGCCATGGCCTATTTTATTCAGGTATCGCTTAAACGAGCATCTGAATCTGTTATCGATCCTCAGGCGCCTCTAACAATAGAGGTCCGTAATCTGGTAAAAATATACGATTCACCATCACGATTTGTGCGCGAATGGTACAAGGGAAAACAAGTCGCTCAAAAGCTCGACAGACCGATCCGAACATTGAGAGATGCCGACTCGTTGTTATGGCAACTGGTCATTTTCGGTTTTTTGGTCTATTTTATCTATTTTTATCTGGACAGTTTTTTTTACAAATTTGTTCTAGTACATCTCTTGTTTATCTATGGACTCTATTTACTCAAACCCATCGGACATGTGTTTGGACTGATATTGAAACGTCCATTGTTATTGTGGAACCACATGTACAGTCTGTTTTACTGGGGATTCCCGGTGGTTAATATTCTCTACTTTGGCATGCACTATAGTAAAGCCACGGTGACATTTATTGCGTTGTTATGGTTGTTGATGTTATCGATCTATGCTTCAGCAGAAAAGCTCGCTCACGAACAGATCAATATTGCCCGTATTCAGGGCAGATTTGCTGGTCTGCGAATGCGGTGGTATCAGCTGGTGAGGTCGATTCCCTGGATCGGACGAAGGAAAAATCCGTTTCGCGCATTGGACCGGATATCCCTTGAAATCGGGAATGGTATGTTCGGTCTGCTGGGTCCCAATGGAGCCGGTAAAACCACCCTGATGCGTATTATCTGCGGTATTCTGGAGCCAAACCGCGGCAAGATCTCGATCAATGGCATCGACCTGCAGGAAAAACGCGAAGAGCTTCAGGGACTGATCGGATACCTGCCACAAGAGTTCGGCACCTATGAGAATATGACCGCATTTCAATACCTGGATTATCAGGCCTTATTAAAGGGGCTGCTCAATCCTGCCAAGCGAGCTCAACGTATTCAGGAGGTTTTAAAAGCGGTACACCTCGAAGAAAAGCAGGATGTAAAGATCGGTTCTTTTTCCGGAGGGATGAAACAACGAATCGGCATCGCCCAAACACTGTTGCATTTGCCTCGTATTCTCGTCGTGGATGAACCCACGGCCGGACTCGATCCGCGTGAACGCATTCGCTTTCGCAACCTGTTGGTGGAATTGAGTCGCAATCGCATCGTGATCTTTTCCACCCATATCATCGAAGACATTTCCTCCTCCTGTAATCGTGTGGCTGTACTGCGCAAAGGGGAGTTGCGTTATTTGGGCGATCCTACCGAAATGTCAACCATTGCTCACGGAAAAGTATGGCAAATAGAACTCGATATGCAGGAATTCGATGAGCTGAGCAAACAGAGCGATATACGTATCATTCATCATATGCGCAGCAAGGGGCATATCAGAGTTCGATGCCAGGCAGAAAAGAGTCCACATCCAAAGGCAGAATCCGTAATGCCAAATCTGGAAGATGCGTATTTATTATTGATCGGACAGGATAAGGGATACACAGATGAGTCATCTGGTTCAAAAAATTAACCATACAGGCCACATCATCAGGCGCACGATCAGATATAACCTACAAATCATTTTTGGCAACAAATTTATATATTTTCTCATCGGTGCAATGATCTTTTATCTCTTTGTGGTCACGGTGAATGTTTTATCCGGGCATGCCTCGATGGAAATGGAAGATATCTATGTCTTGTTGCTTGTACCGGGTATTCTTCTCATGTTCTATCCCACCACGCACGGGATACAGAATGACAGCGACAGACGAACCCTCGAGATCTTGTTCGGCATTCCCAATTATCGCTACAAAGTCTGGCTGGTGAGGTTGGCCATTATCGTTCTTTTGGTCACAGGCATTTTATGGTTACTGGCTTTGCTCAGTGTGGGATTATTTTCGTTACACTCTCCGACGCAACTCACATTGCAGGTCATGTTTCCCCTGGTCTTTTTAGGATGCATGGCATTTTGCACCTCTACGCTGATCAAAAATGGCGCCGGTACTGCCACCATTATGATTATCCTGGGTCTGGCCATCTGGATCGCCGGTGAAGCCATACAAAAAAGCGCCTTTAATATCTTTTTCAATCCCTTTGACCTGCCAGGAGACATGACAGAGCCCATGTACCAGGCAATCATGATCAAAAACCGCATCTATTTGATCATTGGCAGCATATTGTGCTTGTTGTGGGGCTTGGTAAATTTACAAAAACGGGAAAAATTCATCGGCTAGATCCGTTCTCCTCCTCACCGGTCAATATTGCGACAGGGAATCGATCGAAAATCTCACTGATGTGCAGAACCGAATCAGTCTTGACCGGCCGTTTCGAGAGGTTATCGACCCATTCTTGTTTCCCGGACAGGATGATATGGGTATCCTGCCACAATTCAGGTCCGGTAGGATATTCTTGCGGTTCAATCAGTGCTGTAAAAAATCGGGGAACGATAACAAGAGCCCATTGCTCCTGCCATTTTCGGGCAAACGCCACAATATGATTTTTATTCAATCCACCGACCTCCAGCGGAATATATGTGCCCGAATAGAATAACTCTTTATGCTGTTCACGTACCTGTAAACATTGACGGATTACAAACATTTTGGCTGCCCCAATCTCATCCTGCATGAGCTCATTCAGCCATTCGGCACTTGGTTTTTTCTCGTGCTGTTTGATTTTGGCAAGCATGCGGCTGCGAATTGCAAAATCAACAGGGCGCCGATTGTCCGGGTCGACAAGGCTAAAATCGAACAGTTCGGTTCCCTGGTAAAAATCGGGCACACCCGGACACGTCATTTTCAATACAGTTTGCGATATGGAATTCCATCGTCCATAAAAGGCAATTTTCTCTGCCAAGGGAATAAAGTCATCCAGAAAACGATTGTCTTTGCTTCCGGTCAACAGCTTTTCGAGAAAGGATATAAAGCCATTCTCATATTCAATATCGGGATCAAGCCAGGCTGAATGAACCTTGGCTTCGCGCACAGCCTTGAGGAGGTAATTTTTTATGCGATCGATATAGATAGGATCGATCTTTTCGTGTACCGGCAATGTTCCCAGCAAAGTCTGATAAAGAAAATACTCGTCATTGCGATCGGGGACAAGGGCGCCATGGCTGTCTTTGGTTTTGAGTTTGCGGTTATTTTTCATCCAGTGACGAACATGTCTTTCCCATTCATCCGGAACTTCAGATATGACGTTGAGACGAGCACGCACATCCTCTCCCCTTTTTGTATCATGCGTCGCTGTAGTACTCATGGCATGTGGCCACGTAGCGGCCCTGCTCTTGTTGAAATAATGAAATTCTATGCGCGACGTCCCAAATTTTTCCGGATTCCCTCCCACCTCATTAAGAGAGATCAATTTATGATAGAGATACAATACCGTATCCTCGAATCCTTTCGCCATCAGCGGACCGGTTATCTGCTGAAAACGATGAACAAACGTTAACCAGAGTTGTTTGTCCTGTTCTCCTGTAGAAGAAGGGGCATCGAGAAGCAAAACATCACGGATAAAATCGAATTCATGGTCAAAATCCGGAAGCTCTTTCTTGGATTTTTCAACGGTATCGAGAATAATCTTTTTATCTGTCTCTCTGAATTCACGATCGCTTATATACGTTCGATAGACCGGAAACCAGGCAGCCACCTCGACCAGAGCACGTCTCAGACCATAGAGCGTAAAGTCACTTCCATATCGAGTCTGGTTAGAGATGCGGGCCAACAGATGTGCCAGATTATCGATATCCCCGGCCATATGTTTACCCACGATAAGGCGCTTTTTATCGTGTACCAAACGGTCAAAATGAATATCTGTCTGAATAATTTTATGATAGATCTTTTTTATGGGTTGTTCATTTTCACGCTTGATAAACAATCCATTCAGAGCATTCAGGAATTCATACCCAGAAGTTCCCTGAATGGGCCAAAATTCAGGAACCTTTTCAAAGTCCAGGATTTTCTCGACCAATAGATAGAGATCAGGAAACGCCTGGCGCAAGCGCTGCAAATACTGTGTGGGATCCAAGAGTCCGTCGATGTGATCGATTCGTAATCCATGAAACAGGCCATTTTCGATCATGGATGCGATCATTTTATGCAAATGTCGAAAGACTTTATCATCATGCATGCGAACGGAAATGAGTTCATTGATATTGAAAAACCGGCGATAGTTGATCTCTTCAGTACCGACTTTCCAAAAGGCAAGACGATAAAACTGTTCCGACAGCAACTCATCGAGCAGATCGAAGCTGGACGGATCCCCTTTGTCTCCGTTAAACCGGGTGATATTTGCATCGAAAAACTCTTTTATGGGTATACTGGATTGATACAGCTCCCACAACAAGGTCTTTACAAATTGTATTTGGTGTTCTCGTTCCTCCCCTGCCTGACTCGGTGACAGATTTTTAATTGCGTAAAATATACCCAGCAGCTTTAGATAATCCGGATCTGTGCTCTTTAAGGTTTTCTGCAATCGCATCAGGTCATGAGAAAAAACCCTGTAATAGGATTCCAACCGTACAGGAAACCGGTGCTCATAATAAGCGACGGATAGCCCCTCCTTGCCATAAGAAAGCTGAATCTCCTGTCGTTCCAAACACTCTGCATAAAAGTCGCCGAGAAAGGGAGCGAGAATTTTTCCTCTTAAATTGTTATAGTGATGATCCCATTCAAAATCAAAGTAATCAAAATACTCCGAGTCCGGTCCATTTTCCAAAACATCCATGAGCATGGTATTGTGTTTATCAAAGGCCATATGGTTAGGCACCACATCCTGTATCCATCCCATACCGGCTTTTTGCAAGCTGGCCTGCAAAAGATCGAAATCTTTATCCGCGCCCAATTCCGGATTGAGCTGATTGGGATCGACGACATCATAGCCATGACCGCTCCCCTCACGGGCTTTGAACACCGGAGATGCATAGAGATGAGAAATACCCAATTCGGATAAATACTCGATGATCTTTTTAGCATCCCGAAAAGTGAAATCCTTGTTGAATTGTATCCGATAACTGGCACGAGGCGAATAACTCACGATACTTTGACTCCTATTCTTTCACCGAGTCTTTTAAATTGAAAAATCCAGTCTTTTGCTCTCTGGTCTTTTTTCTTTTTCATATCTTCGTAATAGAGTTTTCCGATCATGAAATACTTATTTTGCGCTTCCCACAGATCGAGATCCAGGCTCAGAGGTTCCAGGGTTTCCAACAAGGAAAAGATAAAGTCGATTCGCTCGGAATCCTGCCAGTTTTCATCCAGATCGCGCATCAACTCATTGATACGCTGGCTGGCCACAAAACTGATGATTGGCGCCTCGATACTCACATTGATCAATGAAAATTCGTCGATAATTTGTTTCAGGTTATCCAGATGTGTGTCTTTGGATTCAAGAAATCGTTTAATATCGGCATTAAGAATAAATTCAACTGGTGTCGAGAGGGCCTTGGGGAGAGGAATTTGCATTTCACGCATGGCGTGCATGACAGCGTATTCGTTTTCAAAAATCTGTCGAAAATGGACTTCGATATCGCGCAAGGAAGATTCCAGGATCTGATCGAACACCTTTCTGCGCTCGCCTTTGAACAAATGCCATAGAGTATAGCTGTGTGTACCAAAGTGTTCGTCCATGGCACGGATAACATCAGGAATATCGCTTTTGTTGAACGCTTCTTTGATCTCATCGCGCATGGCAGTAAAGGCGCTCAGTCCCATATAGGCGCGGGCCCCGCCATTGAGGATGTGACCTCCGAGATAAAGCACGGCAAAGCTGATATCACTTTCTTCCCAGGTGATATGGGAATGCACCATGATCCGACCGACGATGCATCGCAATTTTCCTGCCCTGAATTCCTGGAAACTTTTTCTTTCAATAGAATAGCAATAGGCTTGTGTGGTCTCTTTATAATCTTCAAACAAAGACGAGACCGCATAATGAGCTCCGACGCGCAACAAATCGAGCCGGGAAGGTTTGACATATTTTTCATACACCACAGCGCCATTGCCCAGCTCTGCCAAGTTCGAAGGGGCTGCAGCCAACTTTTGCTGAAATTCATCTTCAAATGAATCTCCGGTAATCTCTTGCAGCAATTGCAGGGCCCTGGCCGCATATTGCATGATCTGTGTCGTTTCGATGCCCGAGATCTCGTCAAAAAACCAGCCACAGCTGGTATACATGAGCATGGCATGGCGTTGTAATTCCAACAATCGTAGAGCTTTAATATGGTTTGAATGATCAAATTCCTGTTTCTGATGGTGTTCAAAAAACGTTTTCACATTCTCCGGGCTGCGATCCAGAATCACATCGACATAGTCATTTCGGGCCTGCCAGGGATCGCGAAATAACTGACCGGCTTGACGTTCATAAATCGGGATCAATTTGTCGCGCAACCAATCCAGGGCTTCTCTCAGGGGCTTGCGCCATTCCTGATGCCATCCGCCATGCATACCTGAATTACAGCCACAATTTGCACGCCACCGCTCCACTCCGTGATAACAGCTCCAGGAGGTATTGTCATATATTTTCGCTTCCCATTTCGGAGGGTGTTGCTCCAGATACTCTGCATATATAGTAATATTGGCAAGATCATTGGATTCAATATGATAAAGACAATAGGACAGGGCCATCTCTCCGTATTTATGATGATGCCCATATGTTTCCCCATCTGTTGCGATGTGAACGAGCTGTGACTCTTGCCCGCCATCCAGCACGCCCAGCAATCGGTTGGCAAAATTTTCTCCGTTATCCAGCAAATTGCCAAATCCGATTTCTTGCGAGATAGGCCCGTCATAGAAAAAGAGATCTATATAGAGATCATCGTCCAGATGACAGCGATAAGGACGTCTGGGATCGACAGTTCCTCCCGTCACATCATGCCATTCTGTTTCACCTGACTTGCGCACACTTGAGGCCTGGTAGGGGGCAAGAATGGTAAATTTGATACCATGCCGGGCCAATATTTCCAGTGTTTCCGTATCCACGGCAGTCTCAGACAACCACATTCCCTCGGGCTTTCGACCGAATCGCTTTTCAAAATCCCTTATTCCCCATATCACTTGGGTTTCTTTATCCCGCCGATTGGCCAGAGGCATAATCATATGATTATAGACCTGCGCAATGGCAGAACCATGCCCTGAATAGTGTTTCTGACTCTCTTTGTCGGCCTCGAGAATGGCCTCATAGACATGCGGCATTTTCTCTTCCAGCCAGGATAACAGAGTCGGTCCGACATTAAAGCTAATCCGGGCATAGTTATTGATCATGTCGATGATATGGCGTTCGTTATCCAGTATTCGCGAGGCCGTATTGGGGGCATACCCTTCATTCGTGATTCTCTCGTTCCAATCGTGATAAGGAAAGGCAGAGTCTTGCAACTCGACATCTTCAAGCCAGGCATTTTCTCTGGGAGGTTGATAAAAATGGCCATGAATACAAATATTTTTTTTCACAAAGTTTCCTCCAGCATAAAAAGCGCAAAGCAAAGTGAGGGACATTGGATGTTAGTCTGATTCGTGATGGACTCCGGAAGAGTAGACCCCGGGCCTTGCCATTTTTGATCAGAAGAATCCAGAATCTTTTTATACATTCCCTCTACATTCACATCCAGATCGACAGGTTCAGCGGCAAAATTATAAAGGATCAGAGCCTTTTCTTTCCCCAGACTTCGCTCCTGTACAATGGCATTATCCGTAAAAGTAATGGTTTGCAAATCTTTACGCAGTGTCTTGAGAACAGCATTTTCGCTGCGCAGCTTTATCAATTCCTGATAGAGCTGGTACAGGATCTGATGTGTTCCGTTTTCTTTGCGATGCCATTGCAGTATGGATCGCTGAAAGGTTTCTGCACTCTGAGGATCAGGGGGTTCTTGATCCCATTTGAAATGAGCAAACTCTTTTTGTCGCCCCTTCCTGACAGCCTCGATCAAATCTTTGTCAGAGTGACTGACAAAGTATAGAAAAGGAGCTGTTTCACCATATTCTTGTCCCATAAAAATCAGGGGCACATAAGGCGCCAACAACAACATACCGGCAGCCAATTTTTCGGTTTGAAAATCAACGAGTTGGGCCAGTCGTTCGCCCAACATGCGGTTACCGACCTGGTCGTGATTCTGTGTGCAAATAACAAACCGTGAGCCTGCCAAATCCACAGCAGAATTGCCATGATAACGCTTGCGAAAGGGGGAATATTTCCAGGAATAGACAAATGTTTCCTGCAAGCTGATCGCGAGATGATCGACATTGCCGAAATCGAGATAGTATCCATCCTTTTCACCGGTCAGCAAAGCGTGCACCGCATGGTGAAAATCATCTGACCACTGACCATCCAGGGCATAGCCACCATGAGAGCGAGGCCGAAGCAAACGCGTGTCATTGAGATCACTCTCTGCAATGAGATAAAATGGACGGGACAACTGTTCTGCTGCCTCTTTTAATTCCTGCAAAAAATGTTTTCCGCCAAAATCATAGATGGCGTGCACTGCATCGAGACGCAAGGCGTCTATATGAAATATCTCTGCCCAATACATTGCATTTTGAATAAAATAATTTCGCACGCCCGGACTATGGGCATCATCAAAGTTGATGGCATCGCCCCAGGGAGTGCGGTATTTATCGGTAAAATAGGGACCAAAATCAGCGAGATAGTTTCCTTCAGGACCCAGGTGATTGTAAACCACATCCAGGATCACAGCGATGCCGCGAGAATGACATTCGTTGACCAGAGCTTTTAATCCTGCGGGGCCTCCATATGAATTCTGGACGGCAAAGGGATATACTCCATCATAGCCCCAATTGCGCGAACCCGGAAACTGAGAAACCGGCATCAGCTCGATCGCGTTGATACCCAATTCGGTCAGTTCATCCAGCCGGTCGATGATCGCTGCGAAATTGCTTTCTTCGGTAAAGGTGCCGACATGAAGTTCATATATGATCATCGCTTCAAGAGGCACACCCTGCCATTCCGTATCGGTCCACACGAAGGCGGAATGATCGATGACGCCTGAAGGACCATGTACATCAGGCTGTAAATTCGAAGCTGGATCTGGACGATTTTTTTCTCCTCCGAGACGATACTGATATTGTGTATCAGGGGTCACGGAATCAACACTCACGTGCCAATATCCGGCATTGTCTTTTTGCATGTCATAAACTTCTTTTTTCGGCGCGATGATATGCAACTTTACATCGTCCAGTAAAGGGGCCCAAACAGTGAACCGGTATTGGTCATTGCCAAGAGCCCTGGCACCTATTTTCATTCCTTTTTTCCTTTCCAAATCCCAGTAGGAGCTTGCTATGAATGGCGCAAATCTTCCAGAATCATGTTCAAGCCCTGAACCGGGATGACGATCCAATCGGGACGATTATTGAGTTCATAGTCCAGTTCATATAACGCTTTATTGATCAAAAAGACATTGAGCAAAATTTCCAGCTCTTGTTTTTCTTTTGGCACAAAAGGAGCATGATTGACTTTTTCCATATATGCGCGTAGAAAAGTAGAGGCAACCGCCCTATACCACGGTTCTGTCCATTTTTCTATTTTCCTTACATCCTCTTTTCGTATTGAACTGCGCTGAAAAAGAGCAGTATAGACTGCATAATGGTATGAGCGCATCATACCGGAAACATCACGAAAGCAGCTATATTTAAGTCTTCGTTCGCTGGTGGGACGGGCGGGTTCGCCCTCGAAATCAATGATGACAAAATCCTTACCCGTAAACAAGACCTGTCCCAGATGATAATCCCCATGAATGCGAATTTTATGAGCTGATATACGACCTTGCGTAATTTTTCTCAAGTGACCGATGATTTCCGGTTTTCGTTCCAGAATTTCCCGGGCATTTTGATGGTGTTCCTCTGGCAGAACGTTTATATTTTTTTCCAAACCCTGTAAACTTTGTATGGCTCCGCTTCGCAACGCCTGATAGAGCGATCGTTGATAGAGTTTTGAAAAGGGTTCCGGAGCGAAATCAGGATGATCATTCGAAGAAGCGAGTGCCAGGTGCATCTCACCGGTGCGCGTTCCCAGATGAAATGCCTGTTCCAGGGTCACACCACCGATCAATTCGAGCAGGTCTGGGTCAAAGTCCTCTGTTGCGGCATCAAAAAAAGGCGGCAGCTTGAAATCAGGTTCGATCTCTTTGGCAAGAACCCGTTCAAAATACTGGCTGATCGAGCTAAGGGTCAATTCCCAGGCATCTCCCTCGTTCGGTACAAATTGCTGTAAAAGCGCAACGACCTGAGGCTCTTTGCTTTCCTGCCTGTATTCTAGGCTTCCGGCAAACAGGGGCACATTTTCAAATTTTGTCTGTTCCGAAAGAAATCTAATAATTTCCGGGTCCGGATTGATTCCGGATTCCAGTCGCCGATAAAGTTTTAAAAACAGTTTGTCATCATATAAAATCGAAGAATTGCTCTGCTCGGCTTTGAGAACACGTGACTGTTCAATGGCAAGGGATTTGAACCACCGGCCCAGCTTTTTGCTTACAGTACTGACTATTTCACCATGTTCAGCACTGATTTTGCGATTCTGTACAATCAGCGAGAGCAAACTGGCGCGAAAACCCTCATTATAGATGCCATCATAGAGTATTCCTTTTTTATCACCGACCTGGATGATCGCCATGACACTTTTGGGTTCGTGAATCTGCTCGTCAAGATGATCATTGCTGGCAAAAGCGACCGGTAGAACATAGGTTTCGGCCGAGCCTACTGTATATTCTACTTTGACATTTAAAACCAATGAAGATTTTTTTTGATCCATGGCCCGATGCTCAACGATGGTGGTCTTTCTGATGGTTCGGGCTTTTCCTCCAAACCAGCGCTGAGATTTCAGATAATCCGGTAAAACATGCCGCTCTAATTTTGCTCGGGTGTTTTTTTCAAGTATCTGAGTCCAGTGGCGACGTACCTGCAAGGTGACGAGGTCGAGTCCTTTCAGGGTTGGAATTTCTTTTTCTTGTTTTTGTAGTAAAAACCAAAAGTGACCATGGGGTCCCAGAGATAAAAAATAGGGTTTTTCTGTTATCTCGGGAAATTGGCTATGGCTAAACACTTCTTCAGGGATATACCCTTCAAACTCTGCCAAATCGATTTCTACAAACTGACTGAATCGGGAGAGGTTGATAATCACCAGAATGCTCTCCCCCTCGAATTCTCTTGTAAAGACAAGCACCTTGGGATTATCCGGATAAAAGAACTTTATCGTTCCTCGGCTAAATGCCTGGAAACGTTTGCGCATGGCAATGACCCTTTTCATCCACCAAAGGAACGAAGACACATTTCGTTCCTGATTCTCTACATTGAGAGATTCAAAATGATATTCCGGATCGATAATCACAGGCAAAAACAATTTTTGCGGATTGGCTCGCGAAAATCCGGCATTGCGATCTGCACTCCACTGCATGGGAGTTCGCACGCCATCGCGATCACCGAGATAATAATTATCCCCCATTCCGATTTCATCCCCATAATAGATCACTGGTGTGCCGGGCATGGAAAAGAGCAAGATATTCATCAATTCGATCTTGCGGCGGTTATTATCGAGCAATGGCGCCAGTCGTCTGCGAATGCCCAGATTGATACGAGCGCGCGGATCCTGAGCAAAAACACGATACATGTAATCACGCTCTTCATCGGTGACCATCTCTAAGGTCAGTTCATCATGGTTGCGCAGGAACATCGCCCACTGACATGTGGGTGGAATCTCTGGGGTCTGCTCCAGGATATCAATGATGGGAAACCGGTCTTCCATTTTGAAAGCCATAAACAACCGCGGCATGACAGGAAAATGAAATGCCATATGACATTCATCCCCATCACCAAAATATTCTGCTGCGTCTTCGGGCCATTGATTGGCTTCGGCCAACAAGAGTTTATCTTCAAAGTGGTCGTCCACATAACCGCGGATTTCCTTGATGACCTGATGGGTTTCCTCTAGATTTTCACAGTTGGTGCCTTCCTCTTCCAGTAAATATGGAATCGCATCAAGCCGCAATCCATCGACACCCATGTCGAACCAATAATGTAATATTTTGAAAATCTCTTTACGTACCCGTGGATTATTGAAATTCAGGTCCGGCTGATGTGAATAAAAACGATGCCAATAATAGGCTTTGGCCACAGGATCCCAACTCCAGTTAGAGGGTTCAAAATCCTTGAAAATGATCCGCGCATCACGGTACTTGTCCGGGGTATCGCTCCAGACATAGAAATCCCGAAAATTCGAGCCGGGTTTTGATTTTCGGGCACGTTGAAACCAGGGATGCTGATCCGAAGTGTGATTGATGACCAATTCCGTGATCACCCTTATCCCCCGTTTATGCGCTTGATTCAACAGGGTTCTAAAGTCCCGCAATGTTCCGTAATCGGAATTCAAGCTCATATAGTCAGCGATATCATATCCGTCGTCTCTGAGGGGCGAGGGATAGAACGGCAACAACCAGATTGCGGTCACTCCCAGATCCTCGAGATAATCCAGTTTTTCGACGACTCCTTTGAAATCACCAATTCCATCTGCATTGCTATCCAAAAATGACTTTACATGAAGCTCGTAAATAATTGCATCTTTATACCACAGAGGTTCTCGACCTATCAAAGTTGCTTTTTTTGACATCCATTCTCCTCAACTCTTTACATATAGTAATCAAAATCCTGTTCTTTGTGCAATCTGGGTGAAATCGAGAGTACATGTGCGGGATAAGGGTCATGTCGCAGTTCGATATAATTGTGTGATCCCTGCCAAATAAACGTCATTTCGCTCAAGTGATCATGTACCCGAAACGGTTCATCGTGTTTGATATTCAGCATATCCAGAGGTAAATCGACAAACCCGTTATGATCATGGTGTACATCCAGGTTGATAACGACCAACACATGTTCGATATTATCCGGATCCAGTTTCAGAAAGGCAAGGATTTGTTCATTGTTACAGGGGATAAATCTGATATTATTGGTATGCTGTAATGCTCTGATTTCGCGGCGAATTCGGTTCATTTTTCTGATCAAGCTTTTGAGGGGATTCGGTTGACTGCGATCCCAATGATGGATCTCGTATTTTTCCGAATCGATGTACTCGTCTTTATCAGAAACCGCCTGAGACAACTGTAATTCGTAGACCGGCCCATATATTCCATAGTTTGAGGAAAGTGTGGTGGCCAAAAGCAGGCGGATGACAAAGGCCTGAGGTCCTCCGAACTGCAAATGTTCCGGAAGAATATCCGGCGTGTTGGGCCAAAAATTGGGACGAAAATAATTATTCGGCTCTGAACGAGTCAGTTCAGAAAGGTATTCGATAAATTCATGTTTGGTATTGCGCCAGGTGAAATAGGTATAAGATTGTGTAAACCCCACTTTGGCCAGCCGGTACATGACTTTGGGCCGGGTAAAGGCTTCGGACAAAAATATCACGTCTGGATACTGTTTTTTGATCTCATCGATCAACCAGCGCCAAAATGCCATTGGCTTGGTATGAGGATTATCGACGCGAAAGACATGCACGCCTTTATCTATCCAAAAAGTGACCACGCTTTTTAATTCTTCCCACAAGGCTTTCCAATCATCGTTTTCGAAATTGATAGGAAGAACATCCTGATACTTTTTGGGCGGATTTTCAGCATATTGCACCGTACCATCCGGGCGCCAGCGAAACCATTGCGGATGTTCTTTGACATAAGGATGATCTTGTGAACATTGGTAAGCCAAATCGAGAGCGATTTCCATATCATACTCTCTGGCTTTATCGACCAGATGTCTAAAATCATCGATCGTTCCCAGCTGTGGATGAATCGCCTTGTGTCCGCCTTCAGGGGAACCGATGGCCCAGGGACTGCCAGGATCGCTTTTTTTCGCTTTTATGGCATTGTTTTTACCTTTACGTGCAGTGGTGCCGATGGGATGTATGGGGGGTAAATAAATAATATCAAATCCCATTTCCGATATTTCCGGCAACAGCTTTTCGACATCTTTAAAGGTCCCGTGCTGACCAGGCTTTGAACTCGCAGAACGCGGAAAAAGCTCATACCAGGCACTAAAAAGGGCCTTCTGCCGGTCCACTCTTACAGGCAGTTCTTTTTCATAGCGGGTGGCAAATAATTTTTCCCCATATTGCTCCATCAGCTGAGTCAAATCCTTATTCAAGACCAAATCAAAGGCTTCTGACTGATCTTTTTCCTGCCCGAGTCTGTTCGCCCATTCATTCAGAATCACGGCAATATTCTTACCCGTATTCTCTGCGGCGCTTTGAATATATTCCATGCCGATCTGCAACTCTACAGCAATATCCTGACCTGCGAAATACTTTTTTTGCAGATTTTCACGCCAGGTTTTAAAATGATCGATCCAGGCCTCCACGGTATACCTGTAGATCCCAATCATACTCACTTTGAATTCAGCCTGCCAGCGATCATTGCCAACAGGAATAAAAGGGACCTTTTGCCACTGTTTATCTTGTTCATGCCGGTATAGCAATAGTGCGTTCACCTGATCATGGCCATCAGCAAAAATATCCGCTTCGACCACAACGCTCTCGTCGGGTGTTCTTTTTATGGGAAATTCACCACATTCAATTTCAGGCTCGACGTGTTCGATGACGACTCGTCGGCGTCCGTCAAATCTCATTCAACACCTCTTATTCCTTTAATGCATCCAATAACAAATCCACTCGATACTCTGATTCTTTTTCTGCCTTGCGGAAAACTTGAATCAATCGGAATTGTTTTAAAAGTTTTTCAGACAATTCCGCTGAGGTGAGATCAGGGTTACTGACAATATTGATAAATCCCGCCACCAGTAACCAGCCGATTAACTCTTCAAAAGATTCTTGACGGTAATAAAGCTGCTCCTGATAACGATGAATATTGAGCAACTGTTGCACTTGTTGATCTTGCAAGAGATCTCGTAAAATGGTGTATGGGATATTGGTTTGCTTGTCCGACTCGTACCAGAACTGGTGCCCGGTGAGGATTTTTACGGTCAGCAAGGCATTATTGGCCTCAAACTCATTCATATCAATTTCCAACAATGATGATCGAATCCTCTTGCCGAGAAAGAGTTCATCGATCCAGCTGCGGCTCTGCTCGCTGAATTTTTGTTTTTGATTCAGCTTGCCGAGGTTTCGAACCATAAGCCAATGATAAAGAACGAACCACCGTTCATCATGATCCTGAAAAAATGTCTGAATAGATTGCACACTTTGGTATTCCTTTCTCTTAAATAGAGCGATACGATCCTGAATGACAGGGATTTGCAATGCGATTTCCATAGAATGTCGCACCTCCCTGGCCAGCTTGTTATCCTCGATATCGAGTGACTGAAATTCGCCAAGGGTTTCTATAAATGCCTCTGATCGTTTTTCGAGTTTATCCAGTTGCTTGCTTTTTAGTTTTTGTTCCGGTTTTGTCAACCGGGATTTCAACAGTTCTGAAATGAACGCATTGTCTGTTAAATCCTTCATCACCGTAATGATGGGCTGTAAAAAAATCTCACGCATCGCTTCCTCGATACTCGGTACGCCGCGGCCATCGAGATAATGAAAAAGATCCCGATACGGTTGTGACGATGAATGCTCTACCTGTCTAAACTCGAGAAAGACATGGTATTTAAATGCTCCCATATCCACAAACAGACCTTGATCGATGAGCTGACGATTACTGCGAATAAATTCCTGACCGGTCATATGATCGCGAAAGAGGGTATACCAGTTATCATCATTACGTAAATCCAGTCCCTCTGCCAGAGTCTTTTGAGTCATGACCCGCTCATCTCCGTTACCTGTCCGGGCGGCAAAGCCTACAGACGTTTTAATAAACCCTTTTGCATCGGCAAAGCGGTTGTTATACACCACAAGAGCTTTTTCGTCACCAAATTTATTAGAATAGGCAAATACATCTTCATTAACAAATCCTTCCGGTGCCATAACATCATAGAGTAGAAAATGCGAAACATCTGAAAAGAGGTATCTCTTTCTCAGCAACGGGAAAATTTCCCGTTTATGCCGTTCGATCAAATGAGGATCGGGTCGTTCATCCCAATAGGCTCGTCGGAACTCCATCCCATATTTTTCAGTAAAGCCTTCGATCTGTCCATGGCCGAACATGGGTAATCCCGGCATCGTTGCCAATAATGTACACACTCCAAAATATTTATCATCCTTGCCAAACTGTGCTACTGCGGTTTCTTCATCCGGATTATTCATAAAGTTTACGAAACGCTTTAAAATTTCAGGATCAAACTGGATGGTATTTTTTATGACATTGCGATAATTGGCATTGTCTTCTTTTTTCAGCATGTTCATAAATGCGCTGTTATAGACACGATGCATGCCGAGGGTGCGCACAAAATATCCTTCCAAAAGCCAAAAAGCCTCGGCCAGCAACAGGGTATCCGGCGCTTCCTGAGCCACACGATCCACTACCTCTCTCCAGAATTCAGTGGGAATGGCGTTGTCAAACTGTTCTTTGGTGAGCCCGTGTTCAGCTCGTGAGGGAATTGCTCCCCCTGTACCGGGTTCGGGAAACCACAGGCGCTGGATGTGTTTTTTCGCCAGAGTCATCGCAGCATCGAACCGGATCACCGGAAAATTGCGGGCCACGTGCAGTATCGTCTGGATAACCGCCTCGCGGGTCTCGGCATTGAGAAAATTCAATTGTGCGGTATCATTCCAGGGCATGCTGGTTCCGTCATTGCCATGATAGATATATTTTGTGCTACCGGTATGATGATCCACCCGCTTGAATACAACAGCAGCATCGCTGCGACTGTAATAGTGATCCTCCAAATAGATCCCTACTCGCTCATCCTGAGAGAGATTGGGGCCGTTAAACGTATATGAGGGATAGGGGCTATAATCCAGAGAAACGAACCAATCAGGGTGCTCTACCACCCATCGTCCGTCGATTCCTACATGATTGGGCACCATGTCACCGGCCATACGTATTCCCCGTTGCCAGGCACGATCCCTCAGTTGTCCGAATGCTTCCTGCCCTCCGAGATCAGAGGCGATCTGATAATCATACAGAGAATATGCAGACGCTTCGGCATCCGGATTTCCGCACATCTGTTTGATGCGCTTTGAGGCTTTGCTGCGTTCCCAGAGTCCGATCAGCCAGAGAGAGGTAAATCCCCATGCAGCCAGTTCATCCAGCTCTTTGTCCGGGACCTGATCCAGACGCTCGATGGAGCGACTGTATTTGCGCGACAGCTGATCCAGCCAGACATAGGCATTCTTGGCCAGCATGACCACCCGGGGCATCCAGTCTGCATCATGACTAAAACGTTCTTCTTCAACTTCAAGGCCCTTATATTCGTAAACAAACGAAGGCCCGGGACCCATAAAAGTGGGTTTTGTTTCTTCTTTTAGAAAATCGAGGCTGCCCAATAACCGGTATAAATAGCTTCCTAAAATGGTACCCCATCTCTTGCGGATGTACTCTAGCTGTTCGAACAATGAATGGGGATGGGCTTTGGCAGCGCTGCGCAAAAGCTCGATCAGGTTCTCCTCAGCAGGACCAAAGCCGGGCTGAGAATCGAAAAATTCATGCAAGGTATCGATCAAATCTTTATACCGCGTCTCTTTTTCGAGACGGGTATCATCAAACAGCTCCAGATAAGGGGAAAATGCCGGATTCATATTGGCCAGCCACAACATGAGCAATTCTTCAAGAACAATCAACTTGTGCGGAACGCCCTCACTCTCCCCCTGCAGATATTCCTGGATACTCTGCTCATTCTTGTACACTGCGATCGGCGGAAACTCGTCGATAAAGGTTGTCAATACCTGATCGATGTGCTCGACTCCCAGACGTAATTCCAGATATTCTATGGCGAGCTTGAATACCAACGGATTTTTTTGCTGCCGATACAAATCCACGAGTACATGCATAATCTCGTCGATCAGGCCCATGGCATTGATTTCACTGGCTCGCACAGCTTGCTCGGGGTAGCTGAGCAGATCCTTTTTGGCATTGATCTGGTTGGTAAACTGCCGACTGGCAAAAAAGTTGGCAAAGATAATATTGCCGGTTTTGGAAAAAAGGGTTTCATCAAACTGGTAAAGATCACGAGCTTTTCGGGATACGTGAAACTCGTAAGTGGGATAATGTTTAGTGGTATTCATAAGGACCCTTTTTTGGTTGTGCGATATGAGATTTTTAATATTCACTTGTAAACGGTCGTTTTAATAAACCCGTCTCTTGGTGCAATAATTCCAACAGTAATAAAATAAGAAATTTACATTAAATATAAAAGACACGATATGTCATTTCAATCAGTTAGCCAATAAAATATCACTGTTCACATTTAAGAACAAATATTTACCAGTCGATTATCCGAAAAACCCTATTCTCCACCTTTAATGGCTCTGCCATTTAGCAACAGGAAGAATACCAGTCATTATATGGTCAATCGGTCAAACGCCTGTCAAAAGATCAATAAAGGCCCGGTAGTTTACTTATCGGGCCTTTTAATGAGTCTGGTCAGTGTCTTTCAACATGAAAATAAAAGGAAATGCCAATACGGCCAAAAGTGAACAGACGATAAACGTTCGATAAAGGCCAAACGCATCTGCAAGTCCTCCTACAATAAGCGCCATTCCGGAGGAAATGATAAAATTGAGGGTCATGTAAATTCCGTTCAAAAACGAAGGAGAATCGGTACGCACATCCTGGATAAGGGCCAGTAATACCGGACCACTGGAAAGCAGTACAAATCCCAAAAAAACGAGGGCAATGAATCTAAAAATTCCGTTGGTGAAAAGAAATAGAAAAGAAAATATAGGCGTAGACAGGGTGACGCTCATGAGAATGGTTTTACGGCCCAGTTTATCCGAAAAAGTACCGGCAAAAAAGGTCCCCACAGCCCCTGCCAGCTGTAAAACAGCCAAAGCACTTCCACCGAACCACAGAGACTTGCCCTGTTCGATCAGCAATGTTGGCAAAAACAGTGTCAAGGCGGTTTTAATAAAGGCCCGAAAAAACAGGATTCCTGCGATAAGCATAAAAAAGGAACGCAATCGCCTGGTCATGTGCAGATGAGACAACACCGTCTTACCAGGTATCGTTGTCAGGGTGACTCTGCGTAATTGCATATAGAGCAGAACCGAAGAAAAAATCCCCACGGGTGCCAGACGATAAATCCCCTCCAAAGTCCACCAGGAGACAGCTGCAAGAGCCAATATCGGTCCTACCGTACGGGCGAGCTCACCGCCCACCATAAAGTAACTCATCCCCTTGCCAATACGATCCCCGGAGACCTGTCGTACAAGGACGGGTCCGGGTACGTGAAAAAATGTAGAACTGATCCCCGCCACCAGCAACAGGAGAACCAGGAGAATAAAAGAAGGAGCTACTCCCAGAGCACTCATGCAAATGGTTGTCAAAGCAGGTGCAGAAATGACCATCCATCGAAACCAGCCACGATCCGCCATAATACCGACAAGAGGGTTTAACAGTGAGGGCAAGCGCTGCGCAACCGAAAGGAATCCGGCCAGGGCATATGACAGGGAAAATTTTTCGATCAACAGGGGCAATAAAGGTGGAAGAAACGATGAGAACACATCATGGCTGAAATGCCCCCAGGAGATCACGCTGACTTTTTTCCAGTCAAATGCTTCCTTTTCAGGCATATGATTTTTTTGTATCATTGTGCAAACCTTTTCGTATCAATGGTGTCTAATAGGATGTAAAGAGGAGGTCATGAGTACAAGAGAAAACGAAACCGAACTGATCACCAGCGCACAACAAGGTGATCAAAAGGCATTTGAAAAGTTAATGATCATGCATGATCGTCAGATTCTTCAGCTGGCATTTACCCTATTGGGCAATCTGGCTGATGCTCAGGATGTGTACCAGGACACGTTTATGCGGGCCTTTATGAAATTAGACACCTTTAAGTTTCAGAGCGCTTTCGGCACCTGGCTGACACGGATTACAATCAATCTCTGCTTTAACCGGCGGCGTCAGAAAAAAATACGCAAATGGCTTCCTTTGCAAGAAGAACAGTTTTCAACCGACGCACAACAAACAGAGGTGTTTTTAAAAGAGCATGTGCATAGAGCTCTGCAAAAGTTATCCCCTCTGCAGCACGCAGCGTTTACTCTCAAGCACATGCAAGGCTACAAGATCAAAGATATCGCCGAGATTCTGGACCGCTCACCCGGCACCGTGAAAAATGCCCTTTTTAGAGCGACAGAAAAACTACAAAGCATTTTGGGGTCTTATAATACAAAGGAATAAGATTAAATGCAAGGTTGTCATCGTTATAGACCATTATTGGTCCATTATCACTATGATGAACTCGATCCGGTGATGCAAGCCGAGATCGAGACCCATCTGAAATTATGCCCTGCCTGCCAGAAGGCTCTCGAGCAGCTGGTACAGCTGGAGCATGACATTCCGCGCAAGCCCCTGATCGAGCCCGACGAAGAGGTTCTCAAAGGCTTACGCAATGTGGTCTCACTAAAGCTGACACGTCAGAGCCGGCAAAAGTCTCAATCCTGGTCTCCTTTTACGTTTATCAAACCCATGCCTGCTTTTCAGGTTGGATTCAGTCTTTTGCTTCTGACATTCGGATTTTTACTCGGTCTCCAGTGGCCAGACCAGCCTCAAACACAAAGTTTGTCTTTGCAAGATTTGCTCCTGACCGGACAAACCATTCGCTCCGAAGATAAAATCATTGCCCCTTATATGGCAAACGTGGAGAAACTGGCGATCAATCCTCAGGATGGCACCATCGAAATCACCTATAATACTGTAAATGACATTCAGGTCAAAGGCACGCCACAGGACCCGACCGTACAACAAGTGCTGCAATACGCTATGCTCGATGATTCCAGTCCCTCGAACCGGCTCAATGCGATCAAAGCAGTAAATTACATTGCAGAACAAGATCAAAATATCACCCCAGAACTTGCCAGTGGTCTTGAACGACTCTTGCAAACAGAAAAAAATCCGGGTATCCGACTCATGGCAGTAAAAGCACTCAAACAACTTCCCCTGACCGATTCGCTCAAAGAGCTCTTTGTTCGCATTCTTTTGCATGATGATTATGCCCCAATGCGCATGGAAGCCATCGATGCCCTCAGTCAGGTTCCGCTTGACAAAAGTTCCGAAGCGGTTCTGCAAGCGGCCAAACAGGATACCAGTGCCTATATCAGTAACCGAGCAGAGAAACTCCTAAAGACTCTGGCCACAACCCCTCAATCAGTAAAAATAGAACGTGAGGAATAGGATCATGAAAACAAAGATCAATTTTTTGACACTCTTAATTTTTGCTCACATCACCTTATTTGCTCAAGAGATAGAGATAAGCGGCGAATCGGGCGATTATATCATCTCTATCTCTAGACAATTTAAAGTCGATAAAGGCGGAACATTGAGCATCAGCAGAATGAATGCCGATGTCACGGTGGATACACACGACAACCCTTTTGTGGTTATCCGGGAAAGCATTGAATCTGAAGCATTGACCAGGGAAGAAGCTCAACGTATTGCCCAGGAAACCATCGAGAACTATGAACAGAATGGCAGCAACATCAGCATT
>WJME01000276.1 GCA_014728115.1 Candidatus Zhuqueibacterota bacterium | reverse complement strand
GTGCACAACACAAGAGGTAAAAAAACACCATTGTTTTGTTCATCGGTTCTGTCCCTCTTTGAGTTACCATGCGTACTATCACCCATGGTCCGATCTCACTCTGAGATGCCCAACAGGGCTTCATAGTCGGCGACCGAGCCATCATCGAGACAGCATTCGATAATCTGCCGACCCAACGGACTCAGGTCCTCTTCCAGGAATTGTGGCAGCTGATCGTGGAAAAAGTTTTTCAGGATCGCAGCGCCCTGGTCATATCCCTCGTTACCGACTTCTGGCTGTTCGTGGACCTCGAGAAAGGTCGACGGAAGGCGAACGCCTTCGATACGTATGGAATTCAAGGCATAGCCGAGCAGCGGACATCGTGAGGGTTTGAGCTGGCCTTTGCGGAACTGTGCAACCCCGCGTCTGGCCAGATAGTCACGAGCGAGCCACTGGGGCATGAATCCCATTTCCCACACCCCCATATACTGATTTGGCACCAGGATATAGCGCGTCAGCGGCGTCTGCTGGATCTGGGCCAGCAGGAGGTTTGCCTGGGGTACGCGTCGGCCAGGCGCAAAGGGCCAGTAGCTGCCGACTCCTTCACTGCTCATCGCTTTTTCCTCGACAATACTGGGATTGGCGTATCCACGGGGCGCTACCAGCCGCCACAGCCAGGCCAGTGCCGGCGGCAACACATGAAACAGTCCGATGATACCATACGTCGGATTTTCGCGCGAGCAGGGGGGAGTGCGAACGCCAAAGCTGCGGATATCGACGGCGACCGGCTCTTGTACCACATCAGCCACGATGGATCGCGGGATGATGACCCGTGGATTCGGACACGGTTTACCCGGTTCGTCTTCGATGTGTTCCCAGATGAGGGCGCGACTGCCAGGGGCTGCATCGATATTGAGGAACAGCAATGGCCGGGGCGGCTGGGCTGTCAGTTTTTCCAGCGTCGGGTCAGTGCCATAGTCAGGGATGTGATTGACGCGCAGGAACCATCCGTCCTCGGCATCGACAATGCGGAGTTTGCCGTCATCCCGTTGAATGTCGGGATGGCACAGGGCAATGTCGTCGCAGACCGGTTCCAGGTCACAGGTTCGGGTGATCTCGATAAAGCGCTTTTCTCCGGATACCATATTTCGTCCCAGCAAGAGCTGGCCATCGGGTAGACGGTGCGGCTGTTCGAGCATTTCGCTTTTGCCACCGCCGCTGGCCCCTTCGTGCATAATGGTCACGACATTGTCGTATGGCGTGACGACGCGGACCGCAGAGCAGTGGGCCGAGACCCATTCTTCTTCGTCGCCGATATGAATCAAGGAGCCATAGACACCCTTTTTCGCACTGGGTCCGGGATAGAGGTTATAGGAGAAAATTTCGTATCCGGCTGGCTGGCGGTTGTGCACCACCACCTGCTTGCCGTCAAAGACTGTATGCCGGAACGGCGGTGCCACGTAAATCAATAGCTGTGGGTTAAAGTCTTCCTTGATTTCGTCCAATGGCAGGATGCCTTGCAGCAGTCCCAGTCCCAGAGGGAAAAACGCGGCATTGGCAGGCGCGATGGCCAGGGCGTCAGCCCCGAGCAGTCTCCATCCGCTTCGGAATGCAAAGACCGCCAGTTCCTGCTCTGCCAGCCAGTCCATGGTCTGCTGCCGTAAATCGTCGAACTCCCGGCCAAAGCGATCCCGAAACCGGGGCTTGTCAGACGGCAGATCGTCTGCGATGATCATGCTGTCCGGATCGCGCCGGCGCATATAGGGCTCGGTATAGTTGACGACGATGCCGTTGCGAACCCTGGAGACATGAGCCTCTTCAAAGTGACGGCCATCGGGCAGATCATAAGCGACGGTGACTCTGTCTTGATCGCATTGGGTTGAAATCAGCTCGAACAGGTCAGCCGGATCGCCGGCACAATGCACTTTAGGTGCTTTGCGAAGGACCTGCACCAACTCTTCAGGGGGATTAAAGATTTCCCAACAGGATTTTTGAGATTTTTCTTGTATCATGAGTCTACTCCATGGTTCTTTGCTTTACAAACTAAAGATTAGACAGTTCTCTATGTGGATTCATAAATTCCAGGGATGGCAAAATATGCGTTCGAATAAGAAAATTAGCATTTCAGCCTGTATGGCCTTGCTGTCTTTTGTAAACTAGACAAACTTTATCATTTATTTAAATAAACATAATTTAAGACAAAAACAACAGCTTTTAAATAAAAACATGTTTTTCTTGGAAGATTATTTGATAATTTTTGGCTTTATAGGATCGATGAAAAGTCGTGGGGGTAACGTGTGGCAGGGTGTGAGAGTACGGGATCGCCTTGCTGCATGTGGTGAATAAAATAATATTATCACGCTTGACCAACTGAATAGATTAACTCGTTTGCCGTTTCTTGAAAATCTATTTCTTGACAAGCGCATAGAAACTGAATCAAAGACTAGAGCTCTTTGTTTCTCTCTTACTCTATCGACAGGCTCTGCACCCTGCAAATTTTTGGCACAAATCTCTTCATTGGGAGAGATGCCCGACGATGGGGTTCGCCTGGGCGTACCGGAGCTGTGGTTTATTCTTTGAATCCCGGACGGACAAAGGCGCGTGCTGCCGGAAAAGCCGATTCCAGAGCGTTCGAGAGCTGTTCAAGATGCACGAGCAATCGCAGTGTATCGTCCTCTTTTTCCCGGAAATTGCAGAGCATGCTGTACCATGCAGCGATGGAGCGATCTATTGCGATGAGGGCAATTTTGGCTGAGCCATTGAAATCGGTTGGCATTTCTTCCAGAATCGGTGGCACTTTGCGCAATTTTCCTAAAAGGGCTCTCATAATTTTTGGATATAAAAAATGCTGATACCATCGAATCACCTCGCTGGCATCGGTGATTTCGTTTGCTTCTTTCTGTGGATCTCTGTCAACCAGGCCGAGTTGTGCTATAGAGTGCAGTTCATTTTCCTTTTCTTGCAAGAGCTCTTTAGCCGAATGAAACCACTCATCAACCATGCCGGCATACGTCAAGGCCGCTCGAGAGCAGTAGTGCTCGCTGGCCATCTGGTGATTCCGTTTTTGTTCGTCCATCTCTGCTTCGACCTCGATAGAGTCTAGGTCGATTCCGTTACGTTCGGCCATGTCCCGAATCAACTCCATGGTCAGGACGAGCGGTTCTAGCAGTTGCGCCCAAAACTCGGCATTTTTCTCATCCGATGCCAGGGCGTTGACAGTCTGTTTTTCATTTTTTTCCATGTTAAATTGCAGGCAACGGGAGGTTAACGTGCATCGTTCGCACCATCGATCGCACCAATTATAGATTCCCGGTATCAGGTCCGAATCGCCGGCCATCTCCAGGAGGTGATTTTTATCCATGGTCACTCCTCGAGTATTCCAGTTCAAAAATGATACCTTTGGGGAATTCTTTATTGTCGACGGCATAGAATCGAATGTTCTCATCCATACATCGAATATCATACCGCATGTTTACTCCCCGTTTTGCAAAAAGCGGCCCGACAACAGTTCTCATGCATCTGTTATCGGACCTCGATGGTGTGTCCTATCCGATTTAGATCAAGGGGAATACTGTGGCACCTCTACTTACCTTGCCGTTGAATGCGAAAGGGTTGGGTGCCAATGAGGGTATTGTCATCACCGGCATAGAGCACGGCCCGGAGATATCCCCGAGCATCGGGGGTTGCAGACAGATCGATACTCTCTCCCTGGTGAACGCTGTTTCCCTGTGAGATCCATTCGATCCTGTCATAACCGGTCGCGTTGATCTCGATCGTGCCCTCTTGTGAATCGACTTGAATCGACTGGATTTCAGGCGGCAACAGTCCCTCTTTTCTTTCCGGGGCATAGACGAAAAAGAACACGCCCTTTTCCATGGCCTGACGTACTGCTCCGGAAGACCGCTCGGGCAAGAGCAATACGGTCCAGTTGCGACCGAGATGGCCCTCATTATGCAGATCATCATCGGAAAATCCCCATACCGGCCGGCCTTCAGGCATCAGCGCGGTAAGCACCTGATCCCATGTCTCGCGGTCGCCGGAATAGCGATCTCCCTGGTTATATATCTCCATGCCGATGCATTCACTCCAGTCCCGGTATAAAGCGACATAATCCGCCACCGTCCAGTCATAGCGGCCCGGATGGAACATGATAGCGAGTCCGTTCTGCTTTCGCACCTCCGCCAAACTCCCGGTTACACTGGTATCGCCCGGCACGTTGCAGAAAAATGTTCCCATATGATGATGGCGAGAGGCTTCGGCTCCCTGGATGGCGATCATCTCTAATTGGTCCAGATGCTGCTCATACTCTTGCCATGGCCAGGTGACCCGGTTGTGATCGGTCAGGGCAAGGGCACCATAGTCCAGTGAATCATAGAGAGCGATCACCTGAGCGGGACTCTCCCGGCCATCGCTCTGGGTGGTGTGGGTATGGAAATTGGCTTTGACCTGTTGATATTGCGTCCAGTCGACCTCTGCATAAGGATTATCGATCATCCAGTCGCTGCCTGTGCAGCCAACCAAGGTGAGGATGCTAAAAATGCTGACGATAAGCAACAAGCGCTTGATATTTTTATGTCTGGTCATTCTTTCTCCTGTGAAAAGTTCGTGATGTTGAGTGCAAAATGATCTCCGTTCTCTGTCATAAAATCCCGCAAGAGTTTCAGGATTGATGCGCTGCTCCGGGGAAATCATTATCTGTGAGTCTTAAACTCGGTGGGGAATAATCTCAAGAGCGATTACCACAGAGCCCACAGAGAAATGGTGAAAAATTTCAAGACTTGACCCGGTCCAGAGGTTTCACTCATGGGGGCAACGCATGATAATTAACTCTGTTGAAAATGTCAAGGGATATCGAGCTCAATCATCCGGACCTCTGTGAGCTGTTTCCTGTTCATCGATCCAATCCTCCTCGACCCAGGTCATGCCCCTTCGTCCGGGCACCTTGCTGGGGGCTCCGGCTTTGTAAAGGGCGCAGGATTTGGGGCCATAGCAAAATGTCTCTCGTCTGAATCTCTTTTTGTCGGGATTCCACTGATCGATAATGATCTCCACTGCCATGCGACACCCCCACCTGCAGGGGCGACAGTGTTTTTCATAAGTGGCGGCACTCAACCGCCGGTGACCTCGGGCACGGGTGGTTTCCAGATCAACGGCCAAATCGGTCCAGGGAGGGGGAGTGGAGGGTTTACCACGGGATAGCACGGTCAATTTGCTCGCTTTATAGTAATCAGCCGGCTCCATTTCCGGATTCATGACGGGTTCACAAACTCCCTGTACTCTATCGCCTGCTCGAAATTGATATTTGGCTTGAGCTCCTTTACCTATGCCAATCGAGAATTGACACATGCATCCATCCATGATGCCATCGACAAGGAGCATATAGCCCAGATAGCTATGCTGACGCTGATCGAACGAACGCATCAGCCTGATCCGTGGCTGAACCCCGATCAGGTTACCCTGCCATTCGAGTTTCATAATATACACATCCTTAAATTTTTTCCATTGCATCGTCATAGCCTGGTAGCCTGAGTGCTCAAGGCTGAAAACAATCGTCTTGACCGGCTCAAAGGGCTCTTTACATAGCCTAACCGATTGATTTTTAATTATTGCTGAGGTCCGACCCCGGAACCGTTTGCATCTTGTGACCGTACCTTATAGAGGATCATCGGTGCCATAGCGATCCATATCAGCACCAGAATCCAAACACGACCTGCCAGGACGTTATAGTCGTGCAAAAGCCTTGACCAGGGATGTCCCATCACGTAATGGCCGAACAGGAATTCAAAAATAACAGTGAGGGCAAACCAGGTCAGGCCCAGACGAAAAGCATGCTGCATCGAAGGCAGTGTGAGCCACTTTAGTATAAACCAGACATATATCCCGAATAGCACAATGAAACTCACGGCAGAGAGCTGGTGGGCATGCAGTTCAGTCAGAAACTGTGTATAAAAAGATTCACGAAAAAATGCATTGATAATGGCAATCGGGATGCCCGGGATCCAGGCAACGAGGTATTTCCAGTTCATACGCGTTCCTCCTTTACCGGATGGTTTTGACAGGTCACAGAGCTTGCTGCCATTCTTTTGCCGCAACCTGTTTCGATGTGTTTACTTTTCTCGTCTAGTGTCTTTTGTTACGGATCACCCAGCCTAAACCCAATTCATATGATCGCGGGGATCGAGTCGCCTCATGAACAGACTCTGGTTTGCGGCCTCGTCGTTGGTGATTTTCATGTTCTTTGCATCCCAGAGCAGTGTTTTTCCAGGGTGCAACAGAGCGATATCACCGAGGACGATGATCTCGGACAGCGACCCGGCATATTCAAATGAAGACATGGCCGTGTCTTTGCCCTTGCAGGCCAGTGTCCAGTTGTCGAAATGGGTCTTGCCGTTGCAGCGCATCGCCTTCTCGGGCGGTTTGGGGGTCTCTTGCATCACGCTCTCGGGGATGATCCGCGCGCCCTGGCTATGACTGCCTGCCATGATGGATGCATGTTCCCCGACCAGTACCGAGCCGCTTGTGATGTCCTTGCGATCGGATTCGAGGTGTTTTGGACGCGGGAATTCGATATCCTGTCCGAGATAATAGTTGACGGTCACCGGCGGCATATCACCTCTGGCTGCAAATTCCCAGGTAATGATTCCTGACCTCGGCAGAGAGCCCGGAAACGCCGGTGTATCGACCTCGGCTCTCACGCTCAGGGGGATGCGCAGATCCAGGGCGTAATAAGCCGGATCGAGGATGTGAGCGCCCATGTCGCCGACGGCACCGCTAAAGTGACTGTATCGTATCCACTCGCGATCCATATAGCTCGTGCTGAACGGGATCTCTCCGGCTCGGTTCAGATAGAGGTTCCAGTCAAGCGTTTCCGGCACGATGCTTCCCTTGACCGGCGGCTGGTCGATCCAGTAATTTTTTCTCGAATAGGCGTCCACTTGCCGTATGGGTCCGACCGAGCCTGCCTGGGCCCAGTCTCTTAGCATTGCCGAACTCAGGCTCGAGTGCCCCTGGTTGCCCATCTGTGTGACCACGTTCTTGTGCTTTTTTGCTTCTTGCGTCAAGAGGCGGACTTCGTTTACCGTATGACACAGCGGTTTTTCGCAATACACATGCTTGCCCTGCCGGATGGCATACATGGAAATCGCATAATGGGAATGCTCGGGCGTTGCGATCATCACCGCATCGATGTCCTTGCCGATCTTGTCGAACATGACCCGGTAATCCTTCCAGAGCTTGATGTTGTGCAGGATCGGTTCATCCGCAATGGCCTGCTTGTGCCATGCCTCGTCCACATCACACAAGGCAATCACATTCTCGCTTTCTGCCAGATACTCTGCATTGTTCGATCCTTGTCGTCCGACTCCTATACAGGCGATATTGAGTTTGCTGTTTGGCGACGGACCGGCCTTGAGAATATTGAACGGTGCCACAGCCGTGGCTGACGCGGCCAGAGTCCCTTTTAAAAAATTCCGGCGTTTCATATATTTCATGAAAAATCCTCGCGTTGTAAATTTGCTTGATCTCTCTACTCCGAATTATGCAAGGACGCAAAATGCAAGTTCGGGTTATGGGGTCAAGGCATTATTCCTTTGCGGTTTTGAATCATTTCAAAGCGCCGGCTTGGTATTATAGTAATTTGATCTTTTTTGTTCCAGAGTTTAGACATCACGCCGGCCAGATAAATATACAAATAATTTCATTCTTGTCCAATAAAGTCGAGGATTCATGCAGAGAGTGCAGAGATCGAAAAAAAGATCTTGTTTACACCACAAACCTATTATACGCTGATTTCATTGTATTCTCAGTGCCGGTGACTGAATGGTGTCGGCAAATGAAAAATTTAAAAACAGCACTGCTGTCCAAAATAATCAGAAAAATTTTATTTTTATAAAGCCCTTGCAGATATAATTTAATACAGGGCAATAGAATTCACCTCAGAGCACACCCCCATATTGCTCGTTGCCCCATTTAAAGAGCACCTGCTTTTATCTGTAAGGTTTTACACTGCATTACACGAGATTTTCAGGGGAAATAAAGTCGTACTTTTGGAGAGCGATGACGAGATAGTGGATTTTATCAATTTTTTTTAAAATTAATTTTACTATATCAGTAAAAATTTCTTGACTTTTCAATTACAGTTTTGTAGTTTGAGTCTGCAAGATCATATGATTCAAAACAATGTTTGAATGTCACTGTTAAAATTATGTGAAATAATTTTAATTACTTATGAGAATTGACCATTTAAATGTCATTATTCAAGTAAATAATTACATTTATAGATTTATATGATCGATGATGGTCGTTTATTTTTCGCTTTTTAAATAGTTTTGACTGTCAAACATTGAATGGGAACGGACAGGGAGACGAGAGGGAAAACAGAGAAAGACTGATTGGGCAGTTTTTCTAGGGCAGAAACGCTTTCTGTTTTTGTCAACCTCCCTGTGATCTCTAATCAATCTTGCTCGAAAACAGAACCACCGATTGTTTTCTCCGGCTTTTTTGCCGAGGCTGTGCGCATTTCACTTTTGCGGTCTGCACGAGGGACACGTCCGGACCGGTAGGGTTGGGAAAATCCAGTTATGACGGATGGACAGGGAGACGAGAGGGAAACAGAGATAAACTGATTGGGCAGTTTTCTCAACAAAGAAAAAATGCTTTCTGCGTTTTAACCTCCCTGTAATGTTTATTCAATCTTGGAAACAGAACCAACGATTCGTTACCCCCGCTTCTTTTTAGCTGCGGCTGACTGCATTCTGCTTTTTCCGTCTGAACGAGAAAAAAGCATGAACTGATATGCCGTGATGAATGGGGTACGGCCAGGGAGATGAGCAGGACAATAGCGAAAAAGTTTGAGCGGACAGTCCCCCAAAAAACGACCTCATTTTCTGCTTTTGTCAACCTCCCTGCGATAGTTTTAATACAGAAAAGGTCTGCGTCAACGACTCGGCGCCGATGACGCCCTTGATAGAGATGGTCAAAACACCCACAAACACACAAGGAGGTACGGTATGGAGCGGAATCATGAATATGTTGGGAACGGAAAGAAATGGGCTTGCATTTTTATGCTCGCCATCGTAATGCTTTTTTTGGGCAGTGCATCTGTCCTTTATGCAGGCGACGGGATGTCGATGAATACCGAGGCAAAAATCGAAAAAATTTCCAAATACTATGCCCGCGGGACCGATGCTGCGCTCAATGAAGGGGGAAGGGATGTTGCCATAGAGTGGATCAGTAAAGGGTTTAAGGACGACTGTACCTTTACATTTTATTTTCCGGATGGAAGCATGTGGGACCAAATGGATAGCATAGAGGATTATGTCGACAATTTCGTTCTACCTGTCCTGAGCGCATACCGCTTTAGTTTTCATGCGGTTTCCAATTTGCTGGTGAATAAAGTCGACGGCAACACGGCAAAACTACACACCTATGGGGTTGCCACATTGATAGGTGCGGACAAGAGCCAGGATGTCGTGTTCACTTTTTACGTTGATGACGTCATCCGGGAAAATGGAGTGTGGAAAAGTTATAAACGAGACTGCTATATTCTCGGGTTTGACAAGTTTGTCCCCGATGTTTCCTTTACACAATAGATCGAGTTCCGCGTCAACGATTCGGCGCCAATGACGCCCTTAAAACGATATGATCAATACGGAACCTAAACATAGGAGTTATGATATGGAGCGATATCCGCATAAAAATGCCAGGAACAGCAAGAGCCTAACCGGCATTTTGATGCTTGTCATCGTGGCGCTTTTCCTGGGTAGTACATCCGTTCTTTATGCCGGGGAAAAGTTGTCGATGAATGACGAGGCAAAAATCGAGAAAATTGCCAAATATTATGCTCGCGGGACCGATTCCGCTCTGAATGGAATGGGAAGGCAGGAGGCAATCGACTGGATTAGCAAAGGGTATACCGAGGATTGTACGTTTACGTTTTATTTCCCCGATGGAACCATGTGGGATCAAATGTACGGGATAGAGGATTATGTGGACAGTTTCGTACTCCCTGTCCTGAGCGCCTATAATTTTAGTTTTCACGCCGTATCCAATTTGCTGGTGGAAGAGGCTAGCGGCAACACGGCAAAACTGCACACCTATGGTATTGCCACATTGATCGCAGCGGACCAAAGCCAGGATAAGGTGATCACTTTTTATACGGATGAGGTCATGCGGGTAAATGGGGTATGGAAAAGCTATAAACGGGACTGCCAGATTCTGGCGTTCGACAAGTTCATCCCCGATGCTTCTTTCACGGCACCCGTTACAGATCCCATCAGGTTTTCTGATGACAGCTCGGTACCGATGACGACCCTTGAAAACGGTCAAGCCAAAGACGCTGAGACGATATCAGCGCTTCCTCAAACGACCGATCTGCTCGGCAATTATCCGAATCCCTTTAATCCGGTCACCACGATCTCGTTCGTGCTGGCGGAAAGAGAGGCGGTCAAACTCGAGATATGCACCATCACGGGCCAGATAGTGACGACGCTGGTGGATGAGATCCGCGAGGCAGGCAAATACCAGGTTTCCTGGAATGGAGCTGCAATGCCCACCGGAGTCTACCTCTGCCGGTTCCAGGCCGGAGCAGTGCAAAAGGTGCAGAGACTCCTCCTGGTCAAATAAGCAATACTTTAGTTCTATTTTCCTGATGTACGCAGGCGGCGGCTCCCCGCACCGCCGCCTGCCATCGGTTTCAATGAGACAAAACCGTTCTAATGCCGTCCGAATTTTATCCCCAATTTTCTCATCCGATGACGCAACCTGCTGGTATGCAATCCCGGAATTACAACAGCGCTGTCCGGGGCCCCTGACCTGTTTTGGCTGCTCGCTTGATTATTATGGAGCCATATCAAAGAGTTAGTGGACAGTTTGATAATAATGCTCAAAACTTTCGAATAACTCCCTGGCTTTCTCTCTCGATAATTCATCGAGCCTGATCAATTTTTCAAGAACACCATCAATGAGTTCCAGATTCTCTCTAGCTGAATAGTTCTGAAATTGAGGGATTTGATTTTCCGGGAGATTGAAAGATAAATTAAACATTTTTGATGTTCCGAGAAAATCAAAATCACAAAGCGAGATTTTCTGGAGGGTGGAATTTTGCTTTGTTTTAAAGGTGATCGAACGTGCACCTATATCGTAAACAATGCTCCATTGCGTATCGTCCTGTGATACAGCATTTAGAATATAAAAGGCATCATCGTGCAATGGTTCATTATTTTTTGTATTTATGGCGTTTAGCAAAGTTGCCGCTCTCACAAAACGTTCAGGTGATTCTGGTCCATCAGAGACAATTCTTGAACCTCCAAACCCTTTATGGTGTTTTGCATATTTTAGCGAATTGCTATAACTATTGTTGGTCAGAACAGGAATAATGACATCTTTATCCAGTGTGTATTGGATGTGGCCATCGATAAATTCAATGATCGCAACATGACCCTCATGATCGCAGATCATATAATGCAATTTGGAAATGACAGGGACAATGGTAATCGTCTCAATATTTTCAATTACTTGAGAGACTGTCGAAAAATTGTCGAGTTGATACTGAATCCACTGGAATTCATTCACTCTGTTATGTTGAGCCACTGGATATTGGGAAGGGCTATAGTTCAATTCTTCAACTACCAGACCCTTTTCATTGATGCCACCCAGCGGAAATTCTTTGCCAAATTGATTAAATGTTATACTGCCATAGCGTGCCTGCCAATAAAATGATTCATTATCCGCGGAAAATGAGGTTTTTGTCTCACCTCTTTTATTGACCAAGATGACCCCATCTGCAATGGGCCAATCCAAATTTTTCGCCAGGAGAATGGTGTTGTTTCTTTTAAGCACGAACGTCGTGCATGCCTCCAGAGAGAATGGCCGGACAAAGACCACAAACAGGACAAACAGAACATTTATATTGTTCGCTTTCATACTGCACCTCGTATTTAGCTTACATCACCGCGGCATCAGCGCGAATACACCCCAGCCCAGGTATTCATGCGTGTAAGCGGCGTAGCACTTGGGTTTCAAGGTCAATCGCCAGCGGATTCGACGAATCGAATTCGCAGTGACCACAGAAATCACCTTCAAAACATCTGTTGGTCCACCTCCACCTACGCTAAATAGATAAACACACTAGTTAGAAATATACCAATGATCAAAAAATGAATACGGCGCATCCTTGTTGTGAAAGCGACTGATTTTCCAGATGTCTGTATTGATTGTCGGGGTGTCTTCACTAGAGACCGGCCATTTCCAACCACCAGAGCAATAAAAAGATCAGACCTGCAACCGGAATGACGATAACCCAATCATTTACACGAAACAACTGCGGCAGGGTTATATCGCCATAATTGCCTTTTTGCAGAATGCTCTGGTTGAGTTTCGGATAAAGAGCGGCAAACAGTCCGGCGCCGACAAGAATACCGGCTATGCCACCGACGATGGCATCCAGGTAACCATTGCCGACTGCGCCGGCGATGGTACTGGGACAATAACCGAGCAGGGCAAAGCCTGCCCCGAAAATCAGTCCGCCGATGATATTCTTGGCAAAGGATCCGGATTTGGGCTTGATCTGCACCCAGCCCAGGGATTTCATTGCATAAATACCGATCATGCCGGTGAGTACCGCGGACATCATAATTTTAAGGACTGTAAAATCTTTCAGCAGCAGTTGTCCCACAATGACATCATATTTGGTGACACCGCCTTTTTGTATTAAAAAACCGAACAGGATGCCGAAAACGAGTCCGGCCCATAACTGGGATGTATTGCTGTTATGTTTTGTCTGCATATCTTAACCTCTAGTTGAACACCGTAACGAACAGATGCGCTGTCGCGATGCCGCCGATGAAAAAGAAAATAGCGGAAATCCAGCTGGACACCGCGAGCTGCAACGTCCCGCTGACACCGTGACCACTGGTGCAGCCGTCTGCCCAGCGGGCGCCAAAGCCGATAAAAATTCCTCCAACCAATGCGCCGATGACGCGCACCAGCGGCATTTCTCCGAATGTAAACGCCCACAGAGAAGGCACCCATCGAAGACTGAAATCCCCGGATAACACGGCTGATACCAGTGCGCCGATTATGATACCGATCACGAGCATGAACTGCCAGTCTATTTGCAGATTGATCTTTTGATAATAAGGACGGGATTCTGTTTTTTTTCCACGAAACAGTCGTTCAATCATGCCGCTTGTTTTGGCAAACGACGTAGAACAGGCGAGCGGATTTTTTGAAATTAAAAATGTGAACCAGCTGAGAATGCCAATGCCGGCCCCGACCGCATAAGGTGACCAGCTTTTGAGAGTTAAAAATTCCATTCAAGGATCTCCATATTTACTCTGCGTCCCAGTGTTTTTTTACATCGTTTATATTGCTGACAAAGCGGGAACCGTGCGGATTTAGACACATCCGACATTCACGTGTGTATCCGGCGGCGCTGTATCCGGACATACCGCCTGCGACATTGATTACATTTTGAAAACCATGCTGTTTGAGAATGCTGGCGCCCAGACTGGAGCGATTACCGGTGCTGCATAGAACAATAATAGTTTTATTTTTGTCCAGTTCCGAGTGTCGGGTACGCAAATCCGCCACCGGAATATTGACAGCACCCTTGATGTGATTATCCTCATACTCTAACTTGCCGCGCACATCCAGCAGAATAAAGCTGTTATCTCCGGTGATCCGGTCATGCAGTTGCTCTGCTGATATTAAACTGATATTGTCAGTGTTGAGACCGGCTACCGCCCAGGCAACCATACCGCCGTCCAGATACCCGACGATATTGTCCGTGCCAACCCGGCGCGCCCAGATATTGGCCTGTACCGCGCTCTGGTAATTATCCGCCACCAGGAGAATCTTTTGGTCTGTCGGCATGACCCAACCGGTGAATGTCGGGAAATTCCCGTTCAAATCAAGATGCCAGGAACCAGGGACATGCTGGCTGGCGAATCCGTGATAACAACGAGCGTCCAGAACGGTTACATTTGAATCCTGAATGTGTTCTCGAAACTGTTTCGGGGACAATTCCTGCATAGTTGGCAGATCGGACACGAGCGCCGGCCCCTGACGATTGATATCGCTGCAGCGGCTGAAATGATCCGGTGATTCGGGCATATCATCGGTGAGAGATTTGATGAATTCCGATTTGTCTTTGATCTGCAAGGCAGAGTTGTAATTTCTCTCATACCCGATCGTTGACCGCCATTTGGCGCCCATGGCTCGACCACAGAGGGAGCCGGCGCCGTGTGCCGGGTATACTTCGACATAATCCGGTAATTTTAGTAGCTTGTCGTGTAAGCTATGGTATAGTTTTCCCGCCAGTTCCTGGGCCATATCGGGAAATAGATCAGGTCGTCCGACATCCCCAACAAACAAAGTATCGCCGACAAACACGCCGACCGGGCTATCGGATCGGGATTTGTCTATGACCACATAGGAACAATGTTCCGGTGTATGTCCCGGTGTTTCCAGCACCTGCAGCTGCATATCTTCTAACTCAACGCTATCGCCTTCTTGAAGGGGAATGTGGTCAAATGTGCAATCCGCTGATTTGGGCGCATAGATTTTTGCGCCGGTTTTTATCGCCAGATCCATATGTCCCGAGATAAAATCCGCGTGCAGATGCGTTTGAAAGATATGGGTAATATCCACCCCCATGGCGCGCGCTTTGTGGATATACAGGTCTACGTCCCGCTGCGGATCAACGACAGCGCAGAAATTTTTACCAGCAAGCATATAGGAACTGTGAGCGATTTTTTCGACAAAAAAATGTACGAGCAGCATGGTCTTAACTCCTTGATTTATACATAAAAGAAATAAAATACAGATACAATAATGACGAGAAAAATCAGGGTCATAAAACCGCCGGCTTTGATATAATCAACATTGCGATAGCCGCCGGCTGAGATCATCAGCGCATTCACCTGGTGCGTAGGCAGGATGAAAGAGTTTGCTGTACATACGGCAGCCATGAGTGCCAGCGGCCGCGGATCGAGTCCGCCGATCTGCGCCATGCTGATCACTAGCGGTGCCAGTACAACAATGGCGCCCACATTGGACATGAACAGCGAGAACAATGTAGAGAGCACAGCCACAGCAAGAATAAGAAAAATTGGATGCGTGCCTTGAACCAGTGTCATAACGTGCTCAGCCAGAAACGCTGCAGTTCCGGTTTTCTGCATGGCGACACCCAATGGAATGAGACCAGCGAGTAAAAAAACCACTTTCCATTCCACGGCCTGGTAAGCTTGCTGGATAGTGAGTACCCGCGTCAACACCATCGCCGCAGCACCCGTAAAAAACGCCATGGACAAGGGTGCTCCGGTTATGGCCAGCGCAACAGCAGAAAGAAAACACAGTGCAGCAATCCCGGCTTTGGAGTGGTCTTTTGTTTCAGTTTCAAACGGGGTCGCGACAACAAAATCGGAGCTGTTTGTCAGCTCTTGGATATTCTCCCAGGGACCGTAAACGATCAGAGTGTCCCCTGAGAGAATCGTATGATCGGAAAAATCACCACGGATTTCTTTGCCTTTGCTGAACAATATAACAGGTTCAACAGCATAGCGTTTACGCAGGGAAAAATGACGAATACTCTGTCCCGCCAGCTGTGAACGGGGGGGGATGATGACCTCGGCAAATCCTGCCTGCTCCGGATCATCGAGTCCAGCAAACTGTCGAAATCTTTGTCCCGGTATCAGGCCAAAGTCCGTTGCAAACCGCTCGCTTGCAGATTCTTCACCCAAAAGCGCCAAATTTTGACCCGCTTCAAACTGCTGTCCGCGCCAGGGAGCGTATTTCACATCCTGCTGTCGGCACAGGCCGAGGATATTTAAATGATAGTTGGCCCAGATGTCCGATTCTTCCGTGGTCTTGCCGATCAACGGACTGTCAGAGGGTACGGTATAATAGTGAATTTGATTCGGCAGGTGCAGCGCCTCGATGAGTTTTTCCTGTTCCGAGACACGCGACATATCAGCTGATGCGTCCGGCAGAACATATTTACCGAACAGAAAAAAGAAAAAAACACCGCTCATGAGAAGGGTTAATCCCACAGGGGTGACGCTAAACAGACTGTAGGCTTTTATATCTGCATTGCGCAGCAGGTCATTGATGAGAATGAGGGGTCCTGATCCCACCATGGTCAATGTTCCCCCGAGGATAGCGGCAAAGCCGATGGGCATGATCAATGCCGAAGCCGAGATTTTCTCACGACGGGAAATATTGAGAATACCCGGCAAAAACAGCGCTGCAGCGCCGATGTTCTGGATAAACCCGGATAAAAGTCCCACTGCCATGGACATGATGCCGATGATACGGCGCCGGCTGTTTCCGATTTTTTGCAAAATCATCTTGGCAAATCGATCCATGATACCTGTTCGGGTAATGCCTTGTCCCATGATCATCACCGCCATCATGGCAATAACGGCATTGCTGGAAAACCCTGACAAGGTTTCCTGGGTCGTCAGAATACCGCTCCATCCCAACGCCAGCATACAAAGGATGGCGGCCACATCGATGCGGACAATCTCGGAAACGAGCATGATTATCGTCGCAAAGAGAATGATAAGGACGGTAAGGATAGCTGAATCCATAAAACGTTCTGTCAGTTATTGATCACAAATACTTGATTATTTAATAAAAATACTTAAAAGATGCAATAAATATGCATCCCGCATTTCTCTGTTGTATTATTTTTAGTCTCTAAAAGATGTTCCGCGTATGATCAGTGCCTTTGCGGCGAGTTGGCGAGTTCTCCGCCCGCGGGCAAAAGCGCACTCGTAAACTGTCTCCTTTTCCCGGGATGACGAACAGTCGGCATTATATTTTTTATCAATTCATTTGATTCATCCGTAAATTTACTAAAAGTGGGTTGTTTAATTTTTGTTGTGTTTCTTCCAAATAATCACGGAAGCCTTTTAAAGTTTTAATGCCGTTTTTCTCTTCTTCCCAGACGGCTCCGAAAAACCAATGAGCTTGATTGATTTCATGTTTCATTATCAAATAATAGTCCAAATCCATAGGACGAATTTCCTTTACAACATCTGTATAATAAAAAACGACCATACCTAATTTTTTTCCTGTGATATCCTGAGAACCATACGTCGCAATATATTGCCACTCGGCCTTGTTTTGACTTTTAATAAATTCTGCATCATCGTGTCGTATTAAAGAAATGCATAATGGATCCTTGTGTTCAGATATATTAATAGCATGTTTCGAAAGCCTGCTTCCTGCTTGAATGGATAATTCAGATAAAAGATCGCATATATCATCATTTACTGTCCATTTATTATAATCTATAGCTATTTTGGAGTAAATAGGTCCATCTGCCATTATCGTGCATATAATTTGATTGACTTTTCCAACTTTATTGGCCTTATCTTCTGTCCAGATTCCGACTGCTCCTAAACCGAAAGAATCATCTACCTTAAGGATATCCATACCCCATTGATCCATTTCATAATAATGTTCAAGATTTATCCAACCGATATTATCCAGTACCATATCGGTCGTCTTTTTTCCAAAAACATCTATAGCATTTCTATGATCTAGATATAAACGATAACCAACTTTCTCTGACTCCCAGCCTGGACCTTCGAATCGATAATATGTGCTATGATCAGTATGCACAGCCGGCACTAACGTCCTCATTGTGTTCATAAAATGCCCACCCCTGTAAACATGATTTTCTTTATCCCATGAACCGCCCACTTTTTGTGATAAAATCGCATGTGTTCTTTTTTTATAATCATTTCTTTTTCTCCCTGATTTTGCATATCTTATTTGTATTGTTTTTTCTTCATCAGGTTTCATATTGACAAGAAAAGCAATACTTTCATTTTTCCCAATAACATATTGGCTTGATAACTCTCTCTGACCACTCAAAACAACCATCGCTTGCGGATTAAATTTTTCATGTTTTTCTTTTATTTTTTCCACGTCAATTTGAACCAGAGCATCTGGACGTGCTATATCTAAATTATTTTTCAAGGTTAGTGTGAATGATTCAGGAAAAGAATATATAATCTCGCTATTGCGTTTGCGTGTACATGCAATAGGAAGCAAAGCAACTATAATAAATGATATTTCAAACAGTTTAAATATCTGATATTTCATAACGTACCTTATACAATTATTTCACAAGCAGCGAGTTCTTTATGTTTAATATAATTATAAGTTTACATAAACAAAAGTCGCGTAACGGTTACGTAACAGTGAATTTCGAGTTACAAAATTTCTGACATGTAAAATCCGTTTGTATCGATGAATTAATGCCTCAATTATATTTAAAAGACACTCGAGTATTCGAATCATAATCAACAAAATAAATAGTTTTAGAAATCTCTTGATATAATAAAAGAATATTTTTATACTAAATTAAATTCTTAATAATAATTAAGATATCCTCATGGATGATAAAAATAACATTCTAAGTCGTCTGGAAAACAGTGAAGAGTTTTATAAATCGAAGAAATATCTTGATCTTTTAAAATACCTCATTGAAAAAACTGAAAAAGGAGTTTATCCCAAAGAAAAAGACATCGCCACAGAGGCTCTTGAAAAAGGAGATGATTTTGATCCCATTATAGATACATCTGTGCGTGTCTATATATATC
>WJME01000027.1 GCA_014728115.1 Candidatus Zhuqueibacterota bacterium | reverse complement strand
ATTCGCATCAGGACCATGGCCAATGATGCCTATAAAGACGTACGGGGTTTGGAATTTAATCTTGAGAAAATGTTCTCTTCAAGTTGGGCTGCCAGGGTGACCTTTGATTATTCATTGGTATCGGGAGCCAAATATGGATTCCATACCATATACCAAGATCCCGCAAAAGCCTATCGATACACTAACCCAAATGAAGTCAGTATGGACTGGATCAGTGATTATAAGATAAAAGCCGATGTTAGTTATTTGACCAATGCAGATCTGGGTCCCCGCAGCATCCTGGGTAATATTTTAACAGCCGTTCATTTTGAGTATTTTGCGGGTCCCAAATATACCTGGTATCCCAAAGATTATACCGGTGTTCCTGAGCCATTTAATAAACGTTGGTATCCCCATAATGTTGTTGATTTAAGAATTTCAAAGCGTGTTAAAATTGCCGGTCTGATATCAAATATTGGGCTGGATATACAGAACCTGTTTAACTATTACGACCGTCGACTGCTCAGTGGCACGGAACTCGATGATTGGGAAGAATCAGGACAGATGCCGATCGAAAGTGACAGTGGTGAATCTGATGTCTGGAATTTCTATAATTCGATCGCCACTCCAAAGCGTATGATTTATCTAACGCTTGGATTTGAATTCTAAATCAAGAACAGTTTCACCTTTTTGTCTGTATTCTGGCACACCCGGGCCTAAACGGGACGAGCCAACGTAAAAACAGGAGAAGCGAGAATGAAGAATTTCAAAACAATAGTAAAAATTCTGTTTGTGTTACAATTTTTATATCTGATTCCAGGACAGGGAGCTGCCCAGACCTGGGAGGGAGATGTTGATCTGAACCGCGGAAAATTATGGGCCACATTTGAGGCCGTGTCCGGGCTTCCATGGGGACCAATTGCCAGTGGTTTACGTGTGCATGCGTTTGATTATCCGGGACACAATCAGCCAGAACGAAAAGAGGTTAATCATTTCCCAATGGTTACAAATAGTGATCCCGGTTTTTTTGTTTGGGCAAATGTAAATGATGTACCCACTCTGTTCCGATATTCTTCTACCCGGTTTCATAGAACCGGAACCGGTCCTCCGGCAAATTACCTGCTGCCTTTGGAATCGATACAATTGATCGAGAATTACGGACTCGAGGACCCGACAATTCCTGCCGAACAGATTGCAACTGCAAAGGTTAAACTGGTCATGTTTGACATGGATATGGAATGGCGAGCGATGGCCTGGAGTTACCCGAAATATGATGATTTTATCATCATGGAATACGAGTTTACGAATGCCAGCGACAATACTATTACGAATTTTCGTTTTGCTCCCTCGTTACCCATTGTTATCGGCAGTTCGGGCGCAGATGAAGATTATGAATGGGATGAAGAGCATCAGGCCTTTTATTTTCATGACGGTAGAAGATGGGACGAAAATGATAATCCGGTTGTGTTCAATTACGGCCTGACCAATAGCGATCTCGGTGATCCCGCAGATATCCATGCACCGGCTGCGGTGACCCATGAATTTACTGCAGCACAATATTTTACAGTGTATTGGATTGACAAACCCGAAAAGTCGGACCCTACAGAGCCGGATCACATGAATATTGTGGACAAATCCAACCGTGCGGCAGGTGGGGCAGAGAACCGCAATCCAGAGTTTGAAAGTGACCCCCTTGAATGGTCTTTGGAGGCGATAACCTATGACCAGCCCAAGCCACCTACAACAGAAGAAGGCGATCCCATAGCCGGTGGGGTACCAAGGACAAAGTATGACAGAAACCCGGTTTATATTTATTCAACGGGTCCCTACAGTTTTGCCCCTGGTGAAACCAAAAAGTTTGTATATGTTGTTGCAGCCGGTATGATGGATATGGAACAGGTTGTTGCCGGTGGCAAGGACAATGAAGCCAGGTTGATCGAAGGTAAAACGCACCTGTGGGAAAATGTCGACGCGGCAATAGAATTGTACAACAATGATTACAAAGTACCCCACCCACCATTAACACCTACGAATGGCATGGGCTCACTGGAACTGACCTCCCTGCCGGGGGCCGTCAAAATCCAGTGGCCGGAATATCCGAGCGATTACGTGGATCCTGATTACAATGTCAATGATTTTGCGGGGTATCGCGTATACAGGTCTTCGTTTTTACAGGATGGTCCCTGGAAATTACTCGCTGATATCAGCAAAGAAAGTGAAACCATTGAAGGTGGAATGGTGACTTATATTGATCAAGGATTGAATCCTGGAAGTCCTTATTATTATGCTGTTTCAACCTATGATACCGGTCACGATTCACCCTGGCCGCCGGATCCATCGGTTACCAGTGTACCTTCATTGGAAAGCGGTTTGGTGAACGCGAATGATGTTCCCGTATATGCCTTTTGGCCATCCAATAATGATTTTTCTGAGCAAGTACTGGTGTATCCCAATCCTTTTCGGCTAAATAGCGGAATACCGGATTTTCGTTGGAGAGTGGATTTTGTCAACATTCCAGGGAAATGTAAAATCAGGATCTATACCCTGAACGCTGACCTGGTTATAGAGATGGAACACGACGATGGCAGTGGTGACGCGTCCTGGATTAAATCTACCACTGAGGATGGCAGGACTTCGAATATAAATTGGATGGTAACCCAATATAATCAATCGGTGAGTCCGGGAATTTATTTTTTCCAGGTTGAAAATCTCGTTCCCGGCCATGAGGGAGAAGTCAAATCCGGAAAATTTGTTATTATTAAATAATTTTCCAAGCAGGAGGTTTTGTATTATGAGAGTAAAAATAAATCTGACATTCATTATACTATTGGTTCCTTTTTTCATCAGTATGGATCTGTTTGCACAATATAATGAGGATCCCAGGCTCGATCCCCCGTCCTTCAACCGAGTGGGTAAGAGCGGATGGCAATTCTTACACTTGCCGACTGTGGCCAGAAATTCGGCATTGGGTGGTATCAAATGTGGATTGACAAACAATGATGTCAACTCTGTATTCGCCAATCCCGCGAATTTGGTTGACATTAATGGAACCCAAGCTGCATTTAGCCAAATGGAATATCTGGTGGAAACAACCTATATCACAGGCGCAATTGCTAAAAATTTCAACGAGTGGGGAGTCATTGGAGTTCACTTTGCGAGTTTTAATGCCGGTGATATGATCAGAACCGAAAACAGTTGGGATCCGACCAATGGTATCGTAGACAGGTCAGGAAACCTGGGTACGTTTACGGCCGGAGATATGCGTATCGGACTTTCTTATGCCCGATCGGTAACCGACCGTCTGTCTATTGGTGGTAATGTTGCATATATTCAGGAAAAACTGGATGACGTTGAAATTAACAATTTTACATTTGATTTTGGTGTCTTTTTTCAAACGGGATTTAAAAGCCTGCGATTTGCTTTGTTGGCCAGAAATCTGGGACCAGATAAACAATTCACGGGTTTTTCCCAGCTTTATGGCAGACCTGATATGGTAAAAATGCCAGTCGACTTTTTTGTGGGCATCGGTTATGATTGGATTGGCGGAAAAGAGTCAGCTGACCATACGCTTAGCAGCTATTTAGAATTGTCACATCCCAACGATGCGCCTGAAAGAGCACATTATGCGATGGAATACATTTTTATGGATCTGTTGGCATTGCGAGGAGGCTATAAATTCAATTATGACGAGCAGAGTTTTACGTTCGGCGCCGGTCTGAAATTTGAAATCGAAAAAATCAGGATGAATTTTGACTATGCATATATGGATTATGGCGAATTGGAAAATGTCAATATGTTTACTGTAGGATTTGGATTCTAGTTCATTCCTGATCCGGATGATCTCTTTGGTTTTCCATACTAGAAGCCAATCTTTTTCTATGTGCTCTCTCTCTTCCTTGATTCCCAACCCCCTTCCCCATATCCTTTTTTATGGGGAAGGGGTTGGAAGAAGAGATAAATGTAATAGCAAGTCACAGAATTGGTTACTAAATTGAAATAGCATCATGGAGATAATATGAAAAAAATATGTTTTTGTCTGTTCCTCATTATCTCATCAAGCCTTTTTGGGCAAGAAATCGTCGCTCTTGGGCATTTCCCGGATATGGTAGCGGACAGATTCGGGAATCTGCATATTGCATATGGGCGGAATGATACCCTGTTTTATAAAAAATTCGATGCTGAGAAAAAATCATGGAGTGCTGAAATCTCGCCCTTAAACTCGATCATTCGGGCCCCAAATAACTTTGGGATCAGGCGTTCAGTTCCTGATATCGTTGTCGACAGCGAAGGTAATCCCTATTTATTTGCCGGATCTGATTTTGTGTATTTGAAAAAGGGTACCTGGATTCGTGTACGACCGCTGCCACGGTTGATACGGGATACAGAGTTGGCCATCGATTCGGAAAATACCCTTTACCTGGTCCATCGCGGAGGTAACAATGGCGGATATATGGGAATATTATCTTTTAGACCGGGTGAGGATCAATGGGTCCCGTTGACCGATCCCGACAAGGATGCATTAAGCAGAAATGATCACGTATATGGAGATATTTCAATTTGTCCAAAAACTAATGACCTGTTTGTGATTCAACGCCATGCCGTTCCCACAAAAGTTACATGCAATATATCAAGAGATGGGGGTAAAACATGGATACATGAAGGTATATCTGATGAAGAACATGAAAGTCCCCATATTATTGTTGACAATAACGGAACGGGCTATGCAACCTTGGGAAATGGTACCTTTTTTGTCCGCCAGGGCGAGAACAAATGGGTGAGTGAAGGCCGGGCTGTCACCGCAGAAAAAAGAGAACAGCCTGAATTATCTGTCGATATGGAGAATAACATTTATTGCGGGTCCTGGGGGGGCAAGTACAATATTAGAGTGAATGGTCAATGGATCGGTGAGAAAACGCTTTTGCCCAAATCACAACGGAGTGTTGTTGGTTATGTAGAATTCGCAAGTTCGAAAAACTCTACCTATATCATTTGGGAAGAGGGTGACAAGGGAACGGGTGATTCAGGCATGACATTAAATTCAGTTGTTTTGGTTGCAAGAATAAATACAAATGGCTCTATTTTGCCTATGGACTCTAGATAATAAAAGGAAAGTTTTATGAAAAATCTGAATAACCAAATTATGATGGTGTTATTTTTGGTGGTTTGCTCAATTCTTCATGCCGGGCAATATACGTTTACAGTTCAAGGTGAAAAAACTTTTTTGAATGATCAGGAAATCGTCGTTAAAGGACTTCGGTTGTCCAATGCCTTGATATCAGAGGCTGCAACAGAGCAAACCATCGCTCACCTGGATACCTTTAAATATTATGGTCTGAATACCATCAGTGTTTTTTTCATGGGTTCCCGGTTTGGAGATATCAAGGGATATAACGAGGATGCTTCACTCAATCCCGTGTATGCGGATAGAATGGCACGGATCATAAAAGCGGCTGACCAGCGCGGTATGATTGTCTTGGTAGGATGTTTGTATTGGTCAAATTCGAAAGCAAAATGGGAAAGCTGGCAACAAAAAGATGCCAACAAGGCGGTGGCCAATACAGTTGCCTGGTTGAAGGAATATGATTTTAAAAATGTATTTGTTGATGTCGATAATGAGGGTATGGCCCATAGAGGCAAAGGATTTGATGTCGGTGAATTGATCAGAGCGGGGAAAAAAGTCAATCCGGAATGTGTCATCGCCTCGAATTATCATGGCGGTCCAATACCGGAAGAAGATCTTCGTATACATTTCAGTGAAAAAATATCCGGCAAACCTTATATAGAATCAGAGGGAACCCCTCATAATGCACCCGGAAAATACTGGGGCACGTATAGTAAAATTGAGGGATATTATAACTATATCAATATTGGAGTATATACCTATGAGATGAAAAGAAATCAGATAAAGGTTTCAAAACATCATTTTGACAACGGTGACGGTTATATGCTCGCTTCTACCTGGCTGCAATGTGTTGAACCGTATGGCCCCAATCAACGTCCGGGCGGATATGGCTACAAGGTTGATCCGGGAATACGATGGTGGTTAGAATTTGTCAGGGATCATTATGGGCCTTATATCGAGCCTCCACTGCCGGGTACAAAAATTTATCAAGAGAAAAATGGCGTCCTCTGCGTCGAGGCTGAAAATTATGATAAAAAGATTGACCGCAAACCCGATGGTTTCGAGAATATTCACTCCTGGCAAATAAATAACGATAAAAAAGGATACTCTGGTTCTGGCTTTGTTCAGATCATGCCGGACGAGTATTGTGAAGGATGTGATGGACCGAGTTCCCCCCGGGATGCATCCGGTGCTGAGCTTGTCTGGAGAATTAAAGTCAGTACACCGGGTACCTATTACATCTGGGTACGCGGAATGAGCATGGGGGGCGAGTCAAACGGATGTCATATAGGTGTTGATGGAGTTTTGCCATATATGGGACCCGGTTCAAATATGAGCGGGTTCCGTCCGCATCATGAATGGGTCTGGGAAAATAAATTCAAACCAGAATCACAAGAACCCAAGATTTTTCTAAAGGAAGGTGATCATACTCTTCATCTTTGGCAGCGTGATGATGGGTTTCGATGTGATAAAATTTTACTTGTAAAAGATAACCAGTACAGGCCATCAGATCACGGACCCAATGAAAGTAAAATGATTATAGTAGAGTAATAGAGGAAGAATTAAAAGTCATTGAAATCCGGGAATCGTTATTTTTACGGGAGTGAAATGAAATATATCACTGTTGTCTTGAGTCTTGCCCTGATGTTTATGTATGGAGGCTGTGATAATCAAGTGTCCAAAGAATACCCTCATAAGAATATCTTTTTATATATATTCTCAAGCCAGGGGGGGAGTACAGATATTTGGGCCCGGTATCTTTCCAAAGTGATGGAAGATGAAATGGGGGTCAAATTTATCTGCAACAACCTGCCTGGCGCCAATGGGGGATTGGCAGCTATGAAAGTCTGGAATGCACCACATGACGGTTACACGGTCTTGGGTGCATCAGAGACTTCACTATTCTTTGGCGTTAATGATGTGGCACCTATGGTTGATAAATGGGATTTTTTTATAGCTGTGAGTTCATCCGGTGTCATAGCGGTCCTTGACAAATCACCCTACCATTCTATTCAAGATTTGGTAAATGCGGCAAAAAAAGCTCCCGGACTCGTTAAGATTAGCAATTCAGGTATGGGCAAATTGTGGCATATCAAGGCTGTACAATTTGAAAAAGGGGCAGATATTAAATTCCAACATATCCCGTATAACGGCTCTGCCCCTGCTATTTCAGCCCTGTTGAGTAAGGAAGTGGATGCTGTAAGTTGTTCTGCCGAAGAGATCCATGAATATGTGAGAAGTGGATTGTTGCGTCCACTGGTTATCACCGAAACAGAGGGTATGGAAATTACAGGTCATGGCTTTGTAAAGTCAGCAGCAGATATATATCCCAAAGTTGCAAAAGGATTTGAAAACTTGCATCAATGGATAGGGTTTTTATTACCTGAGGATGTGCCGGATTCAGTTAAAATTGTATTTGGGAATGCGTTTAAAAAGGCAATCTCTAATCCCGTAATACAAGAGCAGATAAAAATTCAAAAGGTTAAAAAGCTTGGCCTGACAGGAAAAGAGGCAAAACGCCTGGTAACTAAAATGCAAAGTGAAGCCTCGTGGATATCAAATGACTTGGGAATTGCAAAAAGAGATCCCAAGAAATTGGGTATTCCAAAAAATGTTGAAATGTCTGATGCCAATTAACGAATGGCTAATTGAATCCTTTATTTCTCATCAAAGGAAGTCGTTTTGGAAAATTGTGAAAAAAATATAGACCTACAAAAGAATATGCGTGACAAGGATGTTCTTTTTTCACTCATCTTGTTTATAGGTAGTATTGCCTTGATTATTTACTCCATATCAATATCATTACAAGCCATGAACAAGATGGAAGCTCAGTTTTATATCTCTCCGGGTTTTACTATTTTGATTATAGCGACTTTTTTGCTTTTCATGAGTATTTCCTTGTTTTTCACTGCTCGTAAGCAAGGTGGTTCACTGGAATGGTTATTCACAAAGAATCTAAAATCAAAAATTTGGAACCGATCATCCAAACAAACTGGAATTGTTTTTGTGTATTTATTTCTTTACATGGTATTGAGTTGGGAAAAAGTGCCCCTGGTGAATATTTATTTGCCCTTTTGGTTTACCACCTTTGTTTTTCTTTGCCTGATGATGATCACTTTCAAGGCCACCAAACTGTTAAATATTATCATAATTAGTGCGCTCACCGCATTATTGATTGATTTTGCGTTCACGAATCTTGCACAAGTCCCACTACCTTGATAAAGGCCGGATATAATGGAATTCCTTAATGGTATCATACAGACAAGCAATGCCTTTGCGGCCTCGTTTATACAATTTATAAGCATCGAACACCTGATAATGATCCTTCTGGCCGTCGTGGTTGGGATCGCTTTTGGAATGCTGCCAGGTCTCTCTGCAACCATTGGTATTGCCTTATTCACCGGTATTACCTATGGATTTCAACTTTATGAAGCCTTGATCATCTTGTTCGGAGTCTATATCGGTGCGATTTATGGAGGATCGATTTCTGCAATATTGGTCAATATTCCCGGTACCGGCTCTGCTGCTGCAACCTGCCTGGATGGTTACCCATTATCATTAAAAGGAGAAGCCGAAAACGCAAACATTCTTGCAAGAGTGTCTTCGATTATCGGAACGTTCTTTGGAATGGTGATTTTTATGTTCTTTACACCATTCATTGGAAAGCTCGCATTGCAGTTTACCTCTCCTGAATTTTTTTGGTTGTCATTGTTTGGGATTTTGATATGTGGTTCTTTGTCTTCACCCGATTTGCCCATCAAAGGGTGGATAGCTGGATTGTTGGGGATTTTAATGGCCATGGTTGGACAGGAAGATATTCTAGGATGGGAAAGATTGACGTTTGGGAGTTCAAAACTCATCACGGGTATCCCTTTTGTACCGATGACCATTGCCTTTTTTGGAATTCCCCAGATCGTAAAATCTATGAAAAGCATTGGTTTGAAAATTAACAAGCCAGAAACAAAAGTTAAAATAAAGCTTTGGCAATACATTCGGAAAAATATATTAAATATGTTCAGATGGGGAGCGATCGGAACCAGTATCGGTGCAGTGCCGGGTGTGGGAGAAAACATTGCTTCCTGGATTGCCTATGATGATGCAAAAAGACGACATAAACGAGGTAAAGAATTCGGCACCGGTGTTTACGAAGGTGTAATGGCGCCGGAAACCGCCAATAACGCGGCCATTGGCGGGTCTATTATCCCCCTGATCAGCTTGGGGATACCCGGAAGTCCTCCAACAGCTATGCTCTTGGCAGCACTCATGCTCCATGGCATTCGTCCCGGTCCTTTGTTAAATGTCGAACATCCGGAGTTAATCCCCCAGTTGGGCTCGATTGTACTCTGGGGAACCATCTTTTTGTTTATTTGCGGTCTTTTATTGACCAATTTCATGGCTGGTATTTTAAAAATATCACAGAGAGTGTTGATGCCGATCATCGCTGTCATGTGTGTGGTGGGCGTGTTTGCTTACAATAACAATCCGTTTCATTTGACGCTGGTTTTTGTGTTTGGTGTTCTCGGATATTTTCTGGACAAGATGGCTTATACTGCTGCACCCATCATTCTCGGATTGATTTTAGGAAACATGGCAGATGCGTTCTTTCGGAGAGCGTTACTGGTAAATAACGGCGATATTTTGGGTCTAATAAACCGGCCGATCAGTTTTATCTTTTTCCTTGCTTGCCTGTTGACCATATTGGGCCAGTTTGGGTTGATAAAATATATAAAGAATAAAATCTTTGTAAAAAATAAAGTGTCTGATCAATGAAAATTGGTGTTGGCAGTTATGCCTATCGCTGGTCTGTTGGAACGAGTGATTTCGTCCCGACCCATCCTCTTACTCTTGAAGATTTTGTGAGAAAATCAAAACAAGCAGGTGCAGATGTCATTCAGATTTGTGATAATTTGGCTCCTGAAAAGCAGGATAAGGATAGATTAATCAAACTAGAACAGCTCTCAAAAGATCTTGATATCATGCTCGAAGTTGGGTTCAAAGGCGGTCTGAATCACTTTTCCCATCTACTGAGTGTGGCGAGCCTGTTAGACTCGAAACTCGTGAGACTGGTTGTTGATGATCCCGAGTGGAAACCGGTAAACAAATTTGCAGACAAGCTTTCCGAGATCGCTCCGGACTTGCACGCTGCGAATATTATGCTGGCAATTGAAAATCACTTTTTGCATACACCGCAGGAATTGATCGCGGTTATTGAAAAAGTCAATGATCCATTTGTTCGTGTCTGTTTGGATCCATTCAATTCAATCAGCCAACTCGTATCCCCAAAAACGACCATTGACTTGATGGCGCCATATGCCATATCCGTTCATGTTAAAGATGTTGTTGTAAAACGCTACAATACAGGGTTTTATATCCAGGGATGTCCTTTGGGACAAGGGCTTTTGGATGTGAATCATTTTATTAATTCGATAAAAAAATACAATCTGTCACCAAACATCTTTATTGAAGGATGGTTAGATCGACTCGACAGTGAGTATGAAACAATCAAAAAAGAACAGGAATGGGTTTTACAGGGAATTGAATATCTGAGGAGAATCATATGAACAAACTTGCGATCATATCTGCCTTTTTGGGGGGAGTAAGAAATCGATATATGCAGTATCACCCCGAACGAGAGTTGAAAGAAAAATTTGCCATCGCGTCCAAAGTTGACAGGCTGGATGGACTTGAATTGTGTTACCCCGCTGATTTTTCAGATGTCGATTTGCTCAAATCATTGCTGTCTGATCATGGATTTGGTGTGCCTTCCATAAATGTCAGATCCAGAAGAACGGGAAAATGGTTACGCGGATCCTTTTCTTCTGCTATCGCGAAAGAAAGAAACGAGGTGGTGGATGATTTCCGGCGGGCAGCGGATCTCGCTGCTGAAATCGGCTCACCGAGAATTTCAACCTGTCCCCTGAATGATGGTCATGATTATGTTTTTGAAATGAATTATTTGGATGCCTACAATTATGCTGCAGAGACTTTTTCTGCCATTTGCGAACACGACCAAAGCCTAAAGGTTTGCATTGAATATAAATGGAATGATCCCCGCACCCGTTGTCTTTTTGCCAATGCCGGTGAAACTCTATGTTTTTGCCAAAAGACCGGGATTGAAAACTTGGGGGCAACCCTTGATATCGGCCATTCCATTCAGGCGGGCGAGAGACCGGCCCAGTCTGTCGCTCTGTTAAGTCAATCCCAAAAATTGTTTTATGTCCATTTAAATGATAACGATCGTAATTGGGATTGGGACATGCTGCCCGGGGCTTTTAACCTGTTTGAGTTTATAGAGTTTTTTTACTATTTAAACCTCGTAGGTTATCAGGATGATTGGTATGCCTTTGATGTATTGTCAAAGGAAGTCGATCCGCTCGATCATTTTAATCTGGTCACAAAGTTGACCCGCAAGCTGGAAGAGTTATCTGGCCGGCTGGAGACAGACACCCTTGAAGAGATTTTCAAGCACAGAAATCCTGTGAAAAGCCTCGACTATCTGTATTCTGTCCTGTTTGAATAATGGATATATACCCAGGGTGCGTTCAACTGTACTTTTTGTTTGAACTCGGATTTTCAAAGGAGAGCTAAAATGCTAAAAAATAAACATCATACCGTATTTATTATCTTAATGATGATCTCTGGTTTTCTGTTTACAACTTGCGGAGATGCCGGTGAACAAAAGATTGGAAAATGGGATATTTTTCAGGTATCTGTTAAAAATTCAAAAGATTATACCGATCCTTTTCGGGATGTCCAACTCGATGTAAAATATAAAAGCCCGGATGGCGATATTGTCGAGTTTTGGGGTTTCTATGATGGTGATCACACCTGGAAGATCCGGTTCATGCCTGATCAAACAGGAACGTGGGAATATATAGCCACGTTTTCAGATGGCTCTAAAGGAATAAAAGGTACTTTTGATTGTATCGAGTCCGATATCCCCGGCATGATATCCGTGTACAAAGATAACCCAATTTGGTTTGGGTATAAAAATGGCAAAGCCACCCTGCTGCGCAGTTTCCATGTTGGAGATATGTTTTTCACTGACAAATCGAATACAATAACCGGTGAGGAGTGGAGTGCCGATAAGAGAAAAACATTTCTGGACTGGGCACAATCACAAGGCTATAACACTTTGTCCATCGCAAGCCATTATCTGAACCGGGTAGATTCAAACCGGGGAGCAGGATGGGAAACTCCTGATCTTTGGGATTCCCTGAAACAGGTGCCAGATCCCAAAGAATATGCTCGAATGGAGGGTATTTTAAATGACTTGTCGGAGCGAAAAATACTAGTGTTCCCATTTGCAGGATTTTTGGGGCGCAAGTCTGATTTTCCTCATGACTGGGATACCCAAAAATTTTATATAAAATATACATTGTCCCGTCTGGGACCATACTGGAATTTGTTGTTTAATGTCAGTGGCCCGGAACCGAGATTGAAAAACAAGCCTTTCTTGAGCTACGAACAGGTAAACAGAGCGGGTGAATATATTAAACATATTGATGTCTTTCAACATCCGCTAACCGTTCACAATCGAACAGGGGATGATGAATTCAAAGATCAGGACTGGCTAACATTCGGCACGTTGCAGGGTCCGAAAACAGTTAATCGCAAAAGATTATATGATGGATTAATAAAAAACCATCATCCATCAAAGCCTTTATACGCGCAAGAGACTCTGTGGCCGGGCAATATGTATCATAAAGATGAATATACAAGTACTGATATCAGAAAAAACGCCTTTGTGATGCTGATGGCAGCAACCGATATCAACTTTGCAGACATGGATGGCAATTCTTCATCCGGCTTTTCCGGTCATATGGATATGAATATGCGAGATCAGGAACGACATGATATCATAAAAAAGGTTTGGGATTTGTTCGAATCCTTTTCATTCAGTGACATGACACCACGTCCTGATCTGGTGGATGAGGGGTATTGTCTGGCCAATCACGGTAAAGAGTATCTTTTGTATTTCGACAAGCCGGGTAAAGCTCAACTTTTAGGAGAAAAGGGGTTGTATTCTATTGAATGGATTAATCCCGTAACCCTTTCAAGAGAACAGGATAAGGATTTTCAACTTCCCGGAGAAATATCAACACCGGATAGCGGAGATGACTGGGTGATACATTTGGTCAGAAAAGAGTAGGTATTCAATATCTAATCGCAAAATAGTCTAAATAGGGTTGGACTCAAATAATGAACAATAGTGCTTATCCCCGTGGACTGTTCCATTCTGCTGCGATGGTAGAGGATTTATCAGAACGGGCCTGGAATTATCGCAAGACTGTTTTAAAGATGGTATATGATCATCAAACCGGTCATATCGGCGGGGCGTTTTCCGGAGCGGAAATTTTGACCGCACTTTATTTTCATCACCTTGAAATAAAACCGGAAAATCCCCGGTGGCCAGACCGGGACAGGTTGCTGTTTTCCAAAGGCCACGCCTGCGCCATGCTCTATACGGTATTAGCCCATCGTGGTTTTTTTCCGGTAGAGAAACTCGATACATTCAGGGAACTCGACAGCACACTGCAGGGTCATCCTGAACCCCAGAAAACTCCCGGCGTCGAGGTTCCTGCAGGCCCATTAGGCCATGGTATCGCAATCGGTGCCGGAATGGCTATGGCAGCAAAAATGGAAAATTCAAAACGCAAAGTTTATGTGATTATTGGAGATGGGGAGTTAAATGCGGGCGTAATTTGGGAGGGTGCCCTGGTCGCAGCACAATATGGCCTCGACAATTTAATCGTGATATTGGATTATAATGGTGTTCAGCAAACCGATTCAACAACTAATGTCCTGTGTACAGAACCCATTGAGGATAAATTCAAGTCTTTTGGATGGTACACTAGAGAAATACATGGGCATCACATGCTGCAAATTCTTGATGCCCTGGATTTTGCTGACGAAATACACGCCAAACCTGTTGTTATTATCGCTCGAACAACCAAAGGAAAGGGGGTCAGTTTCATGGAGTCCAATCCGATCTGGCACGGAGCCCCTCCCAATGATGAACAGTATAAAGATGCCTTGCGAGAACTGGACAAGGGGGCCGCACAATGGATTCGATAATCCTGAACGAAATAGGACCCGCCGTATCAATGAGAAAAGTGTATGGTGAGGCATTGATCCAAATCGGTAAAGATTTTCCCGACGTGGTGGTCTTGAGTGCAGATGTCAAAAATTCCGACCACAGTTATATGTTTGAAGATCATTTTCCTGACCGGTTCATCAATGTCGGCATTGCTGAACAAGCTTTGGTTGATGTGGCTGTGGGTTTTTCAAAATGTGGTAAAATACCTGTTGCGAATACATTTGCATTTTTGTTCGCTACCCGCGCTCTGGAAATGGTTCGTACCCATCTCTGTTATGGGCAGGCAAATGTCAAATTGGCAGGCGCTTATGCGGGGTTGTCCGATTCATTTGATGGCCCTACTCACCATTCGATCACCGATTTGGCGATAATGGCCGCATTGCCTAATATGACTGTTGTTGTTTTTTCAGATCCGTTGAATCTGCAGGTCCTCCTGCCGCAAATAATAAAACTCGATGGACCGGTTTATTTTCGCTTGTGCAGGAACGAGGTGGAGCCCATTTTTTCCAGTCATTACAAACCGGAACTTGGCAAAGGTGTGCAGTTAATGGAGGGTAGCGATGTTTCAATTATCGGATGTGGTATCCTCTTGAGCAGGTGCATTAAAGCTGCAAAAGAATTGTTAAAACAAGGCATTCATGCCAGAGTAATAGAAATGCACACGATTAAGCCTCTGGATGCTGACATTGTGCGGAAATGTGCCCTCGAAACAGGCGCCATCGTGACAGTTGAAGAACACAGTGTCATAGGGGGTCTCGGGTCTTCCGTCGCTCATCTTTTGGCTAAAACAACTCCCGTACCCATGGAAATGATCGGGTTGAACGATCGGTTTGCTGAAACTGGCCCATATCATGAAATTTTGGATAAATATGGCATGGCTGTTGATGATATAGTGTCGAGTGTGACCAAAGTGTTGAACCGAAAAAAAGCAAGTCACTTTTAATTTTAGCATTGTTGTTAATAGGCAAGTGACGCTATGTTTTTGATGATGAAAACTCGGGTGAAATATTGCACACAAAAATCAATATTCCCTATGGGGAATCTTTTAAATGTATACGGATTCCGACTGGGAATCTCGAATGGGTTGTAGGACCGAAAAACACACCCGCAGTCAAAAATCTCAAAGAATCAATCATCACGGCCCTTAAAAATCCAATCGGCTCACCCGGACTCGCGGAACTGGTGCATCAGCATGGCAAAAAAACAGTTGTGCTCGTCGATGATGGTACTCGTGCTACTCCTCAGCATTTGATTTTACCCCTCATTTTGGATGAACTGAATGAGGCAGGAGTAAATGATCAGGATATTACAGTCATTATCGCTTTGGGAACTCATCGGCCGATGGATGACACAGAGTGTATAAATCGATTTGGAAAAGATGTCTGGGAACGTGTAAAGATTGAAAATTTGTCAAAAAATGGTTGTGATTTTGAATATTTAGGTACGACTCCTCTCGGTGTCCCCATTCATATTTACCGTCCCTATCTGGAAAGTGATCTGAGTATTGCCCTTGGGAACATTATCCCTCACATGTATGCGGGTTGGGCGGGTGGTGCAAAAATGATCCAACCCGGTATAAGCAGTCCGGAAACCACTGCCGTTACCCATTTGATGGCAGGGCCCAAAGTTTATCAAGTTCTTGGAGATGTAGATAATCCGGTTCGTCGTGAAATGGAAGATATTGCGGTGAAAACCGGATTGAAATTTATTGTCAATGTTATTTTGAATAAAGATAACAGAGTTGTCGATGTGGTTGCCGGCGATCCCATTCTTGCACACCGAAAGGGAGTCGAAATTGCCCGGCCGATTTATACTGTTGACATAAACCAGAAACCCGATATCGTTGTCGCCGGGGCGCATCCGGCAGATCGTGATTTATGGCAAGGGTTCAAGGCGATCAATAATTGCGGTATGTTGGTAAAGGATGGCGGAACGTTAATCCTGTTTGTCTCTGCTCCTGAAGGCATTGCTCCGGATCATCCTGAATTGATAGATTTGGGCGAAATCGGGGGAGAGGAGGTGTTAAAGATGGTACAAAGGGATGAAATTAAAGACAAGGTCGCCGCTGCAACCTATCTTGCGTTGGATAAAACCCGATCGCGTATTCATATCGAATTGGTGAGCAATGGAATTTCTCATAAAGAGTCCGGTCGAATCGGGCTCGATGCTCACATTGATTTCGAGAGCGCATTGAAAAAGGCAATTCACAGACATGGCGAAAAAGCAAAAATCGGCATTGTGACACATGGTGCAGATATTATGATGAATAATGATAAAGAGGCTATTTATGAGTAAAATCGAAACAGCAAAAAGACTATTAAAGGAATTCAAAGGTAATTCTTATTTAAATGGGTTGAATATACTCGACCAGTGTGGAACTCTTGCATCCCAGGCTGAACAAGGATTGAATGTAACCCTGATTCTGGATTCTTTTCCAGGATCCGAGACCTATTCTGACCAAATAATAAAGTCGATGAGTGATGCTGGATTCAAATTGCGATCCATTATCAAAGGTGCACAGCCGAATGCCCCGTTAGATGATCTTGCACGGATAACCAGAGAAATTTCTCAGAGCAATCCGGATATCCTGGTCAGTTTTGGTGGCGGGAGTACAATAGATGCTGTTAAAGCTGCGAATGTCTTGTATTCACTGGAGGGGGATATTGAAGAGTACTTTGGTGTGGGACTGGTTTCAAAAAGGATAAACGAAACCGGTCGAAAATTGAAAACCCATTTGGCGATTCAAACAGCTTCGAGTTCGAGCGCACATTTGACCAAATACTCGAATATTACAAATATATCGACTGGCCAAAAAAAACTGATAGTTGATAATGCCATTGTGCCACAAATTGCTCTGTTTGATTACAGTATTACCCAAAGCGCTCCGGAATCACTTGTCATAGACGGCGGGTTGGATGGCATCGCTCATTCACTCGAAGTATTATATGGTGCTGCAGGCAAAGAGAATTATCAAGGCATTGAAGAAATCGCCCTGACCGGTATTGAATTGATTGTCGAATATCTGCCCCAGGCTCTTGCAAATAGGCAAAACCAGGATGCATTTGAAGCGTTGGGATTGGGAACAGATCTTGGCGGATATTCGATTATGGTCGGAGGAACGAACGGCGCGCATTTGACCAGTTTTAGTCTGGTCGATGTGCTGAGTCATGGTCGGGCATGCGGTATTATGAATCCCTATTACACCGTGTTTTTTGCTCCGGCTATACAGCAACCTCTTGAAAAATTGTTGGATATTTACAAAAATGCCGGTCACCTCGATGATGCAATCTCACCGCAATCGGCACGGGAATATGGATTGGCTATTGCGCAAGCCATGATTAATTTTTCACAAAAAATTGGTAACCCGACAAAACTGGACGACGTGAACGGGTTTTCAGATACACATATGCTTCGTGCTTTGACAGCTGCTAAAAATCCACAATTAAAAATGAAACTGGAAAATATGCCTGTGGCCCTGACAGCTGAAATGGTTGATGAATATATGGGGCCGGTTTTGATGGCTGCCAAAACAGGCAATCTAGATTTGATCAAGAATGTAGAATAGATATTTTGAAATAATATTGGAGTCGATCATGCATAGTCAAAGGGCTTTTATCCCTATACTCTTGCTTTTTTTGTGCTTTGTTTTTTGCCACAACACCTATGCAAAAACACTGTCTATCAAAGGAGAAAAATTCTACCTCGATGACGTGCCCTTAAATATGCTGGGACTGCGTGCTGCAAGTGCGACTCAATCGGATGAAATTACAGATCACCTTCTGGCTCAATTGGATGATTATGCCTCTGTTGGGCTAAATACGATCAATGTTTATATTCAGGGATCCTCCGGTGGATTTTGTGATCCATTCAATGCTGATGGTACGACACTCAAAGATGAACATAAAGCAAGGTTGATCAAAATAATTAAAGAATGTGACAAAAGATCCATGGTTGTTGTGGTGGGGATTTTTTATCAGCGTGTGTTCCTGTCTGAGCACCTGGGCTTTCGTAATCTTTTAGATCGACAGGCCATTTTCAATGCGGTGAAAACGGTAACAACCCTGCTTAAACCCTATGATAATGTGATTATTAATATCGCCAATGAACAAAACTCTTTCCGGTACAAAGAGTTTCAAGAATTTGATTTTAGAAATCCTGAAAATATTATTGCGCTCTGTAAAAAAGTCAAGGATGTCGATAGCGATCGACTTGTGGGTGGCGGTGGTTATGATGATGAAAACAATGTCATCATTGGCAGCTCTGGTAGTGTGGATGTATTGTTATTTGACACATATTCTGGTGATGTCGAAAAAGGCCACGGTAGCGGCTGGCACTATGACTATTTTCAAAAAAATGGGGTGATAGATAAACCCATGGTAAACGTCGAAACCTTTGGTGCCTGGACAAAAATGGCAATGCCCCCCGGAGTATTTAATGATAGGTTAAAGGCAATCCATTTACAAGAGATTGACGATACTCGAGACAGACCCGGTCTTTACGTACATTTACACAGTAATCCCTGGTGTCAGGGACCTTCAATTGGAAATTATCCTATCCATTATGAGTTGGGTGGAGACGGGAGTAAGGAAAATCCGGGTATCAGATGGTGGTTTGAATATGCGCAATCTCCAGAAAAAACCGCTGTTTTGACTCTGGATGCCACCCTAGATTTTGAGCTTGAATTACCCGAAAAGGCCCCATTTTATGTTGATCGACGAAAGTGGAGTGGCTATGTGGCTATAAATCCTATGCAATATAGAGATCAGTGGGGTGGTGCTCGAACTGTTTTCCAGGGAGCCGAAGGAAAATATAATATTGAACTCGTGTCCAGTCCCGAAATAGATGGGCAATCCTCATATGCGCTTTTTGTGAATGATGAAAAACAAGGCGAATTTACCCACAACTTGATTACCAGACGAGAACAGGAAAAAGCGGTATCGCATATATGGAAAGATATCAAGCTTGCCCCGGGCGATATCCTGCAAATGCATGCAAAATCGCATTCTAACAAACTCATTCCGGAAGAAGGAGCTCCCGGAGGATTTGCCTGGTCAAGAGCAAGGTGGAGTTGCCTAAAGTTTTATCCAAAAGCCTATAATCAGCTTCCGGATTTTTCAAAGGTAAACAATTCAAAAATAGAGTATACCCCTGTAACACTGGCGCCCGGGTCTGTTCAGGAAATAGGATTTGGCAACAGGCCTGATATTGCAGTGGATAATCTGGGAAATCTACATCTGGTCTATGCGCGTGATCAAAACTTGTTCTATAAAAAATGGACTCGGTCCACAAAAATGTGGAGCGGGGAGGAGCAAACCAGTATTGTTATGGGCAACAACAAATCATATGTAACCCGCGCTGATCCTGATATTCTAATCGGCAGTAATAATAAAGTATATGTCATGGCATGGAACGATTTTGCCTTCAAAAAAGGAAATGAATGGGTTCATGTACCGCCTGTTCAGAAAAATAGTCTCAATTACCGGGATACGGAAATGGCCATCGACAGGGATGATAACATCTTTCTCATAAAACGAGGTGGATTCACCGGTGGAAACCTGGGAATGCAAAAATTGGAAAAAGATGCTAATGAATGGATGATCCTTGCTGACCCTGATGCCGATCTTGACCTGGACGGAATCAGCGACCACGTATATCCCGATATCACGATAGATGAAAAAAATACTATTCATATCGTACGCCGTCATGGCCCGGGTAGAACCACTTTTTATCATGCTTCAAAGGACGGTGGCCAAACCTGGGCACACAGTACCGTTTGTGCGGAAGAGCCGGAAGGCAGTTTTGTAGAAACCCTGTGTGACGGATCCGTTATCGTTACAGAAGGTCATGGCAATGTTTATCGTTTCGAAAACGCAAAATGGATCCATGAAGGACGACAAATCCCCTGTGAGGCCAGGGACTATCCAGAGTTGAGTGTTGATAACCAAGATAATGTTTATGCTATAGCCAACTCTTTTAAATATAATATCCGAAAGGGTGGCAAGTGGGGCACCCCACGTCAATTATTTGGCTTGACCAATACCAAAATCGGCTATGTAGAATCTGCCGGTGGAGATAACTGTGCATATGTTGTCTGGGAAGAAGGTAATGAGTGTTTTATCGATGAAAATTCATCGATAAAGCCTGAACCGGTCAGGATTTTTATTGCAAAATTAAAAGTCAATGGTGAGATATCGGGTTTGTAAATAGCTCAAGTATCCGACCCTCCGGGCGAGATCGATACGATAAAAACATACGAGCCAAAGTACTTGATTGAATAAACGCTAACACCCGATCCGCCATCGTTCATGATCTGTATCTCCGGGCAACTCTGTCTGGCAAGTTGATGAAATGATCTTGCTGGTTAGCAAAAGCAAGCGTTTGCAGAGAGAACCATCGGTGAAATCAATCAAACGCGATCATAAAGGTCTTGATCTCGTGCGGTGAGATGAAAAACCGGAACGCGCGATTCTCGAATTTGACAGGCTGTTTTTCCTCTTCCATCAGATTGCATTCCCAGAGCGCTTTGATGGGGTAGGCGCATTCTATACAGACTCTGTTGCGTTGATTGAAACGCTCCACACACCGTATGATGAGCGCATTTTCGTCCTCTGCCTTTTTTACGGTTTCGATGACGACATTGTCGCTGTCGGTATGCACCAGGGAAAATTCCGGTGGCATATCCCTGCCAGGGGAGCCGGGATGCACCCACAGCGGAGCGTTGAACTGATCGGCCGCTGTCAAGGTACCGCCGGTGGTCCAGTCGCCGCGGTGAGGGTATAATGCATAGCAGAACCGGTGTTCGCCGATATCCGCATGCGGATCCGGATCCACCGAGGCTTTGATCAGGGTCAGCCTCATGGTGTTTTCGTAAATATCATACCCGTGCTTGCAGTCATTGATCAGACTGACGCCAAAATTTCCCTCGGACAGGTCAGCCCACTTTAGTGCCGGCACCTCGAACCGTGCCTGATCCCATGCCGTATTCCGGTGTGTCGGCCGTTCGATGTGTCCGTAGGGAATGTCATAACTCGCCCGATGATGATGCACCGCCACCGGAAAGGCGACCTTGAGCAGGGTGCGCGGTTGCTGCCAATCTACGGTGGTTTCGAAATCGATGCGCGGGAGTTGATCATAGAGATAGATCGTCTGCCGAATCGTGGATTGTAAAAACCGGCGTTCGATCAGCACGCCTGCCCGAACCGGACCTGTCTCTGTCACCTCGATGCGGTCCACCTCTTTTAATTCGATATGCTTGTGTTCAAAAAAATAATCGATATCCCAGGCATCATTGGCAATGGGTCGATCTTCAAAGACCTGGAACACATTGCCGGGTCTGTTTGCCAGCACCTCCCGGTCTGCCCGCTTGTCGTAAATGGATGAGAGCCAGCCGTTTTCATCGATTGCGAGTCGAAAATAGCGATTTTCCAGCTGCCGCGTCGTCACTTTAAGGCTCGAATGAAGGTTGGGTGATGAATTCGCCTTGCTCATTTGAACGGTTTTGTATCCCATTGACGGAATCTCGTCCACATACAACAACAAGTGGTTGCCGGAACGCTGTATTGGCAGGATCTTGCCCGATTCATCCCGAATCTCTACCAGATGAGCCGGTGCATCAAACGTCACCAGGTCCGAGCGCCTGTGCGACAGGCTGTTCCAGATCATCAGAGTGTCAGACCCGGTGTTCGGCGGGGCATTGCCGATTCCTGCCAGGGCCGTCTGCAGACATTGGGTACCTGTTTCGATGACCTGTTGGTATTCCTTTTCACACTGTGCATACACCTCGGGAATAGAAGAGCCGGGCAGGATATCGTGAAACTGGTTGAGCAGGATCAGCTCCCAGCCTTTATTCAGTTTTTCATGCGGATACCCGGCGCCGCAAAGATAATGGATGGCCGAAAGCAACTCGGCATTGTGATAGAGCACCTGGCAATCGCGGTTGTATTTTTTGATTTTGGCCTGCGAAGTGTAGGTGCCGCGGTGCAACTGCAGATAGAGTTCATCGTTCCACACCGGCAGTTCCGATACCCGTTTTTCCAGATCGCTGAAAAAAGGTTCGGCATGGTCCTGTCTGGCCAACGGCAAATCATTCATGTATGGCAGGCGCTGGGCCTGTTCCAGCATGTTTGCGGTGGGACCTCCGCCGCCGTCGCCCCAACCGAACGAGAGCAGCACCTCGTCGTTGAGCTCCTGCTGACGATAGTTATCCCAGCACCCCTTGACCGAGGCAGCATCGAGATCGACGCTGTAATCGTTCCATCCACGGCGATCCGGAGTAGTGATAAAGTGCGCGAGAATCCGGGTGCCGTCGAGTCCCTGCCAGTAAAACGTATCATAAGGGAATTCGGTAAACTGGTTCCAGCTCAGCTTGGTGGTCATGAAATATCTCAATCCGGATTTTTTGATGATCTGCGGCAATGACCAGCAAAATCCAAACACATCCGGCAACCAGGCGACGCAGACATCCTTGCCGAATTCCTGCTTGAAATAGCGCTTGCCAAACAGGAATTGCCGGACCAGCGATTCGCCGTCCGGCAAATTGCAATCCGATTCCACCCACATGCCGCCGGTGGCTTCCCAGGTGCCTTTGGCGATTTGCTGTTTGACTCGCTTGAAAAGAGACGGATAATGGTGCTGTACGTAACGATAGGCCTGTGGTTGTCCGAATGAAAAACGATAATCGGGATAGAGCTCCATCAAGCGCAGGGCATTGGCAAAGGTGCGCGCCGCTTTTTTGACGCTGTGGCGTGTCTCCCATTTCCAGGCAATATCGAGATGCGAGTGTCCGACGCAAATCACCCGGGGTGAACGGGTAGGATCGGTCGCGGCAAACAGAGTCGAGAGCATTTCTTGTGCGCGCGCAATGGATTCGTCGAATGCTGGGGTATGCTGTCGGCTAAAATCGATCTGCAGCAAGGCCCGGTCGAGATGGTGGTAAAGCTGTTTGCGATGGAGATGATCTGTTGACAGGACGTTGATCGTATCAAAGAGTGTTTTGGCATCATAATACAGCCGTTCGCGCCGGCTATCGATGGCCACGAGATCGGCCTGCAGAAAGCGGTGCCGAAGCGGTTCCAGCCCGCTAAAGGCCTCGATGGCCAGCAAGTGTTTGGATCCGGGTTTTACTTTGTCCCACAGCGGGATTTCATTGCGACGTACATCTATACTTTGCAGCGGCTCACCATCCAGGTAGATCATCAGCTCATATAGACGCCAGTCTCCGCCTTCGCTGCTTATAAAGGTGAATCTCTTGCCCGGCTGAATTACGGCAGCGAGTTTTTGATGGTTTTGTACAGAGGGGGCCTGAAAAGGCATGCGAAACCAGCACGTGACATCGCGTCCGCCCCACTCGTCATTGATACTAAAAACACTCCAGTCTGAATCATTATATCCGGGATGCTCTGCACCGGTCAGATGACCGGTTTTAGCTTTGATGGGGGCGAGCCCTTGAATTCGGGTATAGGTCAGCGCTTTGATGCTGTCGAGCTTTTTTTGGATGTTTTGCAACAAGAGCGTCTCTTGGGTGGTCATGGCTGGCCCCGGTTGGTGATGATGGATGGTGTTTTTGGATGACTGTAATATGGGAAATTTTGGTAAAAGTTGCAAGGGTGTCGGAAAACAGTAACCGCTAATGAACGCGGATAGACGCGAATGGAATCCACAAAGAGCACGAAGGGACACGAAAAGGATCAATGACAAAAATAGAACGAAAGGCTAACACATAGCTATCATCCTCTCTCGAGGAAGAGTTTATTTCGATCAATATTTACAGTCCGGCCAAGCAGAACGTTTTGCACAAACCAGCAAAAATGAATGCATCCGTAAAAGTAGCTTTTTCAACAACGCGAGAGCAAGTCAACATACACATGGACCTTCAAATGCCCCCCTTGTTTTTATAGCTCAAAATTCCATTTCCCGTAGAACCAAAATAGAATGCCTACTTTATCCAAATGCTTTTTAATGCATCTTGCAAACATTTTTCTGATTTATAATTCTATACATCCATAATCTTCTTCTCTCAACAATTCGTTGATTTCCTCTATATCAAAATACTCGGAGTTAAACTCGCCATCCAGCCATTCAATATAGCTTTCATATTCCTCATGATCAGGTTGTTTTAGTATCTCCAGCATTTCTGCATACCCCCATACTCCGCCACAATCTTCTGGTGGACAGTTCATTTTTCCTGTCAAACAGATTGGATAGGTAATTTTGTTATCTAGCGGGAGAATTTTTTCTAAAATGATATCGTGTTCCCAGCCGTCTCCAAAATCGTATTCATATATGATTTTTTCATTTTCTACTGCCAGTAGATCCGATACTTTTTTTCCTGTATAATCCACCATATTCATTTCGTCCCAGAAATCATCGTCCGACATTTTCCTGCTATAAAAAGTCTCGTTTTTTATAAATTGGTGCAAATGTGAATTTGTCCAACCCATTGTCGTCTGAATTATTTTATGAAAATCAGATAATGAAATATCCGGTGATATTAACAAACGTCTCCATATCTTTGGTTCAAAGCCATTTAAGGCGATCTGAATCTGGTAAATTTTTGCTGCCATGTTTTACTCTCCTGAAAGAAAAATTGTGGGTTACACCCTTTCTGCAAATGTCTATTACGGTTCAAGTTTTACCATCGCTGCCATTATGAATTATATCGTTTTCAATCCCAATTCTTTTAAAAATTCATTGTGTTCGTCCGTATTCTTTTTGATGCGGTCATTTGTCGCAGTCAATCGTGCATGGACCTCATTCAAGTCAACTTTAACTTCTTCTGCGGCTGTATTCACATATCTTGAAATATTCAGATTGTAACCGTTTTCTTTAATTTCTTCCATCAAGACCTTACGGGAATAGCGGTTGATTTCTTTTCTATACTGATAGGTTTCAACAATATTTTTAATATGTTTCTCATTCAGTGAGTTTTGGCGTTTTCCTTTAACAAAATGCTCACTGGCATTGATAACAAGCACATCTTCTTGTCTTTTACATTTTTTGAGCACCAGTATACAAACCGGAATTCCGGTCGAATAGAACAGATTGGCAGGTAGCCCGATTACTGTATCGATGTTATTATCCTTTAAAAGTTTGGTTCGAATCCGCTCTTCTGCACCGCCACGGAACAACACCCCATGTGGCAAGATAATGGCCATGGTGCCGTCGTTTCCCAAAAAATGAAAGCCGTGTAACAGAAAAGCAAAATCGGCTGCTGATTTTGGCGCCAGACCATAACTTTTGAATCGGAAATCTTCTGCTATTGTATCGTTTGGCTCCCAACGCAAACTAAAGGGTGGATTGGCTACAACGGCATCAAATTCCATTTTTTTAGCCGGATTCATTTCGTTGAGGATATCCCATTGGTTTAGCAGGGTATCGCCATGAAATATCTCAAACTCGGTGTCTTTCATGCCGTGCAGCAGCATGTTCATACGGGCAAGGTTGTAGGTGGTAATGTTCTTTTCCTGACCGTAAATCTTGCTGACACTACCGCCATTGTCTTTGATGCGTTTTCTCACATTCAACAACAATGAACCCGAGCCGCAGGCAAAATCCAGGATTTTGTCCAGTTTGCTTTTATTGCCGGTTGAAGGATCCTGACAATCCAGGATGACAATTTCGGACAGTATGGTAGAAATTTGTTGCGGCGTATAAAATTCGCCTGCTTTTTTACCCGAACCGGCGGCAAACTGACCCAGCAGATATTCATACGCATCACCCAGAGTATCGGTATCCGTAGAAAAATCGGCAATCCCCTCGGCAATTTTTTGAATGATGGTGCAGAGTTTTTTGTTTCGGTCGACCGGGGTTTTGCCCAGCTTTTCAGAATTCAGATTGATCTCTGAAAACAACCCTTGAAACGTACTGGCAAACGATTCATCTTCAATATACCGGAATCCTGCTTCCAGGGTCACAAGTAGCTCCCCATCCTGAGTACGCGCCATTTCGGTGATGTTGCTCCAGAGGTGTTGTGGTTTGATGACGTAATGCACTTTTCGACGCATCTGCTGTTCAAAATCGGCTACATCTTGTTCGTTGGCGGCATACCAGACACCCAATGCCGTGCGGTTGTCATTTTCTGCCGGTTTCGGGTAATCCGATCCCAACTCTTTTTTGGCCGATTCTTCATAGTTTGTCGATAAATACCTTAAAAAGAGAAAGGAAAGCATATAATCGCGAAAATCATCCGCATTCATGGCGCCACGCAGCTGGTCTGCGATGTTCCACAGGGTTTTACCCAGTTGTTGTTGTTCGTTTTTTGTCATACAAGTGGCTCAATATTTTCCTCTGCGAACAAAAGTTCATTGAATTTATAATTGCTTAAATAGTTGTTAAAAATGCTTTTGAAATATTCCTTGTTTTCTTGTACCATTTCAACAGGTTCAAACAAGGAATAGGCTCCGTGGCTCATAATATTCACCAATCTGGAATGTAGAGTTCTATCCTCATCATCATCTTCAATTTCGATGCAATCAGAAAATTTTGAAAAACCATGAAAGTTTGCAGCTTTTTCGAGTATCGTTCTTAATACATTGAAATGGTAGGTGAATAATCTATCTTCCTCTACAGCCTTTTTCAATTCCTGGATCAAGCTAACATGATAAATAAATGGTGAATCTGTTGTAGTTTTTAACCTGTAGCCGTCACTTGTCTTCTTGATAAAAAATTTCCTGGCTTTACCAAATTCATTGCACAGCACATTAAAAAATAGCGCATGATGAGTTGATATAACTGTTTTAATATCATTTCCTTCTGTCTTTATTGTTTGAGCTAAATGATGCGCAACCGAAATAGCATTATGGTCATCTAATGATGAAACAGGATCATCAATAAAAATGTATTTAACCCAATCATAGGCTTCTTGCTTGTCGATGGCTAATTGCATTATCGATAAAAAGAAACACCAGATAAAAAGCCTTTCTTCGCCCCTGGACACTTTGATAAAATCATGTGTGACATTTCCTTCACCCACACGTTCTTCTCTTGTGAACATTACATGCCATTCGTTATAATCAATAAAAAAGTCAAAGTCAGCATATCTTCTCAACAAAGGCCTGATTCTGTTTTCCATCTCTAACTCTGGTAGCCCCTCAAAGAATTTTGAGTTTTGATTGATTTTCAAGACTCTTTCAGTGTCATTTTCTAAATCATTATCCCAATAGAACAGGTCTTCTGTAAAAGCATTAAAATACAATGTATCTCGCTGAACCACATTACCATTTTCATCCATCGTTTTGCCAGCTTGTCTAAAATCCATCGACAAACGTGTCTTGCCTGTTCCATTGTAGGCAAAAAGTAGATGTACCTTCTTATCTTGTCCTCTCAAGTAGGAAACAAAATCATCTAATGCTGAAAATGAATAGTGTTCTAACTCTGGCATGGTTTAATCATCCATTTTCGGAAACAATCCCTGCATCAAGCCCTTTTTGTGCTGCTGCAATTTTTCTATCTTTTCAGTCTGTGCCACGATTAGTTCATCCAGTGCCGACAGGCAGGCGACGATTTTTTGTTGTTCATTGAAATCTCTGGGGTACAAAATCTTAACATTAGAGATTCGAGTTGCTGAAATACCTAATACTTTTGCACCTTGAGCTTCTCTTTGAATTTGTTTTCTAACCCATTCCGATTTGAACAAATATCCCCCAAAACCATTTGCTATTTTTCGCTTCCTTTGCCTTGCCAAAAGTGTATGTAAACCAGAAACTAATTTTTCATTATTTAAATTTACAATTTCAATACTTTTACCTATATCATTCATATCTTCTGAGGCATCAGCAAATATCATGTCACCTTCAACACAGTAACTTTCCTTTTTTATTTTTTCAATAGAAACATTTCCATTTATATATGGAACATGCTCTCTTGTAATATCAAAAAGTGTATTAAACTTTGTGTGAATATCACCGTAGTGAATGTTTTTTACTTTGCCTTTTTCATAGTTCAAATTTTCTCGTGAAAAAGAATTTGTACCTTTAAAATCATACACATCTCGAATAGTTTCTTCCTTCCATTCCCCATCCTTCACAAACTCGGGAAAGCGGTAGTTGGGTACTTTTTGCCCTTTTTGCGGGAACAGGTTTTGCATCAGGCCTTTTTTGTGGTCTTGAAGGGCTTGCAGCTTGTCGCGATGGGCGGCTATCAGCTCGTCTAATGATGAAAGGCAGGCGGCGATTTTTTGTTGTTCGGGTAGTGATTTTGGTTTATATATAGTAAATGTTTCAAAAATACTTTTACTAATAATTGGTACCGCAGTCTGACCAGCTAAGTTTTTCAGTCGATTACTATTTTTGGAAATAGCATAATAAACAAATTCAAAATCGTTTTGAGAATTACAAATAACAGAATTAATTTGTTGATTTGTAGCACATTCCACTTTGTTTATACCATTTAAACCAATTGAAGCAATACACGTAACTAGAACTGAATTTTGAGGGATTACTTTAGATTTGGCTTTACCTTTTTGGGTCAGTTTTAAAACAGAATCCGAGATGTATTTGCCATGAAAATCTTGAGCAGTTACCCAAACAAAATCACCACCCCAAAACTCCTTATTCGATTTACTTGGCGTACCCCCTGTAACAACATCACCAATTGAAACTATTGAACATTCTTCCCACTTCCCATCCTTCACAAACTCTGGGAAGCGTAATTCGGGGATTATTTTTTTTTCTTTGCTCATCTGTCTGAATTAGGATTTTTAGGATTAAAGGATTTTAGGATTAGGTGATTGCAAAATTTCACGATTGGATGACTGGATGATTTCAACAATTCAGATTCAGAATTAATCCTATCATCTTTAAATCCGTTTAATCCTAATTCTGATATTTTGCCTGTCAT
>WJME01000275.1 GCA_014728115.1 Candidatus Zhuqueibacterota bacterium | reverse complement strand
GATTCATACAGATGCCATCCGGGAACACCTGATTCCGCCGGAATTGACCAGAGAGCAAATTAATCTGGTCTATGCCTCGGAAGCGGATCTCCTGAATATGGCGCTTTTCGGCAAAACAGCCCGACAGTGGCGGGAGGAACATCCGGATGAAACCGGCAATATCCGCGACGGTGCCAATGTATCGCAACTGGTGTGTCTCGCCAATCTGGAAAATCTGAACGCCCATTTTATTCAGGAAGGATTAAATCAGGCGCAACGGCTGGAACGGTTGAACAAAATTGCGATTCAGCAGATGCGGCTGCTGGTCGAGCAAAGAGCGCTAAAGCAGATGGGAGAATCGACGAATGATCGGGTTTAGACTGGAATTTTTTGTGCGACCACGAAAGGCACGAAAAAGAATGGTTTTGCGCTTTTCGCGTCTTTTGCGGGTGGAGATGGGTGAGAAGGTTGAGGAGATGAAGGGATGAAACAAGAACAAGAAATCCCAAAAGGATGGAAGCATTTAAGACTCAAAACATTAATTACTCAAGATATCAAGAATGGGTATTCACCAAATTGCCCGGAGGAAGCTAATGGCAGTTGGATTTTAGGTTTGGGCAATTTAACCGAAAATGGTTTTGATCCGTCGCAAGCAAAACCAGCTCCCAAGGATGATAACAAAATAAAAGACTATTTGCTGAAATCGGGCGACTTTCTTATAAGTCGATCGAATACTTTGGACAAGGTCGGTAGGACAATCCTGTTTAAAGGTGAAATTGAAAACTGTTCTTATCCTGATTTGCTCATGAAGTTCCGTGTAGATGAAACTCGAATTTCAAATGAATTTTTAGAAAAGTATTTAAGGAGTTCAATAGTCAGGAAATACATCCAAAGTTGCGCTTCTGGTACAAGTGGCAGCATGGTTAAAATCAATAAAGCCGTGGTTGAAAAAATTCCAATAATCTTACCTCCCTACCCAGAACAAGAGGCCATTGCCGATCTGCTGTCCACCTGGGACGAGGCCATCGAAAAAACCGATCGGCTGATTCAGGCTAAGGAAAAGCAATTTAAAAGGCTGCAGCGGGAGATAATTTCAGGAAAGAACGCACCAAGCGACACTAATTGGCAAAAGGTTAAGTTAGGCGAGGTGTGCAGTATTGCAAAAAAAGAAAAACTAAACACTATAGCCAACCAGTTCTTACTCACAGTGAAACTTCATTGTCTAGGTATAGAGCGAAACTATAGAACAACTCCAAAATTAACCCAGCATGGACGCCCATATTTTCGACACCATTCAGGTGATTTTCTTATCGGTAGACAAAATTTTCATAATGGTGGATTTGCCATCATTCCTCCCGAACTAGATGGAGGAATCACTTCAAATGCAATTACTTGCTTAAGTGTAAATGAATCGAAATTGTCCAAGTATTTTCTTTGGTACCAACTTTCTAATCCAAATTATTATAAAAGAATTGGTCATCAAATGGACGGTACGGGTCAAAAGGAATTATCCGACAAGCAAATTTTAAGCTTACAAATTCTTCTTCCTTCCCGTGAAGAACAAAAGCAAATCACCGATACGCTTTCAACTGCCAAACAAGAAATCAAACTGCTGAAGCATCTTCTAGAAAAATTTAAGTCCCAAAAGCGATGTTTGATGCAAAAGATGCTCACCGCTACCTGGAGAGTAAAACCCGAAATCATTAAACAGTATGAGGAGACGTAATCATGGCAAAAGGCAAAAATCAGCATGTCGTTAAACACCCCGGTGGCTGGGCGGTCAAGGGGGAAGGCAACAGCAAAGCGACCAAAGTCACCCAAACACAAGCAGAGGCCATCCAAGCTGCCGAGAATATTGCCAGAAATCAGAAATCGGATACCAAAATCCATGGTGTTGACGGAAAAATCCGGGCCGGCAACAGCTATGGAAATGATCAGTGTCCTCCAAAGGATAAAAAATAATGAGGTTTACGCTATGAAGATACTTGGGATACGTACTGCATCAACCTGTGTACGGTATGCTATTGTTGAATGGGATGGACAGACTGCCTCATTGGTCAATGCCGCAGAGGAAAACAAGTTGGATTTCCCTGCAGACTGTGCCCAAATACCACAAAAACTCCAATGGCTTTATTCGGAGCTGGATCGGATTTATCGGATGTATCCAGACATTTCTAAAGTCAACATTAAAATGAATGAATTTGTTAGAGAAAAGAAAACAACCCGACCCTCAACTCATATGGACGGCGTTGTCATGTTGTCCGCTGTGCAAAAAAAGAAAGCAGTAAGCATACTTCTTTACGCAAATATCAAACGGGGTCTGGGATCAAGAACGGTTGAAATGTTTACTGAAACTAATGTCGGCCGATCAGACAAATACTGGAATGTACAAATGGCTGATGCCATTGCTGCAGCATGGGCAGGGAGGAATATGTGAGGCAGCAACGAGTGCAGATAAAATCCGGGCAAATTATTTACAAGTATGAGTTGAAACAGACCATTGGAAGCGGAAGATTTGGTGATGTCTGGTTAGCTGTGGATCATACAATTTCTCGAAAGATCGCTGTCAAGATTCTTGCGGAAGGAGTAGCAATAGATGAGCGTCTTCAGGAAGCTAGAATCGGCAATCATTTGAATCATGCAAATCTAGTAAAAATGCATTATGCTGATGTGGTTCAGCACAACGGTACTGATCTTGTCATTATTGCCATGGATTACCATGAAAACGGATCAATTCTCTCCCGTGTCAACACCGGCAATTTTTTACCCATACCGGATGTGATTCGTTTCATGTGCGATATTCTGCGAGGTTTGGAGTATCTGCATGAGCTGAACCTATATCATAATGATATAAAGCCAAAGAACATTCTTGTGGGTGCCTCCAACCAAGGTGTTTTAACAGATTATGGAATCACTTGTCACTCGCCAAATGGAATGCCAGTTCAGCCAAGGAGTGCATACAAACTCCATATAGCTCCAGAGATTCTCAATTCAAATCAGATTAACATTCAAACAGATATCTATCAGGTAGGTTTAACGGCATTTCGACTTTTGAATGGTATTGGATACATACGTGACAAATTTAATACCTTTGGAGAGAGGACCTACAACAAGCTGGTAAAGGATGGAAAACTTGTTCTGGCCAGTGATTATCAACTTTTTATACCCCGAAACTTAAAAAGTGTTATTAATAAGGCAATACATATAGACCCTGCAAATAGGTATCAGTCGGCTCTTGAAATGCGCCGTGCTCTGGAGCGACTAAGTTACCCGGGATGTTGGACAACCGATTCATGTGGAAGTTTTATTGGTCATAGCAGACGGTATACGTACCGCTTTGAAGAACAAGCACTGACAGCCCACACATTCGAATTTATAGCCTTTAAAAAATTCGAGGATTCCGGTAGAGAGACCAAAATTTCGGCTTACTCCAACAAAAATGTTACGCGCAAACAAAAGGAAGATTTAAAAAGAAAATTTATGCAATGGGTAGTAACTGGATGACGTATTTTTTCAACAAAATAAAGTTTGAAAATTGAGCCACTATTACCGAGGATAATATGACCCACTTTCAAACAACCGAAAAACACCTTTCCCAAATCCCGGCTCTGCAACTGTTGGTGAACCTGGGATTTGAATTCCTGACACCGGCAGAGGCTCTTCTGGAACGGCAGAACCGGACATCCAATGTCCTGCTGGAGACGATTCTGCGCAACAAGCTCAAGGCGATCAACCGGATTCAGTACAAGGGCGGTGAATACCTCTTTAGCGAGGAAAATGTCCAGTCGGCCATCCAGAAACTGAAAAACATCAAATACGACGGACTGCTCAGGACCAATGAGGCGATCTATGATCTCATCACTCTGGGGACGGCTCTGGAGCAGACTATCGAAGGGGACTCGAAAAGCTTTACGATGAACTATATCGATTGGCACAATCCCGGTCGCAACAGCTTTCACGTAACAGTCGAATACAGTGTGGAACGCTCCCGGTCAACAGAGACCGCCCGGCCGGATATCGTTCTTTTTGTCAATGGTATCCCGTTTTGCGTGATCGAATGCAAAGCACCACAGGTTGAGATCGAGCAGGCTGTGTCGCAGTCGATCAGAAATCAAAACGATGATTATATCCCGAAACTGTTCGTTTACAGCCAAATGGTTCTGGCGCTGAATAAAAACAGCGCCATGTATGCAACAACAGGGAGTGCAGCCAAATTTTGGAGCGTCTGGAAAGAGTCCGGTTTGACCACAAAAGACGCCAAAAACACGAAATTTAAAGACCTCGAGAAACGGGTTCAGGATTCCTTGCAATACAAGGTCAATCTGGATGATTTTTCTGTGACGCGCATGACGTCCGGGATTGAAAAAGAACGTCGGGTAACGGAGCAGGACAAAGCTCTTTTCTCCCTCTGCCGTCCGGACAGACTCCTGGAATTGGCATTCAAGTTTACGGTATTTGATGGCGGTATCAAAAAGATTGCCCGCTATCAGCAGTATTTTGTTATTAAATCTACACTGAATCGAGTAAAACATTATGACAATACCGGTGCACGTAAAGGAGGTATCATCTGGCATACTCAAGGATCCGGCAAGTCCCTGACCATGGTGATGCTCGCACGTAACCTGGCTCTGGATCCTGACATTTTGAATCCGCGCATTGTTCTGGTCACAGACCGTGACGATCTGGATAAACAGCTGGGCAACACCTTTGTAGCCTGTGGCCTTGAAGCGAATCGGGCCACTTCGGGAAGAAACCTGCTGGAACTGGTGTCGGAAAAGAAATCGGCTATTATCACAACCCTCATTCACAAGTTCGACAAGGCCTATGCAGTAAAGAAATATCAGGATGCATCATCCGATATTTTTCTTCTTGTGGACGAAAGTCACCGCACCCAGTTCGGTTCCTTTTCCGCACGGATGCGGCAGATGTTTCCACAGGCCTGTTACCTCGGCTTTACCGGTACACCGCTGCTTAAAAAAGAAAAAAACAATTTCACCAAATTCGGTGGTCTGGTAAAGCCTCATTATTCCATCTCCCAGGCTGTCGAAGATGGTGCCGTCGTTCCGCTTTTGTACGAAGGACGCCATGTAGAGATGACACAGAATCGAAGAACGATTGATCTGTGGTTCGAGAGGCATACACAAGGATTGACCAAAGAGCAAAAAGCTGATCTGAAACGAAAATATGCACGCGCGGAAATGCTCAACAAGGCGGATCAGGTTATTTATATGAGAGCATTTGACATCAGTGAACATTATCGTTCCAACTGGCAGGGAACAGGATTCAAAGCACAGTTGGTTGCTCCGAATAAAGCTGCTGCGCTCAGATATAATACATTTCTTAATGAAATCGGTATGGTCAGTTCCGAGGTGGTTATCTCGCCGCCGGATATGCGTGAAGGATATGAGGAAACCGATGACGAGTCAACAGACGAAATCGTTAAATTCTGGCAAAAGATGATGAAACGCTATGGCAGCGAGCAGGAATACACCAAACAGCTCATCAACCAGTTTAAACACGGCAGTGAGCCGGAAATCCTTATCGTCGTGGATAAGCTGCTGACCGGCTTTGACGCGCCACGAAATACTGTTCTATATCTATGCAGAATTCTGCGCGAGCATACGCTGCTGCAGGCCATTGCACGGGTGAACCGTCTTTATGAAGACAAAGAGTTTGGTTTTATTATCGATTATGCGAGTGTCCTCGGTGAATTGGATAAAGCGCTTACTCTGTACAGCGCATTTGAAGGATTCGATGAATCCGACCTGGTGGGTACACTGACATCCATACAGGAAGAAATCGAAAAATTGCCGGGCCGCTATTCCGATCTCTGGGATCTGTTCAAAACAGTCAAGCATTCCGACGACGAAGAAGCCTATGAGGTGTTGCTCGCCGATGATGAATTGAGAGAAGAGTTTTACAGCCGCCTCTCAGAGTTTGCCAGGAATCTTGCTATCGCGCTCTCTTCAGAAAATTTCCTGAGCGAAACCGATGAAAAAACACTGTCCAGATACAAGGCAGATCTTGCAAAATTTCAGTCCCTCAGAGCATCCGTCAAGTTAAGATATGCCGAGGCTGTTAATTATCGGGATTATGAACCGAAAATTAAAAAGCTTTTGGATACTCACATTCAAGCCGATCAAGTCATTCAACTCAACAAGCCCGTGAATATTTTTAATGATAAAATGTTCAATAGAGTCAAAGAAGAGCACGGGGTCTATCAAACCGGGAAAACCACGGCCTCCAAAGCAGATACCATTGCGCATGCAACCAAAAAGGCGATTACCGAAAAAATGGAACAAGACCCTGCGTTCTATGAAAAATTTTCAAAACTGATCCAGCAGGCGATCCAGGATTTCAGGGCCAGGAGGATATCGGATTTGGACTATTTGAACAAGGTCATAAACATCCGTGACAAGGTTGTCGGCAAGGTACATGATAATATCCCGGACGAACTTTCCGGCAATGAAGATGCCATGGCCTATTTTGGTGTTCTTTTGCCTTTCCTTGAAAAACAACACAATGATCCTGAATCCGCTGCAGCAGATACGGCAATTGCAGTTCATAGCATTTTGGAAAAATACAATAAAGTTCATTTCTGGGATGACCAGGATGCCCAAAAAAAGGTGATTAACGAAATCGACGATTATCTTTATGATGACCTCAAAACCAAAAGAGGCGTTGAATTGTCGCTCGAGCAGATGGATACCATCATTGAAAAGGTACTGCAAGTGGCAAAACACAGGAGTCGTGGATAGTGGAGGTATTAAATCCTAATGAAAGATGCTCGGTTGTTTATGGACAAAAGACCATCGATTTCAATCTGCTCTATTCTGAAAGAAAAACAATGGAAATTGCAGTGCATCCTGACGGTACCGTTGTTGTCAAAGCGCCCGTTCAATCAGATGTCGAGACAATAAAAAAGAAAATCAAGAAAAGAGCTCGCTGGATTCTCAGGCAGTTGAATTATTTCAAACAGTTTACTCCCAAAACGCCTGACCGATGTTACGTGAACGGTGAGACCCACCTGTATCTGGGCAAGCAATACCGCTTAAAGATAGCCAAAGGATCGGTAAACTCGATTAAATTAACTCGCGGCCTATTTTATATCACCTGCCGTAACACACCTACTCCGGAAATGACAAAAAAACGATTAAACCAATGGTATCTGGAAAAAGCCCGGCTGCAGTTTGCCGAGAGCACAAATCGTTGTTGGCAGAAATTCAACAGTCTCGATATCGATAAACCCGGATTATCCATTAAACGAATGCAAAAAAGATGGGGCAGCCTTTCGAAAATAGGTACATTAACCCTCAATACAGACTTGATCAGAGCGCCAAAAGAGTGTATTGATTATGTTGTCACCCATGAGCTATGCCATTTGAAATATCCTAATCATAGCCCCGAATTCTACAAACTTCTCGATTCCGTCCTTCCAGAGTGGGAAAAAATAAAGCACAAACTTGAACTCAGTATGGTGTGAGCGTGGACCACGAAAGCCTAAAACTTTCAAGACCATTTTTTTCGATAGTCCTGGATTTCCGAATTCAGGGCCCATGCTCTTCCTGAGCATTGTTGCCCTGAAAGATAGAATCAAAACATTTCACCAATGATACTGTCATAGCTGGGCAATATCCGTTTTCAAAGGCATTTCAATCCCAATTCAACCAGCTCGTTCAATTCCATGACTCGAGTGGTTATCCCAAAACCGTACATGACACAACATACCTTTTTTAACATATTTATTCGCAACTCGAATTTGTAGGCTTGGAAGTTCCCTAAGAGTATATGACCGGAAAAGAGTCCTCGAGCGATCACAAAGACTAAAAGTCCCGGGGGCATCAACTTTCGGTCACCCCGAACACCCTTGCGGCTTTCACCAAAAGGCGGAGAACTTGCCAACTCACACATAAGGGACTTGCACCCTTTGGATAATCGGTGTATATTATGTGTAATAAATATACACGCATCAGGCCGGCACAAACAATACTTTTACAGCGGAGCGCAAAAACGCGCGCCCGCTGAAAAACATCGTCATGTGTAAGACGGTCAACCCATATCAAGTGGAATAATAAAAACATTTACAAGTCAATATCATGAAACTCATTACTGATTCAAAATCCTTTGAACAAGAGTTCCTCAGGCTTTTGGATAATTACTCTAATTATTATTGGTTATCCGCATGGGCAGGTGTAGGTTTTCCGTCTTTTAAAAAGCTACTTAATAATAGAAAAAAGATTGCTAGATTCGTTATAGGGATTCATTTTTATCAAACGCATCCTGACTTTATAGAGGCATTTCTTGAATCAGATAAAGTAAAGTATGTCATTCAACCGGAAGGTACCTTTCATCCCAAACTATTTATTTTTTATAACAGCAAGGCTGATTGGGAAATCATAATAGGCAGTGCAAATTTCACAAACGCTGCTTTTACAATCAATACCGAGATTTCTGCAGTGATCTATCCCAAAGATTCGAACGCAAAGGAAATATTATCCAAATCTTTTGAAATTATAAATTCATTTTGGATCAAGTCAAAATATTTTAATATTAGCGACTTGGAAAGCTATAGAAAGACCTGGGAAAACCATAGGCCGAAAATAAATAGTTTATCGGGTAAGTATGGAAACGATTTGAATATGACCTATGGAAAGAATAAGCCCATATTTCAAATTCCAGTTGCTAATATGGAATGGCACGAATTTGTGGATAAGGTTAACAATGAAAAAAATCATCCGTTATCATCACGGTTACAAGTACTAGAACTAGTGAAATCGCTTTTTAGAAAGGTCGATTCTTTTAATAAATTGAATGTGGATGAACGAAAGTTTATAGCTGGCATTCCAAACAACTTGCGCATTGGCATAAGTGTTGATTGGGGATACTTTGGCAGCATGAAAGGAGCAGGGATATTTAAAAACCGTATAATTAAAAATGACAGTAATATATCGAACGCATTAGATGAAATACCAATTTCGGGACAAATAACAAAAATGCACTATCGAAGATTTCTAGATTATTTTACCAGAGCATTTAAGGGCAACTACCTAGCAACGGCAACCAGATTATTAGCAATGAAACGACCTGATGTATTTATTTGTCTCAATAGCAAAAATAAATCTGCTTTGTGTAAAAATTTCGGCATAGTTCAAAAAGGACTAGAGTATGAGAGATATTGGGATGAAATTATAGAAAGAATTTATGATTCCCAGTGGTGGCAGAACCCAAAACCTGAAAACAAAACCGAAAAAAAAATAAGTGACGCGCGAGCAGCTTTTTTAGATTCCCTGTATTACGTAAAATAATTTGTAAAGGGACGAAAACTTTATCAGACCAATTAATAAAACATATAACAAGCCTGTTGCAAAAGTCATTATTGTTGAATTTTTTGTCAAAGATGGATAGATCGATTTTGCTTTTCCCAAAAGATAGCGTATGGTGAACTCGAGTGGATTCTCGGCGATTCGATCTTTCGGGCAAACGGGCACCAAGGTGAGCGGCTATTTGACCTTTCGATATAAAGTCATCAACAGTTGGTGCGACATATGACAGATTTCCCCGAGTAGAACGCTTATCCTTGCGGCTATTTAATGAGCTTAGCAAGAAGACGTAGAACTCACCAACTCGCAAATAGGGGACTTGACCGCTGGGTGATCGGCTTATATTATATGCAGTAAACACGCATGTAGCATGCCGGGTACACACGAAAATTCCCGCCTGACCGAAGGGCGGATCGGTGAAATCCGCAAAATCAATGCGTTTAATAAAACTTTATTGTAACCACAAGTCCAGTGCAAACAAAGCCTTCGACAGACAAGGCCAAGCGTTAGCGGATTTCAGTTTCAATCTATTAATTATAATTTCTTTAAATACGAGGTTGATAAATGAAGAATGAACTGAGAGCATTAATTGGTGAATTCCCTGCTTCTGAAAGTGGATTCAGAAAAAGGATGCGCTTTCATCAAGGCTGGTGGCGTACATTCGTTTTGGCCAAGGAAGAAGGAAATCATCCCATTAAAAAAGAGAAAAAAGTTTGTAATACAATTCTGCATGGACAGACAAATCAAAAGAACTTTTTATCACCAGGAATAGCTGCGGTCGTTCTTCAAACAATTCAGGAAAGAAAATCTGCCAGTAAAGGGATTTTGGAGGAAGACAGGCTTTATAATAATTTATTATCAAGTCAACCCCTCTGTTTCAACTTTTTCGATGAATTAAAAATAGATACGAATTTTGCACTTGCGGTCTTGAAGCAGTTTTGGTCGGAGTTGACCCAAGTTAAACGGGTAATTTTTGAGTTTGCCCCACCCAAAAATTACACAGGTGATAATTCGGCCTTTGATGTGGCATTTGAAGTGATGGCTGGTAATAAAAAAGGTTTGATTGGTCTTGAATGTAAATACACAGATACATTCTCACACACGGAATATGATAAATCTGAATACCGGCAGATATTTGTTCAAAGTGGAGATAGAATATTTAATGCAAAATATGAGAATTTTAACACTGCAAGATTTAACCAACTTTTTCGTAATCAGTTGATAGCCACAGCTTCTCTGCAAAGCAGAGAATATGCTTTTGTATATACCGGGTTGTTTTGCCACCAAGATGATAAAAGCGCGTTACAAACAAGCACGGAATTTCAAGGAATGATAAAAAACGATGATAATCTTTTTCAGGTCATCACATACCAGGATTTTATCACTAAAATTCAACGTTTGCCCCTGAGTTGGAAACAACGAGAATTGAGTATGTTGTTGTGGGCAAGATACTGTAGTACACAACTTAGTGAGCAGGTTTTTCAGTGCTAGCCTGCTCATCAAGAATATTGATAATAAGGTAAATAATGGACAGTCAGAAAGATACTGATCAAAAAATGGCTCATCCGACTAATGCGTACCTGGAATAATGCAAAGCAAAGGTTTTCAGGGTTTTTTAAAAGAATCCATTTCAGTCCTTGTAAAGCTTGACTATGATGATAACTGGTTTTTTCATGATAAAGCTGCTGACGAAGTTTTGTTAACTTTTCATTGAATAATTTGATTATATGAAAATGATCAAATACATGAATGGTATTGGGTAAATTTTCTCGAACTGTCTGAATGTAGGCCTTTGACATATCGGTTGCCACAGCTTTAATTTTGATATTAGCTTTCTTTAGGCTTTCCCAAAATGGATTCAAACTATCGGATCCTTTGCTATTTCCAATAAAAACAACAGCGCCGGATTGAAGATCTAATACAATCGTAAGATATCTATGTTTTTTGCCTATATTTATTTCATCAATTGATATTTGTGACAATTGGGTAAGATCTGGCTGTCTAAAGTTTTTTAAAAGATATTCTTTCTGAATATCTTTAACAGTATCCCAGCTGATATTCAGATGATGTGCCACATCATTTACCGTTGAAAATTCCAATAATTACAATACATAGCGGGCAAAAGCCCGCGTAAAGGTCTTTTACGATCGGCAATTTCGATCCGGGTTTGTTTGATACAATTACAATCTTTGCATTTAATTCTATGGACTTTTACGGCTAAAAAATACCGCTTTTTTATCCATTGGAATGGTCTTGAGATATCTTGTTTTTGAACCTTTAAAAATAGCATGCCTGCTATTGCACTCGGGACATTTAATTTTAGAAAATTTTCTGTTCGTTGGCAGAAAAGGAATCGGAAATGGCAAGAAGAGAACAAAAAAGTTATCAATAAAATAGCTATGTTGCTTCACTGTTTTGATGAAAATTACTATAAAGAAGATGGACTAGAAGGCGAATCGCTATTTGAAAATCGCTGGGACAAAAGAAAATTAACCTCCCCAGAAAACGAAGATAAGAAGAAAGAAGATAAAAAACTTCGTGAAAGAGTTAGTGAAGGTATAGATGAATTCATGGAAAAATACATTCCTATTAATTTTGTTTCAATCACGTATTTATTAGGCATTTTAGCTGTAATCCTTATTTGGTTACCAAGTCAATAGGTTATTATTGAGAATGACTCGAAGGGCAGATCGCAGGCTAACCCTATGTCAACCAGACTCACCTACAGCGAAGGGTACACGGCGCGAAAATTGCAATCTTTGGCAGCAATTCGCGAATATCAGATTGCAAATCTGGTGAGCCGGTTACGCCCCTGTTACGTTGTAAAGAAGTCTCGAAAAATAAAACGATATTTTATAAATTATTCTCACAATATGTTATCCCTTTATCAGTTAGTTCCCAGATTCCACGTCCTGAATCACTGGCGCTTTTTATAAAGCCATGCAAATACTTGGCTCGTTCTTTAGACCATGCAATATTATGTTTCCATCTTGTTACCCCATGTGAAACCATTTCTAAGTAGTATGGTTTTTCAAATTCCTGCCGGAATAATTCAAAGATTTTTTGTTCTACTAAACTCTTGGATGCTTTGCCACCATTATCATAAAGTATTTTAAGAATATATGGTATTAATTCGTCTTGCATATTCTTAAAACTCGAATCTGGGTTATTTTTCTTATTGTTTTTTTGAGATTTTTTCATGGTATTGGTTTTAGGTTTTTCAATTTCAAGTAACAGACGCAGAACGCCATTACGCGTTATTCCAAATGCTTTCGCTTTTTCTATCAATATATCCGACACTTGTTGGTCAATTTCAATCATATTCATATCCATCCTCCATAGTTTTTTGAAAAATTAATTATTTTTATGATAAACTGTTATTACCTGATTATCTGATATTAGTACCGCCTTATTTTCTATTTTATCAAGGCGATCGATAAGCTTTTTCAGATGTGCTTGTATTTGAGATTTGTTTTTTTTATATATTTTGTATTCAATGACACCTCCAGGTTTACAAAGCGGTGTGCCAAACTGGAGAATCAAATCAATAGAATTTTTAGGTATACCTCTTTGTTGACATCTTATTTCTGCATGTTTTGAAATATCCATAGTTGTTGCTCCAAGTTATTGTTAATTAACAAGATTGACTATAATCATCTGGATCTATGGGAACATCATCATTCAGTTTTGATTCTATCGCATTTACAAGATTCATTATTATAATTGTAATGACACCAAACCTGTCAAGTATTGGGTTGTCATCATCCAGTAAATCTTTAAGGTTAGTTTCAATTTCTTCGGCCCTTGCCCAAAAGTCAGATATAATTGAGAATGCTTTTTCTTCTTTTTGTTTTTCTTCTTTAGTATGTTTTTCTAAAAGCTCTTTGAAAAGTAAAACTAATTTTTCAACAACCAAATCTCTTGATATCCTGTATTCTTCTGATTTTTTGTTGAGCAATCGTAATACTCGTTTGCTAATGACAAAAGTTTTTCTTATGTACTTTGAAGAAATATTTTTGTCTTCTTTTTTTACTGCTTCAGCAGCTAAATTTACCAAATTATTATTGGAACAGAGAAAGTCAAATAATTCTTTTACCTTTAGATTATTTGTTTTTAAAAGCCAATCAACAGCATTAATACAGTCCTCCGTTAATTTAAATGTTGTACGTACTGATTGTTTTTCTGAAAGACTTATTTTAGACACCTGTTTAATATTTTTGATTTTATCATTTTTCATAATGAACTCTCCTATAGTTTATGTGAATGACAATAAAAATATATAAATTACTTTTCATTTTGTCAAGAGTAAAATTGTATCTGATGCTTTTTTATGATGATATTTACAAAAGTAATCAAGACATTCCGACAAGCGGCTCCGGTCAATAGACCGGAGTACGCCTCCCAACACCACCGGAAACTGTCGAAAAAGCCATAATTTTCAAAATAATGATGAAAATTTTAATTTTTACCCTTATATTATGCCGAGAGACTAACTTTTCTACACAAGGAAAAACATGCGCACAACGGATACGCAATATTATCTATGACATGTACCGCGCTAAGCCGGATGGTTGTTCCGTGTGTCCTTTAAGGTTGAAATGTTTGACTATGCCTGAAACACAGGCTAGATATTTATTAGTTCCTCTGGAGCATGCAAAAGAAGAGAGTATAAACCTGATTGTAAAAATGAAAGCAAAAATAGATACGCTCAAAGGTCGTCGTATATATTGTAACCGTTCGGCCATCGTAGAACCGGTCTTTGCCAATATTCGAACGCAGAAACGATTGTATCGATTTACGTTACGGACAAACGAGAAAGTCGATATTCAATGGAAGTTATTTGCGCTGGTCCACAATATTGAAAAAATTGCAGGATACGGCATGGTTTATTAAAAAAACAGAAAAATTGCTGGTCTTGCGAAAATAACATGCTCTTTAAGGTGTCTTTACAAAAAATCTTAAAAATCATTTTTCAAAAGATTGATCGAGTAAAATTTAGCTTATTCGACAGTCTCGTTATACTGAAAGAAAATGTCATAAATGCATAATATATACAATTCAAAAAAATCTTTAGTTATCACAGGGGCAGGTTTCTCAAAAGCTGCGGGTTTACCTTTAGACAATCAAATTATGGCAGAAATATTCAGCCGTTTTAGTAAAATTGAACCGCGAGCAGTAAAATATCTAGAAAAATTCGCACAAGGAAACCTTAACATTGTAGATATTCGTAATTCTTCAATTGAAGAAATATTAACAAAATTGCAAGTTCTTGAATATTACTCGAGAAACATTCACAAGAATGACATCGCTGAATTCAAATTAATTGTTTTAAAATTTCTGAGTGATCTGCTTAAAATAGAAATTGCGAATCTCCCTGCAGAGTATGGTGATTTTATGAATTTATTTCACGCAAAATCGATATTTGCGACATTTAATTATGACTATCTATTCGAAACAATTTGTAATAATCTAAAAATAAATTGGACATATTTGCCGGATTCGACTACCGAAACAAATTCATTTGGTTCCGAAGAGTATTTTCAAAATTTTTGTTTTGATGATTTTATAAATTTCGAAGAGGGAGATAGAACTCCAGTCCCATATTTAAAGCTTCACGGATCATATAACTGGCAAATTTGTTGGAATTGTAAAAAAATTAGAATGATACCAGGTGCCAATGCGGGCATGTCAACAATATCAAAATATTTGATAGGCCATAGATTTATTAACTGTATGGAGCCTGAATGTGTTAAAGAAGATTCTGCATCACCCTTAATGAGTCCACTTATTATTCCCCCCACATTAATTAAATTTTATAACTTCAAATATATTCGCTCAATATGGACATTATTTCAGATGTCATTACTCAATATTGAAAGAGTTATTATTATTGGTTCTTCACTTCGAGATGAGGATTTATTATTACTGAACTCGTTGAGCTGCCTAAATATCAAAAATAAATCCATAAAAGAACTAATTTTCATTAATCCAAATATTGAACTAAAATCAAAAATTGCAGATTTATCAGATATGAAAATTTCACATTACAGTCATTTAAAAAACTACTTGGCACAAAAAAAATAGGAGCATAACAAAAGCATTCAGCGGACCACTCAATAAAAGCGGTATAATCGAGCAGGCGGCTCCGGCCGATAGACCGGAGTGCGCCTCTCACACCGCCGCTCGTACGGGGCTCGTACACGGCGGTTGCCGCCGGCAGGCCGGCAAGCTATCAACCACGAGTCAGTGTAAGGGTGTACGATAGCATTGACACATACCCCCTGCGTTCCAATCCTACATTTGGTATTGTTGTGCCCAGAATTGGACTGCAGGCGACGGCTCAACCTCCCATTCGGCTGCGGCTGCATGCACAGGCCATGTCGAAAGGAATTCCCAATCGAATGAGGTTCTTCCTCTTTCGGTTTGGTTTCTTCCGGTCACCCGAAACACCCTTGCGGCTTGTTAACGGGCTTTTGCCAAAAGTGAAGAACTCACCAACTCGCCCAGAAGGAACTTGCACCCTCTGGATAATCGTTGTATATTCATGAAATCAAATATACACGCGTCATGCCGGGCACACATAAAAAAACAGTGCCTCTACTCAGTTTCAGCTGAGCGGTTTGGCGCCTGATTTTTACGTTATGCGGAACTAGAAAATGAACATTTTGCTTGTTACTTGTAAATTATCTGCTTTTATTAAATCAGATAATTTATTTTGAGAGGTTTACCCTATGCTAAACGATCGTGTTGATCGAAATAGTTTTTCTGTGCATCATTTATATGATGAGGATACAGTCGTAACATATTGGCCGACACAATCCCCGCAAGATCGAATTTCTGCAATCGAAATGATGAGACGAATAAATTATGGCAATGACATCGCTACCACAAGACTTGAAAGATTTTTTAAAGTTGCTGAATTCCCACCAGGTTGAGTATCTCTTAATTGGCGGTTACGCAGTCGGCTATCACGGCTACCCACGCGCAACTGGCGATATGGATATTTGGATTGGAATCAGCCCAAGAAATGCCAAAAAAATGGTTTCCGTATTAAAAAAATTTGGTTTTGACCTACCCGAAATTGATGAAAAATTATTTCTTCAAAAAGATAAAGTGCTGCGCATGGGGAATGCGCCCATACGAATTAAGCTACTCCCAACAATATCAGGGGTTGATTTTGAAGAATGCTACAATCAACGAATTGAAGATTCAATTGATGATATAGTTGTCAACATAATTGATTTAAAAAATCTAAAAAAGAATAAAAAGGCTGCTGGTCGTTTTAAAGATCTGGATGATTTTGAAAAATTGCCGTAATTGATGGCCGCGAAAATTGTGTACTTTTGGCAATAAGAATAAAACAAACGCGTTGTGCAGAAACGCAATTTTGGTTGCTCGTTCATCATTCGGCACATGGGCCCATAACCATCTGCTACACCCGATTGCAACAACCTTTCTTTTTGGCTGGTTTGGGTGCTTGAAAAAAAAATACAGTTGTTTTGTTTAGCTTACTCCGATGCTGTTGCCCTAACTGCGGGGTTTATGGGTTAGGCCGTAGCAAGATTATATAGGCAAAATGAGATATAAAAGAAAGTTTAAATATTCATTAGCCATTCCAAAACCAAAAGGAAGCGCCTGGATATCATACGGCAAAACCCGGCTTTGGCTATCAGACTTTGCTTTTCCGGATAAAAAGGAGAGTTGGCTACCTGCCGGCAGTGTCGCACCATCACTTATTGGACCCGGATATGCTATCGCCCGCGATGCTCTTGGATTTATGATGACTCTGCTTTATTCCGATAAGCGAAATTATGAGCTCGATTGGGTAGTGAGAATTGATCAGGGATTGAGTAAAGAAATATATAGGATTGACGTAATTGATAAAATACATAACGATGAGCAGGTTGGTAGCTACGCAGTTGGAATTGTACTTAATGATGCACCTGAAAATGCCGAATCGCGAATAATTAAAGAACAAGAATTGCTGCAATCAATTTACAACAAGGTAAAATATTACTCAATCTCCAAACCGATTGGAGTATTATGGCAAGATGGCCTTTTGATTTCTATTACAGAGTTTATAAGAGGCCACCCGATCGAATTAAGAACATCCAAATCCCGTCACGAAAATCCATGGGAAATCATTGCGAGAGTTGCAGCTGAAACACATAACATATCAAAACAACACTTACCTTCAACTATCAAGCATTATTCGTCTTGGAAGGAACATGTAAATTCTAAAACGATCGAATTTCAGAAATTTTCGCACATTCAAGAAATTCATGACGCGCTAATTTGGATTGATGAGAATATTTCGGAAGAGCAAGAATCTGTGCTGGTTCACAGTGATTTACTAGGTCAAAACATACTTCTAACTTTGGATGGTGAAATATTTTTAATCGACTGGGAATATTCATTTGTTGGCAATCCAGCTTATGATCTTGCTATAGTGACCCGTGGTGCAAAGAAACCTTTTCAAGTGGCGTCGGGTTTAGACAAGCTGCTTGACGCATATTGGGCTTTCGGTGGCCAGAAAATTGAAAAGAAAGATGTTCATATATTTGAGATTATATTGAATTTTGGTTGGTATGAGGATGCGCTGGATAGATCTCAGGGTGGACATGCACCGGAATATTATTTGGATGCGATTGCACGCTTGTTAAACCGTGCATCTAAATCGGTCTAACGAACAAGCGTTGCACTCGACCTGAGCGCAGCGAAGGTCGATCCGCCAGCTGGCGGACGGGGTTGGACTAAACCGGGGCTGGGTTGGGAACCAGCGATGGATTTTACATTTTTTGGCAGGATTATCGAAAAGAACTTGTGAGGATCTCAATATTTGGATTTTAAAAAAGCCTGTGCAAGATATGAAAAATTTAAATCTCCAAAGTCTCCTGAATATTCCGGTAAAACTTGCCACCCATTCCGTTTTAAACCTGCCACCTTGCTTGCATTGAACATTCTCAAGTAATTAATCAGTGCAAGTGGCAGTTTTCAGCCGGAATGGGTGGCAGTTTTGACCCGGAATACGCACTCGAGTTATCTGGAGAAAGATACTGCAAAATTATCAAAGTTTGAACAGGTGGGGAATATTAATG
>WJME01000274.1 GCA_014728115.1 Candidatus Zhuqueibacterota bacterium | reverse complement strand
TAACAATCCAGGCCTAAAAAAAGAATATCTCACCCCTAAAGTGGTGAATAAAATGACCGGGCCTGGGTGGCTATAAATATTCTGCCCCTAGCGGGGCAGGTGATAGATATCAAACACGGCGGAAAAATTTGAAATTGGATCGATTTAAAAATATTCATGGTGCAGAATTTCACACCTTGTTGACAGGATCAAAAGATAATGGAAGATATATTCGGATTACACCATTGACCAGAATCATTTAATCTCGATCCAATATTCTGGAACACCCATCAGCATTTTAAATTTGCACCCAATCCCTCACCCCAGGTGGTCCCGTTAGGGATTTAATATTTATAGCAGCAAATCACCACACAATCTCAGCGTCCCGTTAGGGACGCAATATTCTTTTGGAAATGATCTATTCCATCTTGACCTCGTGAAAGATATATCGGTCATCATATTGTACATTGAATCGTTTCAAAAGGGCAATATATTCATCGATAAACGAAACCTTTTTATGACGACATTCCTGGTTGTTAATATATTTAATCACCCGGTCGATATGAGAATGGGAATAGCTGAACGCTCCATACCCTTCCTGCCAGTTGAATTTGGCAGGAAGAAAACCCTTGTTGTCTATCCATTTTGAAGAATGTTCTTTGATATCCTGCAATAAATCGGAAACCGATTGATAGGGTTTATATCCCACAAAAACATGTACATGATCCGGCATGCCGTTAATCGTCAGGAGCTTGTGCCGGTTGTTCCGGACAATGCCGGTGATATATTTGTACAATTCGTCTTGCCATTCTTTCTGAATGAGGCAAAAACGATCCTCGACGGCGAATACAAATTGGAGGTAGATTTGGGTGTAGGTGTTGGGCATGAGGATTTTACTTTCGGGCTATATTTCAATTTATCTATGACGCCAAAATAAAAGATAAATGAACACGCGATGGACCAACTAGTCAACTGGAATTCTTTTCTTTTTAGCAATTTCGGAAATCATTTCTTTGGCTTGATTTATCTTTGTTGCAGTCCATTTAAAATTGATACTTTGTTCTTCACCACTGTTAAAATACACATTAACAGCTGTGGGTTTGAATGATAATTTTGCAATTTCATCCCATCTTATCCTCTTTTCTTTTCCGAAAACAAAGGTCTTGAATTTTAAATATTCAGAATCGGACAAAATATACAATTCACCTCTTTTTTGACCTCGTTTTGTATTTATCATTACACCCAAATAAAATAAAAGAAGAGCAGCGATCGAGAAACGGTAATTAAATCGATAGTTAGAATTAACAAATACCAAAACGGCAAATGCAACCAAAGATAAAGTCAATAAAATTCGTGTAATTGGACTGAAATACAGACCTTTTTGGATGATTATTTTATTTTCCATTACTCATTCGAAATTTTGTCGAGTTTGTCATTCTTCTCAGATTATTTGGCAATAAACTCGTTTCTAACAAGATTCTTTCCAAGGGGCAGATGCTAAATCCTATATCAGACAAAAACCAGACAACCCAAACAATTCACTTGGTGCTGTAAAGACCATTCTCGAGCGTAGCAATTTTTAACCACCCTCTTTAACCCAGCTGGTCCCGGTAGGGACCTAATATTTATAGCACACGATCACCACACAATCTCTGCGTCCCGTTAGGGACGCAATATTCTTTTGATAAATCGGATTAACGATCCAGGCCCGAAAAAGAATATCTCACCCCTAAAGGGGTGAAAAAAATTGCCGGGCCTGGGTACCTATAAATATTCTGCCCCTAGCGGGGCAGGCGGGAAATACCAAACCCACTTGAAAAATTAAAAATTCGATTAGTTACAAAAATATCATCGTGCAGAATTTCAAACATATTCTAAAGAACGACAGGATAATAGCATTGGCCCAAATCTCCTCACTTTCACCCGATGCCTGGAATCATTATCAAAATCTAAAATTTGCACCCCATCGTTCACCCCAGATGGTCCCGCAGAGGACCTAATATTTATAGCAAACGATGACAAATCGATTTCTGCGTCCCGTCAGGGACGTGATATTCTTTTGATAAACCGGATTAACGATCCAGGCCCCAAAAAGAATATCTCACCCCTAAAGGGGTGAACAAAATTGCCGGGGCAGAGTGGCTAGAAATATTCTGCCCCTTTCGGGGCAGGGAAAATACCATGCTTGGTTAAAATGTCAGGACTCACTAAATTTCCCAGGGCAGCCTCATATAGATCTCTGCCCGATGCCTGGGATCATTATTTAAATCGAAAATTTTCACCCATTCGTTCATCTCCGATGGTCCCGTTAGGGACCTAATATTTATAGCAGCCAATCATCATACAATCTCTGCGTCCCGTCAGGGACGCAATATTCTTTTGACGGACCGGAATGACAATCAAGGCCTAAAAAAGAATATCTCACTCATAAAGGGGCAAACAAAATTGACAGGGTCTGCATAACTATATCTTTTCTGCTCCTAAATAAGTGATCTGAAGAGAAAAATTCGTAACTAACAGCCGCCTACGAAAGCCAACAATCTAATTCGATTTTATTCTTACAGAAAATTGATTTATTCAGGTGTTGCAACCAGTAGGATTCATCTCTAACATGAGATCGGAAGCAATAAATCACAAATTTACAGATTTATTTGCTTCCGATCATTATTCTTGCAACAACTTTAGCCAAAGATTTGCACAGAAGAATCATCCCTATCTAGTTTTATTTATTCTAGACTGAGGGTAGGATTGCTGAAATCTAACAAGGTAGCAATAATACCTAAAGGAATGATTATCTGCAAACTGCGGCAGCTGTAACACCAATAATAATGCCAGCAGCGATTCCTGCTCCCGTAAGTCCTGCTATCCCAAATGCAAGTGCATTCCAAGCACCGAGCTGTATAAAAGCAGCATTACAGATCCAATACTCTAAATTTCTACCTGCATTTAATGAATTTAATTCATGTTGATTTAAAATTTTCATTTTTCTCTCCTTTTTTGTTGAGATTAATTATCTAGTCATGAACAGGAGCTCCTGACTAGTTTATTAATGGTTCGAACCATCGAGTTCAAGAATTCGTAATCTTTTTTCGTTCTCGATATAGAAAATATGAGGTATAAGTTCCCACCAAAGACATGATTAAAAATGTGCCGATTTTTATAATTATAAAATTCTCTAATAAAAAAAGTACAAAAAGAAAAAGAATGAAGAAAAAAGCATTTAAGAGCAAATAGTAGATTATTTTTTTGGGAAAATATCTAACCTCTCTCCTAGTCTTTTCTGAGACGTAGATTTGAATAATGGCTACTGTAATGGGAATCACGCTTGGAATAATACCTCTATTAGCTTGGGTTAAGTACATAGCCAACAAGAAGGAACTAATTGTGGCAATAGATATCCAAAAAATAATATGAAATTTCCGATTATAAAGATTCATTTAGTTTCTCCCTGCTTAACTGATTAAATTTTATTACAATTTGTCATTGCTTGGATATATTTAAGAATAATTTCACTAATTTTCAATTTATAATAAACTACATATGTTATTTCTCAGCCTACCAAATTGAGATTTATAAACAGCTGTTTCACAGTTCTTTACTCACCAGGCAAAGCACTCGATCAAACACAAGGGTCACCGGTGTTACCTTGCATCCTAATTTTTCCCTCGCATCGGACTTTGAGATAATGCCCCATTTTATATGGGACCGATCCCAGAGATTTTCCGTTCCCAATGGCCTCGGATGGCGGAAAAATTGCTTGTCCGAGGTCAAGAAATAAAACTGGGTGTCTGTAAATTCATCGATATGACGGTTGTAATCCTGAAGCTGGGGCAGGCAATGGGGACAATCCGGGTGAAAATAGACCACAATGGTTTCGTTTGCCTGAGAATCACCCAACGTAAAATCGCCATCCGGATGCTGACACAGGATCATGGGCAGCTCTGATCCCACCGGCAACACCTCTGGCCTGACGATCTCGCCTATGGTCCAGCCCAGCCAGCAAAAAAGTAACAGGATAAACACAATGGCAATGATGCGTTTGGTTCTCATGATCCACCTCTCAGGTATTCAGTTTTTCGGCATAGGTGATGATGATCCATTGGATCACCAGCAGAGCCGTCCATATGCTCAGCACCACCAGAGTGGCATCCAGAGTCTGCAGCTTTTTGGTGGCCACCAGGCCGCGCACGATGACCCAGCCCCAGAGTAATTCAAAGAGGTTGATGCTGGCCATGAGCGAATAGAGCTGCAGAGGATAATGACGAAACTCTACCAGATTGGTAAGGGACAATGGCACAAAGGACAATTGTTCCTGGGTCAGACCTTCACCGGCATATTGCATCAGCCACAAGGTAGCGACCACTCCGGCTGCCAGCATCACAAATGAAGCCTGAGTCATGACTCGAAACAGGGTCTTGAACGGTATATCGATAAATTTGAATACCAGGGGAGTCTGAATCAACAAGGCCAGAAATAAAATCTTGACCAGGATCAATATCGGTGCCAAAGCATAGTTCCAGATCGAAATCTTTTTCATCATAAAATAGTATTCGTCGATACGCGCCGCTTCCAGCTGCCCCTCTAACAATAAATGATAGGTTTCTTGCGAGAGCAAAAAGGTTTGTTGTAACCAGACATTGATCATGGTGCCGGCCACCAGCATTAAAAACAGATGCCAGGTCTTAAATCGGGGCCATAACAATGGGCGCGGAACATCAAGGGCCAGGGATTGCATCATGCCTCCTTTTGCTTGAGGTAAAAAGCCATTTGTCCCATGGCAGAGTGTCGTACCAGCCTCTGGAATCGGCTCTTGTGGTTGAGCAAGGTGTGGGGATCACCTTGTTCGACGATCTGCTTGTCCTGCAACAGATAGATCCAGTCTGTTCGCAGCAATGTCGCGACATTATGGGTAATGATCATGACTGCATGGTCTTTGCTGTAGCTCTTGAGTGTCGTAAACACCAGTTCTTCGATATCCACATCGATGGCACTAAAGCCTTCATCCACAATGACCACATCCGGATAATCAAACAAAGCGCGAATCAGGGCCAGGACCTGGGTTTCCCCGCCGGACAACTGCCGGCCATCCTCACCCAGCAACGTAAACAATCCCTGCTGAAAACGCTGGATAAATTTCATCAACCCGAGAGAATCGATTCGCTGCTGCACCTCTGACAAGGCCGAGATCTGGCGACCCAGCACAATGTTTTCCAATAGCGTGCCGTTAAAGATGCGGATTTGCTGCGGAATCACGGACATAGACCGCCGGTATTCCTCCAGGTCGATCTCCTGAGCTGGCATATCGTCTATGAATACATCGCCTTGCAGCAGATCATATTTTCGTTGCAGGATCTGCACCAACGTGCTCTTGCCCGAGCCGCTCGGTCCCCATAAAGCGGTGAGCCGCCCTTTGCGAATCTCCATATTCATATCGTTAAACAAAGGCTCACCTTTGGGCCACCGGAATGCGCCCTGACGTATGCAGACAGCCTGACTCAACATAAAGGGCCTCTTGCCCGGATTGTCCTGTTTTTTGACCAGTAGGATATCGCGCAAACGTTCGGCTGCACGGCTGGCACCCTGCAAAGAGATGTGTGCTTGCACAAACCTGTTGATCGACGGCAGCATGTTGGACGCGAGGGAATAGGCTGCCATCATTTGTCCCAGCATCAGATGGCCTTTGATCACTGCCAAAGCACCGATGGTGAGCAAGGCAATAGTAAATAGTCCGCCACTGCTCTCGGCAGCAAAGGACAATCGTGCCTGGGTCTTGCCCAGGGTCTCGACGCTGCCCTGGTAGCGCTTGAAAAGCTCGCGATTGAGCAGAGTAAAGGCATTCCCAACAGAAAATCCCATGATCTCATCGATGCCGCGCAAACTGTCGATATAAGAAGATTCGACCTGAGCATGATCGGACATAACCTGGTGCTGCTCGGATTTGATCTGTTTGGTGCGACTCGACAAATAAATTCCATACAGGGGCAAAATCGCCAGTGAAACCCAGGCGAGCAATGGGGCCATAACGAACAACATGACGAACGACCCGAGCACGATCATACCGTCGATCAGAGTCGTGTTGGTGAGCAGGAGAATCGCCTGCTGGATGCGCATGCTGTCGTTGATACGCGAGGTGATATCACCCATCTTGCGGGTGTCGAAAAAACGCTTGGGGATGCGAAAGATGTGAGATAAAAACTCGGCATTGATATCGATATTGATACGCTTGTTGACCTCGATGAGAAAGCGCTGTCGCACATACCCGGCAACGGAACGGATCATGATCAACAACAAAAGCATACCCCCCGTGATAACGATCATGTCGGTCTGCTTGTCCGGGATGAATCGATCCAGCAACAATTGTACAAACACAGCAGTCATGAGCCCGAGTGCCGTAGCCAAGAGTCCCAGAAACAGAGTTTGCAGTACCCATGATTCTTGTTTTTGCACGAATTGCCAGATCCAGGAGATCCAACCCGTCTGGGAGTGCTGCCACAGCGGCTTTTGGGGATCGAGCAATACCACGGCTTTTTGCTTCCACAGTTCTTCAAATTCCGGACGCGACATGCGGATCAATCCTTTGGCTGGATCGCCGACTTTTAATTCAGTGTCGTCGATTGCATAGATCACCACATAATGCTGCAGTCCGTCCGGCAAAACCACATGAGCGATGCAAGGCATTTGTTCCTTTTTCAGTTCATCATATTCGCCTGTGGCTCCCACTGCCTCAAACCCCATCCCCTCTGCCGTCTGGACCAGATCATACATGGTCGTGCCCTGGATATCGGTCTGGCAAGTGTTGCGGACGGTGACGAGGTTGGCGTCGCCGCCATAGTATTTCAAAACACTGAGCAGGGCTGCCGGACCACAGTCGATGCGATCGTATTGGCGCACGACAGGATATCGGGATTGCAAGAGCCGTTGTCTCAGGCGGCGCAGGGCCTGCCAACCGGTTGATTGAGCCATAGGATTCCCTGTAAATAATGTTCTTTGTCTTTGATATGATGCGCAGACGGATCACGCTCCAGCACCTGCAACATCAGATTTTCGTCTTGCTTCAGGGTGGCATCGATCCAGTTCTGGTACTGCTGATGAATAAACCGGTGCATGGACCGTAACGCATGGGGAAGCTCCGGAGGTGCCATGAGGGATGAGTGATTCACAGGACCCCGGTATTCATGTATAAATTGGGGGATACACGAATGGAGCCCGGAAGAGATGTTGACAAAAAGGGACTCGCCCGTATCGCAGACATACGAACGGATCACCGGCACAATCTCTCGTTCGGACAAGACGAGACCCGAACCATCTTGCTTCTCCAACGACCCTTTAACAAGGTCGCGCTGTGCCTGGCGATAAAGGGTACGGCTGCGTACGGTCGTCAACGGCACCCCCAGAAGCTGTCCCCACTGCGTTTCCGGTGTGATCCAGTTTCTAAAAAACTCTGCAAAATGACGCGGCCGACAAGCCGGAAAGTATCCGGTGCGGCTGAATACATAGAAATTCAAAAACAGGGCATACAGATCAGACTCTTGTCTCCCCTCCGGCTCCTGGCCATGCGAGGAGTGATAGAGCCGTCGCATGGCATACCATACAGCCTGACCCTCCTGAGGTGCCGGGGCGGGCAGATCCGGACTCACCGGCACGGTGTCGACCGTTCCGCCCGCCTCACACCACCGAGAGACCAAAGGACGGTTGTCTATCGAGAGATCGAAAAGCCAGGAACAGTGATTCTGTCCCGACAGGGTATAGGATATTTCAGAATCATCATCGAGGCTGAACAGCCACATTAAGCTGTTGAGCACATGGTGCGGTTCGTGACAGACCCCGATAACAGGCAGTTCGCATCGGGAAACCAACGCCTGATTGAGCAGGGTCAGGGGATTGGTGGTGTTGAGCATGAGGGCGCCCGGACTCGCTCGCTCTGCCTTTTCCGCCAAAGCCAGAACGACAGGCAGGTGACGCAAGGCACGGGAAAAGCCTGCAGGTCCGATGGTATCGCCTACCGGCTGCAGCAACCCGCAACGCTGCGTCCAGTCCATTTCCTTGCGCATGAGCTCCAGACCGCCGACATTGATGGTGAGCAGGATGACATCCTGACCGGACAAGGCCTCGTCTTCCGAACTCGCACGGTGCACGCGACTGCCATAGGGAGCGCACGATTCGACAAAACAGCCATACTCGTACACCAGATCAAGGGCCGTTTTGTCGATATCCCACAGAGTCACGGTTGACCCGGCAAGCAGGGGATCCAACAAGATATCGCGGATATTCAAGGGCCCCCACCTGAACCCCCCAGCCCCGATAATGGCAATAGCTATCGACATGATCAACCCTCTATTTTTGCGCAATTTTCGTATCAATTATCTTTTCTAAGAAAAATTAATGAATTTATTTTGATATTGTCAAGATAAAAATTAAAAATAATGGTATTTTTTGCAAAAAAAAATCATATTTGTACTATGTTATTGCGAAAACGGAGATTTATGTTGAATTGTTGAACTGTTTAATCGTTCAAAACGACACTCTTGGTCGAATATAGACAAAAAAGATAAACGGAGAAAGTTCGCAGAGGAAAGAAAAAGGCAAAACCAAAAGCCCGAGTGCATCGGTTAGCCGGTAACCTGATTGAATCCTATTTAGCCATTTCGGCACATTTTATTATTTAATAACAGCACAACATATCGTTTGAACCTGGCCGTGAGCGGATGGCCATCGTCAATCCGGTGTTATTCCGGGAGCGTGGGGGCGACGCTCAAAGACGTCCGTTAACTGTTGGTCTATAATCATTCCACACGCACGCAAGAGCGAATGGGATGTAATGGACGCCGTATTCTAAATGTGGCATTGAGCCGCAATGGGATTGACTGGGAAGCTACGCTGATCCTCGAACATCTCGACCGTCAAGATAAACAGTTCTCTTATCCGTCGGTGATCCAATCCCGTGACGGATTGATGCATATCGTCTATACCTGGCATCGTGAGCGTATCAAGCAGGTGGTGCTCGATCCCGAACGTCTCGAGACACCCCCATGCCTGACGGCTAATGGCCAAAAGAGGGGCCTTTTTCGTTCAAGGCGTTTAAACAATTGCAGAAAAACTGAACACAGGCTAGAATATTCTGCCCCCAGTGGGGCAACGGGAAATCGCCGGATTGGAAATCCGGCATCAGGCAGGGCTCTGGGACTCTTCACAGGGCCATCATGGGAGGCTCTATTATTGGCAAACGAAATCCGGTTGTTATCTGCCCTATTTGTTCAAAGATGTTTCGAGGAAAAAGAAATGCATTCGGATAACTGTATGCATTCTATTCATTCAGCTCGCCACCCAGGGACACAGAATCATCACCGTTATCGAGGATTTTCACTCAACCCGCCACCGCAGATGGTCTAGCCAGGGACCCAATATTTATAGCAGCTATCGACAAAAAATTTCCGAGTCCCGGTAAGGACGCGATATACGTTTAGCAGGCCGGGGTGAGAATCCAGTCCGCATAAAGAATATCTCACCCCTAAAGGGGTGAATAAAACTTACGGGGGCCAGATGGCTATAAATATTCTGCCCCTAGCGGGGCAGGTGGAAAATACCACACCCAGTTGAAAAATTAAAAAATCGATCAATTTTAAAAACATTCAT
>WJME01000273.1 GCA_014728115.1 Candidatus Zhuqueibacterota bacterium | reverse complement strand
GGGTTGGGCAGGGAGCAGAGAATATGAGGCAGGAGGAGTGGATTCAATCGTTTCTTAACTTGCCCGAAAAGAGGTTTTGGACTATGTTTTATCACTTTTGTCCAAAATAGTCAGGTAAATCAGAATTCCAAGTTGAAAATACTAAACTCAAGTTTTTGTAGGTAAACCCCAAAAACAGGTCAAAAGAATCACCACAGAGCACAGAGAGGGCACCGAGAATAAACTTGAGATATCGCATCATCATTTCATTAGGACCAAAAATTTCTCAAAGGAAACAAACTCTTACAGTTTTTATGTGCTTTGGCGCAAAACGGATAATGCCGAGGAAATGGCTGCATTTCGGTTATTAAAAAACGTTCCCACGTCCACCCGTTCCCACGTTTCCACGTTTCCACGTTCCCACGTTCCCCCGTTTCCACGTTCCCACCTGTCCTGGGGTTATATGATCTCTAGTTTCTTAAACCGGCACCAAAAATTTTCCCCCTTTGGGCTGCAGGCATAGACGCCCGCTTCCAGAGTCAGAACAGCCTTGTGCAGGTGAGTGATACGCATCTGCTGCCAGGTCTGTCCATTCATTGATGTTTCCAGGGTAAAATCCTGTCCTTCCCGGATGATGCGATACCAGCGTTCCTGCGCTTTAGACTCGATATCCTGGCTCGCCCAATCCGAGTATCCCAGATTGGTCACCACCGAACCGAGCCGGCTGATCTCTGCATTTTCGTATTCGGTCGAGAGCTTGATCCAGTTCTTGTCATCCACCCGCACCATCAATCCGCATTGGTCGTACTGGTTTCGGGGCTGAAAATCCACATGGGTCAAGAGCGTAAAATCCCCTGTGATTCGGGCAAAAAGCGCATGACCATCGTCTTTTTGAAATCCATAGTGTGTGGTTTGCCAAAAGTCTGTCTCTGCATCGGTATAGATTTCCAGGCCCTGACCGGTGCTATGGCGTTGGGGTTCATTGAACCAGCTTAATTCCGCCGGAAGGGAAGAGGCTGAAAAATGGGTATTTAATGGCATGATGGCTCCGGATTGGTGATTCCTTTACCGCAATATAGAGGATCTGAAGCAAAAATTCAAGAGAGTCAAGGCCTGTGAATAGAGATCGATGAGAGGTCAGGCAGCCTGAGGGGAACACGTATCCGCGCAAACAGAAAGAGGCGATGAACCTCAGATGCAGCATATTCGAGGAAAAGAGGATTTACAGCCGATCGGGCATGGGCATTGTTCCCCATGAGATCATGACATCATCGGTATGGCAATTGCCACAGCGCATAGAGCCTTTGGGATCTGCATGCGGAGGAATCCTCTGGTAAGAAGGATTGTCATCGCTGTAAAGGGGACGCAACAAAGTCGCTTTAATGTCACCAGTCACCCCCTTTCTCTTTGTCCTACAGTCTCTCTCTTTTCCGGCCGGGAGCGGTTTGGATCGGTGTCTGACCTGTCAGGTTAGGGAAACCTGCCAGGTCGGTTCGCTTGCAGGATTATGCTAGAGTTTTCACCGGAGATGATTTGACCCGGCGCATCAAAGAGGCCTGCAGATGCTACTCCATCATCCTCGTTCCCAGCCTCTGGCTGGGAATGCCACGGGTCGGCTCTGCCGACCTGGATTAAGTGCCCGGTGTAAAGAGCACCAACGCTTTGTAGTCCTAAATTTTATAGCCTTTTACCTTGCATTCTAGCCCCCTCGGAATTACATTACAATACATGGAATGGGTATCCAAACATAACCGGGATCCAAAGCAGCGCCGATCAGGGGCTGATCGACGAGGATTTCTTTTGCTTTTCTTCGTCCTGGGCTTATTGTCGGGTTGCAGCGACAAAAGCGGCCTACCTGATCCCATCTCGCGGGATATGGAGCAGATCGTGGCTGACGGTACGCTCAGGGCGCTGACCACGTTTAGCGGCACGAGCTATTTTATCTATCGTGGCCAGCCCATGGGATTCGAATACGAGCTGCTGCAGCGGTTTGCCGGGCATCAGGGTCTGAATCTCGAGATCGTGGTCACACAGCATATCGACAGTCTGTTTCATATGCTCAACCGCGGTGATGCCGATGTCGTGGCACACGGACTCGCGATTACCCTGGGACGTAAAGAATTCGTTGCCTTTAGCGATTATTTCTATCTCAGCCATCAGGTGCTGGTGCAAAGAAAACCCGAAAACTGGCGGGATCTGAAACTGCACCAGATTCGCGACTCGCTGGTGACGAGCCCCATCGACCTGATCGGCCAGACGGTTTCGGTACGCAAAAATTCTTCCTATGTCTATCGGCTGCAAAACCTGTCCAGAGAGATGGGGGGCATCATCCATATCGATACGCTCTCAGGATCACTGGCCACGGACGAGATCATCCGCATGGTCGTGGATGGCGAGATCAGATATACCGTGGCGGACAACAATATCGCTCACATCAATGCTGCTTATTATCCGGATCTCGATGTAGAGGTACCTATCAGTTTTTCTCAGCGCATGGGCTGGGCTGTGCGTCCCAATTCACCAAAACTTTTAAGGGCCATCAATTCCTGGCTCAAAGACTTTAAAAAGACCATCGATTATCACGTCATCTATGATCGCTATTTCGAGAACAAGCGGCGGTTCATCAAACGCAATGAGAGCGAATTTTACAGCCTCTATAACGACAATATCAGTCCCTATGACAGCCTGATCAAAGTGCATGCCGATACCCTGGGATGGGACTGGCGGTTGCTGGCGTCGCTGATCTATCAGGAATCACAGTTCAATCCCTCGGCCACCTCCTGGGCAGGTGCCCGCGGCCTGATGCAGATCATGCCGGCCACGGCCAAAGAATTGGGTATTCGTGCGATTACGGATCCTTTTCAGAATCTCGAGGGCGGAACCACCTACCTGAAACAGCTTTGGCAGCGCTTCGATAACGTAGAGGATATCACCCAGCGCATCAAACTGACCATGGCCGCCTATAACTGTGGCTATCACCACGTGCTCGACGCCCAGACCCTGGCTGACAAGCGCGAGCTCGATCCGGAACAGTGGGACGACCATGTGGAAACCGTCATGCTCGATCTGAGTTATCCCAAACACTATAACGATCCGGTGGTACAGTACGGCTATGTGCGCGGTTCCGAACCTGTGGCCTATGTCAAAGAAATCTTTGACCGCTATTGGCATTATGTGCAGCTGATCACACCGGCTGAGGGTTTAGAGGATGAAAAAGCTAAAGAGAGTGGAAAAGAGGGGGGAAGACAAAATGACTCAGAGACTCAGTGACTCAGAGACTCGGTGACTTTTCGAGAATCACTTTGTTTTAGTCTCTTTGTCACTCCCTCACTCCATCGCTCCGTCTCTCCCTCATTCTCTCAAACATCACCAAACAACACGCGATTCCCTTCCCACCGGCCGCGTGTAAAATCCGGTATCTGAACCGGTTGGCTGTTGCGGGCGATCGAGTCGCCGGACAGCGGCACGATACAGCTCATGGCCACCGCATCATAGACATCCAGCGGCGGACGCGAGTCGTTACGCACGGCCTCGGTAAAGAGCTTGAGCTCGAGATAATCCGTGCCGCCGTGACCGCCCTCGATGGTCTGCTGCCACCAGGGATGCTCGTATTCGATCTGATAGGGGTCGAACGATTCCCATTTGTGATAGTCCGGACTCTGGTCGACAAGATATACACTGTTTCTCGACTCGCTATAGATGCCCCATGTGCCCTGTACCATCCAGCGGTTGTCATAGGGCCGCGGCAGCTGCATGTCGTAATTGATGACAATGGATTTGCCTTTTTTGGTGCGGATCGTGGTGGTAACGATATCGCCCTGCGCATACGTGCGCTTGGCATTGGGATGATCGGGGCCGAATCGCCGGACAAACATGTCATTGATGCCAAAGCAGTTCGTGGCCGTAGAGGTGAGGGTGTCGTAATAATCGCCGCATCCGATATCCATCCAGCTGAGCACCGGACCCAGGCTGTGTGTGGGATACTGATCGCGGTTGTATTTGAGCAGAAACTCGGCCGGCCAGCGATCCTCGCCGGTCTCTTTGTCAAAGAACCAGTGGTCGATACAGTCATGCGAATGGGCACAGTGACAGTGCACCATTTGTCCGAGCAAGTCTTTGCGGATCATCTGCAGCACTGCGAGGTTATCGCGCCGGAAGCTCCAGTTCTCCAGCATCATACAGGGCACCCCGGTCTGTTCCGAGGTGTCGACCAGATCCCAGCATTCCTGAATCGAAAGGGCTGCCGGCACCTCTACGCCCGGACGCTTGCCGGCTTTCATGGCATCCACGGCCATGGGGGCATGCCACTGCCAGTAGGTGGCAATAAGCACGGCATCGACGTCGTCGCGTTGCAGCAGTGCCTGGTAGGCGGTTTCGTTTTTCGAATAGAGCGCCGGTTTGGGCCGCTCGTTCTTTGCGAGGATCGCAGCGGCTTTTTGCAGGGCATCGGGATCGATGTCGCACAGGGCCGTGACCTCTATACCCGGTACATGCATCAGGGTGCGCAGGAGACTCTTGCCGCGATTGCCGGTGCCGATAATGCCGATGCGCACGGGTTTCAGCGGCTCACTCGCCGCTCCGATGATCGACGGCGCCAGCAAGGCCCCGGCCGTGAGCTGGCTGGTCGTGTGCAGAAAGGATCTGCGGTCTGGGTTCATTTTTTAGTCCTCTCTTGTTTTGTCAAGTATTTGCAAGGTTGTGCAATGTTGGCAGCAAAGCCTCCCGGAGGCCGGTTTATGAGTCTCTGCATGGTTTTGATTTTGGTGTATCCTTTATGCTCAACCTCCGGGAGGCATCTTGTTCGGGAGGCATCTTGTTCCGGGAGATTTAGCTCCGGTTGGCAGCAAAGCCTCCCGGAGGCTTGTTTATAAGCCTCTGCATGGTTTTGATTTTGGTGTATCCTTTATGCTCAACCTCCGGGAGGCATCTTGTTCCGGGAGATTTAGCTCCGGTTGGCAGCAAAGCCTTCCGAAGGCATAGATACCTTCCGGAGGTTGTGTTACCCTCCGGGAGGTATCGCCATGTGTGCAGCAAAGCCTCCCGGAGGCTGGTTTATGAGTCTCTGCATGGTTTTGATTTATGGTGCGTTTTATATTCTAAACCTCCGGGAGGCATGGATACACCGGGAGGTTTCTTGTCTTTCTCACAACACAAACCTCAACACCCCTCCCTCGACAATCTCCTCATGTGTGATCCAGGTTCGATTCAACTCTAAGGAATTGAGCCTGATTCCGGATACCCGGAGATTGTCCGGTGTGAAATTCTCGACCTCGATCTCTAAAGTCCTGCCGTTGCCGACCTTTATCGCAGCATATTCGAACAGGGGCAGACCCAGGTGATAGCGGTCGGTGCCGGCGACAGGATAGAATCCCAGGGCGCTGAACACATACCAGGCCGACAGCGTGCCGGCATCGTCGTTGCCATCGAGTCCGGTAAACCCGTCATCGTACTTTGTTTCGAGCACCCAGCGCACCCATTGCCGGGCAAGATCCGGACGCCCGGCATCGTTGAACAGGTATGCGGCGTGAATGCACGGTTCATTGCCGTGCCAGTAATACGCATCGGGCTTCCAGTACCCCAGCTTGTCCCGCGACCCCTCGAAAAACCGTTCCAGTTCACGGACAAACGCTTCAGAACTCGAAAACAGCGACACCAGTCCCTTGCCGTCATAAAACGGCGAAAAACGCCAGTGCCAGGCACTGCCTTCGACATAATCGTCTGTGATTTCGCCTCTGGAATCCAGATACGTGAGCTTGAGCGGTTTGAATGGCGTGGAAAAGTCGCCCTGTGAATCCCGCGGTTCGAGGAATTGCGTCTCGGGATTCCAGAGGTTCTGATAAGCGCGGGAGCGTTCAGCAAACCATGCGGCCTGGCTGGTATCCCCCAGATCTCTGGCCAGCAGAGCCAGACTGTGATCAGCCCAGCCAAACTCGACCGTGCGCGCCACAGCTTCGGACATGCGGTCAGAAGGACAATAGCCGTGATCCAGCATGTGCCCGATGCCCTCGCGTCCGGAAAACGCTGCGGATTCCGGGGTCGGACCCGTGGCAGTCGCCAGCATCTTTTTGTAGGCTGTGTCGATATCAACATCGCGGATGCCTTTGAGCCAGGTCTCGGCGATGACGATATCTGCGGGCGTGCCCAGCATAGAATTGGTATAGCCATAACCGGACGGCCAACGCGGCAGCCAGCCGCCCTGTTTTGACATTTCGATGAGTGACACCACCATATCGCGCTGATCCCCGGGGGCGATCAGGGTATAGAGCGGATGTACCGTGCGAAAGGTGTCCCATAAAGACAGATCGGTATAATAATGAAAGCCGTCTGCCGTATGAATCTGTTTGTCTAATCCCTTGTACTGGCCATTGACATCTGCAAACCGGGTCGGCATGTTCATCGTGCGGTACAGGGCGGTATAGAATATGCGATTCTGTTGATTCGTGGCGCCCCGGATGCGGATGTGCCCGAGGCGGGCTTCCCAGGCATCGCGGTTTGCGGCAAACACCTGTTCAAAAGAGCGGTCGCCGATCTCCTGTGCGAGATTCTCCCGGGCATTGTCGATGCTGACATGCGAGAGTGCCACATCAACGTCCAGGGTCGTTGGGGATTTCCGGCCGGCAAACGATGCGATCAGTTTGAGGTCGTCGGCAGCGAGTGAATCCCTGATCGCGATGGTTTGTCCCTGTGAAAACGCCTGCAGCTGCGACCAGGGTCGGTTGAACCGGATCACAAAAAAGACCTGAATACCGCCATAGCGTCCGCTGAACGAGCCATAGGTGGTGACATGTCCCGAGAGTCCGAAGCCATCGGCATCGGCATAGATCCGGCCGTCGCGGCTCTTTTTATTGCCGAGAGCGTGCGTGATATCGAGCCAGAGCAGGGGAGAGCCGGATTCGAATGTATATCGATGCACGCCACAGCGTTCGCTGGCGGTCATCTCGGCCAGGAGATCCGGATTTTCGAATCGCACCGCATAATAGCCCGGGAATGCGATCTCGTTGGCATGTGAAAAACGGTGCCAGGGGCCCTCTTTCAGTGCATTGTCTTTTGGAATCTCTGTCATGGGCAGCATCAGCACGTGCCCGCCATCCACGGCGCCGGTGCCGATGAGCCGGGTGTGGCTGAATCCCAGGATCTTGTTGTCGCCGTAATAATAGCCTGACATGTTCAACGCCCTCTTGTTCAGCAGGAGAGAGGCTGTCTCGGGACCGAGCCTGACCATGCCAAAGGGCATCATGGCGCCCGGAAAATTGTTGGCACACACCCAGGGTACGCCGCCGGTACCGATAAACGGATCCACCCATTGACCCAGTTCGCCGGGATTCACCCCGGTCTCGAGCTCTCCGGGGCCAGCATTGACAATAGATTGATACCAAATAATCAGCACCGCCAGACTGATCAACCCAACCGTCAGCAATCCCCCCAAGATATAAAGAATACCCCGAATGAATTGATGCATGAAATGACCTTAAACGATTCAACAGTTCAAAAATTCAACCTTTTTTTAAAGATCCCATCGGCCTCGCCTACTATAGGTAAAGATTTTCGTATAAAGACACAACACAAAAAGATAGGATTTTTTCGGGGTGCAAAATTTAAGGGAAAAATAGCCTGCAAGATATGAATGAACCCCGTATTTTCAGGTCAGATTAATGCTGTTTTAATTGCCAGAGCCAGCAGGGGGTGTTGTATGATATTTCGGACCATTGGGTCTGATCTTATTGACCATTACTTTTGATATTGATTCCATCACCTTAATCCAATCAAAAATATACCCTCACCCTCACAAACCCTCCGGCGCCAAACTCTCCAAATTCACTCTCTTTACTGCCAAAGGGCAGATACCCGACAAGCAGGATTTCACTGTTATCGTTCAGGCTAAAATCAAACCATGGAAAAAAGAGTCCGCTGCCGTCGTCAATATTGAGAATGAGATACGTGGAACCGTTCAGCAGTTCTGTCAAAGGATACATTTCTCCCAGATAGACATAATTTTGTGCCAGGTTTTCTCCCTCTGGGCCCAGCATATTCATCCAGTCGGAAAATGTATAGTTTTGTTTGTTCGGTTTTCCCAGACCGTTGTGGTAATATTCTGCCATCAGATAGAGGCCGTTTTCAAATGTATAATCCATACCCATCAGGACCTGGGTATAATTTTTATCATAGTACATCCGGTTAGTGGCCCCCTCGCCCCAGATACCGAGTCCGAACAGGGCACCGGAAAAATCGGCACCGAGCAGGCGCCGTTTCTGGGAAGATTCGAAAAATGTCTGATAGTCATAATCGGATTGTGATTTTTCCGCATAGCTGAGCGAGACGTCGAATCCGGCGATATATTTTTTGATTTTCAGTGCTCTGGTCGAGGTCGACCAGGTCTCGCCAACGCTCACGATGCCGGTAAAGAGTCCCATTTGTCCCCAGGGAATTTCCACTTTGAGGGCATTAATTCCTGTTTTTTCGTAGGTTGGGTCGAGAAGATTTTTGTCATTGAACAGGTCGGTCGGATTCCAGGCATAGCCTGTTCCCCACGGCAGTTGTTGTTTACCGATACGTACATTCATATGAGCGGTATAGAGGGTGGCATAGGCATTGTCTAGAAACGTCTCATCCTTGTATTCGATATCAAACAATGGGCGCACCTGCTGTGGCGGCAGAGCAGATTGTGTCAGATAGTCATTGCGGATACGGTAGGGGAGAAAATCCAGCAAATTGAATGTGGTGGCTCCGTGATAGGTGCGATAGATATAATCGCCATTGAAGGTCAGATTTTCGCTGATATCAGCGGACAGATCCAGACGCAGTTTATTATAGTCCTGCAACATCACCTTGCCGTTCAGTTTCTGGGGAAAGAATTGGTTTTCGTAATATCCATAAATTTGCAGCTCTTGAGGGTAGAGTTGACGGAAAAGTCCGAGAAACAGTAGAGTTATTGCGATGAGGGTTTTCATGATCATCAGCCATCTTTGTCTTTTGTTCATTTAGCCGGCCAAAGCTGGTCAATACATATTGCCGTGGTACTTAGCGTCGTTTCAGGTTTTGCGTGGTAAAGATGCTGTCGTCCAGCTTTGTATCGAAAGAGATAGACTCGGTTTCCATAACGGTTTGGCCCCCTTCCTGCAGATTGGTCATGACCATTTTCATGGCAGTCCAGTGATCGTCTATGCGTTGAATATCGGATAATCGCAGGCGTTTGAGCAGTTCACCGTCCTCGTAATAATCGATACGAATGGAAAAGAATATGTTTTTATCTGCCCAAAGAATCAGTTTCGAATAATGCGGACCGCTTTCTGTGGGAATGAGTTCGAATTTGTAACAGTCGACGCCGTCAGTTTTTTCTTCTCCGAGTAGCGTATAAATATAGTCTTTGAGCAAATTGCCGCCGGCCATGTCTTCATAGGCGAAATCGCTTCCCTGTACTTTTTGACGGCGGGCATGGCTGGCCAGGTGACGCACACGATCGGTTTTTGGAGTATAGAACCAGATGTCGTTGCCGTTGTTGAGCATGAGAATTTTATCGCCTTTGACACGAGCCGGCGCAGTATAAGCGAGCAATTGTTTGTCATTGCGATCTTTGGAATAGGCTTTCATTTCCAGGGTGCGCTGTGATCCGCCAGAGGTGGTGATGGTCTGTTTCATCACCCCTTGGCTGGCCTCGACACGTTCATTGGCATCTATTTTTTGAATAATCTCTTTTGGGCTCAGATCCTGAGAAAAACCTGCCGAGAAGGTGAGTATATAAATCGTCAGAAAAATGTTTTTCATGACATGTCTCCTTTTGATGATTTTGATTCAGTTGCTTTTTCCAGCCATCCGAGCAGGGCCGGTAATACGAGAATGGTGGCGAGAAAACAGGCTCCCACACCGATAAACAGAGCCAGTCCCATACTGCCGAGTCCGCGATAGGTGGCAAAGACCAGTGATCCAAAGGCCAGCATAGTGGTCAAGGAGGTGAGTAAAACCGCCTTGCCTGTAGAGGCGAAAACATGACGGATACTTGAACGGCCTTCTGTCTGATACCGGTGTAAGATATGCACTCCGTCATCGATCCCAATGCCCAAAATCAGGGGAATACCGATGACATTCACCAGGGTAAGCTTTAATCCGGTCAGACTCATGATGCCGACCATCCAGATGGCGCCGATAACCAGTGGCATCATTGCCAAAAGCGCATAACGCAGCTTTCGAAAGTCCAGCAAAAGCAACAAAAAGACGATCACAAGGGTCAAGCCGGCGGCGACACGGCCATCCCGGCCAATGATGCCCATCAGGACGTAAAAAATCGATGGTATACCGGTGATCCGATCATCCAGGGCATGCATGCGTTGGGTAAAGCGTTCCAGGAAGCCGAGATCTTCCCAGACTCCGGTTTTGGGATAGATGGACACCAGAAATTCGCTGCCATCATCACTGACATAACGGTCCGTTATGGTACGCGGCAGACTGTCAAGGGTAATCGGAGTCGTGGCCGCCATACCCAATGCCAGACCTCGGTAAACCGGTGCGAAATCTTGTTGAAACGTGTTCAAGCGGGAGATACTGGTCTGTTGTCGGTCCTGTATATGGTTGACCAGGATTTCTATTTTACTCGTTCGGTTATCATCCTGCAAATCACCGACAATGCTTTTTGCCTTGAGGTCGACTTTATCCTGACCGCCCAGATAAGCGAGCTGCGCCAATTCGATGATATTGTCCTCCAGACGATAGAGCTCATCGATCAACGGCTCTGTATCGTGGACGTTCAAGGGATTGATTCTGTCTTGATTCAGGAGGTTGTTGCGTATTTCCCGGATATAGGACAGTCGTTGTTGCTGTTCCTGTTGTGAAGGGATATATTCAGAGATGCTGGTTACCATACCGACCATTTTTAGATCTTTGGCTTTATTGGCAATCGCACGGGAAGCCTCTACAGACTTGCTTGTGACCAGAGAAAAGTCGGGAGTCACATCGAATTCGTCTTCCATTTCGTGTTGCAATTTTATGGAGGTGAGTCCTTTGGGTTCCATGTTGAGATAATTATAATCAAAGCGGATATGGAGTGCCGAATAGAGCAATGCAGCCGTGATAACCAAAGCGCTCACCAAAACACCTGTGTGGCGCCGGGATAATAAACCCGATACGCTGGCAAGAAAGGCGAATTCAACGGGACGGGGGGATTGTTTTTGTTTTCTAAGCCGTGTTATTGTCTTGTCCCGCAACGACAGCAGGGCCGGTATAGTCATGAGAGCAGAAATCATGGTCAAAATGACCCCGCTCCCGGCAACAATGCCGAATTCCCGCATGCCGGCTGTTTCAGATACCGTGAGGGTGAGAAACGCACAGGCAGTGGTCAGTGCGCCGGTGATGATTCCATTACCGGATTTGAGCAGGGACTGTTCAAGAGCCTGTCTGCGCTCCTGACCGGCTGCACGAAGTTCAGTAAATACAGTAATGAGATGAATAGAAAAATCGACACCCAGCCCCAATAGAATGACGGAAAACATGGATGTCATCATATTCAGGCTGCCGAGAGTGACGGCAGCAAATCCGGCCGTCCAGATGACACCCACGATAAGACTGATACCGGCGAACAGGGGGGAGACCCACATGCGGAAAGAAAGGATAAAGAGCATAATAATGAGAATAAACGCGATGATCGTGGTGACATAGGCGTCCTGGGAGGCAGCCACGGTTTCGTCCCTGGCCAGCGCCATGGTACCGGTGGAGCCGGCAAAAACAGATGGATAGGACGCTGCCGTGCGCTGGATGATGGCATCCACTGAATCACTCGCTTCGATGACCAGATCGACATCGTTCAGGGTAAAGGTGGGTTCAGCAAAAATCAGCAGCATGTCTTTGTCCTGCGAAATAAGATATTCATCCCCGATGAGTAGACGTTCAGCCGTTTCGGTGACCAGAACCGGGTTTATAGTCTGCTCTGCAGACGTTGCGACGGACAGCGCGTCGAGCCAGAATTCGATGCCATCGAGAGCGATAACAGCATTGTTTTCTTTTTCTTTTGTGGACAGGCTGTTGTCATCATAGACATAGGTGCGTTCCAGATTGTCATTGACATGACTGAGCCAGGGGAGGAGGCTGAGGTCAGAATAGATATCGCGGCTGTTCTTGAGGTCTTTAGCCTTTTGAAGCATAAAACCGTGCTTTAAATAAAAATCCCTTTCCAGCTTATATTCAACCCGCTGAATAAAGCCGGTCATTTTTTCCAGCTGAGGTGCCAGTTCATCGGCAAAGCTCTTGAGTTCTGATTCCTGTCCGCGTGCTGCGACAATAATCATACTGGCAGTGCTGAAATGGTCGATAATATGATCGAACTCTTGTACCATGGGATGGTCTTCAGGCATCAGATTTTTAAAGTGCATTTCCAGTTTCAGCTGTCCGGATAAAACACCGGCAATCAGGGTGATTGCCAAAATGATGAACAAAAGTAAAAGGGGACGTTTCTCTGCAACGCCGGCGATTCCTTTAAGCACTCGTACTCTCATGATATAAAAACCTCCTTATAATGACCGACTATTCGGTCGATAAAAGAAGAAAAAAAATGAATCACTTTTTAATGCCGTTTAGGTACATGTCCAACAAGGTTTCCATGGCCTGTTGGGGTGAAAACAGATTTGGATCGAGGATGACTTGCAGCAAGATGCCATCCATCGCCCCGATGAGAGCTGAAGCCGACATAAAAGTATTCATTTGGCGAAAATATCCTTTTTCGATTCCCTCGGTTAGAATGCCTGCAATGATGTGCCGGTATTCATGATAAACTTTTGACAGGTCGATGATATCGATGATTCTGTCATCTTTGTTGCGAATACCTTCGGACCAGAAGGACATCATAATGCCGGCAAATTTGCCGCCGTCATGAAAAAAATTATCCACGGTCACGGACATGAGCTGCCTTAATTTCTCTTCGGGCTCCAGGCTGCTGTTAAGAATGCTTTGGACTTTATCAATGGTGCTATTGAAAATCATTTCATAGGCAGTCGCAAAGATATCCTCTTTGCTGCGGAAATATTCGTAAATAGTGCCTTTGCCAATACCCGTGGCCTGGGCAATGTCTGTCATTTTGGTTTGGATAACGCCATTTTTTGCAAACAGACTCATGGCTGCGATGAGGATTTCATGCTTTTTCGCTTCCTTGTCGACAATTTTAGGAGCCATTGTACACCTTTCTTTTTATGACCGACCATCCGGTCAATTATAAGATAACAAAAATGTTCGGCTTGTCAAGCATTTTTTTTTCAAACATTCACATACGAGGACCCAGAGGATAAAAAAACCTTTGTCTCAATCCAAATTGTTTCGTTCATCCGGAACGATATTTCTTGATTTTTTCTTTTCTAATGATTACCTTGAATTTTGAATTTTTTTCGGATGTAAGCGCTTTTCTTTGCAAATTTTTTGAATTTCATTTCCGATACATTTTGTATATGTTGAGAATTGGAAAACAAGCATCTCCTTGATTGGGGGCAAAAGGGTCTGCCTCTGATTATCCAAGCATTTCCTGTATACAAAACATTTGCCTGTCCGGGCATTTCACTTTTTCCTAAAGAAAAGCATCTACATCACGGTACTGTTTTGAACAGCCTACCGGCGACCAGAGTTTAAAATGACGGAGGATTCGATGGACGTAAAGTTGGATCATATTATTGAAAAGATCAAGGCCGATGGTGTCGAGCAGGCCAACCAGCAGGCTGCAGACATTAAACAAAACGCCAAAAAAGAGGCCGATCAGATCGTCGAAAATGCCCGCAAAGAGGCGGAAAAAATCGTCAGCGATGCGGAAAAACAGGCCGCCGATTTTGAGGAAAAAAGCAAGCGCGCCCTGCAGCTGGCTGCACGTGATACACAATTGCTGGTCAAAGAAAAACTCACCGCTCTTTTTGACCGGGCCTTTAAGCAAAAGGTCTCGGAATCTCTCGATCCTGAATTTTTGCATAAAATGATTCTTAAAATCGTCGAAAACTGGGATGAGAAAAAATCGGCGGAAATCGAATTGAGCGAGGCCGACAAGAAACAGGTCGAGCCGCTCCTGGCTGCAAGCCTGCAAGGCGAGCTCAAAGACTCGATCACCCTTCAGGTCAGCGATCGCGTGTCAAAGGGATTCCGCATTCGTCGCAAGGATGAGAATCTGTATTATGATCTCAGCGATGAAAATATTGCCGAAATTTTGTATCTGTTCATCAATCCTAAACTTGAAGCAATTCTGGAAAGCGATAATGGATAAGTATTTTTATATCACTTCTTTATTGCCAATACTGGTGTTTGACAAACAACCCGATATCACGGTCGACTATTTTATGACCGAAGCGGAAAAATGGACGAGCAATCGTGATTTTCAGCTGTTGGCCTCTCTTGATCTCGGCGATGTCGAGGTGCATTCCTCTGATCCCAAGACGCTTAAAGAGATCAAGGCCACCGAATTGGCAATACGCAACGATCTGGTCGCCTGGCGGCGCGAAAAACGGGCCGGTCGCGAGCATAAACCCACTGCTTTTTCCCTCTCTCTGGTCAAAGAGGGAAATCCCCTGATGATTGAAAAAAATCTGCTCAAATTCAGATGGGATGTTTTAAGCGAAAAAGAGCTCGACCACCATTTCGACCTCGAAGCGCTGATTTTTTACCGCCTCAAATTGCAGATCCTGCAACGGTTGGCACAATTCGATAAAGAAAAAGGTCTGGAAAAATATAAATCAATGTATAAGGTTTCGATATGAAAAAGAGTACTGGAACGATTTCAGCAATCAACGGCAACCTGCTCACAGTCAGTTTTGACGAGCGTATCAGCCAGAATGAAGTCGGTTATGCCATCAAAGACGGCGAACGCCTCAAGGCCGAAGTCATCCGAATCCAGGGCAACAAGGCTTTTATGCAGGTCTATGAAGATACCAAAGGTCTCTATGTCGGCGGCACGGTCGAGTATAGCGGCGACATGCTCTCTGTCGAGCTCGGACCCGGTTTGTTGAGACAGATCTATGATGGTTTGCAAAACCCGTTGCCTGAACTCGCCGAAGAATTTGGTTTCTTTTTGCCCAAAGGGGTGGTCCTGGAAGCCCTGGACGCGGAGAAGAAATGGCTCTTTACCCCCGGAGTGCAAGCAGGTGATACCGTCCGCGCCGGGTATTTTCTCGGCAGCGTGCCGGAAAGCCATTTTGAACACAAGGTTATGGTCCCCTTTGACTTTCAGGGTGAATTCAAGGTCAAAGACATTGTCCAGGAGGGCGAGTATACGGTCAAAGATAAAATTGCCACGCTCGAGGACAGCAAGGGCAACAGTGTCGATGTCACCATGTCCTTTGAATGGCCGGTCAAACTGCCCATTTCGATCTATAAGGAAAAGCTCTTACCCAGCGAACCCCTGGTGACCCGGACGAGGATTATCGACACTTTTTTCCCGGTCGGCCGTGGCGGTACGTATTGTATCCCGGGTCCCTTTGGGGCCGGAAAAACCGTTTTGCAGCAGATTACCAGCCGCTATGCCGATGTCGATATCGTCATCATCGCGGCCTGCGGCGAGCGTGCCGGTGAGATCGTGGAAACCATGCGCGAATTCCCTGAACTCACCGACCCCAAGACCGGCAAATCTCTGATGGAACGCACCATCATCATCGCCAATACCAGTTCCATGCCGGTGGCTGCGCGTGAAGCATCGGTGTATACGGCCACGACACTGGGCGAATATTACCGTCAGATGGGACTCAACGTCCTGCTGCTCGCCGACTCGACGTCCCGTTGGGCCCAGGCCATGCGCGAAGTGTCGGGCCGTCTGGAAGAGATTCCCGGAGAAGAGGCTTTTCCCGCCTATCTGGAATCGCGTATCGCCGAGTTTTATGAACGAGCCGGACTGGTGGAAATTTTTACGGGGGATACAGGCAGTCTGACCATCGGCGGAACCGTGAGTCCGGCCGGCGGTAACTTTGAAGAACCGGTCACCCAGGCAACCCTCAAGGTGGTCGGAGCTTTTCATGGTCTGTCCCGTAACCGCGCTAATGCACGACGCTTTCCGTCGATCGACCCCCTGGATAGCTGGTCAAAGTATGAAAGCTTTGTCGAGGCCGGCAAGATTGAATATATGCGTGACTTTTTGTTCAAAGGCAATGCCGTACACCAGATGATGATGGTTGTCGGCGAAGAGGGAACCTCTCTTGATGACTTTGTCGTTTATTTAAAATCCGAATTCCTGGACGGCGTTTATCTGCAACAAAATGCCTTTGACCCGGTCGATGCGGCATGCTCTCCGGAACGGCAAAAATATGTCTCGGAAAAAATTCACAATATTCTGAAAACCCATTTTCATTTTGACGATAAAGAAGACGCACGAAACTTTTTTTATGATCTGCGTCAGAAATTTATCGACTGGAATTATATTGCCATGGATTCAGAGGATTTTAAAAAGCAGGAAAAAAAGATTGACGACACAATAAAAATGGTAACCGAAAATGAAAAAAGTATATGACAAGGTTTTATCCGTTTCTGGCAATGTGATCACTGTCAGGGCGGAAAATATCGCTTACGAAGAACTGGCTGAAATCACCACCTCGCGCGGCAAATCCCTGGCCCAGGTGATCAAACTCGAAGACGATCTGGTGTCCCTGCAGGTATTTGCCGGCAGCCGCGGCATTTCAACACAGGACGAGGTGCGCTTTTTAGGGCATCCCATGCAGGTTTCGTTTTCCGAAAATATGCTGGGCCGGGTCTTTAACGGCAGCGGCATACCGCGCGATAACGGTCCGTCCATCGATGAGAATGTGATTCAAATCGCCGGTCCATCCGTCAATCCGTCGAAACGTATTATTCCCCGTCGTATGATCCGCACCAATATCCCCATGATCGACGTGTTCAACTCGCTGGTCGCTTCTCAAAAGCTGCCGATCTTTTCGGTATCCGGTGAACCCTATAATGCCCTGCTGGCGCGTATCGCCATGCAGGCAGAAGTCGATATGATCATTCTGGGCGGAATCGGTCTGAAATTCGACGAATATATGTTTTTCAAAAACACTCTCGAAGAAGGCGGCGCTCTCAATCGTTCGATCTTTTTCGTCAATACCGCCTCCGAGCCGGTAGTGGAAGGCCTGATGGTGCCGGATCTCGCCCTGGCTGTTGCCGAAAAATTCGCACTCAATGGCAAGAGCGTGCTGGTGTTGCTGACCGATATGACCAATTTTTCCGATGCCCTCAAAGAAGTCGCCATCACCATGGAACAGGTTCCTTCGAACCGCGGTTATCCCGGTGATCTCTATAGCCAGCTCGCCAAACGCTATGAAAAGGCCGTCGATTTTGAAGGGGCCGGGTCCATCACCATTCTCGCAGCCACCACCATGCCCGGGGATGATGTGACCCACCCGGTGCCGGACAATACCGGATATATCACAGAAGGACAGTTTTATCTTCGCAACGGCCGTATCGAACCCTTTGGATCTCTGAGCCGTTTGAAACAGCTGGTCAACGACAAGACCCGCAAAGATCACCGTGCCATCATGGACGGCATGATTCAGCTCTATGCCCAATATCTCGAATCCGAAGAAAAACGGGCCATGGGATTTCAAATGAGTTCCTGGGACCAAAAATTGCTGAAATACGGAAAATTGTTCGAGGCCCAAATGATGGATCTCAAGGTAAATATCTCGCTGGAAGAAGCCCTCGATAAAGGCTGGGAAATCCTGGCGGAATGTTTTACCCCTGAGCAGACCGGACTCCGATCTGAGTTGATCGAAGATTTTTGGCCGAAAAAATCTGAGAAATAGAGAGGTGAATCGGTATGGCAAAAGTAAAACTGACCAAAAATGAACTGAAACGACAAAAAGATAATCTCAGGCGATTTACGCGTTATTTGCCGACCCTGGAATTGAAGAAAAAACAGCTTTTGGTCGAAATTGCCAAGATCCAGACTGAAATTGAACGGGTCGAATCAGATATGGAAAAGACAGACCGGCAGGTAGCGGACTGGGCCGATGTGTTTGCCGAGGATGTGGCTCTGGATGAAATGATCAGCGTCAGCGAAATCAAAACCTCGCATGGCAATATCGCCGGTATCGAGATTCCCATCTTTGAGGATGTGGTCTTTGAGGAATCTGAGGTGGATCTCTTTAGCACGCCTGTCTGGGTGGACAGCGGTCTGGAGGCTGTCAGAGAACAGATGAAACGACGCGCTTTTTTGCAGGTCGCCAAAAAGCAACAGGATATCATCAGGGAAGAATTGCGTGTCACCATTCAGCGTATCAAACTCTTTGAAGAGGTCAAGATTCCTGAAGCCAGGGAAAATATCCGGGTGATTCAGATCTTTCTCGCTGATCAGCAAACCGCAGAAGTGGTGCGCGGCAAAATCGCCAAAGCAAAAATCGAGAAAAAGAAACAGGAGAGCGCCTTGCCATGATTGTCAAGATGAAAAAAATCACCTTGTTGACCGATTCGAAATACCGGCAGGCGACTCTGGAACAGCTGCGCGAGCTGGGCGTGCTTCATCCTCAGTTGGTCGAACGGCCACACTCGGAGGATATTCAGGCCACAGAAGCCGAAATCGAAAAGCTGGACAAGGCCCTGACGATTCTGCCGGTCGAAGAAGAAACGACAGATACAGCGCCCGAGAATCTGGATCCACAACAGACCATCACTCGCGTGCTGGATCAGGCAGATGAAAAAGACCGCCTGAGCCGGGATCTGGAAAAGCTCGATGAACAGTATCGCTGGTATGAACGCTGGGGCGAGGTGTCTTATGCCTCGTTAAAAGCCCTTGAAGAGGCGGATCTTTATTGCCGCTTTTATACCCTGGACAAAACCGTGTTTGAGGCCATTAAAGAAGAACTGATGGTTCAGGTCGTGCGCGAGGAACAAAATCTGGTCTATTTTGTTCTCATTTCCAAATCACCGGATGCGCAGGTGGATGCCAAGGAAGATCCGATTCCAGAGGTCGAGTATGCGTCCCTGGTAAAAGAGATGAACCGCTTAAAGAGCGAAATTCAACTGATCGATGATTCTTTTGCGGAAATGAGCTATGCCCGGGATGTGCTGCTCGATTACCGCCAGGCTCTGCTGAAAACCCTCGAGTTCAATACCGTTGCCGCCAGCATGGACGGCAGTGAAAATATTATCTATCTGCAGGGATTTTGCCCCGCAGATACGGTTGCGGAACTCGAAACGCTGGCCGAGAAACAGGGACTGGGCCTGATCGTGGAAGAGCCGGAGAATCCTGACGAGGTGCCCACGCTTTTGCGCCAGCCCAGGTGGCTGCGCATGATTCAGCCCCTGTTCAATTTTATGGGTACGGTGCCGGGATACAAGGAACAGGATATCAGTTTGGTTTTTCTCGCCTTTTTCAGCATCTTTTATGCCATGCTCGTCGGTGATGCCGGTTACGGGCTGGTGATGCTTTTCGGCACCTGGTATTTTGCACGCAAGAAAAAGGATGCCCCCAGAGAGGTGTTCCGCCTGATGTATCTGTTGAGTTTCAGCACCATTTTATGGGGATTGTTTTCAGGCACCTGGTTCGGTTCCGAAGCGATATCGCAATGGCCCGTGCTGCGCGAATTTATCATCGATGATATTTACAGCTTTTCCGATGTCAATCAGGCGACCCTGATGCAGCTGACGTTTATCATCGGGGCCATCCATCTTTCGCTCGGACATTTGCTGGCCGCCATTAAAAAGATCAATTCGATCACGGCCCTGGCCGAGATCGGCTGGATTGTCGTTCTAGTCGGCATCTATTTTATCGCCAATTCACTGGTGCTGGGCAGTGCCATGCCCGATTTTACCATGCTGCTGATTGCGATCGGTGCCGCGATTATTCTGCTTTTTGCAAATTTTCAAAAAAATATCCTCAAGGGGATGCTGATCACACTGGGCAATCTGCCTTTGAGCATGATCAACAGTTTTTCCGATGTCGTATCCTATATCCGTCTGTTCGCCGTCGGTATGGCGACCGTGATCGTCGCCTCCAGTTTTAACGATATGGCGATCGGCTCGGGAATCGATTCGATTCTGGGCGGTCTCATGGCCGTGATTGTGCTGTTTTTGGGCCATGCCCTCAACATAACCCTTGCCCTCATGGCTGTTCTGGTACATGGCGTTCGTTTGAATATGCTCGAGTTTTCCAGCCATGTCGACATGCAGTGGGCAGGCAAAAAATACAACCCGTTCAAAAAATAAGCAACGGGCTCGCGGTCTTTTTCCTGGCAGCAGGAACGAGATCTTGAAATCAAACATGATGTCCGTGTGCGGATATCGAAAGTGTATACAGTTTCATTCCATGATTCCACAGAAAGGAGTACGTAATGATAGCAGGTTTTGGTGATTTGAGTGTTTCTTTGGCTGTCGCAGCCATTGGTTCTGCGCTCGGGACGGGTATGGCCGGGCTTTCGGCGATCGGTGCCTGGAAGCGCGCTTTTTCACAGAACAAGGCCGCCCCGTTTATTCTGGTCGCTTTTGTCGGCGCACCCTTGTCTCAAACCATCTATGGTATGATCTTGCGCAATGCCATTCAAGGGGCTAATCTGCCTCCGGAAACCTATTTGAATCAACTCTTGCTCGGACTCTTTGCCGGTATCGCCATGGGCATGTCCGCTTATATGCAGGGCAAAGCCGGTGCTAAAGCCGCCGATGCTTTGGCAGAGACGGGTAAAGGATTTGGTAACTATATTATGGTTCTTGGTGTGATCGAAACCGTTGCCCTGTTTGTGATGGTCTTTACCATGACCGCCCTTCCGGCCGGTTCCTGATCCGGTTGCTTGCTCCTTTAGCAGATCTGATCTGCCAGAGGTGGCGCTATAAAACTATTGTTTCCCAGATTCCGATGACCGGCCATCCTGACGTTTTCAGTGATGGCCGGTTTGCACATTCCTGCGTGTCGATGTTCACACGTTTTCCACGTTCCCACGTTCATACGTTTTTCACGTTCCCACGTTCAGACGTTTCGACGTTCCCACGTTTTCCACGTTCTCACGCTTTTATCTTCCCCACGCTCCTACATCCAAACGCTGGTGCCATCAGACTCGCCACGCCGGCAGCCACGATGTGGTTGGCGTGCCATGCTCAACGCTGCCAATACTTGCGAATGCGTTAGAAGCGGTTTTAAGGGGTGAATGATGCTTTCTAAGAAAGGTTTTTTGCGGTTTTTGGTCTTGATTGTTTATATTTGTTGGGTGTGATTTGGTCCGACCTCGCTGATCCATATTACGCTTGCTTTTATAGATTGCAAGACATACATTTTATATATTAAAGTTTTTGTAAAATATTGGTACTTGAAAAATGAGTGTTGGTCACTCAAATTTCAGGGTGATGACTATGATTATTCGAGACAAGGAAATCCAAAAGGTGCAGGACTTGTTGCACGATTTTCCGGTGGTGGGGGTTATCGGTGCACGGCAAGTGGGCAAGACGACACTGGCCCGACAGGTCATCGAACGTTCTGCGGATGAATCCACAGTTTTTGATCTCGAAAATCCCGAAGATATGGCACGGTTGGCCGATCCGATGCTGGCTCTCAAACATCTGCGCGGCCTGATCGTGATCGATGAGATACAGCGGATGCCGGAATTGTTTCCTGTGCTGCGGGTCCTGGCAGATCGTCCCGACCCACACGCTACCTTTTTAATCCTCGGCAGCGCTTCCCCGCATCTGTTGCGTCAGGGATCGGAAACCCTGGCCGGACGTATTGTCTATCACGAGCTGGGGGGATTCCATCTCCATGAAGTAGGTCCAGATCAATGGCGGAACTTGTGGCTCAGAGGGGCATTTCCCCGCTCCTTCCTCTCTCGCACCCTCAAGACCAGCGTGGATTGGCGTCGTGGGTTTATCCGAACTTTTCTGGAACGGGATATTCCCCAACTGGGGATCAATATTAACTCAACCACACTGAGAAAATTCTGGTCCATGCTTGCCCATTATCATGGCCAGGTGTGGAACGCCTCGGAAATCGGTCGTTCCTTTGGTGTGGCGCATACAACAATCAAACACTATCTCGATATCCTGACCTCCGCTCTGGTGGTGAGACAGCTACAGCCCTGGTATGAAAATATCTCCAAACGTCAGGTCAAATCCGCAAAAATATTCATCGTGGACAGCGGCTTGTTGCATACTCTGTTGAATATTCAAACCATTGCAGACCTCGAGGGGCATCCGAAAATCGGAGCCTCGTGGGAAGGATTTGTGATCGAACAATTGGTGCGACATCTGGATGTCGACTTTATGGACTGCTATTTCTGGGCAACACACAGTGGTGCCGAACTGGATTTGTTGATCCACTGGGGACAACGGCGGTTTGGCTTTGAGATCAAACGAACGTCTTCACCCAAGCTAACGGCATCCATGAACAGTGCGCTGATATCACTGAAATTGAACCACCTCTATGTCATCCATGCCGGGGATCATTCTTTTCCACTCGCCGATCGGGTTGACGCAGTATCTTTTGGCACGATGTTTCAGGATATCAGGATCGACCCGACAGAGTAGCGTGCGCATATCTGAACATGGTTATGACGAATTGGCACCAAGGGATTTGACGAGCCTGTTGTGTCGATAACAGCTTGTCGCCCGGATCCAGAACGATGGGATGAAACATTTTTAGAGGCGCTAAAAATGCAAAGACAAAAGAAAAAATTTGTCCATGAAGGAAAATATGGTGCCGAGTTAAATGTCGAATTAATCGACGATGCTACGGGCTGGGCGCCTTTTCTCAGCCCGGATGATGCTTACAAGCTGGATAATGTCCGAGAGGCGTTGCGCAAAGGCGATCTCAACTCCGCAGAACAATACGGACGTATTTATGAGCTTTGTCCGGTGTCGGCCAATTGAATCCCACCCTCTTGACCTGAAAAATTCAAATATTCGCCTTGAAAGAGCCAAAATCCCCCTGATTTTACGGTCCCATGTTCCCACGTTCCCACGTTCTCACGTTCCCACGTTCTCACGTTCTCACGTTCTCACGTTCCCACGTTCAGACGTTTCGACGTTCATACGTTTTTCACGTTCCCACGCTCATAGCGGTCTCGAAACGATTGTTATAATGTATATTTAATCCCCATATTCACCAGTCCCCACGCGGGATGTTCATTTAAATCTCTTGTGTTCATGCTTGACTTGGCGTATACCGAAATCCGTTTGGCTATGTTGTAATCGAGGCGTGCTGAAATCAAGAACGTCGCCAGAGGAAACGAGGTTTTTGTATGGAGCCGGCTCAGGCGAATCATTTCATGGCGTCCCAATCCGGAGCCGAGATAAACAGAACTCCTGGTCGTGCTGAAAACCTTGTAATAAAGACTGAAATTCAAACCGGAATTCCCAAAGTAGGTGCGATCGCTCCAGAGGGTGGGGGTGTCCATGTCTTTGGTATATTCGACGTCTTGACCGTTCCAGACATTAAGGGATACATTGCAAAGCACATGGTCCGTTAAAAGGAGGTCTGCGGAGAATCCATAATTCATCGGAGGGGAGGAAAAATTCTCGACCGCCGCAGCTCCCATCTCTAATCCGAGCGATTGAGCCTGCGAAACGCCCCAAAGCGCCAAAAGCATCAAGATCGAAACCGTTGAATGCCATTTTGTTTGCATTTTATTCGCCTTTTTTTTAAATCGTTGATAAACCTCACGCGAAGGCGCAAAGCCGCAAAGGAGAACTTTTTGGTGAAAAACCATTTTATGAACACTTGCTTGCTTTGACCTGAAAAGATCCAGTTTTTTATTATTTTGGACAGCAACGATAAAACTAAAAGCAATAAATCATGAATAATTTTACATTATTTGCACAATTAATGCAATAAAAAAAACAAAAAATATGGTAAAGTACATTTATGATCGTTCTTTTACATTTTATGCACTGATTTTTCATGCTTTTACGTTTTTCACGTTCCCACGTTCCCACATTTCCACCTTCATACGTTTTCCGCCTCCGGCTTTGTCCCCGCAGCTATTGCAGGGGGATTTCATGTTCTGCTAACGAGTAAGGGCCGGTGCGTTTTTCAAATCCTGGCATGGCCGGCAGGCAATAGCTGCGTGGCCAGGATCCTCCGGCGGCTCAACACGCTCTCCCGCCTTGTTCGACCATGGTTGAGATGATAGCTTTGGTTCATCTGTCGATTCGTCAGCCGAGAGGTT